>JAWXAY010000085.1:0-29677 GCA_034439715.1 Pseudomonadota bacterium
ACTAATAAAAATACATCAGGCTAAAAGACTAGCAGCATGATGCCGATAGAGGACAGAATCGCTGAAAAGTTAAAAGGACAGTATTCCTGGAGAACTACAATCTCGACTAACCGATATCCCTGTTAATGGCGACATACATATGACATGGATGTTAAACAGTGGCTATTCGGGGTTAGTTTAGTTTTTTATCTGGTTGGCTGTGGTCCGACAGAATCACGAACTCGTTTTGAATTTCATGAGTCTTCCGCTCAATGCCAATCACAGGTGGTAAAAAATCAATACCTCGTGCAAAAATACACGGGCGAAATTTCTGTTGAAAGATCACTTGAGGGCCTAACCGGCGTGCTCCAAGCAGAGCCCAATTATCGCATCACCATTGACAACAATGTTTTGCCTTCGGCCGTTACCGAAAACGGTTTGTGGGGAATTGAAAATGTCGAAGCAGAATCTCTGTGGAACCAAAATATTTTTGGCTCTGACGTTTTGGTTGCCGTCATAGACTCTGGTGTTGAATTAAATCACGACCAAATTAGATCTCGCATTGCTGTTAACGATAAAGAGTTCAAGGGAGCGTTAGGTATTGATGACGACGGCAACGGAAAAATAGATGACGCTTATGGCTGGAACTTCGCCTCAAATCAAGCCGATGTAAACGACTTGATGGGACATGGCACTCATGTTGCCGGGATAATTCTGGCTGAACACACGGACGACGAGTTTTTTCCTAAAGGACTTGCGCCGCGAGCAAAACTTATTCCTATTAGTTTTATTGACAGATCAGGCGGCGGTTACATTAGCGACGCGATTTTTTCTCTTGATTATGCGAAAAGCCGCGGCGCAAAGGTCGTTAACGCCAGTTGGGGCGGCGCTGCGTGTTCGGTATTTTTGAGAGAAAAGATTCAAGCCCTTGCCTCCGCCGGAATTTTATTTGTTTCCGCCGCTGGAAACGACGGCGTCAACGTGGATAAATTTCTGCAATTTCCAGCTTCGTTTAACTTAGAAAATCAAATTACGGTTGGTTCGATAGACTCGAACAATGCCATGTCGAAATTCTCTAATTTTGGTTCCTTAAATGTGCATTTAATGGCGCCTGGGGCCGACATCTTAAGCACTTATTTAGGTAGCTCAAATTCGGTTATGAGCGGAACCAGCATGTCTACTCCATTTGTTGTCGGGGCCGCAGCATTACTTTGGAGCGCAAGGCCTACCGCCAGCTACCTACAAATTAAGCAGGCGCTGCTTTCCTCAGTGACTAAGGTTCAATATCCCGTTAGCTCACGAGGTAGACTTAATCTTCCACAAGCTCTCTCGTACTTAATGACTCACTAATTGATTTTAGATTAGGTGCATGGTAACTATTTTTCTTCATGCGTTACTATATAGAAGACCTCAAAAAATACGTGGGCCAAACTGTTGAATTAAAAGGCTGGGCCTATAATGTTCGTTCTTCAGGAAAAATTAAGTTTTTGCTTTTACGGGACGGGACGGGACTTTGCCAATGTGTTTATTTTAATGGCGAATGTGAAGAGTCGGCATTTAATACTTTTGAGCAGATCACCCAAGAAACCAGTGTAAAAGTGACCGGTACCGTTCGCGAAGAAAAACGCAGTCCGGGTGGGTACGAACTCACTGCAAAGAATTTTGAAATTATAGGCAAGTCTGTAGATTACCCAATAACCCCTAAAGAACATGGACCTGACTTTTTAATGAACAATAGGCACCTCTGGCTTCGCTCAAAACGTCAACATGCCGTAATGCGAGTTCGAGCTGAAATTATTCGTGCCATCAGAGATTTTTTTGATGGTCGAGGGTTTACTTTAACCGATGCGCCGATTTTTACGCCCAATGCCTGCGAGGGCACGTCTACACTTTTTGAAACTAAATATTTTGATGAGAAGGCCTTTCTCTCTCAAAGTGGTCAGCTTTATATGGAAGCTACCGCCGCCGCCTTTGGCAAGGCCTATTGTTTTGGCCCTACTTTTCGCGCTGAGAAATCAAAAACGCGTCGTCACCTTATTGAGTTCTGGATGGTAGAGCCCGAAGTTGCGTTCAATGACCTTTATGACAACATGGAGCTTGCCGAGCAATTCGTTGAATATATAGTTCAACGAACCCTTACCAACAAAAAAGAAGAGCTTATTACGCTTGAAAGAAACACCGAGCAGTTGCAAAAAATCAAGGGACCCTTTCCCCGAGTTCACTATAAAGAAGCTGCTCAAATCATAAAAAAAGAAAATCCTGAATTTATTATTGGCGATGATTTCGGTGCACCTGATGAGGCCATTATAAGTTCCAAATTTGAAAAACCAGTATTTGTGCACCACTTTCCCACCGCCATTAAAGCCTTTTACATGAAAGAGGACCCTGAAGATCCTACTTTTAGTATGAGCTGTGATTTGATTGCCACAGAGGGATTTGGTGAAGTTATTGGCGGCGGGCAGCGCGAAGAAAATATCGAAAAACTTCGTACAAAAATTCAAGAACATAAACTGAGCGAAGAACACTTTCAGTGGTATCTAGATTTACGAAAATTTGGCAGCTTTCCGCATGCGGG
Organism: Pseudomonadota bacterium; assembly: GCA_034439715.1. Lineage (GTDB taxonomy): Bacteria > Bdellovibrionota > Bdellovibrionia > Bdellovibrionales > SG-bin7 > JAWXAY01. The sequence continues at coordinate 2,555 of JAWXAY010000085.1, forward strand.
ATTTGGCTTGGGACTAGAGAGGACTGTTTCTTGGATCTGCGGCCTAGGTCACATTCGCGAAACGATTCCTTTCCCGCGCATGTATGGACGAAGCTATCCCTGAAACCCAAAGGAGCATAATGAACGAACAGATAGCGCCCCCCTCAACCGCTGATAAGTTAAAAATCCTCGAACTAAAAAATGCTGAGGCCCTTCGTGGCGCAGGCCTTGATAAAATTAAAAAACATAAGACGGCTGGCCGGCTCACTGCCCGAGAACGCGTCGAAATATTAGTCGACCCCGGAAGCTTTGTTGAACTTGATCGCCTAGTGACCCATCGCTCAACCAATTTTGGAATGGATAAAAAGAAATTTCTCGGCGATGGTGTCGTTACTGGCTTTGGTACTATCAACGGCAAGGCCGTATATTTATACAGCCAAGATTTTTCGGTTTTTGGCGGCAGCATGTCTCGAACTCAGGCCAATAAAATTATTAAAATCATGGACCTTGCAGTTAAGAATGGAATTCCAATTATCGGACTTAATGACTCTGGTGGAGCCAGAATTCAAGAGGGTGTAGAGTCACTCGGCGGCTACGCCGATATCTTCTTAAGAAACGTCACAAGTTCAGGTGTAGTGCCACAGATAAGCGCTATTATGGGCCCGTGTGCTGGAGGCGCCGTTTATAGTCCCAGTATTACGGATTTTATTTTTATGGTTAAAAACACCAGTTACATGTTTGTGACCGGACCCGATGTTGTTAAAACTGTGACTCAAGAAGAAGTTTCTATGGAAGAACTAGGGGGCGCAAGCACTCATAGTCAAAAATCGGGCGTCTGTCATTTTTTAGCAGAAGATGACAAACACTGTTTGCTCCTTATACGAGAATTACTTAACTTTTTACCTCCAAACAATGTGGACGACCCACCTATATTGCCTACCAAAGATAAATCTAATCGTGTCGACGTGGAACTTAACTCTATCATTCCGGACAGCCCAAAAAAACCATATGACATGATAAATCTCATAAAAATAGTAGTCGACGAAGGCTATTTCTTGGAAGTCCACCAGCATTGGGCAAAAAATATTATTGTGGGCTTTGCGAGGTTTAATGGTCGCTCGGTGGGTGTGGTTGCCAATCAGCCCCAGGTTTTGGCGGGCTGTTTAAATATTCAGGCTAGCATTAAGGCGGCACGTTTTATTCGTTTTTGTGATGCTTTTAATATTCCAATCGTTACCTTTGTTGATGTTCCCGGGTTCTTACCTGGCACCGATCAAGAGTGGAATGGCATCATCACTCACGGTGCCAAACTTCTTTACGCCTACGCCGAAGCAACGGTACCCAAAATCACAATTATTACCAGAAAAGCTTATGGCGGCGCCTACGATGTGATGAGCTCAAAACATCTGCGCGGAGACATCAACTTTGCATATCCCACCGCCGAGATCGCCGTAATGGGCGCTGGGGGTGCCGTTAATATTATTTTTAGAAGCGAAATCGCAGGTGCAAAAAATACAGAGACGGAAAGGGCCAACCTAACACGGGCTTATGAAGAACAATTTAATAATCCCTATATCGCGGCTGAACTTGGTTATATTGATGAAGTCATTGAGCCCGCGATGACCCGCTCACGAATAATTCAGTCCCTTGAAATGTTAAAAAATAAAAAAGATTCCAATCCACCGAAAAAACACGGGAACATACCACTATAGGACGATATTGATGTTTAAAAAAATACTGGTCGCAAATCGTGGTGAAATTGCTCTTCGCGTAATTCGCGCTTGTCGTGAGTTAGGTATTGGTTCGGTGGCCGTTTACAGTGACGCCGATCGAAATAGTTTACATGTAGCACTGGCTGATGAAGCCTACCATATTGGCCCGACACCAAGTAAAGAGTCCTATTTAAATATCGCAAAAATAATCGATGTCTGCAAAAAAGCGGGAGCAGAGGCCGTACACCCGGGCTATGGTTTTTTGAGTGAAAATGAAGATTTTGCTCGCGCCTTAAAAAAAGAAAATCTGGTTTTTATTGGTCCTACTCCTGAAAACATAGAAGCTATGGGTGATAAATTAAATGCCCGTAAAATTATGCAAGAGGCCGGCGTTCCGATAGTTCCAGGTAGCCCCGGACCGGTAACAACAGAGGAAGAGGCCACAAAGGTCGCACAAAAAATTGGCCTGCCAGTTATAATAAAAGCCTCGTCGGGTGGTGGCGGCAAAGGCATGCGAATTGTTCACAAAATCGAAGATCTTCCTAGCGCCTTAAGGGCCGCTAAGTCTGAAGGCCTCAATTTTTTTAAAGATGATACTGTTTACATTGAACGCTATATTGGCAACCCCAAACATATCGAAATTCAAATTTTTGGGGATAGCCAGGGCAATGTTGTGCACCTTTACGAGCGAGAATGTTCAATTCAAAGACGTCACCAAAAAGTAATCGAAGAGTCTCCCAGTCCCTCTTTGCCGCCGGAGATTCGTGAAAAAATGGGTGAAATTTCAGTAAGAGCCGCAAAGGCCATAGGTTATATTGGTGCTGGAACTTTTGAGTTTATTTTTGACAACAAAACTAAAGATTTTTTCTTTATGGAGATGAACACGCGTCTTCAAGTGGAACACCCGATTACAGAGATGGTGACCGGCATAGATCTCGTGCGAGAACAAATATTCGTAGCACTTGGCCGCCCATTGAGTTTTAAACAGAGCGAGATTAAACAAACGGGGCATTCGATAGAGTGTCGAATTTGCGCTGAAGACCCGGTGACTTTTATACCAAGCCCAGGAACCATTCGGCGCTGTCGCAATCCCCAGGGTCCCTTTATTAGAGTGGACGGCTATGCGTATCCCGGCAGTACCGTTCCTATGGAATATGATCCCATGATCGCAAAGGTTATTGTTTGGGGCGACAATCGCGAAGTTTGTATCCAAAGAATGAAACGCGCCCTCTTAGAAACTAACATGACTGGAATTAAAACCAATATTGTGTTGTTGAGAACCATTCTCCAACACCCGACCTTTATTGACGGACACTACACAACTCAATTCGTCGAAAAAGAAATATCTGTTAACCCAGATATATTTAGATTTGTTCTAGATGAGTCGTTTTTAATTGCTGCGGCCATAACGGCCTACAATGATCGCAAGTCAAAAGACACCAGTCGTCTAAAAATTACGACTCGCTGGAAAGACATGGCTCGATTAAAAGGCCTGAGGAACTAGCGAATGTACTTTCAAGCTGAACAAAAAGGAATTAAGTGGGAAATCAATGTCAATGAGACCAGAACTCATTGGTCCATAAGCCTCAAGCCCGAAACCAAAGATTGGTCGCACTACGAGATGCCAAAGTCTAGTTTTCTAGAGTTAGACAATGCCATCAGTTTTATTCATAACAACTCATCTTATGTTTTTGATGTCGTAGGCTCTGGCACTGACTACACTGTTTATGCCCGCGGCTCCTATCGTGTGATTAAGATTTTTAACGACGAAATGCTTTTGCACGAAAGCTTAAAGCAAGACGGTGGCCTTGTCGGCAGCGACAAGCTTTCTGCTGGAATGCCCGGAAAGATCACTAAAGTTTTTGCAGAAGAGGGCAAAGAAGTAAAAAAAGATCAGCCACTTTTAATCATGGAGGCGATGAAGATGGAAAATGAGATTCGTTCTCCTAAAGCCGCGCTGATAAAAAAAGTTTTTGTTAAAGAGGGCGATGTAGTAGAGTCTGGGGCCGCCCTAATTTCATTTGAAAAATCAAAGTGAGAAAATCAAAATTTGAAACTCAAAGCCAAATCGGCGTCAAAGACCTCTATTCTGCCAGCGACATTGCTGAACTTAATTTAGAAACTGAGCTTTCAGCTCCCGGAAAGTTTCCATTTACACGGGGAGTGCAAGAAACGATGTATCGTGGGCGCCTCTGGACCATGAGACAGTACGCGGGCTTTGGCTCCGCCAAAGAAAGCAACGAGCGCTATAAAATTTTATTAAATAAAGGGCAGACTGGTCTTAGCGTCGCCTTCGACCTACCTACGCAAATGGGTTACGACTCCGACCACGTTATGTCTACAGGAGAAGTGGGCAAAGTAGGCGTGGCTATTAGTTCAATTGAAGACATGGAGCTTTTGTTAAAAGGTCTTCCCTTAGAAAAGATTTCAACCTCTATGACCATAAATTCCACGGCCGGAATATTGTTGGCACTTTATATTGCCGTCGCCAAAAAGCGAGGAATTGCTTTAGATAAAATTAATGGAACCGTACAAAATGATTTGCTTAAGGAATACATAGCTCGCGGGACGTATATATATCCTCCGGGCCCAAGCCTTCGTATCATCACTGACATCATCGACTATTGTCGTAAGCACGTTCCCCAGTGGAATACTATTAGCATTTCTGGTTATCATATTCGTGAGGCGGGTAGCACAGCAGTTCAAGAAGTTGCGTTTACTTTGGCCAATGGCATCACTTATGTACAAGCGGCGCTTGATCGCGGCCTAGATATTGATTCTTTCGCTCCGCGGCTGAGTTTTTTCTTTAATGTTCATAATGGTTTTTTTGAAGAAATCGCCAAGTTTCGCGCAGCGAGAAGACTTTGGGCTAAAATCATGTTTGAGCGCTTTCATCCAAAGGATGATCGATCTATGATGTTACGATTTCACACGCAGACAGCTGGCTGCTCGCTCACGGCGCAACAGCCTGAGAATAACATTGTTCGAGTTACTACTCAGGCCCTCGCCGCAGTCTTGGGAGGCACACAAAGTCTTCATACTAATTCGATGGATGAGGCGCTGGGGCTCCCTACAGAAAAAGCGGCTGGGATCGCTCTTCGAACGCAACAAATTATCGCTTTTGAGTCTGGCGTAGCGGACGTTGTCGACCCTCTGGCTGGTTCGTACTATGTTGAGTCTTTAACCAGTGACATCGAAAAACGTGCTTTGGAGTATATTCAAAAAATTGAATCGCTTGGAGGAGTTGTCAAGTGCATTGAAACGGGCTGGATTCAAAAAGAAATTCAAAACTCTTCCTACAAATATCAGCTGCAGGTCGAAAAAAAGGACGAGATCATTGTGGGCGTAAATGAATTTGTCGATAACAATGTGACACCCAATAAGTCGGTTTTCAAGTTGAGCCAAAAGGTAGGCAAAGAGCAAATTTCTCGGCTTAAAAAATTTAAAAAATCTCGCAATCAAAAAGTTATTGACGGGCACTTGGCCAGAATTAAGTCGGCGGCAGATACCAACGAAAATCTCATTCCCCTTTTTATTGATGCCGTCAGCGCCAAGGTTACTTTGGGTGAAATTTCTGACACCTTACGATCTGTATTCGGAGCCTATCGCGAAACGGTGACAATTTGAGACTTCGCGAGCTTCAATACAGCCAATTTAATCGCGAGCCCGCCGCACTATTATCACGATTTATAGCGATGATATTGGATTTCGTTGTTCTTGCTAGCCTTTTGTTTTTTTCTAGCTTTATGCTCTATTTTATTTTCTCTCGGTACGGCGCGCGACAGGAATATTTCTATGGCATTCTCGGGTTTATAAGATTCAATATAATATTTATTGGTGTGCCCGCACTGTTGATCGCCTATGTCTACTATGGAGCCTTTTACTCCAGCTTTGGAGCTACTCCTGGAAAAATGTTTATGGGACTAAGAGTGGTTGACTTTTACTCGGGTGAAAACTTGGGGTTAATTCAAATATTATTTCGTGAGTTTTTTGGAAAGTGGCTTTCAGCTGCTATTTTATTTTTTGGATACTTTTTGTCGGTTATGCGTAAAGATGGCCGAGCATTACACGACTTTTTTTCTTCTTCTCAGGTTATTTCCGACTGGGACTGATCGCCAAATATTCCGACCGTGAAAATTGAAACTTCGTAAAGAAACATCATCGGAATCAACAACATGAACATACTTAACACATCCGGAGGCGTTACTACAGCCGCCACGACTGCCAAAACCACAATCGCATAGCGGCGCTTTTCTTTTAGAAATTTTTTATCAATGATTCCCATAATTCCAAGGAGAGTTAAAACGAGGGGCATCTCGAACATCAGCCCAAAAATTAACATGGTCGTTGTAAAAAAAGAAAGGTACTCGCTAATGGTGATCATGGCCTTATCTTCTTTGCCTCCAAAATTCAGCAAGAAATCAAACGCCATAGGCAACACTAAAAAATAAACAAAACACAGTCCTACCATAAAGAGAAAGGTTCCAAAAAAAATAAACCATAGACCATATTTTTTTTCATTCTCTTTTAACCCGGGTTCAATAAACTTCCAAACTTGATACAACCAAAGTGGGCAGGTTAAAACAATGCCTGCCGTAATAGATACCTGAACATAAGAAACAAATTTGTCGACAGGGTTTAAAAACACAAATCCGCCTGACGGCAAGAATGCGGCTATTGGTCGTCTGATATAGCGAAACAGAATCTCGCTGTAATAGTAACTTATACCCGCGCCCACCAGAACAACTATGGCGCAATTAACGACTCGATCGCGGAGTTCGGTCAGATGGTGAGTGAGGTTTTCGGTTGGCGAAGCTGGCTCACTTGTTGGAAGCTCGATGTGGTCCACGTCGTTTATTCTTTCTTCAAAAAGTCGTCTGGTTTTGTCATTTCTGCAATTTTTTCTTTTTCTTCTTCAAGTTTTTTAGCGGCACTTAAAAGGTCAGTGGTAAAATCTCGGGCCCAAGTGTCGGCCTCTTTTTTTTGCTCAAAAAAATCTTTGGAGACATCTCCCATAGAGCGCTTTAATTGATTTATCATTCGGGCTAGCGAGCGCGCTACCTCAGGAAGTTGTTTGGGACCAATAAACACCAGCGCTAGAATTGCAATGACAAGTATCTCTGAAAACCCCATGTTGAACATATCGTCGATGCTACCTTTTCTCGTTGTCTTTCTCTATACTTTATTGCTTGGAAAACTTATGTGTTGCGTCTGGAAGGGCAAGCCCCTTCTCTAGTATTTGGTCTCTCGCAAGTTCTGAGCCTGTGCGCATATACTTTTCGTAGAGACGCAAGATGCTTTGATTTGAGCCATCGCTTGTCTTTCCGCTAATGTAGCCCAGTACATCGACAAACATGACAAATTTCTCTGAGATTTCTTTAAACACTTTTGAACTTGGATTTTCATTCACATAGCCTGAGAGTGCCGCATAGGCGGTGCCTCCCATGTTAACGTAATAGTCGAGATCAACCAACTTTCGTTGCAATGAATCCCCAAAGAAGCCGCTGATATATAGTGAGGTTTCACCTAGTTTTTTTAAGATTTCGACTTTATGTGCGCCGTCGGCGCCGGATGCTCTCAAATATAATTCTGCCAGCGTTCCTTGAGTTCTTTTTGTGCCCTCGCTTTTTTCGTCAAATAAATTGTCAGCAACAATATACTTCTCTAAGAGTTTAGCCAAATAAGTGTTTACGGCCGGATAAGTATTAATGTTTCTTTGCGAAATGGCCTCGTTAACCCTTTCCAAAAAGAACACCGATGGATTCAGACTAATCTCTAGTAGTTCTTGTTTATCTGACATTATCCCTCTGTCTAACTAACGGCATAATCTATGACTTATTTTAACAGTTTCCGTGGCCCTTGTAAAAGAGACCCCGATCAAAAGTCTAGGAATTAGATTTGAGGTTTGTTTTTCTCGTTTTGAGACGGCAATCAATAAAAAAAATTTGAATAACCATAACAATTGATTCATCAAGGGCGCAGCTAAAGATTTTGCGATATTACCTTTGTGTGAATACTATCGGGCGGACTTTTGAGCCACGAATTCTGAGGAATAACTAGCCCAGGGCCAACGAGGCTACCACCCAAAGTTTTTGCTCCCTCTTTTAAGATGGAGCCCAAAAAGCGGCCTTGATAAAGATAGACATGAGTATCCGTGCTCACCTGTATTGGTTTTGCGTCGGGGCGATAGTCCATAAGAATTGTTGCAAAGGCTGCACTTTTTCTATGAAATCCAGAAAACTGATAAGGACCATGAATTAAAAATACGTTGTCTTCTGTATAACTGCGATAAAATACGAGATCATGCATGAGCCAACTTTTGGCACCCACATATGAGAGCTCCACCTTGGCTCCATCGTGAAGTCGGGCGTCACTCGCGATATGACTAAATCGCACAACACAGTGAGCCCCTATGCGCGCACCTTTTTCAACGAAACTTCCTTCGATAACAGCCGTTGGGTGAACATCAGCCCCATTCTGTATTACATTAGAAAGTAGCGCTACTCTCATAGAGTATGGAATTGACTTACGAACAAAGAGTGCCCTCAGCAATACCGTGAGGTTCTGGCTCGCCCTCTCTTTTAACTGAATCAGAATTAAGATTTGATGCGCAAATAAAATGTCGAACTCGGTTATAACAGGCAAGAGTAGTGCATGTGGCAAACTTCCTTTGTCGGCTGGGGCCAAAGAAGAAGGATAGGGAATATTATTAATATCAACCGGGAGATTAAGGTCCAATATTTCGTCTCCCTCGCCGTAAAAACGTTCCGCCGAACAGGGGAGATCTATCGTCGATTGTGTGTCGCCCCTTATAGAGTAGTAGTCTCGGTAGGTAACATCATCAAGTACGAGTTTAAACTTCAACGTGGCGGCAGAACCTCGATATTTTTTAATGGCATCAACGATGAGTTGTAGTCCCTTTTTATCAAACAAAAAATCACCGTCAAGTTTAACCGTCCACTCACTAACGATGTGGCCAAGGGCTGCTATTTCATTATTCAAGTAATCATTAAAAGGTCGGCCTAAAATAGTTCGGTTTTGAAAGTTTAATGATAACTCGCGTTTAAAATGCATTTTATAGCGCGCTTTAATTTGCGACCAGGGCAATGTCGGGTTGTCGTGGTGCTCCCAGTGAAGTCCATTATTAAAAAACAATTTATTGTACCATTTTTTATGATAAGTCGTCGTTGGCTCGTTTCTTTTTGGGGAGTGCTGTACAAAATTTTGAAACGTACTGAATACCCAACCAACATAAATATGAGAAAGATAAAAAAACATGGCCAGGGGATTCACATTGTAAAGACCTATCAGCAACGCTAAAAGTGACCACTTTTGAAGTGAAATTCGTTTTTGGATGACCCGCGAAACTGTTCCGGCCATAATTCCTCGTTTTATGCCCAGGCGGGCGAGATTAAGAAAGTAGGGCCACCCTAAACTATAATAAAAGGCTTTTTGGGAAAGCGTAGAGGAGTAGTCTTGAGGTGAGTTATTGTATTCGTGGTGATTAAAGTGGTGGAGACGATAACCGTCAAAAGGTAATCCAGCAATCCAAGACAGAGCGATCGAAGGCAGAGAAAAAACTCGCGATGTCTTATACTGATGAACACATTCATGAAGTGTCACATGAATTGAATAATTTAAAAAAAATGCGGAGATTAAAAGCGCGGCGCAACCTAAAACGGGATAAGCGTAAAACACTTGAATCCCCGCGCTCAGGGTTAATATCTGAAGCACCGGGAATATAAACAGCCAAATCAAGCAAGAGCCTTTAGAGCTTGGCTAATATCTGCTACCAGATCTTCTTCGTCCTCGAGGCCAAAACAAAGGCGCACAAGAGTTTTTTTAATTCCCACTTTTGATTTCTCGTGTTCCGTCATAGACGCATGACTTCCACTGTAAGGCTGGGCGACCGATGATACTACGGAAGCCATTGACGTTCCGCGGTCGAAGAGTTTTAAGGAATTCATAAACGTAAGTACTTGCGGTTCATATTTATCATGTAACTCTATAAAGAGAATGCAGCCATAACCCGTCAACTGGTGACCATCAATTTCGGGAATATAGACTTTTGCAACGGCCGGCTGTTCGGATAAAAAGGAACTCATAATTTTAATTTTTCGCTCATGCTCCTTCATGCGCAGCGGAAAGGTCTGTAGACTGCGGCGAATGAGCCACGCGGCATGGGGATCTAGATTTGCACCAGTATAAAAGCGCCAAGCAGCCAGTTGGTCACCCAGCTCTTTGCTATTGGTTGTCACTACTCCTCCCATGACGTCAGAATGGCCGGCATAATACTTCGAAGCACTAACCACGCAAATGTCGGCGCCATGGTTCAAAGGTTTTTGAAAAAATGGAGTAGCCCAGGTATTATCTACGACAATCAGAGCTTGCTTTGACTTAGACTTTGCTTTTTCAGAAATATTCTTAATGTTTATGGTTTTAAGTAATGGATTTGTTGGGGTTTCAAAAAATAGCATTCGTGTTTTTGGTGTCACTTTATCTAGCCAGCCTTTTTCATTTTCGAAATCGACCTTATCAAGTGTCATATTATAGTGGGCACAGAAATCCGTAATGTAGCGATAGGTGCAACCATAGATGAGTTCGTTTATTAAAACGTGATCACCCGGCTTTAAAATTTTAAGCACAAGGTTGATGGCGGCCATGCCAGTGTTCACAGCTATAGCATGGGAACAATTTTCGATTTGTTTTATGACTTCTTCAACTTCGTTACAATTTGGATTCGACTTTCTTGAATAAAAGTGAGGCGAGGTCGACAAAAAAGCCGAGTTTTGAAAAATAGGAGTAACGGTAGGAGCTGCTCCTTCAAATGACAGCTTCGTGTGTAGAATCTTTGTCGATTCTTTCATCTTTCGATCTCCTTACGGGGTAATGCGCGCGATCCAAGAGTTCATTGTATTTGAAATCCACTTTGTCCGAACGGCTGACTGAAAACCCAGTTGAAGCTGCATCTGTGCGAGAAAATAAAAATCTCCATGACTCTTTGGGTTTTAAAGATAGGGATTTGAAGCCCGGCACCCCAATTTCTTCGATCTCCACTATTTCTTCAGCGGGTGATCGATTAAATAATTCTATGTGGGCCGAATTAATATCGTCATGCCAAAAGTGGGAGGTTTTTTTATAGTTAGTCGAAGAATGGACAGGAACTGCTATTGATTGATTTGTTTCGCCGGCAAGAACTTTAATTGGGCTTAGCGTCCCGCACGTCCTACAGGTGCCGTCGTTTCGCAAATTTACCCAACGTGATTGCATTCCAAATCTTTCAACCAAGATTGATGAACAACTCTGGCACCTAGAATTGAGCCATTCGCCTTGCTCAAAAATGTTTCCGAGATAACAATTTTTAATGCCAAGAGAAAGCACCAAGTCTCGAGCTTTTTTTAAAAAATCAATCGAGGTTCTTTCTACATTTCGATACTTGTAGTCTGGATGAAAGCGCACGAGGTGCAGTGGTACGCTTTCATCGAGATTCGTTAGAACCCAGTCCGCAAGTCTTTTGACATCTTCAAAGTTGTCATTGAGCTCAGTGACGACGAGATTGCTTATCTCTAGATGGCGATCGCCAAAGCGATAGACCTGTTTAATGCCATCGAGAACAGGCTGCAACCGCCCTTTGGCTACTTTAAGATAAAACTCAGGACTCATGGACTTCAAAGACAAACTAAAAATATCGATGACTTCATGTAATTCATCGATAGCTTCGGGACCAATATAAAATGCGGATTTGTAGAGGTTCAACAAGCCGTTTTCTTTTGCCAGCTTTGCTGTATCATAAACAAACTCATGCCACACAACGGGATCATTATAGGTCCATGATAAAATTTTAATATTTTTGTCCAACGCCGTTTGTACAATTTCTTGGGGCGTATATGTTTTAAAGTCCTCGGCGCGAACATGTTTTGTTTGAGATGTTTGCCAATTATGACAATAGTCACAGTTAAGCATGCAGCCCACATTTCCAAGAGATAGAATGGGTGCACCCGGGGCAAAGTGGAGCACGGCCTCGGTTTCAATTACTTCCTGAGTAATGGGTACAGATACGCCGTAGTTTAATGTGACTAGTTTGCCACTATTGTTAAAACGAACCCCACAAAATCCATGCGATTGATCAGAAATTTTACAATGCCTTGGACATAGGTAACACTCTACTTTGCTCTCTGAAAAAGTCCGAAAAAACTTAGCTGAATGTTCGCTAATTCCCAGTTGCCTTTTCCTTTCATTTAGATTCATGAGGTCTCCCTATTCGCTATTGCAGCAAACTTCCTTTAAGGTGGCAATAAGTTTAAAGGGATGCCACAATTCTCAAGATGCACTCCTACGATTTAATTTTGATGTCGGGCAACCAGATTTGGCATCAGTTTTTTTTAATATTAGCGTTGTTGGTTGGTGCTATTTTTCTGTGGTGGGATTCTCGTTATTGGCCAATGGCATTAAGTCAAAAATTAGCGCTGATGTTGGTATCTTCGGTGGCCATCTTCTTGGGCAGCGCTCTTCCAGGTTTTTTTGCAGAAGGCTATGTCGACTCTCAAATTCAGGATTTTTTTTGGGATCCCGCTTACCGTTTTCAGCCGGCAATTTACGCATTTCTATTGGGTCCAAAATCTGTGCTTGGCGGCTTTATCTTAGCTTTCCTTGCAGTGGCTGGATATAAGAATTTGTTTAATGTTAGATACGATACCAGCGACAGTTTTGCTCGTGGCACAATTGCAATAATGGCGATCGGTCGCTTGGGTTGTATTGCCCAACATTGTTGTTTTGGAAGACCTACGCACTCACATTGGGGAGTTGATCTTGGCGATGGCGTTTTGCGCTATCCGGTCCAGGTTATTGAGTCCGTCTTTCTTTTTTCTTTGTTAATTTTAATTTTCAGGTTCCATTCTAAAAACCTTTTTAGCGGACTGCGGTTTTTTATCCTGTTTGCGGCCTATGGTTTTTTTCGTTTTATCATTGAATTCTGGCGAGAGTCGGTTTCTTTGAATATTATCGGCTTGGGATTCTATCAATGGTTAGCTCTATTGATGGGTGGCCTCGGGATTTATCAATTACGAAAACGGCAGAATAAAATTAGGGCAAAGGATACTGCCACATATTAACAATCCCCAAGTCACTATGAGAAAAACCTATGGCGCTAGCGCCCCCTTCAGCCCCTGCAAAGGCGGTTGCATAAAAGGAATCGCGGTCAACAAGGCCAACACTCCTACGATTTTCCCAATCATCCTTGGGAACAGGGTTCTCAGAAAATGAGATAATCACTGCTCCGCCAACTTTAATCGGGGAATTGGCGGCATAATTAATGTCAGAAGCTGTTTCGATTTCACTCCCCAAAGTGTCCTTCTCTAGGCATGGGGTATCATAGGCGCCATAAACCGCGCAAGACGTCGCAAAATCGGTTCCACAATTATTAAAAATCCATGATGTGCCAAAGCCAACGCTGAAATGCCTTTTAGTGCCCAAATCATATTCAAAGCCAGCCTGCCTTATACACGCTGTATAGGTGCTGTATTCTTGAAAATAAATTTTTTCGGCCTTATAAATGGCGCCCAGTGCTACGGTCGCCTCTGCTCTTAAAGCGTTAAGTACCATACATTGGTAATTGGAAGCTGCAACACTCGTAAGAATAGATACAATAGCGAGAGTCGTCAAAAGCTCCACGATACTGAATCCTGAGTCTCGCTTCATTGAATAATTATGCCTTCTGCTGTTGGCGCCAGCAAGCACCATTGTAATAGATAGAATTCTGCGTCACTATCTAACTATGGTGTCTGGACTAAAGTTTTTTATATTTTTAACTTTACTGCTTTGTTCCGCCTGCACTGACAATGGTAAAACCGCAAAGCCAAATGCTCCCACGGCCATGGTATTTTCGGGACCGCCGATTTCTTTAGTTAAAAAATGTGTTGCTGTAATTGTTAAAACTAAGAGTGGTCAAAAAATCGAGGTGCCAACGACAGAAGAAGTCACAGTCAGAGTTAAGCACAAGGCCTCAAACAAACACCCCAAGACTTTTACCGACATAAAATGTGCCACCGAAAACATATCAGAAAAAATGTCCATCCGAGCAGGCGGCAACTCTATTGCGTTTTCTGTTTTTTTAGATATGACCGGCGACTTTGTATTTGAGGCGTCTACACCAAAACTCGGAAAGTTGCCACTGGAGGGTAACTTGAGTATCCGTGTTAGACCCGATGAGCTTTTTCAATTTCAAATAATACCTAGCGCACGTTATCCCAGACCAGGCGATATGATTACCCTTGAAATTTCTGCGCGCGATAAATATGGTTCCCTCATCGAAGATTTTAACAACGCGGTGAATGTGGGTCTCGAACAAACTGTCGAAAAATACCAGATAAAGCTTCCTCCACAAATTACACTGGTGAACGGAAAAGCTCAAATCAAAAATATCCAAATGGACGGGCCTGCAGGCGATTACACATTTACTATAAAGTATAAAAAAATATCATCTGAAAGTTTAAAAGTAACAGTCCAGGACTCTGAAAAAAATATTGTCACTCTAAATCCCAAGTCTGTTGAAGAAGAAAATCAAAAGCTAGATCTCAATAAGATTTCTATTACGATTGATGGCGCATCAAGCACGGCCTTTCAGGTAGACGAAGATGAATATATGATTAACTCTTGGCCGATAATAATTAAAAAAGATCAAAAAGAAGTACGAATAGATAATATTCTTTACGTTATAAAACGAAAGTCCGAAAACGAGTGGGCGTTTGAAATAAAAAAATAAAGTCTCACCAAGGACATTGGCTTCCGACCGCCACCAAAACCGAGCTCGAGCCAAAAATTGCACTAGCCAAATCGCGCACTTCACTGGCTGCCACTTGATTTATTCTATCGGGAAACTCAAAAATTTCATTTCTTGAAATACCATAAATCTCATTGAACAGAATTGACGATGCAAAGGCTCCATTGCCCTGAAGATCAATGTCATGTCGCCCAATTAGGTACCTTTTTGCGCGCGCTAACTCCACTTCGGCAGGTGCTTTCTCCATTATTTTTTTGAGTTCGATTTCCATCATGCCTATGGCCTTGGCTCCCTTGCCGGGAGAGCAGCCAATATAGGTTCCAAAATATCCGGTGTCGACGCCATCAAACCTGATAGGTGAAACGGAATAGGCCAGTGACGCCTTATCGCGAAGTTCGACAAAAAGGCGGCCCCCTTGCCCCGCTAAAATTGATTGCAAAACATGTAGTACATACCGCCGCTTATCAAACATATTTAAACCACGATAGCCCAAAACAATATGTGTTTGTTCTTTTTTTAATGACTGAAAATGCCTCGTCGAATCTCCGAGGTGTTTGAGTTGAAACTCTTTTTTCCATTCACTGCCTACGGGTAAAGGAACCAATTGTTTTTCAAGCGCATCGACCCATTTATTGGGGTCGACGAATCCAGAAACTGCCACCATTAGATTTTTTTGCATGGCCATCGCTTGGTAATGATTGGCGAGGTGTTCGCGATTTATTTCTGAGACTGACTCTGTCTTTCCTTGGCTGTCCCTTCCGTAGGGATGACCCGAAAACATGCGATCCAAAAACAACTGAATGGCGACATGCGAGGCCTCATCATTTTGGGTTTTAATAGTGTCCAAAAGTATCGTTCGTTCGCGCTCAATAATTTCAGGCGGAAAGTTGGGCTCACTTAATACATTGGCAAAAAGACCCGCGCCCTCTTTTTCAAATGGAGATAAAACAGACATTGACACTCCGACAGTGTTTCTGCCACCGAAGGCAGACAGCCTTCCTGCGATGTCCTCTGTTTTGCGAATGATTTCTTCTTCGTTGAAACATTTAGTTCCGCTGGTCCAAACTCGTGATAACATTTCGGTGAGTCCCTCGGCCTTAATAGGCTCTGCACGCAGCCCACCCAAAAATGCGGCGCGCGCACTAATAACTGGCGTGTCTCTACTGATCCTAAAGACTACGCGCGTTCCATTTCGCAGGGTCTTCTCTATTATTTTAGGTTCTGAGTGTGAATGCGCAGATATTTTTATTTTTGCCTTTTTGGCTTTTGGTTTAGATTTACTCTGGGATTTCGCTTGGGATGCCTTTTTAAACATTTCTTTGTAACCAGATGCCCAGACTTCAAAAAATTCTTTTTTGGTTTTTGCTTCTTTACCCAAGAGCACGGATAGGCTTAGTGCTTCGGGCACCAGATACTTTCTTGCCACTCCTAGTATTTTTTTTGCGTCCGTCCCGCAAATCTGCTTTAAATATTTTGGGTAGTAGTTGTGGTTACCCATAAAAAACTCAAGGTAACCCGCCTTGCCGGCAAGCCCATCGACAGTTTCAAGACCATAGTATTCGTCGGTCTCGAGTTGTAGAATTGCTTTTGACAGTTCATCTTGTTTGACTTCGGCGTCAAGTATCGATTCCAAAATGTCTTTTAGTTTTTGAAAGTACCGCTCGATCGAAGTCGACGGGAGCGATGCCACAACAAAAAACAATCCGGGGTCTTTATGGGCGAATGTCGACGCTCCCACATACCTGACAAGCGGCTCTTCTAGACGAAGCTTTGTAAACAGACGAGAGGACTCTCCTTCGCCTAAAATCATCGCTAACAGATCAAGTGCTACCACATCTTTGTGTTTGATATTGGGAATTTTCCAGGCAAGGTAAACAAAGTTTTCTTCGAATGTTGATTGGCCTACGAAAACTCGTGCTTTTTTTTGCGGAGGTTCTTTTTTTCGATTCACCCTAGACACTTTAGTTTTTTTGATTTTTCCAAAGTATTTTTTAATGTCCGCTTTCATTTTTTTGGATTCAAAGTTGCCTGTGACCACAAGAAGCATATTGGGAGGTGAATATCTTTCGCTGAAATATTTCTGGAGAGTTTTTCTAGTCACGTTTTTTATGATTTTTTCGTAACCAATTACGGGAATGCCATAGGGGTGCTTTTGATAGCTGTTTTTAAACATTTGCCAGCTCGCCTGCGAGTGCGCCGAATCTAGCGACCGCTTGATTTCCTCAAGCACCACTCCCCGTTCATTATCTATTTCTGCCTGATCAAACGTCGGAAAGCCTATCATCTCACTGATAGCCTGCAGACCAATTTCACTAAATTGCTTTGAAATTGTGACATAATAGACCGTTTGGTCAAAAGAGGTATAGGCGTTCAGCTCACCGCCACTGCCTTCTATGGTTTTTGCTATTTCTCCCACCTTAAAACTTTTTGTACCCTTGAACACCAAGTGTTCAATGAAGTGACTGATTCCCTCTTGGCCCTTAACTTCGTCGGCGCTTCCCGTCTTTACCCACGCCTGAACCGAGACAACTGGTGCCTTATGGCTTTCAATCAACAATACCGTTAATCCATTTTGCAATTTGTATTTAGTTGTCATATTAAGTCCTGATATGAAGTTTGGCGTTTACGTTCATATTCCCTATTGTGTTCAACGTTGTTCGTACTGTGATTTCGCCACGTACAAACAAGACGAAATCATACCCTCTAAAGACTACCTGGATATCTTAAGAAAAGAAATCTCGGATAGGTCTGGGGCTGTTCCCTATCGCATCATTGAAACTGTCTATTTTGGTGGCGGAACCCCCAGCTTGCTCGATCCCTCGGATATTCAATCTATTCTGGAGTGTTTGTCGATGGCTGGATTTTTATTTAGTCCAAATATTGAAATCACTCTGGAAGCTAACCCGGGAACGGTTTCTGAAAAAAAGCTTTTAGGCTATGTAAACGCTGGCGTTAATCGAATAAGCGTTGGCGCTCAGACTTTTGACGCCAAGTTATTAAAAGATATTGGCAGATTTCATAGCCCCAAAGACACAGAAGTCACTCTCTCTTTACTTCGTGCCATTAATCTCAATTATAGTTTTGATCTCCTTTTTGCTCTGCCAAATCAGACTCAAGAGTTGTTAGCGTATGATTTAGAAAAAGTTTTGGAATATCAGCCGCCACACTTAAGCCCGTACTGCTTAACTTTACCAAAAAATCATAAACTACAAATCAATCGACCTAGCGATGATCGCCAAATTGAAATGTTTAATCACATTGATAGAGCCCTTTTGGCTAACGGTTACTCTTCTTATGAAATTTCAAACTATGCAAAACCCGGCTTTGAGTCTCGCCATAATCAATTGTATTGGGACGATTCGCCTTATTGGGGCGTGGGCTTGAGCAGCCATTCCTATTTTAAGCAGGGGTCCTGGGGCACTCGGTTTTGGAATCCAAGCTCTATAGAGGAATACGAGAAACAGGTCGCAAGGACATCGGCCCCATCTGCCAGCATTAAGGACTATTTAGAGCCCTCTCAATACGAGGATTTAAAAATCCACGAGGCACTTTCTGATTATTGCTATACATTTTTGAGAACAGCACGGGGCCTTTCTGAGGGCGCCCTGCGTTGTAAATTTGGCGACTCACTTCAGTCGTTAGTTACAGATAAACTCCGACTACTGTTGGATAGGGGCCTTGTGTCCAAAACTGCTGACACTTGGTTCATTACTTCAGACGGAAAAATGATCAGTAATCATATATTTGAAAACGTCCACTTTACTGCATCTTGCATTAACCGGTAACATGTTTTAATGCTTTTAGTCTGATTGGTAAGGAGGATGCTCGTGGAAGAGAAAAAGGCCGACGAAGAAAAAATTCAAGAGAACTCAAACCCTGAATTAGATAAAATTAAATCGGACTATCTTTACCTGCAAGCCGAATTTGATAATTATCGAAAACAAGTCATGAAAGAACGTTCTCAGCTATTAAAGTATGGTTCCGAACGAGTGCTGGTTGAAGTCTTAAATGTTTTAGATAATTTCCAGCGCGCATTGGCCACTGGTCAGTCGGCAAGTCTAGATAGCTTACAAAAAGGTATGGAATTAATCTCGGTACAACTTAAAACCGTACTGGAACATTTTGGTATAAGCGAAGTGCCAAGTGAAGGCCAAAAGTTCGATCCTATGGCTCATGAGGCGCTAAGTAGCGAAGAGTCCGATGCGGTTCCCGCCGGACATATTCTGCGTGTTTTTCGCAAAGCCTATAACCTTCACGACAAACTAATCCGCCCAGCCCAAGTAGTGGTGGCCAAAGAAAAAACGGTAAAGTAGCTTGGCCAAAAAAGACTACTACGAAATCTTGGGCGTAAGCAAAACGGCAAAAGCTGACGAAATAAAAAAGACGTTTCGAAAGTTGGCTATGAAGTGGCACCCCGACAAAAACCCCAATAACAAGGCCGCCGAAACAAAGTTTAAAGAAATTGCTGAGGCCTATAGTGTGGTTGGCGATGCGGAGAAAAGACTCCAATATGACCAATTTCAGGCCTCTCCTTTTTCAAAAGGTCCCGGCAATCAAAACCCTTTCCGAGCTGGCGACCCGTTTGCGAGTAGCGGTTTTCCTGGTGGTCCCGGGGCGACAAGCTTTCAAGATCTTTTTGGAGATATGTTCGGGGATATTTTCGGTGCCTCGAGACAAGATCCTTTTTCGCGCCCCCAGGGAGGACCGCAACCGCAAGCCCGCGGGCCTCAACAACGGGGCCCCGATTTACGCTATACTCTAAATGTAAATCTTGAAGAAGTTAGTACTGGTATAAAAAAAGTTATTTCATTTTTAAGAAAACGAAGTGGTCGCGACGAAAGCGCTAGACTTGAAGTTTCTGTACCCCCTGGAGTAAGACAAGGGCAAAAGCTCAAGCTGCAAAATGAGGGTGACTCTCTGCGAGGAGAGGCTCCGGGCGATTTATTTGTCGTAATAAATGTAACTGACCACATGCTCTTTGAAAGATCAGATAATGACCTTCTGTTAACTCTGCCCATTTCTTTTGTCGAAGCTGCTGGAGGGGCCACCAAAGATCTTCCAACTCTAACGGGCACTGTGTCATTAAAGGTACCCAGAGGTTCTCATTCAGGGCAAGTTTTTCGCTTAAAGGATAAGGGGTTTCCAAATGTTGGGGGGGGGGCTCCTGGAGACATGTTGGTAAAAATCGTCGTAGACATCCCCAAAGATCTTGATGAAAATCAAATCAAAGTATTGCGTGAATTAAATATCGTGGATTCTTCTTATCCTTTGATAAATGAGTTCAAGGAGAAGGTTAATAAAGTTCGCAGGAACAAATGATGACAAAAAAATTATTAAAGAGTGCGGCACTATTCCTAACTGTTGTTTTATTTTCTCAGTGCACCTCTCTGCCAAAAAAGAAAGAACCCAAGAAAGCTCCACCCAGCGCCGTACAATTGTTTAATAGCGTGCAAGTAGATATCTCTAGCAATAATAAATCTCGAGCGCTTAAAAAACTCGACAAGGTTATTCAAACCTATCCCGACACAGACATTGCCGATGACGCCCTGATCATGAGAGGGGACATTAATTATAAAAATAAGAAATACGAAGAAGCCTATGACAGCTATATAGCTGTCGTAAAGTCTGAAATCTATAGTCCCAAAGAAGTGGACGCCAGTTATTGGGCGGCGAAATCTTTGAACGCCCTTGGCCGCTGGGACGAGGCGTCCTTACTCTTAAATCAAGCGTTAAAAAATGACGGCATTCCGATAGAATTGCAACTCTCAATCTACGAGCTAAAAGTCGATCTCCACCGACAACTGGGCGACGCTCTTGAATCGCTTCGATACTTGGTTAAATTGTCCGAGACCCATGTCGACCTACAGAAAAAAGAACAATTTCGGGTTCGTGCGGCGGCTACAATTGAAAATGGTCTCGAAGTAAAACAGCTTGAATATATTTCGAATGACGCCGATTTCGGATTTTTGAGACAACAGGCTCTTTATAACCTGGGTCTCTATTATTTAGAAGACCACAACTTTTCTTCTGCGAGAGACTATTTTTTAGAATTAACCAGCTCTTACTCCGCTGGTCCTTTGGCCGAAAAAGCGCGGATTCATTTAGAACAAATTAATTCCCGGCGAATTGTTGACTCGCAATCCATTGGCGCTGTACTACCGCTTAGCGGAAAAAATCGCAGCATTGGTCTTAGAGAGCTCCGAGGCCTTCAATTGGGACTTGGCATCTATGGATCTAATAAGTCTAAATATCGGCTGGCTGTTGTGGATAGCGAGGGAAGCCCCGACATCGCTCGTCGAGCCGTTGAAAGACTTGTGGTAGAAGACCACGTTATTGCGATTGTTGGCAGCTATTCGAGCAAAACTGCACCAGCAATTGCTAGTGCAGCTCAAGAAATGGGTGTTCCCTCAATTGACCTTTCGCAAAAGGTAGGTATCACAAGTATTGGCGAATCGGTTTTTAGAAATTCAATTTCAAGTGAAATGTATATTAAGCACTTAGTTCGAGTTGGGATGGAAGAATTTAATCTTTCTCGTTTTGCCATTCTTTATCCCAACGATTCATATGGCGTTGAATATGCTAACTTGTTTTGGGACGAGGTTTTACGCCGGGGTGGTCAGATCAACGCCGTCCAGACCTATCCCCCATTAGAAAAAGACTTTAAAGGACAGATTCAAAGACTTGTCGGCACCTATTATCTAGAGGATCGCCTAGATGAGTACCGACTTTATTTAAAGGAATGGGAGAAAAAGCAAAAGAAACTTACGTCTCGCAATAGACCGCCCACTGATTTGTTACCTCCCATTGTAGATTTTGAGGCCATTTTTATTCCTGATGAGGCCGCGGCGGTTGGGCAGATTTCTCAGATGCTTATATATAATGACGTCAACGGCCTACGTTTAATGGGTACAAATATTTGGAGCAAACAGGTCCAGGAATTTATTAAGCGGGGAGAGTCCTCGGTTGAAAACTCACTCTTTGTAGATAGCCAACTCCCTTCGGAAAAAGAGCTTGAGCAAACTTCGTTTTATCAAGAATATTACAAAGCCTTTTCGCAGAAGCCTACGGATTTTGAAATTCAGGCTTACGACACCGCAAAAATTTTGAGAAGGGCGCTAGACCAAGGCGCCAGTTCTCGCCAAGGTTTAGCTAATGATCTGCGCGAAACGCGAGACTTCCCTGGCGTAATTGGAGCTATTTCAATTAATGCACGGCGCGAATTTACGCGGCCCATTGTTGCGCTTACGATCGCCAATGGCCAGGTGCAAAAAATTACTTCTTCAAAAAGAAAACCTTAAATTTAACCAAATTCTTAGCTCCTTTAGTCTAATAGAAATCAACGAGACTTAGTGCTTGTTGCTGAGACCTAAAGGAGGGGTTATGAATACCGTTCAAGAAAGACAACAATCAATTATTAAGGAATGTCGGGACAAGCTGCTAGCCATGAAGTCTGAAATTCTTAACCGGTCACGTTTCTTGCTGCGAGAATTTCGCAGTCGCGAAAACATTACTGGGGACGAGGCCGACATGGTGACTTATGTATTAGCCGAGCAAAATTATTTGCGCGAGCAGGGGCGACTACAAACGCGCCTAATAGAACTTGATCAAGCCTTAGAAAGAATTCTTCGCGGCACTTTTGGAATTTGCGAAGAAACAGAAGAGCAAATCGAGGCTGCGCGCTTGCTCGCCGTCCCCTGGACTACCTTGAGTATTGAGGGTGCTGAAATGCGCGAAGCTCGCCAAAGCAGATTTGCCAAATAAGCATTCAGCTTAAATTCCCTTACACTAAAAAAGTGGCATTTTTTGCATTTATAATCAGCACTTACAAGTTTTTAGGTGACAAACCATGGCTCATAAAAATATATCTTACAAACCCTGTTTTCTGTAAGTAGCCATGGAGGAAATAGCTATGCGAGTTTCTCAAGTCAAAACGTTGCAAAGATTATTGTTGGGCCAAAAGGAGTCTCTCCTTAATAAGACCGAGCGTTTTCGGTTAGAAAATCGCCAAGGCTTTCAAGCTGTGGGAGACGAGGCGGATCAAGCAAGCTCTGAGCTAGCACGAAGTCTTAATATTCGCTTGATTGAACGCGAGCGAGTTTTAGTACAAAAAATAGATCGCGCACTCGAAAAAATTACTCAGGGAAGGTATGGGTACTGTGATGAATGCGCTACACCTTTAGACTTTAGCCGCCTTAAAGCTCGACCAGTGGCGAGCATGTGCATTGATTGTAAGTTGGCTCAAGAGCAGGAAGAGCAACTTTACGCATAATTTTACTTAAATTCCGGACCTAGCCTACACCTAATTTTCATAAAGCCCCCCAAAGATTACGCCGACAATTTATCAAGATAACAGCGCTGAAACTAAACTTTTGGGGATAAAAAATGAACTTCGACAACAAAGAAATTGAAGTACCGGCTTCACTCCCACTATTGCCCGTCAGAGACATTGTCGTGTTCCCATATATGATTCTGCCGCTGTACGTGGGACGAGATGCTTCGATCAAAGCCGTAGAGGAATCACTAGCTACAAACAGAATGATTTTTTTAGCTTCACAAAAAGAAGTCTTTGAAGAAAATCCTGCTAAAGAGTCCATTCATACCGTCGGCACCGTCGCAATGATTATGCGAATGAGGAAACTCGTTGATGGACGGGTAAAAATTCTTATTCAAGGCGTAGCAAAGGGACGCATTAAAAACTTCACGAAAGTTTCTCCCAGTTTTCATGTCGAGGTCGAAAAAATTTCTGATCCGGCTCAAACTGGAGCTCCCATTGAATATGAGGCAATGATCAGACATTCAAAAGAACTTATCGAAAAAATTATCGCTTTCGGAAAATCTCTGTCACCCGATATTTTACTGGTTCTCGATGATGTAAACGAACCCGGGCGCCTTGCCGACCTTATCGCAAGCAACATTGGTCTCAACGTTTCTCAAGCGCAAAAAGTTTTAGAGACCATGGAGCCCAAAGTTCGACTAGCTCTGGTTAATGAACTTTTGGCTAACGAGCTTGAAGTTTTACAAATGCAGGCAAGAATTCGCAATACCGCAAAAGACGAGATGACTCGCTCCCAAAGAGAGTATTTTTTAAGAGAACAGATGCGTGCTATAAAAAATGAATTGGGCGAAGCTGACTCTAAAACTGAAGAGATCGAAGAGTTGCGCGAAAAACTACTCAGCGCAAAAATGCCTGTAGTCGTAGAGGTCGAAGCCATTAAACAAGTGGGGCGCCTTGAGCGAATGCATCCCGATGCGAGCGAAGCCTCGATGGTACGGACCTACCTCGATTGGCTAATAGATCTACCTTGGAACAAAACCACCGAAGATAAACTGGATTTAAAGGATGCTCAAAAAATTCTAGACGAGGATCACTATGATCTCAATAAGGCGAAAGATCGAATACTAGAGTTTCTTGCGGTTCGAAAACTAAAACAACACAATCAAAAAGGGCCAATCTTGTGTTTCGTCGGCCCCCCTGGAGTTGGCAAAACTTCTTTAGGAAAAAGCATTGCTCGCGCTATGGGAAGAGGCTATCTGCGTATTGCGCTTGGTGGAGTAAAAGACGAAGCAGAAATTCGTGGACACAGACGCACCTACGTCGGTGCAATGCCCGGAAAAATAATTCAGGCCCTTAAACAATCAGACTCTAACAATCCTGTGGTCGTTCTAGACGAAATCGACAAACTTGGTAGTGACTATCGGGGCGACCCTAGTGCTGCAATGCTTGAAGTTTTGGATCCCGAGCAAAATTTTGCCTTTAGGGATAACTACCTCAACGTCGATTTTGACCTAAGTAAAGTATTGTTTATTGCAACGGCCAACGTCTTAGACAGCATTCCCGGCGCACTTCGTGATCGCATGGAAATTATTCATATTCCCGGCTATACCGAAAACGACAAGGTAATGATTGCTAAAAAACATCTTGTGCAAAAACAAATTGAAAATAGCGGCATTGACCCAAAAGCAATTCAGTTTACTGACGAAGGGCTTCAGGCAATAGTTTCTAGTTACACTCGTGAGTCGGGAGTGAGAAATTTTGAACGAGAAATTGGATCGGTTTGTCGCAAAATTGCAAAAAAAGTTGTTACAGGAGATACTGCTACTACTTACATCATTAATAAAGAAGTCGTGCAGGATTTGTTGGGCACACCTAAATACCTTCGTGACGAAAAACTTAAAGAAGACCAGGTGGGAATAACCACGGGTTTGGCTTGGACCCCTGTCGGCGGCGAAGTTTTGTATGTCGAATCGCTAAAAATGAAGGGTAAAGGCGACCTCGTATTAACTGGTCAAATGGGCGACGTCATGAAAGAGTCGGCACGCGCCGCTATGTCTTACGCTCGCTCCAACTACGAGAGTTTAAATATTCCTGTGGATTGGTTTGAGAAGTTCGATGCACACGTGCACATTCCCGCCGGGGCAATTCCAAAAGATGGCCCGTCCGCTGGAGTTACAATTGCGACATCCTTGATAAGCCTAATGACAGATACGCCTGTTCGAAAAGATTTTGCCATGACCGGCGAAGTTACTTTATCAGGGAGAGTGTTACCTGTAGGCGGAATTAGAGAAAAAGCATTAGCCGCACTTAATCTTGGAATTACTAACATCATAGTCCCGATCGCCAACAAAAGAGATCTTTCTGATATTCCCAAAGAATTGAAGGACAAAATTAATTTTGTATTGGTCGAAAATCTAGATGAGGTGCTGGCCATAGCACTTGATTCGAAAAAGTCGTTTAAGCACAAAAAGGGCGGACCAAAATCCGGCAAAAAAGGCAAGGAACCTGCCGCCGCCTCGGCTGCTTAAGGTCAGTTACTAATTATAAAGAAAAAGTGGCCCACTTGCTAAAGTCAGCGATATGGGTCCAAGGAATCTTTTTAAGCAACGACTTTGGATTGCGCCTGTCCCTAAGAAAGTAAGCAAAGCCTACAAATTGTCTGTCGAATCTTGAATTAAATCAATCCGCCTTAGATAAAAAAGCATATCCTCTTCTCCGCCAGCTACAGAGAGTATCAAAAGTTTATTGCCAATAACTAAACTTTCTATTGGTCTGTTTTCATCTTGCCCTTGCAGATCTGGCGTGTAGGAATCTAGCAGTTCCCACGAGTCTCCCCTTTTTATGCGAGTTATAACTTCTCTGTTGTCGGGCCCACCTGCGCTGTTACCGGCGTTACCAATACAAATCGGTTCATTGCCAGATTTAGAGGTAATGAGTGAGGGAAAATTATAGCGATAATTTCCTTTGTAGGTGAACTTATCAGAGTCCTTCCAGGTATTGCCGCCATCTTCGCTTACTTTCACGAGCCAGTAGGTGCCTTTTCCAGAAAACATAGAGCCGGTAAGGTAAACTCTCCCATTGTTATCGACAAAAACCATTGGGGAATGGAACGATGAGCCTTCTTCCACAACCTTTTTTTCCCAAGTCTTGCCTTGATCGGTTGTTTTTAACAGATAAAGAAAGTCATTGGTACGTTCTGACAAGTAGACTTCACCTTTTTTTGTGGAAAACAAACCTCCAAACTGAAATGAGCCGCCCTTATCATCTGACTTTATAACTGTCCACGTCCGGCCGTGGTCATTACTCACCGTTAATATACTTCCATTGTTGAGGGTTGCCGCTGTCACAAAAATATTCCCCAGTGAGTCAATGACTACTTCATTGATATAGCCAGGGGATAAATCGAAGTCACTCCAGATTTTACCGCCATCCTCGCTCACCATAACTACGGTACGCCCAAACCTTCCCATCACGAACCAATATAATCTGCCAATGCCATCGATTCTGATATGAGTTGTGCCATGAAGTTTTTTTGCGCCGATGTCAACATAGGCTATTTGTTCCCAGGTCGTGCCCAGATCGCAACTTCGATAAAGCCACGCATGAGCGTACGCTCCAGCCGGATCGAAAATTCGGCTAGTTATTAGAATACATTCGTTTTTGTCAACTGCCATGCTTTCAATAAAGCCCACTTGTCGCAACTGAACTGTATCGTTTGCCCGACCGAAGCTGGACGCACAAAGGACGATGGTAAAAATAATTTTTGAAATCAAGTTCATAATAATCCCTCTAACATTAGAAAATTTTCACTTAACTACAACATAGATTTTTTTTAATTCCTATGCGAAAAAGAGCCGAAAATAGTCTATCTGTTCAATTCTTAGACAGGTCAAAACGCGTAAACACGCTGGTTCTAAGGCCCCGTGCTTGCATAGGTAAGTCTAGTCAAACTTTAGGTGGTTTATGAAAAACAAAATTTTAGTTCTCCCAGTTTTTGCTTCTTTACTTTTAACCTTTTCTTATAGCTGGGCTGGCGATAGTGCATTTAGCCGGTATTATAATTCAAAAACCATTCGTCAGGGCGAGGGCCTCGGGCCCAATCGTGAAAAATCCATGAAAAGATTCTTAGCGGATCCAGAGGCCAAAGGCAAAACAGTCGAATTGATCAATCAAGATTTAAATTTAATGTTAAACTATTGGACTCCATTAATTGAGGATTTTGAGAAAGCAAAGGCTGCGATAGTTTCTACGAGTACCAACACCCAACTCATTCGCTTTTATTCCGAAACCTCGAGTCTAATGGGTCTTCTCGATAAATTTCTGCGATCCGATATTGCTGCGCAAGTGGCCGAGGGAGCCTTTGCTCCTGAATGCACAGC
>JAWXAY010000086.1:0-26805 GCA_034439715.1 Pseudomonadota bacterium
CCCTGCGACAGTAGGGCGCCCTGTTGCAAATTCCTAAGAGTTTTAACAAGAAAAAAATAACGCGAGCTTTGTTCGACACCGAGAGAATTCAAAGCTTGAACTACAATAGGGAGGGTATTACTGCCCTCAGTGGGAGTCACCTGAATCTGCAATAATTGTCCCAACGCAGCCTTTCCTAAAAAAATAGTAATTCCATGCAAGGACTTTAACAAAAATGCAGCACGAGATTTTTTCTCCTCGGGATTACCACTATTCACCCAAGGGTTGGCGGCAATACTGTCTAAGAACATGAGACTCACTGAGGCTGAACTACCGCCCGATTGAATTTGTGGAAGACCCATTTTTTCAACGAGATTGGCAAGCGCGCCCCAATGTGCCGGCTGCGCTTCACCGTTTCCCCGGAGCGCCAAACAATAGGGCTCGGCATTGAGCTTTAAAGAAATCACAAATAATGTCACCAGAGTGACAATAAACCCTCTCGTAATCCTAATAGATTGACCCATAAATGTGTCCTCCGCGTTTTAATTCAAACTCAGAAGACAGACTGCAATTAGAGGACCATGATACGCAGGCGGGTACAGACTTCTCTAAAGTTGAACATCCCTGCCAACGATGGGTGGAAATCCATTATAGGCGGGCAGAGCCTTCCAGTCCAATTTTGTGTGGGACACTTGGATGCCCAAGGCCTTTAGGTACTTTCCGAGAGCAATCAGTGGAAATGTCGGCGCATAGAGTGAATACTGCATGGTTGTTAATCCCGGATGTCCTGTTGCTGTCACTGATTGATCGACCCAACGACCACGTTTTTTGAAATTCTCTGTGAGCCATTTAGCCGCTCGCTGGGCGACTTCCGTGTTGGCCAAGCCACATTCTACCAAAGTAATTAACACCCACGCGGTGTGAGAGGGCGTGCTTTCTCCGCATCCCGCAAGATGAGCTTTAACATACGAAGCTGGCGTTTCACCAAAGCCACCATCAGAATTTTGTTTCGAGGTCATCCAACGAATAGCCCTTTGAATATACGGCGATCTCGCATCTTCGCCTGAAGCCAATAGCCCTTGCACGGCAACGGACGTGCCGAATAAATAGTTCTGAGCCCAACGGCCCTTCCAGCCACCAAAATCTGCTTGATTCTTTTTAAGGTACAAAATCGCCTTTTGTGCAATGGGACTGTTATATTTATTATAGCCGCCAAAAGCCATGGCCTCTAAGACATGTCCGGCACAATCGTTTGATGAATAATCGAATAGCGATTCTCGGTCTTTATAATTTCGCAAGAAAAAATTAAGCAAAAAATTATTGCGATTGTTTTGATTAAATGCACCCCAGCCACCATCATCATTTTGTCTTTCCATAAGCCATCGTAATGAACGAAGAGCATTTTCACGGTAACGGCCACCGACTTTAAACCACAAGTCAGTTGCTGAGCAGGTATCATCGACATCGGGTTCGTTTATAAAACCCATGCCAAAGGGCATTCCACCGTTGGGCGCTTGTTCGTTCACTATAAAATCTAAGGAATCACTGAGCTCACTCGCCGTAAAACCAGTTTCTAAGAGTGCTGTTGAAGTTAATATTGTGTCCCAGTTCGTGCCATCACAAGTAATGCCGGTGTAGGCTCCATTACTGGGATTTAAGTAAAGAGTTTTTAAAAAGCTTAGGCCTAATGAAACAGCGTTTTCAATTTTTGCTTTGTGACGAGAGGAATTTTCAGAAAAATGGGACATCGCTAAGAGTGAAAACACAGTCGACGTGGTATATCCGCCCCAACAGCCCACCGGATTTTGTAAGCGTACAATTTTATTTATAAGCCAGCCATCGAAAAATTTGTTTGGCTTTTTGCTTTCATTGGGAACTGGTTGGGGGTTTGGTTTTAATTCGTCCAACGAAAACGCGGAACCCAAGTCTTTGCTCATGCGGAGACTTTGCATGTAGGCAAAGGGCATCATGTGAGGCCGTGACCACTGAGAAAAACGTTTATAGTTCATAGGCACGAAATCCATAAATGTGATGTAGGGAGTGGCTGGCACTTGGTCCCACGATACAATTCTAAAAAGTGCTAACAAAACGATTGTAAAAATCTCGGCGTTATCAAGACCCCCTTTATTGTGGATAAAGGTGCGGGCCCTTTTCATGGGCTCAGAATGTGGAGCTACGCCCAATACTTTAAGTGTCCAATAGGTAATGATTGAAACATTGAGCTCACCTTCGATAAAATTCGCATCTTTAAGTTGGACCCAACCACCATCTGACAGTTGACGACTTAAAAGCAGTTCTTTTAAATAATCTTTGTCAATTCCAGAGTCTTTAATATTCATCCACTCGCACGCCAAAAAATACTGGCAAACGAAAAATGGGCCAAGGTATGCTGGAAACTTCCAGAAGCCGCCTTCACGTCGAAGCTTGAGGAGATTCTCTTGCCCTAAATGAATTGTCTGAAGAATGGTATTTTGCGCTTCATCAGAAAGCACTTTATCTTTTTGAACTATTGTTTTGTTGTCCGTTTCTAAATTCATTGGGTATCTCTCTGAAATACTGGCCGGCCAAGTACTGTTGTGAGGCCTTTTCGACTAATGCCCCAAAGATCAAAAAGTTCTGCCAGGCCGGGTTTGTCTTTGTCTATTCCCGCAAATAATCGCATGACTCGATTAGGTAACTCAGGCGCTAGCTTCCAAGTGTTAGTGACGTGCCGCGTGGTCGTTTTAAACAGAGGAGCCCGAGCAAAAAACAAGTAATAGAGACCCAAATTAACTATATCGAGTCTCTCTTGAATGGCACGAGTTTTTTCGGCATAGGCCTTCTGGGAATCTTGAGTTGATTTGGCAAGCGAGGTCGAAAAATCAAACTCATCTATGAGGTAATCGACGTGCTCCATGCCAGCACTAATTCCTTGGCCGGCATAGGGCGTGGTCGTCGCTACGGCATCGCCCGCCAGCAAAAAGTTTCCTCCAAAAGAAGGTCCGAACCACATCTGATAAGCAGGGCAACCTAAAATCGGCGCCTCTTCATCCAACTCTCCTAATTTTTCATGAGGTCTTACATCATTTATTATTTTCTTAATACTTTTTGCCCATTGATCTTTGCCTACGCCCGGTCGATCAAGCGAACTATAATAGAGCCGCTGGCCGATACCGGGGAGTTCAAATGCAAAAAGAGTTCCTTCGCCGTAACTGCGAAACACTTGATAGCAGCCTTTTACGGGAGATTTTGTTGCGATCTCGGCACCAATAATATGTTCAGGAGTGGCGCCTAATAAAATTCGGCGATTTTTTGGGGCCTCTGGTCCTTTCATCCAATTTCTGACTTGCGAAGTGCGGCCATCACAACCAATGACCCATTTGGGTCTGACAAGAGCCGTGCCCCGCTCAGGGTGCCTCAATTCAAATTCTGGGCGGATTAAAAAATCTCGCTCATTATGATTGAGTGGTACAAGATTCGCACCGAGCCAAAAATCCTCGCCGAGGGTCTCGTGCGCTTTTGCTCGTAATTCGTTGACTAAGGTGTCGTGGGTAAAAGTTTTGGCAGAATGTGAAGCGGGATATTCCATCATAATATCAGAAATAACTTCATTAGAATTTTTATCTAAGTCGCGAAACCTCAAATTATGGATTGAATCAAATGACGGCTTAGTAAAAATAGAACCGAGTCCTAATTTCTGGAGAGTGGCAACGGGTTGAGGCTGCATGTACTCGCCCTTAAAAACCCGCCTTACCTTAGCTGACCTCTCGACAAGTAGCACTTCGAGCCCTTTTTTCTTGAGGCCGATGGCAAGGGGACCGCCGATGACTCCAGCGCCCACTACGACAACGTCAGGACACAGTATTTTGGTATAAGCCATTTGTTATTCCCCCGCCCCCGAAATTAGAGACCTCTGTATACTAAAAATAACTCACGGCGACAATCGCTGAATTTTCATGGGAAATTTTTATAAAATTAGGCCCGTAAGGGTTTGCCATTCCCTAGGAGATAATAGATCTGAGCCAATTAGCAACACGGGGACTTCATTAATATCATAGCGATTTTTCGGTTTATTGACTTCAGACGGTACCCAGCCCCTGGCCTTCGTTGTCTCTATCCATTGCTTTCTCAAATGCAGTGAGTTGCATATGAGAATGCACTCGTCTTTCTTTCGTTTTTTTCCTATGTGATTTTTTTCATACTCATAATGACTGACCACCCACGTGTTTCCCTGATTAACCTTTTTAATCTCTTGGGAGCCAATATTAACTGAGTATTTGTACTTCTTTTTTCCGGGTTCACGAAAGCTAAAGATCATATCTAAATTATTTTGGTTAAATTCTTCTTCAAGTTTTTCGAGTTCATAAACCTCCAGCTCTACCATTATCACTCCTGCGCCTTTAAATAGTTTTCGGCAAAATTCGCCTGCGATTAAGCCTAAACCGTCTAAAGTTCCGATTCGCAAATGAGTGAGCATGCGATCTTCTTGCAAATGAATAATATCGAGTTCGAGTTTTCGCTCGGCGCTGGCATAAAGCTGGGCTAACTGAAAGGCGACGCTCATCCATCCTGACTTTCTTTTAGCTGTACGGTCCAAAATCACAATAGAAAGCTCATCCTCTACTTTCTTAACAATTCTCGAAAGTTGGGGCTGACTCATTCCAATGTTTTGGGCGGCAGAAGATAGGGTCGGAAAGTGAACCGCCCGACTAATCACACTAAGCTCCCAATGAATTTCTACCATTTCATATATGTATCAAATGAATAATAATATATCAATTATGTATTGTATTTATACTTTAAATTCCTTTAGAAGCTATCTCATGAACGCTGGCTGAATCAGCGTCAATTAAACAAACCCCTTAAGGAGGACCCTATGAAACTATTAATTACTTTATTAACCGCTCTTACTGCCTCACAAGCAATGGCCGATGGATTTACCTGTAAAACCTATGGTGATGATCTCACTATAAAAGTTTACAACAAAACTCAGCCATCTGAAGGAACACGAAATGCCGCTGTGATGGTCATTTCAGATTCTAATATCTCTTACGGTCGCAGAACAATCGCTAAGTTTTCTGCTGAAGGCACTCTTGATAACTCAGGCGCCTCATACACTGCAGGTGTTGATCTTCGCAGAATTGATAGTGATCGAAAAGGTGAAAACATTTTAGGCACAAAGCTTGGAAATGTTGATTCTATCAGCCTCGACGTCGATTTCAAATACAATGAGCCCGTTGCTCATGGAACAGTATTGCTTGGTCGCGTAACTATCGAAAAACGTAACGGCGATTCCCTTTCTGAGAAAATGGATTGTGTTAGATATTTAAAGTCTGAGTAATCTCGTAAGTTTATTATAGGATAGGTAAAGCCAACCCCATAAGGGTTGGCTTTTTTTTGCGCAATTTAAAATAAAATAAATAAAATTGACCATCGATATATAAACATATATATATACGTTTATATGTTATCAAGCACATCTAAAGAGTATCAGGGCGTTCTTAAAAAAATCGCGAGTTTAAGAAAGTCCCCACAAGTTTTTTCTCTTTTGGCAGAGACCTTTCAGGCACTAGGTGATTACTCTCGGGTACAAATTTTGTGGGTTTTAACAAAAGGTGAACTCATGGTTGGGGATATCGCAGTCATGCTTTCTCTCAGCCAGCCAGTCGTTAGTCACCATTTACGAATGCTAAGAAATCTAAAGCTGGTACGCGCTAGACGACAAGGGCGCTCGGCCTATTATTCATTGGATGATATTCACATCGAGCGACTACTTAATGAGGGCATTAAACATGTCGAAGAACTTATTTAGTTGGATACTTTTACTTTTTTTGAGTCTTGTTTTGGGGTCTCAAGCATCGGCGACTGCTAGTTCAGATAGTGAACAGGGGCGACTGATCGTACATATTCTAGACTATATCGCTAAGGATTACGGGGGAGCGGTTCAAGATAAAAAAATCTTAAATCAGTTTGAATATGATGAGCAAATAGAATTTGTGAAAGCGGCTAAAGAAAGCGTGCTGGCTCTTAAGATAGCGCCGAATTTGAAAAAGGAAGTTCTGGATAGAGTAACGAGTCTCGCTCTCAAGATAGAAAACTTAGAGGACGAAAAAAGCGTGTCAACCCTCGCCTTTGACACCAAGGCACTGGCTGTTAAAATTTTCGCGCTACCCATCATTCCAGCAAGTGCCCCTGATCTTGCCAATGGCGCGCGTATATTTGCGGAGAAATGTGCTTCTTGCCACGGGGCAAGTGGCGATGGCAGCGGGGCAGCCGGCGCTGGGCTTATCCCCAAGCCCTCAAATTTTTTAGATGAAAATACCATGGAGTTCGCAACTCCCTTTTCGGCATTCAATAGCATCAGATTAGGAATCACTGGCACAGGAATGCAAGGCTTTAAAGATTTAAGCGATCAAAATGTATGGGACCTTTCGTACTATGTCGTATCTGTCCGATTCGCTGGAGCGGATTCCAGTTACAAATGGTTGGCGATGGCCACATGGTATTTATCTCAAGCTGAAAGTTACTATCAGTTAGGGGATGCTCATTCAGCAAAGGCGATGGCAATTAAGGCCTATTTAGAGGGAATTGAGCCTGTAGAACCCAAAATTAAAGCAACTGATCCAAATCTTGTAGCTGAAATTGAAGACGCCATGAACCAAGTGCGTGGCAGCATCAAAAACGCTGATAGCAAAGAACTCGTATCGAAAAAAACCTTGCTTGCCAAAGAGGTGATAGTAAAAATTCAGAAATCTTTTTCAGATCAAGAACTGACACCGGGAATGGCCTTTGCCTCTTCACTCGCAATCCTAGTGCGCGAGGGGTTTGAAGCTGTACTTATCGTTCTTGCATTATTATCCATTTTGCAAGCCGTGGGAGCTAAAAGGGCCTACATATGGGTGCATCTCGGTTGGGGTGCGGCATTAGTCTGTGGTCTTGGCCTTTGGTGGTTAACGGGGACCATTATAGATTTGGGCGGGGTGGGGCGTGAGAGTATGGAGGCCATTGCCTCTCTACTCGCAGTAGTTATTTTGCTGTACGTTGGTTTTTGGTTGCACAGTCAGACCGAAATTCATCGCTGGAAGGCCTTTATTCATAAGCGAACAAAAACCATTATGGAGCAGAAAAATCTTATCGGCATCGCACTAATTTCTTTTTTAGGTGTATTTAGAGAAGCCTTTGAAACGGTTTTATTTCTTCGCGCTCTTTGGCTTGAAGGCAACGAAAGTGCACGAGCCTCTATAGTTGGCGGTGTAGCAACAGCTTTTGTGGTGGTGCTAGGACTCTCCTGGATTTTATTTAAGATGAGCCGAAAATTACCCATTAAAAAACTTTTTTTGGTCACCTCAAGCGTGATCGCGGTTTTGTCTGTGGCACTGGCTGGAAAATGCCTTCATGCCTTTCAAGAAACTGGCATGGTTTCGGTAACGGTTCTGCCATTTTCTTTTAGGTTCGAGATTTTGGGAATTTTTCCGACTTATGAAACAATGGCAGGACAGCTTTTGGTCGCGCTTCTGATTGTTGTCCTTTGGCTCTTGGGAAATCGGGTTCCAGACCCAATTAAAGTAAAATAACTCTAACAATTTCTTTAGGCTGCTTCGTGGGATTTTTTTATTTCAGTTAAAACTTGAACGAGTGAGACGACTTCAAGTCGGAGGCGTTTAGAAATTTGCGCACATGTCTCGAAGTCCTGCTTTTTAGCGGAACGCTCGATTTCAAGCGCCATGCGAATAACAGAAGTCGCAATAAACGTCGAAGCGCGTTGCTTGATTATCTGAGCTGTTTGTTCCACTAGATCACTCTCTTTATCCAAAATATGCCCATCAAGTTTATCAAGCGTTGTATCTGACTCTTGGTTGAATGTATCGATTGAGCTATACAGGAGCTCTTTATCGCCACCGACAATTCGAAGCATTTGCACAAAATCTATGGTGAGATCGGTGCCCATTATGGGGGTGATAGCTTCATGATTCGTTACAAGTTCAGGACTACGACTTCTTTTGGGACAAGATTTGAGAGTTTTTACAAGGTCAGCAAGTCGAATAGGTTTGCTTAGAAAATCATCCGTACCAGCGTCGTAGCATCGCCGTCGGTCTTCTTCCATTACATTTGCGGTCATTGCAATAATTCGCGGGCGATTTTGTTTTGTCCAAGTGTCACAAATAATTCTTGTGGCCTCTAAGCCAGAAAGTTCCGGCATTTGCATGTCCATGAGTACGACATCATATAATTTCTTTTTTAAAGCCTCGATAGCTTCGTATCCATTAGACGCCAAATCTGCTCGATAACCTAATTTTTTTAACAACCGCAGCATAAGGTGTTGATTGACACTGCTGTCTTCGGCAATCAGTATTTCCAATGGATTTTCTTCTTCCACTTTTGAGTAATCGTTATATAGAGGGGCTGACTGAATAAATGGGGCTGCAATCATGGCTGATTTGCTAGCAATCGTAAAGAAAAAAGTAGAACCATGGCCAAAACGACTTACAACCCAAATTTGTCCGCCCATCATTTCACTGAGTCGCTTGCTGATGGCAAGTCCCAGGCCTGAGCCGCCAAATTTTCGAGCCGTAGAGGCATCAATTTGGCTAAATGACTTAAACAATCGTTCAACGCGATTTTCTGGAATGCCAATACCTGAGTCTTCAATGGCAAACTGAATTATTGATTTTTCTCCCTGGTCTTGACCCTTTGAAACTACAACTCTGACAAAACCTTTATCCGTAAATTTAATAGAGTTATTTATGAGATTTACCAAGATCTGTCGAAGGCGGGTAGCATCCCCATAAATTCCAAATGGTAAATTGTGGGAGAGCGAGTAACTTAATTTTAAGCCTCTCTCTTTGGCCTTAGGCTCTGAAATTATAAATGCAGACTCGAGGCATTGAGCCAGCTCAAAAGGTTGTTCCTCAAGATCTAGTTTGCCATTCTCAATTTTTGAAAAGTCCAGAATATCATTAATTGATGACAGCAGTCCTTCGGCCGAATCTCTGATAGACTCTGCCAATTTGTCGGAATCCTCATCAAGGTTATTGTCTAACAATAATCCCGTCATGCCAATGATAACATTCATCGGGCTTCTGAGCTCGTGACTCATGTTTCCTAAAAACTGAGATTTTACTCTAGAGGCTTCAATTGCTTTTTCACGTGCAGTTTCGAGTTCAATTTTTTGTTGATTAATAAAAGCCGCCGTGCGTATTCGCGCAAGAATATCGAAGTTGATAATTCGGCCTAAAACTAACATGAGGAAGTAGAATATGAGAGTAAGTCCAAGGTTTGTAAAATACATTGGGCCTGCATTAAGCGCTAGTGCAACAAGCGGAGCTAATGTCATGAAGGTTAGGTTGAGGGCAAAGAATTTGTAAGTAGAAGTAAAGGTAACACAGGATTCTAGAGCTAAAAACAAGGTAGCCAGCAATGCAATGGCTCCGGGTGTACCCAGTCCATTCTCAGAAAATGTTGAGGACACAAACAATCCCCAAAGCAGGCTATTCAAAAAAACAATGCCGTAAAAAGAGAATCTCCATTTAAAGAAATTCTTTTGATTCACCCTCATAAAATAATATCCTAAAGAATATCTGGCAGTCGCCAAGAATAAGAGAGTCGCACCCCATATAAGGTGCTGATTGCTGAAGGTTCCAAACGAAAGCGTTGCTAGGTTCAATGCCAAGAAAGCGAGAAAGAAATTAAAAGAGCCAATGCGTGAACGCCTTTGTAGTTCGCGATGAACCTGAATTTTCCAATCAAGGTTGGCTTTGTTAAAAAACATCAAGTAACTGATCGGTAATTGCGGCCATATCGTGAGATAAATTAGACAAGGAAATTATATACTTAATTTAACTGGACTAGAAAATAGGTGAGGGCGGGTTTTCCCCCGCCCTCGGCAATGATATTTGCGAAACTACTGGCAACGTCTCCATTGAATGCTGAATACCAGTCCTGACTTTACGTCGATTGTATCAACAGTGGCCATTGCGGTGTCCATGTTTCGATTAGTGCGAGCAAGAACACTCGAGTTAATTCTCAGGTTTGTGTCTGCTCCGCACGCAGACCAGACTATGGCATGGGCCTCGAGGTCATGAGTTAAGATGTAGTCGCCATCTTCTCCGCCTCTAAAAGACCTACCAAGGATAGGACCTTGAGCTCCAGCAAAAAAGTACTCAACTCTAAATTGGCCTTGTCCTCCGAAAGGAATGCTGCGAAAGCCCCTGTAGTCTACTTGAAATACCGAAATACTGTAGCCCTGCGGAATATGTACAGGCACGGCTACGTTACAAGACTTTCTGTCCAGAGACTTGCCAGTGCCGCCTCCAGCTTCGGCAACGTATTGGTCAAAGAGGACACTGAGACTTTTTTGGTCGGGACTGAGTGTTGTCGACACAGTTCCGCCGGGACAGCCACTTCCGCCATAGTCAGGATGCCCAATAGAAATATCATCAGCCATAGCATTTAAGGACATGCTCACCAACATTGCTGATGTTAGTTTTAAAATATTAACTTTCATCTTTCCCCCTTTTGTTTTTTTATGGGTCTCACTAATGTGACCCCCTCTGGTCATAGTTGAATTGCAAAGCGAGGGCCAAAGGTTTTAGGATTAATTTGTCACCGCCCGTGACATCAGGTTTGTATCTTTAGTAACAAAACAGTTGTTAAAAAGCAAAAGGCCCTAGTTAATAATCATTTAACTAGGGCCTTTTTGTAACTCTATTAGAAAATATTTACTGTGATATTAGCTGAGGTAAGATTTGAATCTCGAAAACGTTTTTCAGTGTTTCTAGTTTTTGCTGTTCGCTCATCTGGTTCAGCCACAAAGAAAAAGCATTGGCGGCCGTACCCGTGCCTGCTAGTTTTTTTCTTTCAGTTTCACTCAGTACTATATCCATTCCGCCGCCCCCCAAGGAACCGCCATTTAATGTTGTCCCTCCGCCGAGCGTTCCGCCGCCCCCCAAATCGCCAGCATACGCGCCAGAAAAACAAAGTGCTGAAAGTACAGTGACTATTGTTAGTCTTAAAAAATTAATTATGTTCATTTTTTTCTCCCTGCTGGGTGGGCGGATCGATGATATCAACACCCGAAAGTGTGAAGGCATAGACTGTGTCGGCCGAACAGTTAGCGGACTCCATTAAGAAATCCTTCATTAGTGACTCCATTTTTAAAAAGTATTTTTTTGCGAGGTCTTGATTGGTGGCCACAAATCCCGTGCGGTAAAAGCAGCCAATTTTGGGATTGAGTGGATTCAACCGGCCCATAATTTGCGTGCTGATAAGTACGTGGTCAGAAAGTACAGATTTTGGGTCAAGATCGCGGTCAGAAAAGTAAACATACTTTAAAAGTTTTTTATAACCTGTTTTGGTGCGTCCAATAATTCCGAGGCGTTCGAGACCATCTAGGGCTTCGATAACTTCAGAAAATCTAATATTTAGTCGTTCAGCGATCCATCTAGGGGCGGCATTAAAATCCTTGGTATCAATGAGTGAGGCGACGGATCGCCAAATCCAATTCCCGATGTATTCTAATTGTAGCTCTTTATTATTGGGAAGTGTAATGACGGTGTTGGTGGCTAAATTCATATTTGGTTCTCCTCTAGCTGGATTTGGTTTTGTCTTATATAGTCTTTGATTCTTTGGCTGGCAGTGACAATGTCTTCTTGATGAGATGTTTGCCCCCACCAGGTAATCTGCTCTAAAAGTGCTCGGCGTACGGTGTCTTTAAGATTTTTCAATACTAAATTTACATCTGAAAATAAAGGCTCTGATTTCTCAGTTTGTAGGGAATTAATGTTTAGTCCCAGTAGGTTCTTATCAAGATTTCCCACGACATCAACACCAAGCAGTTCTAGCATCTTTACAAAATCACCCGAGCGAATTTCGGTCTTGCCGTTTAGAAAGCGGTGCACAGTTATACGCGAAATTTTACAGTAGTTCGCCAGTTCCTTTTGACTCACGCCCTTAGATTTCGCTAAAAGCGCCACTTTTTTATGTAAGTCTATTTCTGTCATGCGGTCCTCCCCTTTGACCAAATTATTGGGGGATAGAGCCAATTGTTCACCAATCAAAGCCCCTCCACCCTGATTTAACAAAAATTGCAATCGGCGTACCAAGTAGGAATTAATGCAAACTAGCGCCAGAAGTAACTGGGTGAGATTGAGAGATATCGGGTGGGGTCAACTTGAACCTCGACTTGTCGACTAACTCCAACTGCCCCGCCAAGGCCGAATCGGGGGCTGATATCTTTATGCACACTTATTGGTGGCAAAAATTTCCGACAACTCCTGCGCCAGTAACTTTTATACCAATGCCTAAACTACTTGCGGAAGATTTGTTAACAATGTTAGTGGTAGCAAAACTGGGATGGAATTTCATATGATTAGTATAATTTTTACCTTTTTATTCTCGTCGCAATTATTTGCCTATGTCGGCAGTAGTTCCTCTGAAGCTCTCCTTCGCTTTAACGCCTACATCGAAACCACTAAAGACAATAATGTTAAGGAATTGATCGAAGCCCACGTAGAACACCTGTTTGGTCCCATGGGACTTGCCAAATATAAAGCGGCGCCAAAAGGGGAGCACTCGATTTCGAAAATTCAAAAAACTTCAATGGGAGACGGCAAATATCGAATAACCTATGCGTATTCAGGTGTCATAGTTCTTGAGCGTGGACCGCGCACACATTATGAAGTTTTACTTCCTATAAATCTTGAGACTATATATGAAGCCGGATTAATTAAAAAACGTAATCCCTGCACTGATGAACATTATCAAGAAAAAGGGGATTTTTGGTACTTTTGGAGTCCCAGTAGAAAGGGATGTAAGCTCATTGAAGGTACAGATTACCAACGAATTGATGCAGAAATTGAAACGCTACCCAATTCAGAGTCCACTCGGCCTGAGTATGAATTGCTGGCTGACAAAAATGGCGTGATTCACATAAGCATACTTATGGGAATGGATGAGCCCAAACTTTCTTGGGATCCCAATGAGTCAAAGGACATAAACGCTAAAAATTATAGAAAAATAAAAAAATCCCTGATTGAAGATTTCGAATTTGTTCAATTGAAATCCTGGTCCAAAGAACAAATTGAGCAGGTTTCTCCGCTCGGTTCCAAAACTCCTTTTGTTGAGGAATATGAAAAATACTATAAGCGTTCCAGTGGCCAGAACACTAAAGTAGTTGTACGCATTTTCTTTGGTGCCACAGGAATTGACGAAAAAAGTACGCCTTTTCATTATTTTCTAAAAGACGCTATCAACAATTCAGCACTTATGATTTATGACGGTCACTCCGGTCTGGGCAGCAATTTGCATTTGCTCGATATTGAAAAAAAACACAGATTTAGATTTCAACCGCCGAAAAAACGTTATCAGATTTTCTTTTTTAATAGCTGTAGTTCATACACCTATTACAATGCCATGTTTTTCGGTCGTAAAAGAGCGCAAGGCGATCCTAACGGTACAAAATACTTGGACCTACTGACGACGGGGCTTGAAACACCTTTTGATGGGAGTGCTGCTGCCATTCTTGAATTGATTAACTCGGTCCACCAATGGTCATTTCGCAGTACCAAGACAGGCTACCAGGAACTGGCGCGAAGGTTATCAATGGAAAATCTCATAGGTGTTAATGGCGACGAGGATAATCCCAGTTTTGTTGAACGATAAAAACAAAGTTAATTTACCTATCCGTGCCACGCTTTAGGTTGCAAAAAGGTTTGGATTCCAAGCTTACCTAAGGTGGACCCCATGCCTGAATGCCTGCGACCGGTCCAGGGCAAATAAGGCATCACCCGGTCACAACAGTTCCAATAAACAGAACCCGAGTGCATTTCTTTGAGAATTTTATCAGCGCGTTTTTTATTTTTTGTATACACACTCGCGGTGAGGCCGAATTCAGTGTCGTTCATGAGCCCTGTGGCTTCATCATCATTTTTTACTTTCATAATTCCAATGATGGGTCCAAAGCTTTCTTCGCGCATGATTTTCATTTGATTGGTTACGTTTAGAAGCACCGTGGGTTGAAAGTAATTGCCAACACCCGCTATGCGCTGTCCGCCGCACGCTACAGTTGCTCCTTTATCAAGAGCGTCTTTAATGTGGTCCTCTAACACTTGAATCTGCTGCTTGCGAGTCAAAGGCCCGATATAGGTGTCATCATTTAGAGGATCACCTGATTTAAAGGATTTAACGGTTTGCAGAAATTCATTGACGAATTTGTCATAGACTTTTTGGTGCACGTAAATGCGTTCAACCGAACAGCAACTTTGGCCCGTGTTGTAAAAAGCGCCATCGGCCGTTGCAGCAGCCACGACTCGGACGTCAATGTCATCACAGACATAAACGGGGTCTTTACCCCCAAGCTCAAGCTGCACCTTCATAAGTTTTTTTGAGGCTGCCTGGGCTATGTTCAGGCCAGTCGGATAACTACCAGTAAAAAAAATACCGTTGAGCGGCAGATTGAGTAAATCAGAACCAACCTCTTTACCCCCAATAACGGGCACAAAAACATCACTGGATATTCCTGATTCTAGCATGAGTTTTGCGATTTCAAGTCCAGTGAGAGTCGAAAATTCACTGGGTTTGTAAAGCACGGCATTGCCTGTGAGGAGAGCCGGAATAAAAACATTTGAACCCACAAAGTAGGGAAAGTTCCACGCCGAAATATTGCCAATAACCCCTAGGGGTTCCCACGATAGTCGTTCGTTTTTACTGTATTTCGTTTCTTTGAGACACTCCTTTGTGTTCTTTAAAAAAAAATCAATTCTAGCGACCGTGCCACTTATTTCACCTCTTGATTGATTCAGCGGCTTGCCGACCTCAAGAGTTAAAGTTTTGGCTAGCTGTTCACGATTTTTTATTAAAAGTTTTTTAAATTTCTCAATGCACTTTTTTCTTTTATCAAATGAGGTGGTTGCCCATTTTTTTTGAGAATTGTGGGCGCCTTCGAATTTTCTTTGGAGCGAGACCGTCGTGTCTTGATTAACCTCGCGAATGAGTTCGTTGGTCGCGGGGTTAAATATTTTTAGCTTACTTTCGCCTTCGGACTTCATGTAAAAACTCCTTTAATATCGGTGTTGCGTTTAACAGTGTTTTGTCTTTTTGGTTATGGAACTCGGGGTGCCACTGGACCGCAAAAACGTAAGGATTTTTTTTTATACTAGAACCATAGGGTAAATAGCGGA
Source organism: Pseudomonadota bacterium (assembly GCA_034439715.1). Taxonomy (GTDB): domain Bacteria; phylum Bdellovibrionota; class Bdellovibrionia; order Bdellovibrionales; family SG-bin7; genus JAWXAY01. The sequence goes on from JAWXAY010000086.1 coordinate 15,135, forward strand.
TAGCTTCTATAATATTATCGGCGTGGGATCTTGCTTCAACCACCAAGTTTTTGCCGAGATCTTTAATGCCCTGGTGATGTATGGAATTTACCTTTACCCGTTTTTTTCGAGGAAAAAGACGACTAAGGTGTGTGTTGTCCAAAATGTCCACCTCGTGAAAGTTTTGATCATATATTTCCCACTTGCGGTGAACCAGAGTGTTGGGGACTTGGGAGTTGATATCTTGAAAGAGACTGCCTTTAAAAAACACGTTTATGATTTGAAGGCCCCGACATATCCCTAAGACAGGCTTATCTTGTTTGAGACATTCTTTTAGCAGTGTTAATTCATAGTGGTCTCGAATTTTATCGCCGCTCCATTCGGGATTTAGGGGGTCTTCACCGTAAGAATGGGGAGATACATCAGAACCAGCCTGAAGCAACAGTCCGTCGATTTTTTTTACCAACTCTTTGGCGGGAAATATTTTTGTAGGCTGGGGCAACAAAAAGGGCAGGGCCTTTTGATTCATCACCCATTGAGCCATTTGTTCCTCAATATAGAGCAGCGTTTTGCCCTTAAAAATGGGACGCTGAGGATCTGCATGAAAAAAACAAGAAGCAAATCCTATTGTAGGATTTTTCATCCAATAGCCTGCTTTAAAATAGTCTCAAAATCTTTTTTGCTGACGGGACGCGGGTTCGAGGGGTGACAAACATCGTGAATTGCGATTTCTACAAGTTGTGGAATTTGAGACTTAGCCACGCCGACAGTTTTTAAATGTTTAGGAATCCCGATTTTTTTATTAAGGCTTTCAATCCATTTAATAAAGTCGGCGGCACCGGTCTTTTTGATACCCACTGCCTGAGCCATGTTTTTGAATCTGTCGGCCATGCCTTTTTGGTTAAACTTCATACAATAAGGTAACAGGATGCCATTTGCGAGGCCGTGATGCATGTCCACAACGGTCGATAGTGCATGAGCGCAAGAGTGAGTTACGCCCAAGCCTTTCTGAAAGGCCGCGGCTCCCATCATGGCGGCATTGAGCATTTGTAATCTAGATTCATAGTGTTCTTTAGATTTTTTATTTCCCTTTTTTGCAAAGGCCACACATCTGGGTAGGTGAACGCTCACGAGTCGCATGCCCTCCAGCGCAATGCCATCACAAAGTGGCTGTCCACCTTTGGCCAGATAGGCCTCGATAAGATGAGTCAGCGCATCCATACCGGTAGAAGCCGTAATGTTAGCCGGTAGGTCCATGGTCATTTCAGGATCTAGAAAAACTTTTTTAGGCATTAGGCTCGGCGCAAAAATGATTTTTTTTCTTTTTGTTTTATCGTCAGAAACAACTGCCGATCTGCCGGCTTCTGAACCTGTACCAGCGGTTGTTGGAATTGCCACGAGATGGGGGATTTCTTCGGTGATGGGTTTAGCGCCATCGACATCTTCGTAATCAAATAAATCGCCAGGGTTGTTAATGATAACGGCAATAGCTTTAGCTACGTCGAGTGCCGCTCCGCCGCCAAAAGCGATAATGCTATCGGCTTGGTGTTGTTGAAACTTAGTTTTACCATTAACGACTTGAGATTTTACGGGATTACCCGAAAAATCAGTGAAACTACCGGGTGTGAGACCCGCATCCTTTAATAGATTCACCAAGTTTGAAAAAATGGGTAATGTTGAAATTCCCTTGTCAGTTACAATCAGTGGTCGAGAAAGATGATTTTCTTCGAGGTGCGAGGGCAAAAGTTTTACGGCACCTATTCCAGCCATGATGGTTGTCGGGTAATTATATTTTACTACTTGGTTTAATATTTTTTTTGGGGCAGACATTGAAGAACTCCTTTATACTATTTTAAGTGAATCAATCATGGCCTTTATGCCATGAGTTTGAAATAATTTTTTGGCCTTCTGCCCGGGATTTTCCTCGGCCTTTAATCGCTCAAAGAGTGGTTTCAATAATTCCTCTTCTTTAAAACCACGAGCCGCAAGTCCTTTGTAGGCGAGAGATAGAATTTCAAGCAAAAACCCTGGCACTGGCCGTTTGGCGCCAAGTCCAAAACGTACGGATTCCTTATGATAATCGTTTAGCAGTGGCCAAGCCTGATTTCCAAATTGTTGGTTGAGATAGGACTGTATTTCTTTTTCGCCTTCAATGAGGCCCAACGAAAGCGCCGCAACGCTCATGTGTTCAGACCAAGGCTGCTGACAGGCTGGGCGAATTTCGACTGTGGAGTGGGCCGAGCGCGCACGGGCGCTATTCCATAGATAATGGTCATGCATCAAAAAAGATTCAAGGTCTGGACCATTTTCTTTGATGACTTCTGTAAAGGGAACGTTGACGGCATAATAGGATTTATTTTTTAGTAAAAGACATGTTTTTGAGAGAGTCTTTCGATAAAGTCATTTATGTCATCGTAGGGGCGCTCGATCATACCGTGGCGCTGCTCTTCCGGAAATATATCTTTTTTTAAGCCCTCTCGGTGGCAAATAAAGTCTTGGTTGTCCCCACACACCGAGGAGTTACCGCAGAGAGCGATTATCACAGGAGCCATTAGGATTCCGAAGTTAGTAAACTTAATAATCTCATCTTTAGTAATGTCTATTTGCGCTTGGTCACTTGAAGTCACACAAAACCACAGCCAACTAGGTCCCATAATATCGAAAAGTAATTTATAGCGTTGCTTGGGTGACATTAGTTGAGGAGTGGCTCGTGTAATGGGTTGTATGCCAAATCCCAAGACGTGATATTTTTTATCTCTACAAATTTTCAATAGGGGCTGCATAGCTTTCTCGTGCATGTCTTTCAATTCAAAAAGTGTATGGGCGGGCCCGGTAATGACTTCAATTGTGCCGAGTCCCACTTCTGACGAATAGCTAGCAGCTTTACTCTCAAGGCCTACAAGCATTTTCTCGTTAGGGAGATTATCATAAAGAGCCTTAAAATTTCCGGTGGCTCTCAATGGTTCAAACAATTCAAAAATATTCGCGGCGGTACCATCGTCTTTGACAACGGTGTATTCGGCCTCACGCCCTATCATGCGTGGACCTCTTAAGTGTTCACGAAACCTTGCCTGAAATTGATTTCCCAAGGTGCCACTCATAGGTTCCTCACGATTTTTACAAGGTCACTATGATGCTGACAGATGGCTGAGGCCTTAGTATTTTTACTCGCGCGATCAATGATCCCCGTGTATAAAATAGACTTCATGCCCATATTGTTAGGTCCCGTCACATCGTTACTTTCGCGATCGCCGATATGGGCGATTTCGCCATAATTAAATCCTAAATCCTTTTGGGCCAACTCAAAAACTTTTCTGCTCGGTTTCGAGACTCCAGCTTCGTCAGAAAAAACAAAAACAGAAAAGTATTCTTGGAGATTATATTTTTTTAGAATTTGCCTTAAGCCAGTGCCCGGGGTGTGAATAGCATCAGAAATTATGGCGAGATCCATGGTCTTGGATAATTTTTTAAGTGCGTCTTCAATTCCAGGTGCGAGTAGAGGCATGATTTCAACTTCCATCAACTCTATTTCGTGAACCGTATTTTCAAATCCTGGCGTGGATTTAATGCCAAGGCTCTCGTAGGCATACCCCAACCTTTCACTAACGGTAGGGGTAAAGTGTTCGTTCTTCCAATGATGATTAAACTTTTCGTTGGCCAGGGCAAAGGCTTCAGCAATTTTTTCTTCGGAAATATTTTTATGATGCTGTTTTATTTCTGTACTCAATAGCTTTAGACGAGCCAGTGGTTTAGACGGCAATCCCATTTTTTTTCTGACTTCTTCGTCAGAGTCGTCGATAACAATTGTGTCCCAGAGGTCAAAGGTTATTGCACGGATCATGATACAAGCTCCGAAGGCCGCAAGAATTTCAAATAGTGTTTAAGTTCATTGATGCTTTCTTGGATGTCGTCAAGTGCGCGGTGAGCATTTTTCTTTTCATAAGAGATATTATACTTTTCTTTAAAAATTATTTTCCAAGAAGAAACATCAAGCATGCGGTAGTGTAGCCGAGACGAAAATTTTTTAAAATGCCTGTTGATAAACAGGCGATCTTGGGCGATGGAGTTACCCGCAATTATGGCACGCTCGTTACTAAAATGTTTATCGAGCAGGTGGCAAAGCTCATCTTCAACCCTTTCGGGGTCAGTACCCTTAGGAACTTGGTCTATGAGGCCCGATTCTTTGTGATGTTTTTTATTCCAGTCGTCCATGCCTTCAAGATATTTTTTTGGCTGCTTAATTACGGCATGGAAGGTATCTAGAGCCGTAAATTCCATATCCGTAACGACTACTGCGCATTCGATTATAACTTCTTTCTCAACGTCGAGCCCGGACATTTCGAGGTCTACCCAAAGTAATTTTGCCATGGCATGATTATAAGGGACAAGGAGGGCGCCAGCAATAAATTGTTAGTTTATTACGACGATTAATACGCCTTCGTTAGATTTACCATTTTTGTCTTTTTCGTAATGCCAAGGGTAGCCACCCTGTTTTAAATATGTAATGACAGAGCTTTTAACTTTGCCGGTACCTTTGCCGGTCATGATACGAACCTTCTTGAGCCCTTTTTGTTGCGAGGCATAGATAAAGTTATCAACTTTACCTGTCACCTCGTCGGTAGTAAGCCCATGAAGATCTAACAGATCATTCATAGTACGTTAAAAGTGCATGACATAGCCGAGAAGCGCTTGAAAGCCTGACATAGTGACGAACATGTCCCGTCCATCCATCTCGACCTCTTGGCCAACGGTCGCTTGGCTAATGCCGATAGGCGCACCGCCTGGCGTCCCCGAAACTTTATCTGCGAGCACGCGATCAAAAGAAAGCTGGCGCACGTTGCCTTCGAGCGACATGCAATGAAAATCTGTAAAGCAAATTTCGATGCCGAGACCAACGAGATAACCCAAATCATTGCCGCTAAATTCGATATCAAAAGTGTCTTCTTGAATGTGTCCGTTAGCGTGCCCGAAACCAATTCCTATCTGAAAAAAAAGTTTTAAAATATCGCTTTCAAGAGGAAAAAATCTAAAAATTGGAAAGATAGTAAATCCGGTGACTCCGTATTCAAATTTGGCGCCCGAGTTGTCGGTGCCTTCTTCGGTGTGAAACATGTAGGTGGGGCGAAGGAGCATTTCGTAAATCGTTCCGCTAAAGCGATAGCCCGCGCTTGCTGCAAACTCAAATGCAGTACCGAGGTCACCGGTAGATATTCCGCCTTCACGGGTATTAGCTCGGTTTTTTAATGTGTCCATGTCTTTTTGATTGGTAGTGAGCATGCCACCATGAACTCCAATCTCAAAACCTCCCCCGCCGCCACGGGCCTGAGCGAAGTTTAAAAAAGCACTGACTGCAAAAATTGAAATTAATATTTTCATAGCTATATCCTCTTGTCGTTGAGCCATTATTTTGGTCTGAGACCAGGTAATAGACAAGAGAGATCAATCGTCTAAAAAAATCTAGCCAAAGGTTCAGAGGCTGAGGATATAACTGACAGAGAGGGTAAAGGTGGAAACATCAAAGGGCAAAGTTCCAAAGCCATCATTATAGGGGATGTCGAACTTTCCAGTGCTGGTCTCAAGTTGGGTGTAATTATGTAAAGTGTAGTCGAGGCTCATATTGAACTTTGACATCATAGGAATGCCAACTCCAATTCGCGCAGCCATTCCCGTGAATGTCTGATCACGAGTCGGGATATCTAACTGATCGAGCGGGTAGAGCCCTGCCCAAGTCCGGCAAACGCTAAAATTGCCCGCGAAATAGGCGCCAATTTGCGTTTGAGAGGCGCCATAAATTACTTGTGGATTGTCCTGATATTCTTGAGCGAGGTGGCCGTATAAACTTTCTAGCCCAAGCTCAAAACGGGGACTTAAGGGAATACCTGCGCGAAGTGAGACGGCCGGTCCTGTTAGGCTCGCTTTTCCTGCGAGAGGGCCTTGATCAATCTTTCCTGCTTGATAGGAAACCGAGGGCTCCAATATAAAATTGGCCTCACCAAACGGACTAAAAACAATCATTAAAAAAAGACCGATAAAAAATATTTGCATTGATGCCAACAAATAATGCTAAGACCGGTAGTTTGTCATTGAAAAAGAAGTAATTCTTAAATAAAGATAGGATATGAACAATAGTTTTTTAAAGATTTTGGGTTTAATCGTGCTGGCAGTAGCTAGTCGATTCTTACCCCACCCACCAAATTTTTCGCCTGTAGCAGCGATTTCCCTCTTAGGCGGCGCTTACATTCTCAACCGAAAAATCGCTTTGGCACTACCGATTATAGTTTTACTTTTAAGTGACTTAATATTGGGATTTTACCCAGGTATGCTGTTTAACTACTTAGGTATGGTGTTAATAGTGTTTTTAGGCCAAAAACTTGGTGAAAATATTTCATTAAACCGGGTGGGTGGGTACACAGTTACCGGCTCCACTTTGTTTTTTGTCGCAAGCAATTTTGGTGTTTGGTTTTCGCAAACTATTTACCCTTTCAATTTTTCGGGTCTTATCAGCTGTTATGTCAATGCTATTCCCTTTTTCGGTTATACGCTGCTCGGTGATTTAAGTTATGGTATGGTGTTGTTTAGTTTAGCGCAAGTGCTGAAAGCAAAGCGTGTACCTAGTCCTTCTTCAGTAGTAGGGTTTTGATACTTTCAAGATCTGAAGTCTGAATTTTCGTTAGCCATTTTTGCTCAGGATAAATAACCACTGCAATTCCTTCCTCACAATGACTTAAACATCCCGATTTTGAGACTTTGATGTTCTGAGCACGAATGCTGTCGGACTTGACCCACTCTTTAAGTTTTTTGCGAAGTTCTTCGGATCCTTTTTGGGCGCAACACTCACGACCATCTTCGCGAGTGTTGGTACAGACAAAAATATGTTTTTCAAATTTTATAGGTTTTTGTTCCATCACAGATACGGCTTTGCAAATTCGATTTTAGTGACGTGCTCACCCATGCACTGATCATCTTTGCACACATTCGATACCCGGCAATTGGCGCCTTCTTTGGTGATGTAATCAGTCTCGCCGCGAACAAGGATTCCTTCGACGGCTCCTGTCTCTGAATTAAATACCGCAGAACCTGAGTTTCCGCCATAGGTATCGAGATTTGCCACAAAGTAAGCCACTGGGCTGGGGTCACGAACTTGCGCTCCGCCAGAAACTTTAGTGGGAAGGCCCGAGGGATGCCCGATTACTAATACAGAGTCACCCTTTTGAATTTGACCATCGCCTCTCAAAGCAAGTGGTGAGAAATTATTAACCTCACGATCTAATTCAACCACGGCAAAGTCGGCACCATAATCGGCAAAGGATTCTGTGCGAACTACTTTTTTGCAAGCGTAGACATAATCTCGAGGCAAGACACTTGGCAGTTTGCCATCTTCTTTAACGGCGAAACCAAATACAAATTTTGTTTTGTTGCAGTTCGAGTCGCTAATACAGTGACCCGCAGTCACTATTTTATTAGGAGCCACTAGAAATCCCGAACAAAAGGCCGCTGAGTCTTGTTGTCGGTAGGGCTCACTTTCACAAAGATTATAACGAGAACCAAAGTTAGAGCCAAGAATTCGGACCTCATCATTATTTAAAACCTCAATAGTTTCGGAACGCATGAGTGCGACAGTGGAGGAGGCTAATGCCAATAGATTAGCGTCTTCAACTTGGTAGAGATCCTTTCGATCATCACTTCCGTAGATCACGTTGCTTTTAACCAGCGGTTTATGAATTTTATCTGAACTACTTTGAGTATTATTTTCACAACCGAGCAGAATAAACGATATAACCAACACTATTATTATGCGATTCACGATGGACCTCCTAAAGTCTAGTAAACTTCAGTTCGGAGTCCTAAGCCAAAAGACGAGTCTAGTTTTCTACACGAAGGGTGAGTTTTTTTATCTCAATTTGAGATTTTATCAATCTGAGATCAGCTAAAACTAAAAGTGGATTTTCGTCGAGTTTTGCCGATAAGTATTTAGTAAATGTCTATGAAGCAAAAACATTTTAAAATTATAAGCCTCTTATTGCTGACCATGGCTATCATGGTTAAATATCAGAATTGCGCGCCTGCAAAGTCACTGAATTCTCAAAATAACTTTGTGCCATCAGATCAGGTCAGCGTGATCGACAATATCCATAAGGGTACGGTTCTCTCGTTCGTCGATCAAGAGGTTCAAGTCTCCAGTCTATTTTTATCGACGTACCTTATGGGCCAGTGCGATCCTGATCAGAACGGTGCTATTATGAGTTGGAATATATCAAGACAGCTCTCGGGAGAGAATGAGGGCTCAGGAACGGCGAAATGTGTTGGTGGAGTATTCTCGGTACCTGTTGATATTGAGGCCATGGAATGCGAATCGGTTTATCAACTAAGGGCAGAATTCGGTTTTGATAAAGGAGCAGAAACAGAGCTCAAAAAACGTTGCCCACGTGAAATTCAAAACCTAGTGGATCAGCGCATGGCCCAACTTGGTGCCTTCTGTTTCATTGAGCATAATGAAGAAAACACTTGCTTCAAATCTTGTTATCAAGAAGGAAAGCTCTTTTTAGAGGAACGCATTTCTTGTCCTAATTAAATCGGCAGGGTTGTCCGGCTGGATTCCCAATAACTTTATCATCTTGCATTGCCACATGGCCATTGACGATTGTCATTCGCGGCCAGCCTGTGACTTTCTTGCCATGAAAAGGAGTCCAACCACATTTACTTGCAATCCAATCATTGGAAATAACCCGCTGAGCTTTGAGATCAATGAGAGTAAGGTCAGCATCAAAGCCCTCAGCAATCGAGCCTTTATTTTGTATTCCGAATAAGCGGGCTGGATTTATTGAAGTGATTCCAACTAATTTTTCAAGTGATAACTTTCCCTCGTTGACATGATTTAGCATGATGGGGAGGAGTGTTTGAACACCCGGCATTCCCGACGGAGTGTTGGGGTAGCCCTTCAATTTTTCTTCGCGCGTGTGAGGCGCATGATCTGAACCCAATACATCAATAACATTATCGCCAAGCGCTTGCCACAACCCTAAGAAATGTTTTCGATCTCGAATGGGCGGGTTCATTTGTGCAAACGTGTCCAGCGCATCATAACATTCGGGAGCATAAAGAGTTAAATGTTGGGGGGTGCATTCTACACTAGCGTACGTTTTATGTTTGCTTAAGAATTCCATTTCTTGGCTTGTGGTGACGTGAAGAATATGAACGTGGCGCTTGTGCTTCTCAGCAAATCCCACGATCTTTTTCGTTGCTATGAGTGCGGTTTCCTCATCTCTCCAAACCGGGTGCATATGAACTTTTGGAGTTAGTCCAAGGAGTGCCTTTCTTTCTATGAGTCGGTCGTCATCTTCACAATGAATACTCATTCTACGCTGGCTTGAAGAAACAATCTTCTCGATGGCGTCGTCATCCTTTACCAAGAGTTCACCGGTGGACGTACCCATAAATAGTTTAATCCCACAACATCCCGGCAGTTTCTCTAAATCCTTTAAAGTTGAAATATTTTGAGAAGTGGCGCCAACAAAAAAGGCATAATTAACCCAAGCTCTGTCTCTGGCCAGGTCAAGTTTACGTTTAAATTCAGCCTCATTTGTAGTAGGTGGGCTGGTGTTTGGCATTTCAAACACAGTTGTTACGCCACCAAGAACGGCCGCCTTAGTGCCGGTAAAGATATCTTCTTTGTGCTCGTTTCCGGGTTCACGAAAATGCACTTGAGTGTCGATAACGCCGGGAATGACATAGAGACCTCGGGCATCGATCACAGTCTTGGCTCGAGAAGAGTCAATCTGTCCGATTTTAGAAATCTTGTTGTGAACAATACCAATGTCGGTTTCTTGGAAAGAAACTTTGTCCGGACCTGGTTGGGCAGCTACCTGGCCTGATTTTATGACAAGATCAAAATAAGGAGTCTGGGGCATTTGTAGATTCTAACATAGGGCTAGTCGAGATGGCCATATTTTTTTTGGGCCAGAAATGCCACCAAGGCCTTAATAATCCTAACATCACTGACGATAAGTTTTTGGATAGAGACAAAAATAGAGACAAAAAATTGATGGGTACAGAAGTCTTCTTAAAATTCTTTGTTGGTCATCTAGAGACTATGATTTTAGCATCTGCCTTTGTGGTGGTATTGCTGATCATTGCTCTTGTCTTATTGGGACTGCGAGAATCCGGACCTGAGGCAGTTTCTGCTACTGGAAACTCTTCTGACCTTGAGGGACTGATGAGAAAAATGCTGGATTCTGCCCAGTTCCCTAAGATACCAATGTCGCCCATTCTGCCTATTACTGATGACGAGGCCCTAAGCGCAAAAACGCCAGTTAAATCCACTGTAATTCGTGAGGTTGATAATTCTGCCATTGAAGGAATGAGAGCCGAGCTTCAAACAGCAAAAAACACGATGACAGAAAAAGAAACTTTGATCGCCAAGCTAAAATCTTCTCTTGAGTTAGCGCAATCGGATCAAAGCAAAAAGAATGCACCTGCGCAAAAGATGCAGGAAAAGATAAAAGAACTTGAGGCCAAGCTAGCCGAGTATGAAATTATCGAAGATGATATTGCGGATTTGACAATGTACAAAGAAGAAAATACTCAACTCAAAAATCAAATTAAAGAGTTAATGAAAAATGGCGGTAGTTCTCAAACGCCTTCAGGTGCGCCTCTGGCACCCGCAGCCGCTGTTGAAGTTGGAATTAGTGAAGATGTCCTAAAAGAGTTCAAGCAGGCCGTAGATGAACAAAAAGGTTTGGTGGCCCCGCCTGAGGCCGAAGTGGTGGCGCCGGCAGTAATATCCAAAATTGCGCCTGCAACAACAAGTGGAATTGATGATGATTTGATGTCCGAGTTTGCGGCAGCCCTTGCAGACCAAAAACCTCCAACAAAAAAAATATCCGAGGTGGCTGGTCCAATTCCCACTTCGATTCCAGTTGAAACGGAAGGGCCAGTGACCCAAGACATTATGGAAGAGTTTATGAATGTGGCGGAACCCGAAGTTGAGCCATCCGTACTCACTGAAAAGCCAGATACTGATAAAATGGAAGCCGAACTTCAGTCGTTCGAAGGTTCAACGCAGGACGGGCAAGCTAACCTAGACGACATTGATACCGACAAAATGCTTTCTGAAGCAAGTGAGCTTGACAAGGACTCTGCTAATCAGAAAAGCTAGTAGGTGATGACACCAATTGCCATTTTAATTTCACTCATTTTTTTATCTCAAAATACATTTTCGGCAATTCATTCAGATGTGGCTGCTAATAATTCGGCAATAGAAGTATTAAAAATGCCGGCTGCAGTTAGAGCGGAGTCGATTAAAACATTGGGTGCTGCGGGTTATAAAAACCTTCGTGAAATTGCCTTTGACTCTAGTTACGGCATGAAGTTTCAATGGCGAGCACTGTCTGCACTCTCTCTTTTGGGACGAGACAAGTCCCTGCCGGAGTTAGAGACAGCACTTAGTCATAAGGATTGGTATTTGCGAAATGCAGGCCTAGTCATATTAAAGGAAGTAAAACCCTTACGTGCCTTGTTCTGGGCTAAAAAACTAATGAAAGACTCGTCCTTAATTGTAAGAACGGCTGCAGTGGAAGTTATTCGGTCTTTAAAGGATCGTGCTAGTGCCTCGCTCCTGTGGTCGGAACTTTATGAGAAAGAAAATTATCGAGGTCAGCAGAGCCTTTGGATTCGCCGCCACATTGTTGAGACG
>JAWXAY010000087.1:0-31975 GCA_034439715.1 Pseudomonadota bacterium
CCTGATGCGCTAATCCGTGGGAAAGCGTACCAAAAAGAAACATAAAGAGGACAAAATCCCTGAAGAATTAAAGGCGGACAGAATCGCTGGAGAGTTACATATCGGTTAGTCGAGATTAAGTCTGATCAAAATATTGACGATGTAAAGTGGCTATACACCGTCTGCCAACCCAGTTCTCCTGGTCGGGTATAGCTTTTGCTACATAAAATAAAGTATCGGGGTAGATTTTCAGCTAAGTTATAAGGGGTTTGGCGCATGAAAAAAAATTATGGTGTCTATATTTTAACAGTAGTTACAATTGTCTCGTTTCAAGACTGCGCTCAAAAGCCGCTTGATTTATCTCTTGTTACTAACGGTAGCTCAAATAATGCCGACACGAACCCCCCTTTAGATCCCCTAGGCCCCAAGCTTTCGGCAGGATTTTCAAATGCCTGTTATGTTTTTCAGGGCGCGCTAAAGTGCTGGGGAAGCAACGTAATGGGTGAGCTTGGCATAGGTTCCAATATTGCGAAAAGTTCTCCGGAGCAGGTTTCTGGACTTAACGTCGGTGTGACGCAAGCTTCTGTGGGGACTAATAGTATCTGCGCTATTCGCTCGGGCCAATTGTTTTGTTGGGGCAACAACCTTTACGGTACGCTCGGAAACGGTAACAATGCAAACGCCCAGGCGCCACAGCCGGTAGTTAATATGGGTACTGGAGTTACTAAGGTGGCTACCTCAAATTACACAACCTGCGCTATTCAAAATGGCGCCCTATTTTGCTGGGGCCGAAACGACGAGGGTCAATTGGGAATTGGTGTAGTAGGCGCCCGAAATACACCGACCTCAGTAAATAATATGGCATCAGGAGTTACAGATATTTCTGTCGGCGGGTATACCAATGCAGCAGGCCATGTGTGCGCCATAAAATCAGGAGCACTTTATTGTTGGGGCCGAAATGACTTTGGCCAAATTGGGGACGGCACGACTAGCGTTCGTTATGATCCCGCTTTGGTTTCTGCTCTTGATTCAGAGGTCACCCAGCTTGCAACGGGCAACGTTAACACTTGCGCTTTTCGTAAAGGAATTCTCTATTGTTGGGGCTATGGTTTAGATGGAAGAAACGGCCTAGGTCATGCGGAGCAAAGAACGGCTCCGGCAAGGGTTGGTTTTTTTCACGGGAAGAGTATACAGAAAATTGTTGGTGGACAAAGTCACTTTTGTGCACTCGCTGATTCTAAAGTATATTGCTGGGGCGTCAATGGTGCCGGTAATATTGGCGATGGCACTTTAAATAATGCATTTTTGCCCTTGCAAAGTTCGGGCATGGAAAATGTAGTCGAAATTGCAGCTGGCACGGTAACGTCATTTGCGATCAAAGATAAAAAACTTTATGTCTGGGGACAAAATTTTTCGGGTCAGCTGGGCAGAGGCAATTTACTGCCATCATCTGCCCCTGTACAAGTTGATGGGCTAAACTTTTAAATATCTAATAATTTTATGGCTTCTCTGGCGCGGGCAATGACCTCGCCCGCATCGAATTTTTGATGAACTTTATTTCTCACAATAATTTCGCCATTCGAAATCACATCACTAACATTTTCGCCCGAACAAGAATATACGAGTGCCGACACCGGATTTTCTACCGTAGCCAGTGACGGATGATTTCTGTCAATCAAGACAATATCCGCAAGCTTGCCCTCTTCGAGAGAGCCCAGCTCACTTTCAAGCCCCAGGGCTTTGGCTCCATTAATTGTGAGCATGTCAAAAGCTTCTTGCGCCGGAAGTGAGCGCGGGCCAAAGAGAGGCTTTTGTAAGAGGGCAGCGAGTCGCAACTCTCGAAATGGATCCATAGTGTTATTGCAGGCCGCCCCATCACTTCCAAGCGCTACCACCATTTTTTCTTTGAGATACTTTGTGACAGGAGCAAAACCAGAGGCCAGCTTGAGATTGGCACTGGGACAATGTACAAGTGGGGTTTTTGATTTTGCCATCTTTTTAATTTCAATTTCTGTCAAATGCACACCATGAACCACAATAGTTTTTGAGTTGAGTAAACCTAGTGAGGCTAAATAGTCCACATTGTTTTTTTTTGTTCTCGCTCGCACTATTTTTATTTCGTCGAGGTTTTCAGAGGCATGAATGTGAACTCTTGTTCCTTCTATTTTTTGTTTTTCCGCACAGTACTCTAATATTTCATCGGTGCAGCAAACCACGAAACGAGGGTTTAGTACAAAACTTAAACCCTCTTCTGGCTTGTGGAATTTTTTTTGTAGTGCGGACACCTCAGCGAGACTTTCGTTTGTACTCATAAAAAGTGGGCCTGAAAACTTTTTTAAATCCATAAAGCAGTTGCCACCGAAATAGCGAACACCCGATTTTTTGGCGGCCTCAAATATGCGATGGGTATGGCGGGTAGTGCCCATATCTAAGATAGTGGTAGTCCCAAATAGCTGCATTTCTAATAATCCGAGGTCGGCCGAGGCTGAAAGTGTTTTTTCGCTGTGGCGATGTTCCATGGGCCAGATTCGGCGCTTAAGCCAATCAAAGAGAGAAAGATCATCGGCCCGTCCGCGAAAAAGCGTCTGACATAAATGAGTGTGGGCTTGAATTAATCCAGGGATAACAAATTTATTTTGGGCATCGATAACTTTAGTAGTTGAATCCACTGCTGAAGTACCAATTTTTTTAATGCGATTGCCTTCAACAAGAAGGTCGCCAGTCACGATCTCGCGCTTTTTATTTTGAGTAATAATCGTACCATTACGAATAAGTAGACTCATTTTTCCGAAAAAAGAGCCGATGTAAAATGTTTTAAAAAGGGCACAAACTTTCCTTCAAGTTGTTTTGCCATTTTGGTGACTTCATCATGCGAAAGTTTATTACTCGATAGGCCCGCCGCAAGATTTGTAATAATACTAAGCGCACAAACACGCAGACCCAGGTGATTGGCGGCAATTGACTCAGGCACAGTGCTCATGCCGACGGCTTTGCCGCCGATTGTTTGAAGGTATCTAACCTCAGCCGGAGTTTCATAGGTGGGACCACTTACGCCACAATAAACTCCCTGCTGAAAGCGCAAGCCATTTCGTTTTAATTCTTGCGCCAAAAGTTCTACGAGTCTCTTGTCATAAGCTTCTGTCATATCCGGAAACCGGGGTCCCAGATTTTTTAAATTCTCTCCCATTAGAGGATTAGCGCCCATGAGATTTATATGGTCGGTGAGAATCATCACGTCGCCAGGAACCATTTTAGTATCTAGACTGCCGGCAGAATTTGTAATTAAAAGAGTTTCAATTCCCAAAAGGGCCAATACTCGAGTGGGAAAAACAACGGTCTCCATAGAGTGACCTTCGTAATAATGTACGCGTCCCTGTAATGTGGCAATGGGATGCCCTCCCACCTGACCCAAAACCAGATAGCCAGAGTGACCTTCAACTGAGGGGCGAGTAAAGTAGGGAATCTCTTCGTACGGAATTTTGCAGGCAACTTCGATTTCATTAGCAAAAGCACCTAGGCCTGATCCTAGAATAAAACCAAGGCGAGGCTTGAGGGCTGATTTTGATCTTATAAAGTCGACGGCTTCTTCAAGTTTCTGAGGTATCATTTTAGGCAAAAATCCTTTTCATTATTAGTTGTGGGGAAGGTACTCTGTCGTCACCTATGTTTACGCTGCTGTCTAGTAACAGAGCGGCATCTTCGAGTTGTGTTGTTGCCGTGCCATAAAGAATAAATAGATCTTCTCCGTTGCCTATGGAATCGCCAATTTTCTTCATGACTTCTATTCCCGCAGAGGGGTCAATTTTATCTTCGCTTTTGGCGCGCCCAGCCCCGAGAACAATAGCAGCAATTCCAATTTTTTCACAATCATACGCAGATAAAAATCCATTTTTTTTTGCTTTGACCGAAAAACTTTTTTTGGCCTTGGGGATGGCGCTTAGGTTTCCCCCTTGCAGAGAACACATTTTCTCAAATTTTTCATAGGCCAGGCCCGAAAAAAGAGCCTTTTCTGCAGCATCGCGACCGGCCTGAAATGATTTCGTTTTACCACTTAAAAAAATCATAGCACCCGCTAACTCAAGGCTTAAATTACGTGTGTCTGCTAAATCAGACAGTTGCCAATTTCCAAGTGTTTTATTTTGTAGAATGGACAAACACTCTTCAATTTCGAGCGAATTGCCCACCATACGTCCCAGCGGCTGGCTCATATCAGTCAAAAATGCCGCCATTTTTAGTCCGCCTTTAACTCCAATATCAATTAAGCTTTTTGCTAGGTGCTCAGCGCTCTCAAGTGTTTTCATAAATGCCCCTGAGCCAAACTTTACATCTAGAACTAAGCCATTTAAACCTTCTGCAAATTTTTTGGACATAATACTGGCACAAATTAATTGTTGTGATTCTACCGTAGCCGTGGCGTCTCTTAAGGCATAAATGCGTTTGTCGGCGGGGCAGATGTTTTCAGTTTGGCCGATCATCCCGAAGCCAGTTTCTTTAATAATTTGATAAAGTTTTTCGAGCGAAATTTGAGTTGAAAACCCCGGGATACTTTCTAGTTTGTCGACCGTCCCACCTGTGTGCCCCAGACCGCGACCGCTAATCATCGGAACAATAAGTCCGCAGGCTGCGACAATTGGTGCCAGTATAAGACTTGTTTTGTCACCGACGCCACCGGTACTGTGTTTGTCCACAATGAATCCTTGACTGGGAGTAAAGGACAGGGCCTGACCAGAGGCCTTCATCGTTTGCGTGAGGGTGTGAGTTTCGTCAGGAGTAAGACCAGCAAAAAATGTTGCCATTAACCACGCGGACATTTGGTATTCGGGCAGAACACCAGAGGTAAATGAGTTTACAAGAAATTCAATTTCTTGCTGGGAGTGGGTTCCCCCATTCCGCTTTTTTTTAATTAACTCAGCGGGTAAAAACATACCTAAAGCTCCAGAAATTATCTTGCGATGCGCAATTTGCTTGAAAATACCAACAGATGAATTCATTGTCAAAGTAAGGGGGCGAGATTGTTACCAATTCGAAAAGTCATTTTGTTGATTTTTATATTGTTGTTATTTTCAAACTCCACGTGGGCGCAAAGCGCTGGACGTAGCGAAAATACGACAGGGCCCCGCCGTCAATTAGCGACAATTATTTTTGCGGGACTTTCTGGTGCAATATTGGGCTTAAGCACACTCAGTTTTTATGGCCGACCTCAAGACAGACTGTCAAACATTGCGGTTGGTTTCGCTTTAGGAATTTTTGGTGGAACTATCTACACGACCTATAAAGCGGCTGCAAAGCCACAAGAGTTTTACGGCCTGACGGGTGATTTTGAACTCAAAGGAAATCGCGAAGAAAAAGAAATGTCCTTGGGCGCGCATTTTCAGCTTACGCCAGTAATCTATCATTTTAGCTTTTAGGCCCGTTTTTTTAAAATTCCGGTCATTTGAAAACCAGCTGAAGCTGTTTGCGGTACGTGGCCCAGATCAAGTGTCGCCTTATCTCCGGAGCCCATAGTAAGCTTTCTGCCCAAAAATGTTTCCGCAGAGGTCTTAGTCAGCCGACCCAGCCGAATGTGTTCGGCAAGACTGGCATCAAATGTTATCATGCCATGTTGAGACGAAGTTTGCATGACGGAAGGAAGCTGAAATGTTTTACCTTCTCGAATCAAATTAGCGCATGCGGGAGTATTTATTAGAATTTCAAAAACAGGAACGCGACCCGGGACATCAATTCGCTTTAATAATCCTTGAGCTACAACCCCTCGTAAACTTTCTGAAAGCATAGTTCTAATTTGCGCTTGTTGTTCATGCGGAAAAACATCAATAATACGATCTATCGTTTTGGCGGCACCATTTGTATGAAGTGTTGCGAAAACAAGATGGCCAGTTTCTGCGGCGGTCATCGCTAACGAGATTGTTTCCAGGTCACGTAACTCACCTACAAGTATGATGTCTGGATCTTCACGCAAAGAGGCTCTTAGAGCATTAGCAAAACTTTGAGTGTGACTTTTTACTTCACGTTGATTAACAACCGCTTTAATCGACTCATGTACAAATTCGATTGGGTCTTCGATAGTAATAATGTGGGAACGTTGATGCATGTTGATTTCATGGATCATTGCTGCCAGGGTTGTTGATTTACCTGAGCCCGTGGGCCCAGTAACCAAGATTAATCCTTTATGCGCATCAATCAAAGTTTTTAGCTGAGATGGCAGCCCCATCTCATCAAGAGTTTTAACCGTTTCAGGGATTACTCGAAAGACGGCCCCCAAGCCAACTCGTTGGAGAAATATATTGACGCGAAAGCGCCCCGTTCCCGCCAAATAATATGAGGTGTCCAGTTCCCAAGACTTGGTGAATTCCTCTCGCTGAGCAGGCGTAAGAATTTCATAAACAAGGGCGCGGCACTCATCGTCGGCCAAAGAGCGATATTTTATGGGCACCATTTCGCCGTGAATTCGGAGGACGGGAGGACTGCCCGCGCGTAAATGCAAGTCAGATGCATTTTCTGCCACCATTAAGCGAAATAGATCATCAATCTTTGCCATTTAAACCCCAACCATTAGCGGTTCTTGTCTAGTGACATATCGGGAAAAAGGAGATTAAAGTTAAGGAACCAATATGGCTCAAATCTTAATAAATGTTCGACCAGTTGAAACACGTGTTGCTTATGTAGAAAACGAGGTACTGGTCGATCTCAAAATAGAACGTCATGCTTCCCCGACCTTGGCCGGATCTCTCCATAAGGGCGTAGTGTCTCGGGTTCTGCCCGGAATGCAAGCAGCTTTTGTTGACATAGGTTTAGAGCGCGCGGGTTTCCTATATGTGGGAGACGTGCGGGACGACTTGGACTCCATTCCTTCATTTGTAGGCGAAGACGATGAACCCAGTAGCGAGATCGATGGTGGCGAACGAATGGTTGATGACGGCGAAGGACAAGAAAAACCCGTTGAAAATAAGCCGTCGATTGATGAATTAATTAAAGAGGACCAGACGCTATTAATTCAAGTAGCTAAAGACCCAATAGGCACAAAGGGCGCTCGTCTAACGACACATGTCTCATTGCCCGCACGACAGATTGTCTACATGCCTACCGTGAATCACCAGGGAATTTCTCGGCGCATCGAAGATCCCAATGAGCGCGAGCGATTACTGGCAATCATTAAAAAAATTAAACCTAAGGGCGGAGTAATAGTTCGAACGGCAGGAGAAGGAGCGTCTGAGGAGGCCATTGCCCAGGATCTCGAATATCTTGAGCGCGTTTGGAAAGAAATTTACCAGAACTATGAAAAGCGAACCACACCGGGACTGGTACATGCTGAAATCGATGTTTCTCTGCGGGCGCTCAGAGATA
Source organism: Pseudomonadota bacterium (assembly GCA_034439715.1). Taxonomy (GTDB): domain Bacteria; phylum Bdellovibrionota; class Bdellovibrionia; order Bdellovibrionales; family SG-bin7; genus JAWXAY01. Next base: position 7,324 of record JAWXAY010000087.1, read on the forward strand.
TGTTGAGCGAAGAGGTTACTGAGGTATTGGTTGATGATAAAGGCGTTTTTGAAAAAGTTGTGAGTTTTGTAACTCAGTTTATGCCCAAGTATAAAGATCAGATTAAATTTTACTCGGGCATTAAGCCGCTCTTTGATCTTTACGACATCGATCTAGAAATTTCGCGGTCTTTAGAGCGAAGAATTTGGCTCAAGTCAGGCGGCTATATCGTTTTTGACGAGGCCGAGGCGCTGGTGGTTATCGATGTAAATACGGGCCGTTATGTTGGCAAGCGAGATTTTGAGGAAACAATACTAAAAACAAATCTTGAGGCGGTTAAAGAAGTGGCACACCAGCTGCGAATCCGCAATTGCGGTGGAATCGTAATAATTGATTTTATAGATATGCAACGAGAGAACCACCGAGAAAAAGTGCTTAATTCTATCAAAGAAGAATTAAAAAAGGACCGCGCCAAGACAAATGTAGTCTCCATGTCCACCTTGGGTTTGGTCGAGTTGACACGCAAAAGAATTAGTCCAAGTCTGATTAAAACGCTCTGTGAGCCATGCTCTTATTGTGATGGCCAGGGCTATATAAAGCGAAAAGCCACCGTGGCCCATGAGATTTTTAGGGCCATAGAGCGGGAAAGCCTACATATGTCACTAAGCAAGAATTTCATTGTTAGTTGCAACTCGGCAGTGGCAGATTGGATTTATGCCGAAGAAAGTGAAATGTTAGAAGACATTGAGATCAGGACTCATCGCTCAGTCGTTTTTAAGGTAGAACCCAACTTTCACCTCCATCAATATAAGCTAGAACCTATTTAGCGCAGCGAGCCATTGCGTGACGTTCGCAAGAAATTTACGGCAAAATTTCATGTCTGCCTCTAGATTGACAAACCTTTTGCAGCGTGGCAGATAAGAGGATCTTTAATTGGAGGCTAAAATGTACGCTGTTGTTAGAGTTGGTGGAAAGCAGTACACAGTAAAACCTGGTGATGTTATTCGCGTTGAGAAATTAGATAAAAAACTAGGCGAAGAATTTGATTTAACTGATATTTTGTATGTTGGTGGCGAAACCACGACTCTTGGTGACCCCATGGTTAAAGGCGCAAAAATATCGGTTCAGGTAACTCAACTTGATAAAGGCCCCAAGATTACCACCATTAAAAGAAAAAGACGTAAAGGCTATCGACGCACCATTGGTCACCGTCAATTTTTTACGGAGCTTTTCATTCAGGCCGTTTCTCTTGGTGGTAAATCAGAAGAGGCGAAATCTAAGGCACACATCGTAGATCCCGAGAAATCAAGAATACGTAAAGAAGCGGTCGCTGAGCAAAGAAAAGCAAACACCCAGGCAAAAGCAAGCGAAGGACCGGTAGAAAAATTAGCAAAACCCACAATTAAAAAGGTAATGAAAAAAGCTAAGTTTAAAGCATCAGGAAAATCAAAAAAGGCTGGATCAAAGAAAAAAACCAGCAAGCCAAAAGCTAAAAAATAGTAAGTAAGAGGTAATTTATGGCATCGAAAAAGGCAGCAGGCAGCACAAGAAACGGACGCGACAGTCATAGTAAGCGTCTTGGTGTAAAGTGTTTTGGTGGAGAAAATATTCACTCTGGCACGATCATCGTTAGACAACGTGGCACGGTCTTTCAGGTAGGCAACAACGTAGGCCTGGGCAGAGACTTCACGATCTATTCCCTGATTGACGGCGTTGTGAAATTTGAACGCGTAAATCGTAAAAAACTTAAAATTAGTGTTTATCCAAAGTCTGCTTAAACTATATTAGGAACCCATGAAATTTATAGATGAGGCACCAGTCACGCTAACATCAGGACATGGCGGGTCTGGAGTTGTAAGTTTTCGTCGCGAAAAGTATGTCAATCGCGGCGGCCCAGACGGCGGAGACGGTGGAAAGGGTGGCGATGTCATTTTTCGCGTCGATACTCGCCTTCACTCTCTGCTTGATTTTAAATATAAAAAAATTTTTACGGCCCAGCGCGGTCAGCCCGGTGCTGGCGTCAATTGCTCAGGAGCCCAGGGTTCTGATTTAATTCTTGAAGTTCCCGCAGGCACAATTATTAAAGACGAAGGTGGCAAAACCCTTTTGGATCTTGGTGAAAAGGGCGAGTTCGTGTTTTTAAAAGGTGGCAGAGGCGGCAAGGGCAACACCTTTTTTGCAAATAGCGTAAATCAGGCCCCAATGAATTGTCAGCCTGGAGAAGACGGCGACACCCGAAACATTTTACTCGAACTTAAACTAATCGCTGATGTTGGTATTGTGGGATATCCCAATGCCGGAAAGTCTACTTTAATTTCCCACATTTCTGAAGCTCGTCCTAAAATCGCCGACTATCCATTTACTACCCTAGTTCCAAATCTGGGAGTTGTTAGGGTAGGAGAAAGTCGTAGTTTCGTCATCGCAGACATGCCGGGACTGATTCCAGGCGCTCACAAAGGTGTAGGGCTTGGCACTCGATTTTTAAAACACATCGAGCGCACAAAAGCTTTTGTACACGTGATTGATGGCAGCGGCATTTCAGGCAGAGATCCACGTAAGGATTTCGACGATATCGAGCTTGAACTCAAAATGTATGACCAAGCCCATATCGAAGACATTGAGTACAAAGCCCTATGTGGTAGACCTCAGATTATCGTTATAAATAAAGCAGATCTTTTGACTGATGATGACCATGCCCAATTATTAAATCGTTTTCAGAAAATGGGAGTCCAGATATTCATGATCTCGGCAGTGACAGGTCAGGGAATTCAAAAACTGATACAAACTCTCGGCGAGGTCGTGTTTGGCGAAAAAAAGGCTTAAAAAAATAGGTATTTTTGGTGGCACATTTAACCCGCCTCATTTTGGCCACATAAATAGCGTTCTCACAGTGTCTAAACGTCTTAACCTTGAAAAAATTTTTGTAGTTCCAGCCAATAAAAATCCACTAAGAAAAACGGCAGTAGAGGCCTCCCCAGAACAGCGTCTTGGGATGACCCAAGCAGCCTTTCATGATTACTCCGACCTGGCTGAGGTTACAGACTGTGAGATAAAGAGAAAAGGCAAAAGCTACACCATTGACACCATTAAGGAAATTCAAAAGAAAAATCCAGGAGCCGAAGTCTATTTAATTTGCGGCCTTGATGCGCTTGATCGATTCGATAAATGGAAAGACTTTGCCGCTATATTGAAAAAGGTAAATCTGGTGGTTACCAGTAGGCCTGGCAACCAGTGGCCAACCTCAAAAGAAGAGTTACCAAAGGGACTTCAAAAACTTTGTGCGAACTTTATGTTTCCGGATGTAGAATTGAAAACCGGAAAGTTTATATTTTTTGTGCCCTTAGTTGATAATCAGGCCTCAGCTACCATTATTCGAAAAAAAATGCGTCTAGGACAAAAAGTCGACAATTTTTTGCCGTTACAGGTTGAATCCTTAATTCGAAAAGACAACATCTATCCCCCGCTCCTTCAAAAGGTTACTAATGACAAAAAATTTGTGAATTTTTGTGCTAAGGCCCTCGAAGATAAAAAGGGAGTATTGATCAAGGCCTTTGATTTGCGTGGCCTGGTGACTGCTTTCGACTTCACCGTAATCGCCTCTGGCACTAATACTCGTCACACGATGGCACTGGCAGATGGTTTAGTTGAAGCCGTAAAACTAGAGTATGGATTACAGCCCATAAGTATAGAGGGCAATCAAGAAGGTCGCTGGGTCATAGTGGACTATGGCGGATTTGTCGTTCATGTTTTTTACGACTATGTTCGCCAGGAGTACCGGCTTGAAGATCTTTGGCGCAAAGCCAAGGAAATCTCGCTTTCATGAATTTTGAGGTTCTAACTATCGGCAAGTCTAAAGACGCCTGGTTAGAAAACTTTATTGAGGCCTACGAAAAAAAAATTAACCAACTGGTAAAATTTAAGTTTACGAATCTCAGGGGGATTGCAATTTCTCGAGACAGCGCTAACTACAAAAAAGAGGTCGAGTCGAAAAAACTGCTCGAATCTTTACATGATGAAGATGTGGTCATTTTCATGGATGAAAAAGGAAAATCAAGCGCTACGCTAGAGTTTGCTAAAAATGTACAAAGGCTAATGCAAAGTGGAAAGCGTCGATTAGTTTTTGTTGTGGGCGGACCGTTTGGAGTAACGGAAGATTTAAAAAAACGGGCTGATCATGTTTACTCGTTATCTCCTCTTACCCTTAGCCATCAGGTGGCCATCACGGTGCTAATGGAGCAAATATTTCGAGTCCTGTGTGTATGGCGGGGCATTCCCTATCATAATGAATGAAACGCTCTGATTATAAAAACTGCCTATTACAAACATACATATAACCTATTTTATTTATAGCCTAGAATCCTCCATTATGGGCTCAGGGAAAAAAGAACTTGAACAATAAAAGGGGATAATATGAACACGCAAATATCACGAAGAAAAATTCTTGGACTGGGTTTAGCTAGCTTAGGGACGCTATTTACCCAGAAGGTGCTGGCGGCGGACAATTTAGCATGTGCTTCCGCTCCAAATGCACAGCAGCCCGAGGGCCCCTTCTATCCTACAAAAAATCGTAAGGATAAAGACAACAATTTGGTAAAAGTTGATAAAAACGGTGGCGCCGTCAAGGGAGAAAAAATTCTTTTTTGGGGCCGAGTGATTGATCAAAACTGTCAACCGGTTACCAACGCGTTGGTTGAAATATGGCAAGCCTGTGAATCCGGTCGTTATGACCATCCAGAGGATGCTGATGATGTGCGCGCTCTGGATCCGAATTTTCAATACTGGGGTTTGTGTCACACTGACTCTTCTGGGATTTACTTTTTTTACACAATTCTTCCGGGCAATTACCCGGCTGCTGAAAACTGGGTGCGTCCATCACATATCCATATGCATGCGCAACGCCTGGGGTACACAGAACTGACAACTCAGGCCTATTTCGCGGGTAACCCTCATAATGCTGACGACAAAATATTAAGTCAATTACCGCCCGACGAACAAAAACGCTGCACTATGGAGCCTAGTCGTTTGGATAAGACTGAAGACGCGGTCAAAACTAAAATGATTGCTGAGTTTAGATTATCTACTCAGGATCAAAAGCAGCTAGCAGTTTATCAGTATGATTTGGCAATAAAGAAACTGTGAGGGCACGCGGGACAATGAGGGTATCGCTCTATTCATAGCTATTGAAGCCACTCTCGAACAAGGCAAGCTATAACTTGTCTTGTTCGACACTACCACATGCGAGGGCTTATTGAGTTTAGAAGTCAGCGTAAAATTGATCTGAGGCTGGCTGTCTGACCAAAGGGGCGCAGTTTAAATCACTAGTTTTTAGAACTACTATATACCCACAAAGCGCAGGATATCTGCCCGCAGCTCGGTCAGATACCTAATTTCCGAACACCAATAGGAATGTAATTCAAATGACCTGTGGTTCAGTTTTTGAATTCAGTCCTTGGTATGACCAAGACAATCCCTGTTCAAATTAATCAAAAGATATTTTTTATTCGCAAACACCGGGTCATGCTTGATGTTGATCTTGCCGCACTCTACGAGGTTAGGACTAAAGATCTGAATCGTGCAGTAAGGCGCAATAAGGTCCGTTTTCCAGAAGACTTTATGTTCCAACTTACTGAAAAAGAGGAGGAAATTTTGAGGTGCCAAATTGGAACCTCAAGATTTGACTTAAAAAATGATTCCTGGGGAGGGCGACGGCATCCACCCTCAGTTTTTACAGAGCAAGGTGTTGCGATGCTTTCAAGTGTGCTTCGGGGCGAGAGCGCCGCTCTCGTGAATATTGAAATTATGCGTGCCTTTATAAAACTCAGAGAGTTTCTATTAACGAATCAAGAGTTAGCCCGAAGACTTTTAGAGCTTGAAAGTAAATATGATCACCAATTTAAAACAGTATTTGATGCAATTCGCGAACTGATGACTCCGCCAGAACCGTCTAAACGTAAAATTGGCATTACATGGGATTAATTATGAATCTAACGAAAACCTGGTCCTATCTTCGCGCCTGTCCTCACTGCCACTTTTGGTTTGGAAAAACAGATCTGTTTTGTGTTACTTGTTGGGGGCTAGCAAATAGGGAGCGCTCCTGGAAAAAAGCAACAGAATATCAGTTAGACACAACGGTGCTATTTTGTTGGCGGGAGGAAAACAACATTGTTGCTGAGTTGATTTACGCGTTTAAAGGGGGGGAGTTGAAGGAAGCTAGCCAAAGACTTGCTTGTTGGATTCTGTCCTCAGTCGATACTTTAGACATAAAGAACGCAGTATTTATTCCAGCGCCGCCGCGAAAGCCAAGAAATTATGATCACGCGACCCAGCTGGCCCAGAGTCTTTCCGGCTTGTCAGGCAGGCCATATTTTAATGCGCTAGAGCGAGTGGACTCCGAAGGACAAAAACACCTTAAACAAACAGAAAGATGGAGCATTAAGATGAAGCTGAACGGTACCTTTGAAGTCGACGCGCTCAAAGAACAGCGTATTATTTTCATAGATGACGTAGTAACAACGGGCGCGACTGCCCAAGCGGCCTATTTAGCACTGGAAAAACCCAGAAACTTTAAGGTTTGGGCGCTCGCCTATAGGCCGAGGCTTGCGTGGGAGGCGCCACTTTGATATAAAGCCGAAATGCTTAGACCGATGGGATTATCATTAGTTTTTTTATTTCTTCAGACTGCAGAAGCAGGTGACCTGCTTGAGACGGTTTCAAGAAAGCTTAACAAGGCCAGCTCTTCAAAGATGGCTGTAAAAAAAACGGTTTACAATGCCTTTACAGAAGAAACGAAGTCCTATGAGGGAAAGCTTCAGGTAAGTCACAAGAGCTTAAGATTAGATTACGTAACACCAGAAAAATCTATGATCCTAATCGGAGAAACTGAAATTTGGGTGGTTAACTATGATGTTAATTCAAAGGACAAGATCTCGCAAATTCTTCATGTGAATACAAAAAAAAGCAAGGCTCACCAATTGCTTTTATCACTGTTAGCTGGAGATGGCCTATTAAAAAAATTTAAAGTACTAAAAAAAACTTTGGGACCAAAGCAGAGTATGTTTAAACTGAAGCCGACGATGACTATCGAAGAAATAGAGAGTCTGGAGGTTTTAATTGACGGTGAAAAAAACAATATTAAAAAAGTCACCTATTGGGATGAAAGCGAAAATAAAACTGAATATGAACTGAGCGAAGTTTCTTACCAAACTAGCAAGGTGGATAAAAAAGACTTTCAGTTTAAACCTCCAAAGGGAGTAAAAGTTGAAGAACTTACAGACACAGACGCCAAATAAAAAAGTTCATTTCGTAAGCCTGGGATGTCCCAAAAACCTTGTTGATACAGAAATCATGGCGGGAACGCTTGTGAAAGACGGCTACGAAATAACAACCTCGCCAGAACAAGCACAGATGCTAGTTGTAAATACCTGTGGCTTTATTGATGATGCAAAAAAAGAGTCCATCGACAAGATTTTAGAATTGGCAGAGCTTAAAAAACAACATCCAGGAAAAAAACTTGTAGTCTCTGGGTGCCTAGTTCAGAGGTATAAAGACGACTTGGTTAAGGATATGCCGGAAGTTGATTTCTTTGTAGGCTCAGGAGAATTTCAAAACATCTCTAAAATACTAAAAACCGAGAAGCGAAGCGGTAAAAAGACATTTTATAACCTTCCGACCTATTTACAAGAGGAATCCTCGCCCAGAATAAACTCGGGTCCAAAGCACCGAGCGTATCTAAAAATTTCAGAAGGTTGTAAAAAAAGATGTGCGTTTTGTGCCATCCCCGTTATTCGGGGCGACCTCCAGTCTCGAACCATCAAAAATGTGGTGTCCGAAGCACAGTTGTTGGTGGCCTCCGGAGTTGAGGAAATCATCGTGATTTCTCATGACTTTACAGATTACGGCTGGGATTTAAGAAAAAAGGACATTAAGGCCAAAGAGAGCCCGGTAGAATTATTGAGAGATCTTTCGCTGGTTCCTGGGCTTAAATGGATTCGACTCATGTATCTTTATCCTGATGGAATTACTGAAGAGTTACTTGATTTGATAAAGGTTCGACCAAATATTTTGCCCTATTTTGATATGCCACTTCAGCACATCAACAACGAGCAACTTAGAAAAATGAATCGCAAGATGACCAAGGAAGAAATAACGGGGCGGCTGGCGTTAATCCGCACAAAGATTCCAGAAGCGGTAATTCGCACGCAATTTATCGTGGGCTTTCCTGGAGAAACCGACGACCAGTTTAAAGAGTTATTAGAATTTATTAAAGAGCAAAAATTTGATCGTGTGGGCTGCTGTAAGTATTCCCCCGAAGAAAATACTGGTGGCTTTCGAATGAAAGACCAAGTTGAAGAAGAGGTTAAGACCAAGCGCTTTGATAAGCTCATGTCACTTCAAAAAACTATTAGCAAAAAAAAGATGCGTGGGTACCTAGGTAAGACGCTTCAGGTGTTGGTAGAAGGAGTCAGTCCTGAGACTGAACTGTTGTTGCAGGGACGGTATTTTGGACAAGCGCCAGAGATTGACGGTGTGGTTTTAATTAATGAGGGGACTGCAAATCCGGGGACGTTTGTGAATGTTCGTGTGACTGATACACATGATTATGATTTGGTTGGCGAGATTATTTAACAAAACATCCAGAAATTATTTACATTTGACAATCCTGGTCAGGAATGCTGACATTAGTCTATAAGTGGAGGCCAGAGATGTTTTCAACACAATTTATGATGCTCTTCGTGCTTTCGGCCCTTGTTTTTTTTCTAGTAAATGTATTGATTAACTAAAGAGAGAATTCTCCCCGTCGATTCAGTTATTAAGTATGTAAATATCTGGATAATTTCGGCCGAGCTCTTCACTATCAAGCCCGTAACCAATTAAAAACCGATCCTCTACTGTAACTCCAACGTAATCTGGGTTGAGTGGAATCTCTCGACGGGCGGGCTTATCGATCAGAGTAACAATTTTTACAGATTTTGGCCCACTTGCCATGAGGCGTTTTTTTAAAAAACTTAGTTTTCGGCCGGAATCAATAATCTCCTCAACGATGAGAACATGTTTGCCATCGACGTTTGTAGTGATGTCTTTTACTATTTGGGTTGATCCACGAAAAACAAGATGTACGAAATCGATTTCTAGCGGCAAAGTTATATATCGCATTAGATCAGCTAAAAAAAGTACAGACCCTTTCAGAGGGCAAATCAAAACGAGCGGCAGGCCTTCGTAATCGGCTTCGATTTGCTTTGCTAGAGTCATAACGTGTTTTTTTATTTGTTGCCGGGTAATGAATGGTACCATAATTTCTTTTAATCGCGACATATCACACTCCCTAAAAGGATGCCTCTAAACTGGAACTCTGAGCAATTCGGGCGTAGCGCTGGGCCTCTAAGTTTTCTGGATCACGAAGTAAAACACCATTCCATTGCTCCATGGCATCCGTAATTCGATTTAAATTATAGTATAGCTTTCCTAAATAAATTCGCGCCGGCAAATAATGTGGAAACTCGCGTGTAATAAATTTAAGTTCCTTGAGAGCCTTTCTCTGTGACCCCAAAGACATCAGACATTCGACCGCCTTCATGGCAATCTCCGGTTTTCGTTGATTTGTAAACTCAATGGCCTTTGTAAATTGTTCGATGGCTTCTTTGTGGCGCTTACTTTGAGCGTAAAGCGATCCGAGCTCCTCATGTTTCTGCGCAAACTTTTCTTCAATATAGGGATCAAGCTCAGGGCTGCGCAGTTCAAGATGTTCTCGAGCTTTCTGAAAAACCTCTCGGCCCTCATCGTAGCGACCAAGGTCGTTCAATAAAATTGATAATCCTACGCTGGCGTCGGTAAATCCAGGATCCACCGCGAGCGCTTTTTTATAGAACTCAACGGATTTATTAAACTTTCCTTTGTCATAGTTTATTGTGCCCAACATATAGTAGGCATCGGGAGACTTCAAATTACTAATGAGCACCTGACCCAAAAGCGACTCAGCACTTACATAGTTTCCCTCGTGGAAGTGCTTTTTTGCGATTTCAAGAATTTCTTTTGCGTCAACGCTTCTCATTTGACCCTACGGCACTTTGAACTTCAGAGAGAAAGCGAGAATTCGGAAAGCGTTCTTTAAGCTTTTGAAAATGCTTGCTGCCCTTATCGATCTGTCCACTTTTGTAAGCGCAGATTGAGGCGCGAAAAAGTGCTTTTTCGTCTAAACCAAGTCCCGGATAATTTTCAATTAAATCTTCATATCTGTATAATGCGCTTTCAAACTTTTGGCGAACGAAATAAAAATTACCGATGTAGTCCTCTTTAGCGGCCAATTTTTTACGGGTCTCTTCTTTTTTTTCTCGTGCTTCTTTAGTGTGTTTTGAGTTGGGATAGGAGCTCAAAACCTCATCAAAATAAGTAATAGATTTTTCTGCCAACGAAAGATCGCGATCAACAGTCTCAGGCAGCTGACTATAATAACTCATGGCTAGCTGAAAGGTCACATAGTCAACAGAAGGATGTTTAGGGTGAAAATCTTTAAAATTCAAATAGGCCTGTTGTGCCTCGGCAAAGGCCTCACGCTTGTAATGTAAATCTGCAGATTTAAGCTCAGCATCGACAGAAATTTTGCTGTAAGGAAAGCGATGTCGTACCTCTCCATATTTTGTTATGGCTTCGTCATAGCGTTCTGCCTTTTCAAATTCCTCAGCGCTTTTGTAAAGGCCTTCGGCAGAGTTGGGATCAAAAGTTTGGTTTGAAGCACAGGAAACAAGCGTTAGTGAAAATATAAAAACTAAATGAGTAAGGAATTGCGACATTCCCAGGAGTCTAGAAACAAGGCGGTATTTTGTCAATTAAGACTTAAACTCTATTAGATGGGTAAAAATGGCCTGACTAATAACCTTTAAGGCGCTGGCCACAGGTATGGCAATGATCATGCCGAGAACGCCCATGAGTTGCGAGCCAATAATAATTGCGACAACTACGCTGATAGGGTGAAGATCTACTATTTTGGCAACTAAGAGTGGCACAATAAAAAGCATATCAACTACCTGCGCAAATACATAAACCACCGTGATGTAAACAAACAGAAAACTATTCGTATGGTCCGTAAAAAAGGCCACCAAAAATGCCGGTACAGCTCCAATGACGGGTCCTATATAGGGAATTAGACTGGTTATGCCGGCAAAAACCCCCAGAATTACGGCGTATTTTACGTCTTTGATCTCTAGACCGGCCCAAACAATAGCTCCTACGATCAAAGCCTCAAGAAATCTTGCTCGAATAAAATCACCTAACTGGGTGTTTAACTGGTGTAAAAGGTTCAAAGAAAGCTCAAATATATTATTTGGAACGAGAGCTAGGAGCTTTCGAACAAAATTTCGTCCATCCTTTAACATGAAAAATGCGAAAAATGGAGCCAGCAGCGTAATAGTAAAAATACTCGAGGCAAAATTTGGCAGGGCTGTAAAAAAAACTTTAGCGCCGTCCGATAAGTATTGCGCAATCTTTTCGCTGGCGTTCATTTCGAAAGCGCCCAGGGTGAGGTCTTTAATCCGATCATCAATTCGCGATAGTTGCTGACTTAAAATATCGATATAGGAGTTATATTCGGTGCTGAGAGTTTTAATTTGCGAACTAATCATGGGAGAAATTAAATAGATTACTAACCAAAGACAAAAGCCCGTTACAACGAAAGGAATGATAATAGCCCAAGTTCTCGAAATTCCTGAGCGCTCCAATCGATTTACCAGGGGATTTAGAGAGTAAAAAATAACAAAGGCCAAAACTTGGGTCACTAGCATGTCTTGGACTCTTAAAAGCACCACAATCAAAAGACTAAGGATGCCGATAAAGGCAATAAGCTTAACTAGATTTTCTCTCCGTATGCTGCCCATTATTTTTTTTCCGAGAGTTTGCTGTGTCCTTTGATTTCCATCACTTGGCGTCTTAATTCAGAGACCTTTTCGGTTGTTTCTCTTAATCTTCGGCCAAGAACTTCTGCCAATCGCGATACTACCTGAAAGCCTGCCGTGGGATTTCTTTGTAAAATCTCGACTAAATCAGATTTGTAAAAGCCCACCAACTGAACCTCATTGTGGGCAACAGCGTTAGCGCTCCGACGACTATTTTCTTCAACAAGAGCGATTTCACCAAAAAAATCTCCAGGAGATAATCGGGTTATATAAACCCCACCAGCTCTATGTGCACTTTCCGCAAGTTCAGTCATAGTGATATCGATAGATCCTTTAATTATTATATACATTCCAACGCCAACTTCGCCCTGTGAAAAAACGACCTCACCTGGGCGATAATTTCTGACATGGATTACATCGCTTACAAAGCGAATGTCTTTTTCGCTGAGATCTTGAAATAAATAGTTTTCTTTAAGAATTGTGTAAAGAGTCCGTTCTTTTTGATCTTTTCTGAAAAAATTATCCCAAAGAAAATTCATCACATCTTTCCCGCGTTTATAAACAGCTGTTCACGCAAGACCCAGCCCGTATTTTTTCCGGGTAAAGACACTTGCGTCCATGCGTCTTTGGATTGTCGCACAATCACCTCAGAACCTTCAAACAATACAAAAAGATTTGTCGCGTCTTCGTTGGGGCTGCTGCGAACGATGGCCGGGCCCGAAACAATAGTAGCTCGCATGATATTAAGATCGATATATTTGAGAGTGGAAATGCCAGTGAAGAAAGCAGCAATTACCCAGCAGAGATACCCGTAGAGTGGATGTTTTGCCGGAACCAAGCCTTGGGTCAATGCGCGGCGGCGAAAACCCAAATATGTCAATAGTATCCAAACTGCACCAATTGAAAATGCGAAGGAAAAGAGAAGAGCAAGGCCAAAAGACGTATGAATGAGAATTACTTCGCGTAAGGTTTCATAAAAAGATTTAGGTGGAATTGGCTTATTTGCAAGCAGTTCGTCGGTCGCAAACCTAATCGCTGAAAGCGTTTTTCTGTTGCCTGGATCTAGATCGAGTGCCTTTCGCCAATAGGCTAAACCCAGACCTTTTTTGCCAAGTTTATATTCAACCAGACCTAAGTTGTAAAGTGTCAAAATATTATTGGGGGACCCTTTGAGAGCCTGTTGAAATTGTTCACGTGCCAATTCGAGCTGATTGTCCTGATAGCTTTTTACGCCCTGACTAAAAGAGGGCTCGGCCATCGAAATGAAGGCAATTATCAAGCTGCAGGGAATAACTAAGAGACAGGAGCGCCATACTGAATTCATAATTAAACATAAAGCTTAATTATTAAATGACCTCCTGTCTACGAGGTTTATTGACGAGAAAAGGAAAACTTATGTCAAATTTAGTCGGCCACGAATTAACTAGATCTGCAAAAATTAATGGTCACATAGAGGAACTCGTCAAAGAGATTCGCAATCACAGCGCCAAGATCAAAGCGCCAAAGCCTGCAGACCCTCAAAATAAAGAGGCCTTTAAATCACTTTGTGACAAAATTGCCGCCAATCGAGGTCGGCCCCTTTATTTGCCCTACATAGGAACGGGAATTGGTAACGGCAGTTTGGTGGAATTAGAGGACGGAAGCATAAAAATAGATTTAATTAATGGAATAGGCATCAATCTCATGGGCCATAGCCACCCTCGAGTTATTGCAGCCACCATTAAGGGCGCCTTATCTGACATAGTTGTACAGGGAAATTTAGAGCCAAATCTAGAATATGTGAAATTCGGTGAATTAGTAACGGGATTGGTTAAAAAAAATAGTCGCTTACGCCATGCTTGGATTACTACCTGCGGTACAATGGCTAACGAAATTGCTCTTAAAATATCCCGCCAAAAGAGAGCGCCTGCACGAAAAATAATTTCAATTAAAGATTCATTCGCGGGTCGATCAACCTTAATGACTGAAATTACAGACAACCCCGCCTTTAAAGAGGGTCAACCTCATTACGACGAAGCATTTCGTATTCCCTTTTTTGACTCTAAAAATCCGCGAAGCACGGAGATTGCAGCCCAAGAAATGAAAAAACATTTCGACCAACACAAAGGACAAATTAGCGCATTTATGTTTGAAATTGTTCAGGGAGAGGGGGGCTTTAAGGTTGGATCAAAGGAGTTCTTCTTAACACTTTTTGATATTTGTAAGCAAAACAATGCGCTCATTTGGGCGGACGAAGTCCAGACATTTTCTAGAACAGGAGAATTGTTTGCATTTGAAAAGTTGGATATTGGAATGCATCTTGATTTTGTCACATTCGCGAAAACCGCTCAGGTGGGGTGTGCGCTTTTTACCGAAGAAATGAATCCCAAGCCCGGTTTAATTGCCGGTACATTTGCCGGGGCGTCAGCTTCTTTGTCCGCCGGCATAGAAATCATTAATATGCTTGTAGGCGATGGCTTCCTGGGGACTAATGGCAAAATTGAAAAAGTTTATCGCGACTTTACGGGAATGCTCGAGGGTCTTGCTGCAGGTTCCTGCAAGGGGCTTATTGATGATATAGGCGGGATCGGACTTATGGTCGCATGCAGAACACTTGATGGCTCAAAAGCAAAGGCTGAAAGACTTCTAAAAGTAATGTTTGAAAATGGATTGATAGCTTATTATTGCGGTCATGGTCCCTATAAGCTGCGATTTTTAATTCCTGCAATTATTTCTTCCGAAGAAATTAAAATGACAGCGAAAGTAATAGAGACTTCTATTTTACAGGTGGCAAAGGAAGCATGAGTTTTTTAATCCGAAGTGTCGAAACAGGAGACCTAGAGGCCTTATATGATTTGGCTAATCAGTTTAATCTTTTAAATATGCCAGCAGATAAGACGCTATTAAGTCAAAAAATAACTAGAAGTCTTTTGTCGTTTTCGGGTGAGCTAAAAATTGACAAGGCCGAATACTTATTTGTTATTCAAGATTCCCAAATTAAAAATCGAGTTTTGGGCTGCTCCCAAATTATCGCCAAACATGGCAATCCAGGAATGCCGCATTATTCATTCCAAATATTAAAAGTGAATAAATTTAGTGAGGATTTGGGAATAGGATTTATTCATAAAGTCTTGCGTTTTAAAGAAAACACAGACGGGCCCACAGAAATTGGGGGTCTTCTGGTTGACAAGGCTATGCGCCGGCGACCTGAAAAACTCGGCCGTCAAATTAGTCTGATACGTTTTCTATTTATGGCAATGCATCGAGAAAAGTTTAAGAATCGGGTTCTTTGTGAACTAACCCCACCATTACTTGAGGACGGGCGCAGTGAGTTTTGGGAGGCCGTTGGTCGCCGCTTTACAGGAATTCCCTATCAAGAGGCCGACGAGTTAAGTCAAACGCATAAAGAATTTATAAGGCAGTTATTTCCGGACCAAGACATTTATTTATGTCTGTTGGACTCTCGGGCGCGTCTAGCAATTGGAAAAGTTGGCTCGGACACACTTCCGGCTCAAATTATTTTAGGGCGCGTTGGCTTTAAATATATGGAGGAAGTCGATCCGTTTGATGGAGGGCCTCATTTTGGAGTTGCTACGGAGGATATTTCGGTAATTAAGAATACAAAGAAGATGAATATTGTGGGAACTGACAAGGCCCAGTTTAATCAACGGGCGCTCCTTGGAATCGAAAGAGAGGGCGCGTTTTTTGGCGCCTACTCATTGGTAGATTTAAAGGGTTCCAACGAAGTATTATTACCAGTCGCGACCCTGAAATTAGTGGGATTAGAGCCAGGGATGACAGTTTATGTGTCGCCATTGCCAGAGTGAAACCAGAGAGAGGACTAAAGTATGATTGAAGAATTAAAGTCGACCCCCTATATGGGCGACTACATTGACGGAAGGTTTTTAGTTCCTGCGTCTCCGGATGGGTCAATTGAAATTCAAAGTCCTGCAGACCTTTCAGATAAGGTAATAACTGTGCCCTTTAAACTGGATCACGTAGAGGTTGCAACTAAGGCTGCGGCAAAGGCCTTTTACCCTTGGGCCCGACTTTCACTAAATGAGCGAAAAAATTATTTGGTAAAACTAAAGGATGTATTTGAGGCTCACTCAGAACAAATGGCTGTGATGATAAGTCGTGAAACGGGAAAGCCGATTTGGGAATCTCGGACCGAGGCCAAGGCGCTTGCAGCGAAGATAGATGTAACACTGAACCACTCGTTAAAGCTGGTTCAAACCGAGCGTATTGAAAACGCGCTTCCAGGGGTTGATGGAGTCACGAGACACCAGCCGCGAGGAGTTATGGCTGTGGTGGGACCGTTTAACTTTCCAGCTCATTTACCCAATGGCCATATCATTCCCGCGCTGATTACTGGAAATACAATTGTCTTTAAGCCGTCAGACAAAACCCCCGCCGTAGGCCAGTTAATGGCACAGTTATTTGAAAAAGCCGAATTCCCGCGGGGCGTTTTTAATTTAGTTCAGGGGCGAGGAGAGTCGGGACGCCGACTTGTCATCGACGACAATGTCGCGGGAATTTTATTTACGGGTTCCTATGAAGTTGGCCTAAAAATAAAAGAAGACACCCTCAATCATTTTTGGAAAATTACCGCACTCGAGATGGGCGGCAAGAATGCTACCGTTGTATGGCATGATGCGGAAATGGAAAAGGCACTTTATGAAACGCTGATAGGATGTTTTTTAACGGCGGGTCAGCGTTGTTCTTGTACAAGCCGCGTGATTTTACACAAGTCGATTGCAGATAAGTTTATCGACAGGTTTTATGCTGCGGCTAAAAAAATAAAAATAGGGCATTGGCGTGAAGAGGTTTTATTTGGCCCGCTGATTAGTAAAGATTCGGTAGAAAAATACTTGCGCTTTCAAGAAATCGCAAAACGCGAAGGGGCCGAACCTCTAATGCGCGGAAAAGTTTTAGAGCTGGAGAAGCAGGGCTACTATGTTACGCCCAGTATTAACATAGTAAAAGAAATGAAATCTAAATCCGTTTATCAACGAAGCGAAATATTTGGACCCAATGTGGCCGTTTATACAGTTCAAGATTTTGATGAGGCTCTAGAAGTCGTAAATAATACTAGCTATGGTCTGGTCATGTCAGTCTTTACCAAAGATAAAACCTTATACGAAGAGTCACTTTTAAAGACCCGTATTGGAATGGTTAATTGGAACCGTACAACCAATGGTGGAAGTTCAAAACTTCCATTTGGTGGACGAGGTAAATCGGGAAATGATCGGCCGTCGGGAAACTCAGCCGTTCAATATTGCACTGTGCCGGTAGCGAGTTTAGAGGATACAAAGGGTTTTGATCGTAAGTCTATGATGCCAGGAATAGTGTTAGACTGATGAAAGCGAAGCTGACTTTAATATTTATATTAGGATCATTTTTGTTTGCAGCCTGGGCGGCCTATGACTTTATGTTCGTACCGGTAGATTCTGAGGACAAAACAGAACTCATCTTTGAGGTTCAGCCAGGAGAATCATTTAAAAAAGTTGCGAACAACCTTGTGTCTGAAGGAATATTAAAAGAGGAAGTAGCACTTTATTATTACGGACGCCTTACAGGGTACGGTAATAAGGTGAAAGTAGGTGAATATCGATTGTACAAAAGCTTAAGACCCGATGATGTTCTGCAAATTATTACCTCAGGAAAGAGTATCGAGCGCAGTTTTGTAGTTCAAGAGGGTCTAAATATATATGAGATTGCCACTCAGTTTGAACAGGCAGGGCTTGGAAAGGCCGATGAATTTTTAGCACTATGTTCAAATAGAGCCTTAATAAAAGAGAATCTACAATTAAACGTGGCTACGCTTGAGGGGTTTTTATTTCCGGATACTTACAAAATTACTAAATACATGGGCGCGCGCGAGTTAATTAAAAAGATGATTAATCGCTTTAAGGAAGTTACAAAAGATATCAAAACTCGAGTAAACGTGCAGTTTTCAACAATTGAGTGGGTTACACTCTCTAGTATCATTGAAAAGGAAACCGGCGCACCAGAGGAGCGTCCACTGGTTGCAAGTGTAATTTTTAATCGTCTGAAAAAGAAAATGCGACTGCAGATGGACACCACGACAATTTATGGAAAATGGCGAAAAACTGGAGTTGTGGTTAAGAATATTTCAAAAGCGGACTTGTCAGAAAAAAATGAATACAACACCTATACTTTTTTGGGGCTACCCCTAGGACCAATTGGAAACCCCGGGCGAGAGTCATTAATGGCGGCACTAAATCCTGCGAATTCAAAGTATTTGTTTTTTGTAAGTCACAATGATGGGACCCACGAATTTAGCGAAAGTTTAACGGCGCACAATAAATCAGTGTCCAAGTTTCAAGTAGATAAAAAAGCCCGCCAGGGAAAGTCTTGGCGAGATCGAACAAAAAAAAAATCTAAAAAGCGCCGGCAGTAAGACCACTCTCGATCTATCACTTAAGCTTTACAGATAAAACTTATTTGCCTGCCAGCGTTCGGCTTATCTCGTCGATACGAGGCGTAATTCTCATTTGTAAAAGTATTTTGACCGAAATTAAAGATCTTATCAGCACTAATGCCAGCGGCGGCGGCCTGCAGTTTAGTAATCGCAAACAAATCCACTAGCGCTTTAGATTTGTCGCTGGGGTGATCTGCGGCCCCGGCGGCAAGAAGTTTTGCGACGTCTAGGCCTACCTCAAAAGAATTCTTAAAAATGTGGGGACCAACATAAAGTTTAAAACTAGCGCGTTCGTCTGCAGGAACTTTCGCAAGAGCAACCTCCAAAATATTTAAATTAACGCCGCGCCAACCGGCATGAACGGCAAAAACATATTTGCCCGAATCCGAAACACCTAAAATAGGTAAGCAGTCTGCTGTGACAATTGAAAGCGCTAGATTTTCTTGTGAGGTCCAATGTCCGTCACCCTCGTGTTTTACAGAAGCCTCAGCCGCAACCACTATTTTACCATGAACCTGTTTTAATTTACAAAATTGAATTTTCGGAAAAATCGTCTCGAGTAGTTCTGCAGTACCAAAGCGAGTACCAAAAAAAACCAGACACCCGGGCAATTTAAGGAGATCACCCACGTGTATTTTTTCGTAAAATATTTTCTCAAAGCCACTCAATCGGATTTTACCCTTTTAAATAATTCCGCAAGGTCGGCGGGCCAGTCGACTTCAAACTCTAAATTCATACCAGATGTCGGATGTTTAAATTTGATTTTTTTAGCCAGTAATGCTGATCTTGGGAAGGCCTCAAGGTAAAATCTTAGCGACATCTCTCGAATGGTTTTTAGTGGAGGGTGTTGGGTATATATTTTGTCTCCTACGATGGGATGACCCATTTCTGATAAGTGTATGCGGATCTGATGTGTTCGACCCGTCTCGAGATTCAATTCGAGTAAGCTCAGGGCCTCTGAAAAAAAAGTGTTTACTCGGAAATGCGAAATCGCTTTTTTCCCCGTTGAAATGTCGATGGTAGAGTTTAACATATGATCTTGGGGTCTGATAATTTGTTTGGTGTTAGGATGTCGAAGCGACATTCTCTTTTTTCTATTTGAGGGATTTCGAATTAAGTAAGACTCAATTTTACCCTCTTGAGTTTTCGGTCGGCCATAGCAGAAAGCAAAATAAGTGCGACCTACCTGGTGCTCTTTAAATTGTTGCTGCAGATTCGACTGGGCGCCATCGTTTTTGGCAATTAAAAGCAGGCCACTAGTTTCATTATCAAGTCTGTGAACAATTCCAGGACGGTCGGGAGCAAAGCCAGAAGATAAATCTTTTGTATATTCTTTTAAGGCGTCTACGACAGTATAAACTTTTTTGCCCGCCCCTGGGTGAACGGATATCATGGCAGGCTTATTAATTACTAATATATCTTTATCCTCGTAAACAATGTCGAGCGATATTTTTTTAGAGAGGTCTAACGGCGACTCTTCGGGGAGATTAATTTCAATTTTGTCACCCGCGCGCACGAGTAGCGAGGGCTTTCCGGGTAACGTATTAATCAAAATTCGTCCATCCGAAATTAATTTAGATACTTGTGATCGAGAAAGCGTGACAATGCTTTCAGAAATAAATTTATCCAATCGAAGTTTAGATTTTTCTTCTGGCACAGTAATTTCGAGTGGCCGACTATTTTTTTCCAAGGGCGTTCTTATATAGATCGAGGTAGGATTTTGTGACTCTTCGCTCGTCAAGATTTAAAATTTTACAAAGCTGAACTAAAAAGCCGCGTACAAAAACGGGTGCAGGGATAGCTGTAAAATCATTTCTCTCCATAGCTACTAAATAGCTGAGCCCGATTCGGGTAGTTTCTGCGATGCTTTCCACAGGTATTTCTTTGTATTGTCGAACTTTTTTTAAAAACGAGCCATCCCACACTGTCTGTGCGTTGATTTCATCTTCCATTGCTGAACTAATTTTGTAGGTACCGAACTTGGTTCTACCTAGCCCTTCTTCCGAGGCAATATCACCCGACGGTTTACGCAAATTAATTGAGACTCGAGTCTCTCCGGAATTAGCAGGAGTCTCAGACTTCAATTTTTCATTATAAGCAGAACGCAACCTCTGGTTACCCAAGACGGCATAGGCTTCTTCGATAAGGCGATTTAACTGTTGGGCCTCAGTGGGTGTAAACATTGTATAAAGGGCCGGGCTCTCTGTAGAGTATGTGGCTTTTGCTCGCAGGTAGGCCTCATGAACCTCATGTTCACCTGCTTCTTTAGTAACCTCTAATATTTGATAGTAGGTTTGCTCCTGCCAGTCGGCCATAATGTATTTATATTACTGCCTTTTTGGCCTGGCGATGAACTAAATTTTTCGCTATGTTTAAAAATTGGGCAACAAGTCGACTGTAGGGATATTCCGTAATTACGGGCCGTCGTTTTCTGAGGGCCTGCCATACGGCATTGTCGTGGTCTAAGTAACCTACGTAATTTGACTCAATACCGAAGTACTTACTGCAGACGCTGGCAACAGAGTTACCAAGGTCTACGTCTGCCCGCGTTCTTATCTGATTAACTAAAATATCAATATTGAATTCCTGCACAGCCCTTTCTAGTCTCTGCCCAGACAGTGGATTGCTTTTTTTAATATATTTAATGAGATCGGCGGGAGTCCTAATTCCTAAGTTATTTTTTTGGTCCATCGCCACATCGATAAGGTCCTGTATTTGTAATTGTCCCTCAATGCTTTTTAATGATCGATAAAAGGCGGATTTAATAAACCTATAGGCGTTCTCAACGCTTGTCGGTTCAGGCGTTAAGGCTACAATTTTTCGATCGGCCATAAGAAAAAAATCTAAAATACTATTGTTTGAGCCAGCACCCAAATCAAGTATGAGGTACTGTGCAGGAAATTTTTTAAGTTCGTCGACAATTCTTTCCTGTGTACCCGGGTTGAGGTTTGCTATATTCAAAGAATCATTTGAACCGCTAATAAGAGACAAACGTTGAAAGTGAGTAGGCGTAGCCACGGCTAAAAGGCTGTCCACCCGGCCTGAAAGAAAATCAAAAAGTCCTAATTCGGGAATGGGCCCACCTATGCAAGTGTGTAGATTGGCGCCGCCTAAATCGAGATCAACCAATAAAACGGAATACCCAAGCTGCGCAATAGATATTGCAAGACTGGAGCTAATCAGACTTTTGCCAATTCCACCTTTTCCTCCGCCGACAGCAATGATCGACATAGGGCCAGAAAAGAGATCAGACTTTCTTGCAGTAATTTCGTTTTCTTGAGCCATTAAGTTCCACCTAATTTCTCTTCGGCTTCAGACTTTCGGATATAAAGGGGTAAGACCTCTTTCCAGGAAACAGTCTCTTGGTCCTGAATGGCGCGTAGCGCTAATGGGCCCAAGGTCCTAGCGGATGAGAAATTAGGGGATGAATCTAAAAACGTTATTTTTTTGCATTCTTTATCTGAGACATATTTTAAAAAAATGTCTTTAGCATCACCTATAAAAAGCAGGTCATTCTCAAGAAGAGATGCAAACGCTTCAGGTGCATAGGCTCGCGGCTCAAGGCACATTTTTATGATCTCATTTTGTATAATAAACTTAGCTGCATATATAAGGTTTCGAAAAGCATTAATGGCCACAAGAATGGGCCGGGATTTGTCTTTTTGTTGGTGAGCCTGTTGAGCCAAGAGAGTTAGCGAGTCCACCCTTATGACAGAAACACCCAATGAATACGCCAGTGATCGTGCGGCGTTTACTCCTACCCGAATTCCAGTAAAGCTTCCGGGTCCGACGTCTACTGCAATGTAATTAATTTGCGACAGAGGGATTTCGGTAGACTCTAAGAGATCCTCTAGTGCCGGAGAAAATAGCTCACTATGTGAAGTGTTAGTTTGAAAATTTTTTGACCAATTGCGTTCTCCCAAAAGCCGAGAGTCGTCAAAAATGGCGGTGCTGCCAGTGGCATTTGTGGTAGCAATCGCCAAAATTTTCATTACCAGTTTAACTTAAAGACTAAACTTAAATCGTTAAACAAAGCAAAAACCATAAGTCCAACGAGTATAAAGAGTCCAACTTGAGTCGCGATTTCCATCTTTCTTAAAGAAACCGGAGTGCCTTTAATGGCTTCAATGAGATAAAAGAACAAATGTCCGCCATCGAGAACGGGAATAGGTAGAAGATTCATAACAAATAAATTAATAGATAAAATACCCATCATTTTTACGAAAAGCGAAATGCCAAAATCATAGGTTTTTTTCGCCGCCTGATGAATCGAGATAATTCCACCAATGTTTCTCGGAGAAATTTTAGCTTGAAAAATTTTTGCGAAAACTAAAAACGTTGTTTGAGTCCAAAGGATCGATTGTTCCCAGCCGTAGACAACGGCAGCTCCGAGGGAGGGTGTTTTTAGCCAAAAGAAATTCGGGACAGAATCCAACATTGGAGTTGGAGAAATACCAATGGTATAGCGTTTTTCCTGTTGGCCTTGGGCGCCCGGAAGCTCGCTTGATAGCGGGGTTACTAAAAAATCAAGTGGCTCTCCATTTCGTAAAAGCGAGACTTTAATTGGTGGTTGGCCTTCTTGATAGGACTTAACTAATCCAAGAATGTCCATCCAGCGCAAAACTTTAACTGAATTTATTGCAGACAAGCGATCGTTAGCTTTAATTCCCGCCTTTTCAGCCGGCGAACCTTCGACAACTCTAAAAAGATAGAGTTCACCGGGCTCAATGCCAAAGGTCGAAACGTTAGTATTGCGGGTGACCGACCATTTGAACTTGAGATGCTCTGGATTCTCTAGGCTCTGCGGATAGCGGTCTAATGAGAACTCTATTTCGGCGCCACTCAAACCCTGCTCGAACGCTGCGGATACTTCTCGCCAATTAGTAACTTCTTTACCATTAATATGAGTGAAAATATCGTGTGACCTAAGTCCCAAAGAAAAAGCTGGAGAATTGTTGTTAGGGACTCCAATTGCCGATGATTGTGACAAATTTGTTAAGCCATCGACGGTTCCTACTTTGGAACGCAGGCTCAAGAGATCTCGACTTTCCTTAAGCTCTGGTTTTATTTGAACTAAAGAATTTTCGCCCGAGGCTCGAGCCACTTCCACACGCAGTTCATTTCCTGCGTTGCCCTCGATGATGTCATTAAACTGTTTCCAGGCTAAAACCTCTTTGGCATTAACTCGAACAACTTTGTCGCCGGAGCGGAAACCCGCTTCAAAGGCGCTTGATTTAGGATCGATGTCTCCCAAAAAAGGATAGAGGCTGTGTTCGCCAAGTAAGCCAACTGCGGCAAATAAAAATATAGCAAAAAAGAAATTCATCAGCGGTCCGGCAAGGACAACAGCAATTCTCTGTCCTAGAGGTTTGTGTAGAAATGATATTTTTTTGAGTTCGGGTGAAATTTCTACTCGAGGATCGTCCCCAAAAAGTTTTATGTATCCACCTAAAGGGATCAGAGAAAGACAATAAACAGTGTCACCGTACTTATATTGAAAGAGTTTTTTTCCGAAACCCATGCTGAACACTTCAACGCGAACCTTAAAATACTTGGCGACTAGAAAGTGCCCAAGTTCGTGAACAAAAATTAATAGGCCAAGAAGTACAACAAAGGGAACGGTGTTCGAAAACACCCAAGATATAGAGTTTTGAATTGCATCCATAGAAACCATTGTAAACCTGGGCTCAGCGATAGGCCAATGGATTGTGTTTATATGCCTCGCACTACGACTTAGGGTTTGAAAAAACCTAGTACAAACATGTAGAAAACGGCAGATGAGAAGATAACGCCGTCGATACGATCAAGAATTCCACCATGCCCAGGCATTATGCCGCCGGAGTCCTTCACATTGGCCAAGCGCTTGAAGAAGGACTTAAATAAATCTCCGAGTTGAGCAAAAATAGCGGTCATTAAAAAGACCACCAACAACAGGGCAAGGCTTACTTCCAATTCAAAGAAATATGCCCAAGCTAAACCAGTTAAGACTGAGCCGAAAAGTCCCCCGACAGCACCTTCGAGGGTCTTTTTTGGTGAGAGGGTCTCGTGTAGCTTTCTGTTCCCGAAAAAACGTCCTGCAAAATAAGCGGAAATATCTCCCGAAAAAACTACCGCAAGATGAAGAAAAAAGAGGACAAGTCCATTTTCAGCTAGCGCAATTTGATAGGAGATTGAAGGCATTAGGCCGCAATAGATTAGTCCTACAATTGACATGCCCAAAAATTTTAACACATTGGGCAGGTTTTCTTTTTTCGCCAAAAACCAAAGAGTGGGTCCCGAAATCAAGGCGCAGAAAATGGGAAGAGTGAAAAAAACCCAATGTGGATATTCGGCAGCCATTAAGAAAAAAAGAGTACCGATAAAA
>JAWXAY010000088.1:0-31822 GCA_034439715.1 Pseudomonadota bacterium
CCGCGACTTCGCACTCGGTGGTATGCTATGCCGATGCCGCCAGAAAATTTAGAGAGTAATGCGATATCCTTATAGCGCGAGTAAATGGCCTCAAGATCGTCATTAGGTGAATCTAATAGATAACACGAAGACATTTGCGGACGTTGGGTGCCTGAATTAAATAGCGTGGGAGTGCTGGGGATGTAGGAGGTAGAAGACATCAACTCGTAAAACTCCAGAGCCTCAGCAGCTGTTTTTGCTAAGCCACAAGCGACACGCATAAAAAAGTACTGAGGTGTTTCTAAGGCAGTTCGTTTCTGAGGGTCTTTAAGCAGGTAGCGATCATAAATTGTTCGTAGTCCAAAATATTCAAAATGATCTGTGCGATAATGTTTCACTGCCGCCGAAAGAACCGCTTTGTGGCTTTCTACAAACTCAGCAACTTGATCGTTAATAAGACCGGCAGCGTGCGCTCTCTGAATTGAGTTAGGAAAGGAATCAATTTTTTGTGCGCTGACTTCTTCTTCTATATAAAGAGCCAAGAGGCGGGCCGCGAGGCGTGAATATTGGGGCTCTTCGGCAATGAGAAGAGATGCCGTGGCCACACAGAGATTATCGAGTTCGCTGGTCGTAGCGCCATCATAGAGACCACTAATCGCCTTAGTAGCCACACGCAGAGGATCAACTTCGCTCAAACCCTGGCAGCAGCGAGTAACTCGAGTCACGATCTTGGTGACATCGACGGCTTCAAGCGAACCATTTCGCTTTTTCACTTTCATCACATGGGGTTCTATTGGTGGCGATTTTTTGTGACGAGTTACTATCAGCTCGTTTTGAGTTTCAATCATGGAACAGATCCTCTTAATGTTTAAAGTGTGTATAAGAAAAAGTGTGTCTTCTCGTACAAATTCCGTCAAATTTTTTTTTATTTTATTAAAAAATATTTTGAGCAAAAATGTGGCGCGAAAAAAAGAAATTAAATGATTTATTTTGATTGACTAAATCTGCAATCGGACAAATAGAGCTAATAAATTGGAGACAAAAAAATGAATGATCTGATGACCGTTGCGGATTTTAAAGAGAAAATTCAGGCCTATTGTGAGGCTCGAAATTGGGATCAATTTCACGGCATAAAGGATCTGTCAATTGGACTAGTTACCGAAGCGTGCGAACTCCTTGAGATTTTTAGGTTCAAATCGGATAGTGAAATAGAAGAGCTTATGGCAAGTGCTAAAAGGAAAAGGGTTGAAGATGAGCTGGCTGATGTTTTGTTTTTTGTTATAAGAATTGCCGAAAAATACAAAATTAATTTGAGCCAAGCATTTTTAGAAAAGATGAAAGTCAATGCGGCCAAGTATCCTGTTGAAAAGGCTTTCAATTCTAACAAGAAGTACGATGAGTTTTAGATTAAAAAATATTTCTTCTTGAGCGTAGCTCGGTAAAAACCTCTAAATCAGTTGCATCTTTTTTTTCAATGTTATTATGGATTTCCAGACTATGTGCGCGCAAAAAAGGATTGCATTCCAATTCTGACTTTAAGGTGGTGGGAATGGTAGGATTATTTATTGATCGGAGCCGATTGATTTCTGCAAAGCGAGCGATCAATGCTTTGTTCTTGGGCTCAAGCGCCAATGCAAACTGCGCGTTCCTCTGGCTGTATTCATGAGTACAATAAATTTTTGTTTGTTCTGGCATAAGTTTTATTCGTTGCAGAGACTGAAGCATCTGGCCGGGTGTTCCTTCAAAAAGTCTACCGCAGCCTAAAGAGAACAAAACATCGCCACAAAAGAGTATCTCTTCTGTCTTAAAATAATAGGCAATGTGCCCCAGAGTGTGCCCGGGTAAAAATAAAATCTGAATTGCAAACGGGCTCAAAAATATTTTTTCTTCGTCTTTTAAATATCGATCGGCCGGAATTCGTTGTCGATCGTGCTCTCCGGCATAGACTGTGGGTTGATACTTTGATCTTAAAAAATCAACGCCTCCAATGTGATCACTATGATGATGAGTGAGCAGAATGTGGTCTAAGGTCCAGCCTTTTTTTGTTAAAAAGTCGGCAACTGGCGGTCCTACTGCGGGATCCACACAAAAGGTAATATGGCTCACTTCGTCTCTCAAAACAAAGACATAATTGTCCGATAGGACGGGTATAAGATGTACGGAAAATGGCCTCACGGACATCATTAATAATAGGAGTGGTCGGAAGATGCAATATTTTGCTGGCGTTAAAGGGCGCGATGAAGTCCTGGCTAATATGCAGGCCGAAAGCGGGACCATTACCGATTTAAAACTTACCGCCATTGGTTGCCTGCCATTTTTAAAATTGGTCGACGAGTACCGGAGTAAAATCAAGGGAGAATTAAAAAGCTTAATGGTCCCAAGACTCTTGGATCATTCGAGTCTTATCATCAGGGAGCTGATGCTTAAGTTAAAAGGCGAGTGGGATTTTCCGTATAAAGAAGTGATGCTTTGCCACTGTCGTGCGATCAGCTGTGCTAGAGTGGATGCTGCCGTTATTTTTGGGTCGAGATCGGCCGAAGAAGTGGCTAAATCCACATCTGCCGGAACGGGATGTGGCACCTGCCGAAAAGATACAGAAAATATTATTAGGTATCGGTTGGGTTAGGGAAACCCTTCTTAGGTTTGATCTTTTTTTTGCCTCTCATATCGGGCACAATTTTTTCTGGAAAGGTTCCGTTGGCCAAATAGTGGTCAAGCAGCGGCCCTAACTTTCTTCGGCAAGAGCCGCCACAAGGGCCTACACCTGCCGTAGTCCTATCAAAAATTTTATTTAAAGTATCGGCCCCTGTGCAAATGGCGCCTTCTATAGTTGAGCGAGAAACGTTATTGCAAAGGCAGACGATCTCATTTTTCTGTTTTGTTTTTTGATTTATATTCTGGTTCATTTTAAGCTGTGGCCTTAATTAATTTGGTTAGTTCGGTCACAATTGTCTGGCGAATCTTTGCGTAGGGCATCTCAACTGTGGCGCCAGAAGCAAACATGTGCCCGCCTCCACCTAAGAGTTCGGCAATTGCGCGCACCTCAAAGGCCCCTTTGCTACGAATGCTGACCTTGAATTGACTAGAACTTATCTCAATAATCATTGCTGCAGCCACCAAAGATTCCACATTCATGAGCAAGTCAATGAGGTCACGAGAATCTTCTACAGTCATGCCATGACTTTCTAAATCCTGAGCATTGATTTTAAGAATCGCCAATTGACTATCTTCAAAGTATTCCATCTGATCCAATACACTTGCGAGGAATTTAAACTTTTCAACCTTATGATTGGCAAAAAGAAAGCGGTGAACCTCTGCGGGATCACATTCGTATTTTAAAAGATCAGCAGCAATGAGGTGCGAGGCGGGGGAGTTTCGCACATAACGGAATAGTTGGGTGTCAAAAGCAATGCTGGTATAAATGGCGCGAGCCATTTGGGCATCAAATGGAATCCCAAGCTCCTTTATAATTTGGTAGGCAATCTCACCTGTGCTCGCGGCCTTAGTGTCGATATAAGAAGTAGGCGTTGGGCTCGGGCCTGCGGCTAGGATGGGATGATGATCCACAAAGATAATCTCTTTGCAGCACTTTTCTAAAGTGGGGTAGAGTGGCTCTAGCAAACGCTTGTCGTTGGTGTCTAATATGAGAGCCAAATCCGTCGGTTGCACGGGATCAAACTTTTCTTCAAAATATTGCAGGTGTTTTTCTGGGTGCAGAAATCTGTACTTATTTGGCACAGCATCGACATTGAGAACACGGACTTTTTTGCCGATTTTTTTAAAAGCATGGAAAAGCCCCAGTTGTGCCCCAAGGCCATCGCCGTCGCATTGGCGATGAGTGCTCAAGATGATGCTGGTGGCTCCTTCGATCTTACTTACTATTTTTTTTATTGCCATTTTACTAAGTCTTTTCGGCATTTTATTTCGAATAATAAAATCTCATTAGATGGTAAGAAGCACCCAGAAAACAAGGACTCATCTAGACTATTATCCTAACGCCACATGTAAATTTTTTATGATTCAACTAATAAGACTGAGTCCCTGCAGACAATTTTTCACAATATCTTGTGATTTTTCGTAATTTTGGGTAAAAATGTTGGCGTCAATAATTCAAGGAGTCAAAAACATAATGGAGCAAGTAATGTCGTCTGATAAAGTCCCTATGACTCGCACCGGTAAAATATATCTAGATAACGAACTTAAAAGGCTAATGCAGGAGGAACGACCTGCGGTCATTAAGGCGATAGAGTTTGCACGCTCTCTTGGTGACTTGAGTGAGAACGCTGACTATGAAGCTGCCAAAGAACGGCAGGCTTGGTGTGAAGCTCGGATTGCTGAAATTCAAGGCGCAATTGCCGGAGCCGAAGTTATAGACCCCTCCACATTGAGTGGCAATAAAGTTATCTTTGGCGCCTATGTTAGCTTGATAGACGTTGAGGCCGACAATGAAGTTACTTATCAAATTGTCGGGACACTGGAGTCTGACGTTAAGGGTGGCCGCATATCTGTTTTGTCACCGATCGCGCGAGCTATGATTGGCAAAGTTGTGGGCGACGCGGTAGAAGTAAAGAGCCCTAAAGGTGTTAAAGAGTACCAAATAACCAAGATACAGTTTAAATAGTTTCTGTCTTGCCCAAACGCCAATTATTTCTTCTATTTTCATCCCTGATAACGGCTCTAATATTAGGTCTCGGCACCCGAATCTATTTTTCTTCTGAAACTATAAATTCTCGAGTTACAAAAGAAATCACCCGTCTGGCTCCATTTCTGGAGTTTAAGGTTCAAGACATCTCTCTTTCTTTAGCTGACGGAATGATGCCACAGATAGCCTTAAAGATTTCGGGTCTTAAATTAAGCCAAAACGATTCTTGTCTACATGATACCAATTGGCTTGCTGATCAAATTTTTCTACCGCTAAACTGGGCAGCTCTGATTAGAGGAAAGTTAGCACTTGGAAAAATCCGAGTTCACGAGCTCAGTGTTTCCATTGGTTCTTATGCTGGTCGATACTCGTGCGCGCGGCCAGCTTCAAAGACACTCAAAGAAAAAGGATCAGAAGACACAAAGTCGGAATCCCCAGGTGCAGAAAAAATCACCCGTCCCCAACTGGATAGCCAGTTCAATGGACTGATCATTGAAAAATTCGTTGTGACGGCCCCGACAAAGACCAATTACGTGGTGGTCTTAAGGAATTTGGGAATAGAAAGTACGACGCCTAACTCGTCGCTAAAATTCACTGGTAATTTTGGCATGGCTTCTGAGGGCGTCGGAGAAGACGGCTGGCCGACTCTGAATTTTTTTGGTCTTGCTCAGGACAAACATTTTAAGGTTGATCTCTTGGGGCGCTGGCGTGAAGGAGTTATTGAGGCTTCGCTTGATTATGGCATGACCGAAGGCGACTTGTTTAGATTAAAAAGTCAATTGAAGCATTTGCCACTGGCTAACCTTATGAAAACCTATGAAGAGTATGAGGGACATACCGTAGGGCGTTTTCCGAGTAGCATGTGGCTGACTTGCGGCATCGATTACACTGGTAAAATTTCGGAGTATCGGCAGGCACCAGTTGTTTTGGATCACTGTTTAATCGAGGGTGATGCTGGTAATTGGGAAAGCGAAAAACTAGTGCTGGATCCCTTTTATGGAACATGGCGAGAACCCTTTGCAGTCAAACTGACTGGGTTGCCGCTTAAAAGTTTAGTAAAATTTTTCAATATTGATGTTTTGGCAGGTGTACTCAACGAATACGGTTCACTGAGTGGACAGCTTTCGGTCAACTCCCCTGATACGCTAGATTTTTCGGGACAAATTTCAGATCTGGAGATTTATTTTTCAAATAGAGGGGTTAGAGCTCATCAGCGGGTTCCCAAAGTTAAAATGCAAATCGAAAAAAAGAGTGGTCGCCTTTCTGGGATTTTTTCTGAATTTTCATTTTTTCAAGGACGAGGTGATGCTATAGTGTCATTCAATTTTGATAAAAAGTTTCAAGAGGGCACGGTTCAGTTGCAGGCCAAGAGCATACTGTTTGCACCCAATGTCCAGGAACTTTTGGTAGGAAATCGTTTAGGACCTCTAGAGGCTTTCGGAAAAATTAAAGTATCAGAGGGAAATTTTGAGTTTTTCAAAGGTGATTTAGGCTTTGAGTACATCGAAAGCCAAGAAACAAAAGCGGAAAAAATTAAGGTCAGTCTAAATTATGTAGAAAACAATTTAAAATCGACTCTGTCGGCGCAAAAAATTTCGCTGGCATCTTCGAGCAAAAAAATTGAGTATTTGCGACCGATGCTGTTGGATAAGGTTATCACTGACCCTTGGGTAGAACTTCGAAATTTTTTAGTTCATATAGATGGTAATAGAGAAAGGCTAACCTGGAACAAAGGCGTAGTTTACATTCCCCAGGAACAGGCCACAATCAGTTCTGAAGGTAGCTGGCAGAATAATTTTGGACTTGCAGGCTGGATCAGCGTTGACTTTCCGGCCATGAAATTACTCCGCTGGGAAGTCAGTGGAGATCTCAATCATCCAAGAATTTTGCCGAGTTCCCAGTGGTTAAAAGAACTCGTTTCCGAAAAACCAAGTAAAAAGAAAAACTAAAAAAATCTAAGCAGCATCAACTTAAGAAATTAAGGGGTCACTTCTTGCCAAGTTACGAAAGCAGGCTTTCGCTGCGAGTACACTATAGAATTCCCTTCGACATCGGTAAGGCGTAAATTAGCATTCGCCCATCGTGTGAGGGCTTGCGCTTCGACATTGCTGCGAGGCACTTTTAAAATGGAAATACCTAAACGCTCCAAATTTATACGAGTACTCACTAACTCAAAACAGCTATCATCTTCAGCCATGAAGGGATCAACAAATTTGCAGTTTTTGAGCTGAGGATTAAAAATCTGATGAGTCAGGCGTAAAAATGAACTTTTGCTTTCAGCCTGAAATTTGACAGAAAAAAACTTTTTGTCCTCGGAGACCGTCACAGGATCGGTTTGCACATTTTCAAGCGGAGTTTTATGTTCACTATAGGCGTCTAAGAACTCTGGGCTGTTAGCTAATATTTCACTTCGCAAGAAAGTTGTAAACACGTCCCAGCCGTGAGAAAGACCGAAACCACAATGGCTGCCAGTGGCGGTATGGAGTATTTGAATTTGGCTACCTTCGCGGTTCGCTACATCTAATAGCTTTAGAGAATTATCACGGGAATCAATGGCGGGATCGTCGTGAGCTGCCCAAATAGCCAGGGGAGTCGTTATTTGAGCGGCCAAATCCACAAAATTATTATAACGCCAATACTCATCTAAAGATTTAGGAATAATGATGCGAATGATTTCTGCCAACCATTTCAGTGGGTGGCGCCCATAGTGGTCAAGTGAAGCTTCAGCGACAATTTCTTTCATTCGGCTGGTGCTCGGTTTTCTGCCCTCAGGAATAAGGCGGTCGATGATAGGGACTTGCCCCAACATTTCTTTTAGCTCCCACCATATCTTTTCCTGTAAAAATTTTCCAGCGAGCGTGTCTTTCATAATATTGTTAATGGCCGGCTCAAGATCTACTACTGGGCACAAACCCATTGCGCTGCTAAATACGCGATTGTCAGCGTGGGGATTAATATCATTGTAAAGGGTGGCAAAAAGCGAGGCGTGGCCGCCAAGACTATCACCCACTAAATGAATGCTAGAAATGCGGCCTCTTAAATCTTCATTGTAATACTTAAGCCAGCGCGCGACTTCGTAAACATACTGGCCCTCTTGGTGTCCGCCAGCGTAAAGCGTTTGATTGCTCAAACCAAATTCCGCGCTCGTTGAGCTTCCCAAAACTAATATATGAAATGGTGATTCATCAAACAAATGCATAAGTGGCCAGCGCATAGACGACGAGCCATTGGTGCCCGTGGTCAGGCCACTTTGCATTACTATGAGCGGGCGAGGCGTGTAATCGGGTTTGAGTCCGAGCACCCCATGCACGACGGTATTATTTTTTAGTCGAATGGAAATCTTACTAATAAAGGGATTATTCTGGTATTCATATTCCGTACTAAAAAGTTGCAGCATGCTGGTAATGCCAGATTCGCCCATCAGAGTTAAAAAGCGTTCACAATCAGTAAAGTAACGAGTTACCGCTGCTGATCTTTCAAAAGAACTCGGCGCCATACGAATTATTTTCTCGAGTCGATTTGTAGAGCATTCCGTCGGCAGCTCACGTAAGCGTTTTCCGTCTGGAATCCAGGTTAAGAATCCCGTGTTTGCTTTTTGAGCTGCCTGCGAAAAAAGACTGAAGCTGAAAACTGACACCGCGACTAGATATTGGAAAGACACAAAAACTCCCCTCTGTTCTAGAGATACCTATTATTCTCAACGGCACCGAGGCTACGATCAAGTGCCTTTCCTACCGCTAGACTAAGGGCTGCTGCAATTTTCTCGCTGAGCTTCTTTTTTGCCTCATAACTAATGCGGATTACCTGATGGGTGTCATGAAGGCCCATCAAATATTCATCACTAGTTTTAATTTCATCGATAAGTTTGAGATCTAGGGCCCTCAAGCCAAACCAATGTTCGCCAGTTCCAATCCGATCAATTTCAATCTGCGGGCGGCTCTGGACTACGAATTCCTTGAACAAGCGGTGGGTGTCGACCACTTCTTCTTGAAATTTTTGGCGACCAGCGGGTGTGATTTCTCCCAGGATACTTATTGTTCGTTTGAACTCACCTGAAGTGATCTCCTGATAGTCAATATCGTGTTTCTTCAGCAAACGATGAAAATTGGGGACCTGAGCTATTACACCAACGGAACCCAAAATCGCAAATGGCGCAGCCAAAATTCTGTCAGCAGTACAGGCCATAAGGTAGCCGCCGCTCGCAGCTACTTTATCGACGCAAGCGATGAGCTGAATGCCATGTTCGCGGAGACGTTTTAATTGCGAAGCCGCTAAGCCATATCCATGGACCATTCCACCGGGACTTTCTAAGCGAATGACAACTTGGTCTTCCTTCTTAGCTATCTTTAATATCGAAGTTATTTCTTCTCGCAGAGACGAAACACTTGAGGCTCTAATATCGCCCTCAAAATCAATCACAAAAGCGCGCGGTTTTACAATGTCCTTGGTTTTTATTTTTTTAAGCTGTTTTTTTTCGCGCTTAAGCTCTTCTTTGCTGAAGATACTTTGTTTGATAAAATTAGAAAGCTCGGTATATTTTTCGTTGAGAATTTCGACGTCAAGATGGTGTTGGCTCTTTAGGCGATGAAGCACAACAAGAAAAACAACCAAAACAACAATAACTGCGGAGACAATTAGAAAAGCTTTTCCGGCAAAAAGTCCCAACTGAAATAAATAGTCCACATGTGCTCCCTTAAAAACTGACTTTAGCATATTATCTTTGGTGGACTTTGGTCGAGAGTTTTCTGTAAGAGTGTCATTTATGTGGAAATACCCTAAAATAGGCAAAATGGTACGCACTTTTTTTTTGCTTTTATTTGTGGGTTTAGTAGTTAAAGCACCGCTTAATTTGTGGGCAGATGGCATCGCAGAGAGTCAGGTGGGAGCTAAGAACCGTTATAAGGGATTCATCGACAAGGTCAAGGAAGGCGCTGCCGATGACAAATTGGATGTGTTCGAAATAAAGCGAATTAAAGCTCAAAGAGCTCAGAGTCAGGAACTCAAGGAAAAGTCGCGTCGCGAATATATTGCGAACAGAGAGGTTCGCAGAAAAAGAGAATTAACCTCAGAAATGCGCGATCAATTTCTGGAGGAGCAAATAAAAAAAGAAAAACAAAGCCTTGAAGTGGCCCGAAGGTTTTTTCTACGCCAACGGGAGCTAATCAAAAAGGCATTGAAATCAGTTCCTCAGGTCGATCCTCACGATGAATATGAGGTGGGAAAACACTATGAAGACGAGTCTGGTGAAGTCGAGGTCGAAGGAGAAGCGGAAGCGGAATGAGGGGATCTGTCGGCCATTATCTCGTTTAGACTTAACTTCGTTATTTTGGTCAAGCCATTCAACAAAAACCAAATCACCACCATTGTAATAACCATGCACGGCAGTGCTATCATGAGGTAACCGAGCTTAGTCATCTGTGCAATTTGCAAATTCCTGAGAGCGGCTCGTTCACTAGACAGCCAAAAATATTCGATATCGGTAAACACATGGTTAGCGACCAAAAAGTTTAAAATGGCACTTAAAAAAAAGCTTGCCGAAAAGTATTGAGTCGACTTGGCTAAATGGGAATGCAGGCGGTCTATTTGATTCTGACGACGAAGGCGTTCCTCAATCAAAGCAATATTTAGTACCCGATCATTATATATGAGTTTTTCAATAAATGGCTTGCTGCCTTTGCGTAAGGTCATCAGGACGTAAATTCCGAGAATTAGGGGCACAATAATTTCTTTGACGATATACCAGTTTCGCGTCAGGCCTATGACTGCAAAAACGCCAGTAAAAACAGTGTTTACAAACCCCAGTATCGAAGCCCAATTTTGTTTTTTATTGACGATGTAATCATAGAGGCCAAATCCCAAAGGAAAAGATAGGGCGATGACAAGAGCCCAAACGGCGCCGTTTTCGCCCAAACGATGTGAAAATTTTTCGAGTATATAAACGGGCAATACCAGATTAAAAACAAGATCAATAGCCACACCAAGTGGTCCCTGGCTGTCGGCTTTTGTTTGCGGTTGGGGCGATTTTGGCATGTTTTAGATCCTAACCCTACTTTGATCGGGTCGTAAAGACTGATTTTGTAGACGGGTGCGATTGGGCTCGGTTACGATGTTTAAAGAGTCAACTAATGCTTAATCAATATACTCAGCTTGAACAAGCTTTTATTCTTTTGGTCATTTATCAGGTGAAACACTTCCTGTGCGATTTTCCGCTACAGCGTGGCTACATGTTGAACAAGATAAGGCCTGGTTGGGATTTTATTCCGCCGCTTTCGGCTCACTGTTTAGTTCACAGTGTATTTACGCTGTCAATTGCGCTGGCCGTAAATCCCTCAGTGTGGTTACAGCTTTTGGTCATTGATTTTGTTACGCACTTTATTATGGATCGCTTGAAGGCTGGCCCCAAATATATGGGGCGCTACCGAGATAAGACGAAAGCTTCTTACTGGAACTGTTTGGGCTTTGACCAAATGGTTCATCACATCACTCATATATATCTTGTCTGGGTATTGATTCAGTAGTGTTCTCTATTTAGCCGAACCGGTAGTGGCTGGGGCCCCGGATCTGACTGTTTGCGATTCGCGAGCTATTTTGCCTGATACACTTTCTATACACTCTCTTTCGGGAATGCTTTCTCTCTGGTTCCGGGAGTTCATTCTCGTATCCATACAGCATGATACCAGTTTTGGGAGATAACTTTTTAATCCGTACCAGTGTTTAATAGCTTGGGCATGACGGGTAGCCAATGCCTCAGACTCTGGCTTGGCACTAATCGGCGTAAGTGCCGTATCAATTACACCCCTAGTGGCGATAGGAATCTGATATTGAATGTCAGTAATCTCAGTAACACTTTCTGGGTTTTTGTTTGTATACGTAAATCCCGTCACCTGTTTAAAGAATATTCTTGAACCTTCTTTAGTTTCTGAATCGTAGGTTTCTAGTTTTTCAGGTTGGCGGCTATTGTCTAAGTTAACTTTGTGAGTCAGCGTTTTATAAGTACCGTCGGAGTTGAGCTTACTAACTTTTACTTCAATTGCTTTCTGTCGAGTTACGTCTGAACAGTTTAGCGAATTAATTTCAAATCCTTCATCATGTCTTTTCATGTGTTCAAGCATTTTCTGGTAGTGATCACATAGTCGTGGATTCGTCTTAAGAATTTGCTCCTGATCAATGGCGGGCATCATTAAGAACTTTCGTGAACTTTCTGAAACCGTTTCAAAATCATTTTTGCATTCTCCATCGAGACTCATATATTTTTCGTCAAGCTGTTGGCAGGCAATGGGTGACGCCGTTAAGGTGTAGTCAGCGACGTCGTAAGTAATAGCTGCGGCACCAAGACCAGGGATGAGATACTTTAAGGTCTTACCTAAGAGAAGTCTTGCTTCAGCTATTTCTAATCCCTTAGTAATTTGAGCCTCGGGCAAGCCGGTAAGAGACCGCATTTGTGCTAATTTGTTTTCATAGGCTTTGGCCTCGACATATCCCATCTTTCGCTCATAGGTCCCATTTGAAATTTGCCCAAGGATATTATTTTGCGTAACTCTGGCGGCGTCATCATAGACCTCGGCTCGAGTTATTTTAACAGCGGCCTGAGCGCCTTTAATCGCTTTTAAGTGCCTTTCATGCAAAGGTCTTAATTCTTTTTCAAGCTGGGCAACTGCTATTTTTTCTGCGCGACTGAGACGTTTACTTTTCGCTGTCGCTGCCGAAATGGCGGTCTTACCGGCGCTAGCAAGTAGGGTTCCTGCCCCAATACAACTGGCAAAACTCAAGGACCCTCGACACAGAATAGTTTCTTTCACAGCTTGTAATAGGTCTATGCCGCAGACCATGGTTTTAGTTTCTTGGGCGTGTGAATAGTTGGAAAAGAGACCAAAAACTAGCGCTAAAGAGACGAAGGTGGGACGCATGTCTATCCTATCGGATCCAAAGCCGATTTTCTTTAATCATGAAGTGATATTTATGGCTGTACCCTCATTGCCCGATGTTAGCCGTTATCCGTGCATAGCGGTCCAAATCGGGCTACAGGGGTATAGCGACAGTCGTGAAGTCAGCGTATTTCAAATTAATCGCTAGCAAAGAATCAAGGGGTTTTGGTTATGCGGAGACAGTCAATCCTGAGGTAATGCTTTTACTCGAGCTAAGGCGTCTGCGAATCCGACTGTTCCAATTTTTTTCCATAAGTCAGCAGCTGCCAAAAGATCAATTGCTTTCTCTCTTTCACAATAATCCATTACCATTGAAAACGTTAATGCTGAATTTGTTTTCTGATAGAGTTCGTGATCACACTTTTGTAATGCCTGACTGCGCTCCAAATTTCTATTAGCGAGTGTCGATGTAGAAATAGTTGACAGTAAAACAATTAATGTAAGCAATTTTCTCATAAATACCTTCTCTATTCAGTTTTAGATCGAAAAATTCAATCTCGGAGTAAACTGAGCAAGACGAGTGCCAAGAATTCAAATCCTTCTAACATGCCGCCAGATCGGCTTTAAGAAGGATTATGGAAGGTTCTGATGGTTTATCCCAAAAGACACACAATAATAGCTTCACATTTGACCTGGCTTTTAGAAAAACCCCGCCGTGGGGAAGTACAAAAACATTAAAGGGCAAAAAAAGCTTGATAGGGATTGAATTGGCGATTAACCCAAAGAAAAGACCAAAGAAAAGAGCAGAAGAACCCATGCCCGAATTACCAGAAGTCGAAAATGTACGTCGAAGTTTAATTGCGTCCTTGGGTGAGAATCTCAAAATTGAGTCAGCCCAATGTCTTTCGCCGTCTTTAAGAATACCCTTAGATAAAAATCTGCCAAAGTGGCTTATGGGCGAGAGCCTGTTAAAAATCGAAAGGCGCGCTAAATTTTTATTATTTCAGTTAAAAAAAGGGGTAATGATAAATCATCTTGGAATGACGGGGCGGTGGCGAGCTGAAAGTGAATTTAGGGCAAAAAAACATGACCACTTTGTAATTAAATTTTTTCAGGGACACTACCTGGTTTATAATGATGTGCGAAGATTTGGGCTCATAACTCATTGTGAAACTGCGGAAATTGCTAATAATCGTTGGCTTAAAAATCTGGGGGTCGAGCCGCTCAATAAGGGTCAGTTTACTGAGAGCTACTTAACACCCCTACTCAAAACTCGATCGACGAGCATTAAGAGCTTTTTGATGGACCAGCGTAGAATCTCCGGCATCGGTAATATTTACGCGAGCGAGGTATTGTTTTTAGCTAAGATTAAGCCTCAAAAAAAGTGTCATCGCCTTAAGTCTCACGAAATTCTGGCTCTAATTGTCGAGTTACCTAAACTGCTAAGTAGGGCCATTGAGGCCGGGGGATCGACCATTAAGGACTATCAGAACTCCCAAGGCCAATCAGGAAGCTTTCAGCAGTGTTTCTTTGTTTACGGCCGTCGGGGAGAGGGGTGTCGAAAATGCGCCAAAAAGGTTTTGGCTAAGAACATAACGGGCCGTTCGACTTTCTGGTGTCCCGAGTGCCAAAGCTAAATCTTAATTGAAATTTATTTCTTGGTAAAATTTTCCTAGCCTGAAATTGGACACAGCAGCGTACCTTGCCTATATTGATCAATGATGACGAAACCTCGCTTTTTCAACACGGCATTTTCAAGTGCGATTTTATTTGGGCTCGTCCTTGGCTGCGGCGCTTTTGCGTCAGAGGACCTTGAGGTTTTTCGCAGCGAACTAGTGAGCGAAAGTTCTATCGACAAAAATGCCATTATGCTCGGATTAGAGAGTTCTAACTATGTCACTTACGGTAAGGACGCTGAATTTGATCAGAATCCTTATGGCTTAAGTCTGCTCTACGACAAAGTCAGCGTTGGTCAGGCCATCACGTTCTCAATGTCTGCAAAGGCTTACTGGGCGCCTGAGCAGAGTCTGCTGAGTTACACTCGTTTAGATGAAGTTGCGCTGAGTAATTCCAAAAGTACCTTAAATGGCAATTTTTATTTTGGCCGCAAAAAATATTTGTGGAGTGTGGTTGATGAGGATTGGAATCTCGGTGCTTGGCAACCGCTTTATATGGGAAATTACATCAGACCAGAAAGCCAAGGACTCACAGGAATCATTTCGGAATTCAAAATGAATGGGGCCCGAGGCACATTTTTTTTAAGTCCTTTTTTTATTCCTAATATTGGGCCTTCGTTTTTGGTGCAAGATGGAAAATTTCAATCAGCGAGTCCGTGGTTTTCTATTCCCGCACAGCAACTGATGCTGGGTGGAAATTCGATTTCAATTTATTACGATATAGAAAGGCCGGCGACCCGAGACATCTTGTATAATGGGGGTGGCGGCGGTCAGATTTTTTTTGGAGACCCAACTGCGGGTGGCTGGCTCATGACCTCTTATGCTTATAAACCAGTTAATCAGCTTGGCGTGGCCACAGTGAATGGTTTTGATACCGATAGAATAGATCCCTCCCAATATGGAGTTAATATTTTTCCCTATGTCCAATATCACCAACTGGCGACTATTGAGTCAGGTTATCGTCGAAAGGCGGCGCATTTTCACGTGGGATTCATTGCCGACGCACCTTTAAAGAGCGGAATTCCAGAGGGCGCCAGTGGTTATGCGATGAATGACAATTATATTTTTTCACCAAGCGTCAGTTACCGAGTAACTGCATCTAGCCGAATTCGGCTGAGCTATTTAAAACGTTGGGAAGGTAGAGACGAGCTAGTGGGTGACGAGCTTGCAGCTCTAAAAAGCCGTGGCCTTGATCGCTACTTTTTTACCAAAGCAGTAAAGGCCGAATATAGTGGAAAGTGGACTGATCTTTTACACTTTAATTTATCAGGCACCTACGACGCTCATTGGGCTGGGGCCATGATCAATAGTCAATTAGCCTATCGTCCCCAAAAAGATTTTGAGATTGTTATGGGTATAGAAGCGCTTGGAGACGTAGGTTCACCGCTTTCTCAGGACCCAAATATTTTTTCGGCACACAAGGGCAATGATCGAGTTTACGGGGGAGTTCACTATGTTTTCTAAAATGGCATTCGCCCTGTTGCTTTTGACTTCACTCTGCCTCACTAGTTGTAGTTGGTTTCGAGATAACCCCAACGGCAAAGACAGAAAAGTCATAGTCGTCGATTTAGAAGGCGGTGGTTGCCTTAAAGACTGGAGTGGGCGGATAAACCGTTACTTTGATGGTCACGGCAATGCAGATCAGGTGAATGAGTTTTGGGGCTGTTTGGACGCTGTAGTAGTTGAGTTTCAAAAACAAGCGACTACGAGAGACCTAGAAGGTTACAAGATTGAAAAATTAAGAATCTTGATTCAGAAAGTTTTTTTAGGAAAGAAGTTAGTTCCCGACAGTCTTGTGAAACACCTTATTTCTTTGAAACAAGCCATTTTTGGGGGAGACACCGAATATCTGTCGTTTAAGGAAATTGAAAGGCTACATTTGTTTATTTCTAAATTTTGGCAATCAAGCTTAAGTCTTTTGCCTCACGCCAGCGTTTTAAGTCTATCCGAAACAAAAGCCCATGAAAGCCAAGTGTATGCAGCAGTTAACGAACTTACTCTGCAGGCCAAAATTTGGAGCCAAACTCTAGGAGTGATTCATCGAAGCTATGAAATTGCCAATTTGATGTCGACCTGGAATGAAATTCATGACTATTTTGACAGACCGGTAAGCGAAAACGAAAAAGTCGACCTAAATAAAAAATTGGAACTAGCTAAGGCAGTAAAATCGGTACTAATTAATCCACCCGGTGATTCAATATTGAAACAGGATTGGCCACGCCTTTATGTCAAACTGGGTAATTTATGGGGCGCCTATGTGACCTATCATTACTTGGTTGAGGACCCCGATATCAAGAACATCCTTAGGTCTCCGAAGCTCGCTCATACTCAATCCGTAGCAGAGATGCTCATTGAAGAACTCAAAGACGGCAGTGATTTTCATCAAGGTGGCACCATCGGCCTGAAGGAATTGAATCAATTAGTCATTAGTCTGAAAGCATTAAATTGGCTTGTTCCTGAAGGCGTTAAAGCCGAGTCTGTGGCGCAGGTTCTTAATAGATTATCACGGACTATTTTTCGTGAAGAATTAGAATTCACCTCAAATGCTAACTTGGGTCTTGGCAAAAAAGCACTGACTAGAATTGAAAAAGAAATTAGCTCATGGTTTTTACATCAGCAGTTTGTAAGCACCGTATTTGAAGGAGCTAAGGATTTTGAGAGTCATGAAAACATTTTGGCGCTATCAAATGCTTGGAGAAGTACAAAGGCCTGGACAACAAGTTTTACAGAAATCTTATTACAATATAAATTGGGCCCCACCTTGTTAGATAATTCATTTCTTCGCCAAATTGGTGGCGATCCTGTCTTGGGGCGCCGTCACAACTTTATGTCGCTGACTCACTTAAACTGGTTTAATTCTTTTTATAGAATTGTTATTCAGGGATATGCCAAAAGTCCTGAGAGTCGAGAAAAACTCTCAAATCTCTCTGGCAGCGAGTTTCAACAGTTTTACGAGGACGTCTATCCCGTTGGAGTTGATTTGGGTTTACTGGATCCCCACGTTAAGACTGCGGGAAGACGCACGTTAAAAGAGGCTAATTTTTTTACAGTTAGCGGTAACGGAGATCTTTGGATGTCGATGAATGAGGGGGCTGAAGAAATCGGTCTCTTGATGTCGGGCGGTAGCACTGCCAAAAGTATTCTCGAGGACATGCAACTGCTCTGTCGCAGTTGTGCACAGTCACAAATTGATTCCTTTGGTAACATGAAGGTAGACAAACGATATCTTTTTAAAACCTTTGATAAAAATTATGAAAAATATTTTAGGGGACTTCCCGATATGAGCGCCTATTATTCGGGGTTGAGTTTAGATAAAAGAAACGAATTCCTCATTCAATACCTTGAGGCCTCTTTGGATTCCATTAACCAAATAGATATGGGATTGCCAGAACTGAGAGTGTTTTCGGTTCTTTTTTATTTTACAGAATCTTTGATGCTCAAATTTGATCGCGATAGGTCGGGTTACCTAGATCTCTTAGAGGTTGAGGCGGCGTTTCCGACCTTTGAAATGTTGTTTGCTGAAGTTTGGCAGAAGCAAACGGGTAGTGTTGGCTCTTACGAGGACCTCATGGCGGTTTTTGTTTACCTGTTACACAATGGCGAAGTTTTGCAAGCCGGCGATGGTTGGATTAGTAAGTTTAGAGCTTGGAAAACATTGAGAAAATATAAAAATGATCGTCATGAATTAGGGGTTCATGTGAGTCGCATGGGCCTGTCAAAGGTATTCAGTGTTATGAGAAAACACTTGAGCCGCTAGTGACAAGAATTGTTTCTAAATGTGAATTAGTTTTCACTGCATGTTTTGCACAGGGAAATCTTACAATCTTCTGTTGCTGCCTTAAGAGATCTGTTCCACTTAACAAGCTGAGTTACCTGTAAAAATGGGATTCGATCGTGCCTGGTATGCGAATTGCTCTCTAGTCTTCAAAACAACCAAAGGAAAAGGGGAAATATTATGAATAAATTAACTGTTCTGGTAAGTATAATAGGTCTAATGGTTACAGCCTGTGGAACGCGTCATGGTCGAATTAGCGGAGGAAAAGCTCCCGTCAAGATGACAATGTTTGAAAAAACAGATCTACAGATTAGCCAATCGTTAAAAACGGCTTGGGGTAAAGAATGGGATGAGAAAGATCCTAAATCTCAAGAGCTAGCTAATGAGATTTCTGGGGTGGGGGTTGTCACTAATAGTAGGGTCGGCGACTCAGAAAACGTAACGGTCACTATCGTGCATACGGACTGTAAAGTTCCCGACGTTACGATGGCACAGAACATTAAGCCAGGGTCTGAGGCACAAACAATAGAGTCGGCACCTTACAAAGTGCAAATTAAGTGCGTGAGTAAGGATCAATCTTGTAACGAATACTCAGTTTTGATCACTAAAGTTGATGCGGATAAAAACTCGGCGGGTTCTGTGGCCGTATTTGTTCGTCAAAACATGAATGACTTTAAGAAAGTCGGGGACGAGAAAATTACTAATGAGCACACCCAAGTATGGTGGGTAAAAACCAATGCCGAACCGATGATCGCTTCAAAAGCGACTACGGCCAAAGCAGAAGTTTGCAAAGAAGAATCACCTGCGCCCAGCGAAGGTAAGTAATCTAGGAGCGATGTTCTAATAGGGGAATTGTTAGATTGAGGGAGAACTCTAAAGGGGTTGGGCTCGAATGAGCTTAACCCCTTTTTTTTTGTCTTTTTTGTCTCAAAATGAGACGCCATATGGACTAAAGTTCTGCCGTTTCATTCCGATAAATACCTTATGATAACAACCAACAAAATAGTCGTGGCTTTTATTTCATTCACGTTAGTAACTATCACTTATTCAAACTGCTCTCAGGTGCCCACGGGTAGCCTCTACAGTAGTTCTGAGTACTGTAAGGAGCCACAGCAGCAAAACTGTAAAGGCAATTTATATGAGGTGGGGTTTGATTCTGCATTTCTGCCAGCATATGCCCTAAATACGGGGAACGCGATCATAGGCTATACGGGGGCTTGTTACGCTGGTGGCTACCCAGTAGCGAAAATTGAATATCGCTTATTTCAGTCTTCGAATAATGGCGATTATCAGTGGAAGGGCAACACGGAGTGCGTTGGTGGGCAGTTTATTATTAACAGCACAACGCTACCTAGTAATTTTACTTATGGTCAAGCCAACCACTTGCTCCTAAGCATAAAAGTTTATGACAGCGTTGATTCAAATACGCCACTTAATAAAATACCAAAAGAAGCGGTAGTGCCAATCTCTAGCACAGCCCCTTGACCCCTATAAAATATTTCAGTTTATTAATTTAAAGTCGC
The DNA here is from genome assembly GCA_034439715.1 of Pseudomonadota bacterium. GTDB lineage: Bacteria > Bdellovibrionota > Bdellovibrionia > Bdellovibrionales > SG-bin7 > JAWXAY01. Next base: position 19,461 of record JAWXAY010000088.1, read on the forward strand.
ACTTGAAATTGCGTCTTCCCATTGTTTAGCCATATGGTTAATCGGCTCAATTACCTGCAATTTGTTTAAAGGTAGTGAGCGAACATAAGAGGCCTTGAGCATGGGGTGCAGAACTTCGTCTTCGAGGCTTGTGAGCGTAGTCGCCATGTGCGTCTGTTGCACCAATGAGCGCGCCACATCTTTTTGCAGTAAGTAATTTATAAAACGGTAGACCTGAGCTGATTTGTTTGTGCCCTTGGCAATGACTAAGGACTCTGTCCAAAGCGTAGCGGATTCATCAGGTAACACAAAGATATAATCCGAGTTACGCGCCAGCGGGATCGAAGCCAAGCCTTGTGGCAGCTCAGCGACCCAGACGTCCTCTTTGCCTAAGAGCTTTAAGGCTTGAACTGCGCTATATTTGGCAAAGGGCAAAATATCATTTAGAGATTTTTTCAAATTGGACCCATCATCAGCAATTGATTTTTCGCTCAGAGAGTTTCGGCGAATAAGTCCCGACATGATTTCTCGGGGTTCATTGAGCAGAGCCGTGTGTGCCAATATGTTGGGGTCATTAAAAATATCGACCCAAGACTGAATTTTTTTGCCGACTTTTGTTTTGTTGTAGACGATTCCATTGGCGCCCCAAAAAAGTGGAACAGAATAGAATAGATCACGGTCTTGCGGTAACTGCCTAAAATCAGCAGCAATTAATCTTAACAAGGGGATTTCGCCTTTTTTTAAAGGCTCTAGCAAGTGGGTATCAATGGCAGAGGGTATCTGCCACGAAGCAATCGATACTAAATCGTAGTCATGGGTAGGATCTGAGAGTCGGCTAAAAAAATCGCTACTTGACGTGGCCACATCCTGTTCAATAAGAATTTTCTCGTCATTCAGAAAGCGCTCAATCATTGGTGCGGAAAGCCACTTGCGATAGGTGAGTAGTCGAATTTGATGGTTAAATTTTGGCTTCATCGTTTTAAAGTAGAAAACGGAACCAGCGCCTATAGCGGCACCGGTCAGGGTGCCAACAATCAATGCTAATACTAAGAAGGCTGATTGCCTTTTTGAATTTTGGAGAGCCATCAATAGAAATTATCGCCAATTGTAGCGACTAAAGTCAAAGGACTCACAACTCTTATTTAATGGTAGCTGGATCGAAGTCGATAACAATCTCGGCGCCCTGGGCCGGAACTGCTCCATTGTGGAATCTAATACTGTTAGAAGCCGCATTATAAGTCCAACCGTTAGTGGCCGAGTTAGGCACAACTGCGCTGTTTACACGAACGAAGATCGTGTCAACATTAGGCTCGCGATCTAAAAAAAATTCCGACGAGTTCTCTAATATACTTTGAGATATGGCACCCAGCGAGCCAGCAAAGTCGTCACAAAGGCTGCTTTTCACGCCATCAGTTGCGTCGACAAGCTGTCCCACGCGCTGAGCGATAATTCGGCCGGCCCCACTGCTATTTAAGAATGTTTTGCAAGCGTCATCAAAGATGGCGATGGCATGTGTAGTAAATCTTGCATTTGCACCTGAGGAGTTGGTGAAGGACTCTAAGAATGAAACATAGGTATTGACAGGATACATCAAGGCATCAGCATAGTTGTGGTTGTTTGAAGCCGAGTGATTTCGTGAGAAGTCATCTTCGTCGGTGACCATAACAACGGCAAGATGAGAGTCAGATCGCAAAAAACCAGAATTTAAAGGATTGATAAGACTCTGGTGAAAGCTCTGAAACATGCGCTCATCCCCACTGCCACTCGTACCCAATAATATATTAGTCATAAATGTGGGTATCAAATTAGGGGTGTTCGGATAAATAACAAAAACGTTTGAGTGAGTGGTGCCGTTGCCATCTCGAAATTTAGACAAACTGAGATTGTTTTGATAAAGCGAGCGGTAAGCATCTGTTCCCGTTACGGCTATTCGATAATCATAACCTTTGGTCACGAAATCATTGATAAAGACGTTAAAATTATCAGCCACATTTTGTTGTGAGGTTTGCATAGAGCCTGAGTTATCCATCACCCATAAGATGTCGACTTTGGCATTAAGTTTTGTCGAGTTTTGGATAAAGCGAATTTGTTCGGGCAAAAGAGATATAGAAGGATCTCTTTCTCCGCAAGCAACCAGTTGAGTAACTAAAATTATTAAACTTATTAAATTCAGGGCTTTCATGGCTTCCTCCAGCTAAAGCACAATCCAATTGTGCTTATTACGTCCTATGTATAGGTTACGGGGGATTACAAAGATTCACAAAAAACCCCTAAGGGCTTAACAAGGGCGAACAATCCGCGCACAGTCGCCATTTGAGACAAGCTAAGTTGCAGTAATCATAGTGAAAGTAAAAATGAGTAAGAAAAATTAATTATTTTGTCTGTCAAAGCTGTGGACAAAAAAACCAACTTTAAAAGAGAAAAAAAATGTTTAGAAAACTGTCTAAATATTTGATGGTTCACAGCGGTCAAGACAAGGGGCGCCTTCAATCTCTGTTTCAATTGTGCAATGAAATTTACCAAAGGGTTTTAATAATTCGCGACAAGTATTTTTGAGTGACGCTACGGCCCCAGGGCTCAGTTCTGGCGAAATCTCAATATGATACGAGATTATATGCTGTTCGCCATCGAGCGACCAAACATGGATGTCGTGCACACCTGTGATGCCCTGAACTTTTTTAATCTCAGACAGATATTTCGCTTGATCAAAATTAACGGGATGGGCCTGTAAGAATAAATTGGCCGCACGGAAAAGGTTGCGAACAGCGTTAAAAAGCGTAAAACCTGCAATAGCCATGGCCATCGCGCCGTCTAGCCATGTCCATTGAAAAAACATCAAAAGAATAGACCCCAGCAAGATGGACACCCAGCCCAAAAGGTCCTCTAGCATATGTAAAGAAATGGCTTTTTCATTAAGGCTAGTCCCTTTATTTAGGGTCAAAAAAGCCCAGCCATTAAAGAGGATTCCTAGGAGCGCTAAGCCAAACATGATTTTGCTGTTGGGTAGCGTTACACTGTTGATGTTTTGCCATGAGTGAAAGAGGATTAATAGCGAACCAATTATCAAAATGCCACTTACGAACAACGAAGAAAGTAGGGAAAGGCGTTTATACCCATAGCTAAATTTTTTTGTGGCCTGCTTTGTCGATATTTTTTCTAAAATCCAGGCTAAAAATAGCGTGAGGCTATCGCCAAGATCGTGAAGGGCGTCTGCGATAATAGCAAAGCTGCCAGCGTAAATTCCGCCAACTAGCTCAATTCCCACGAAAACCAGGTTAATTAATAGCGCGACGTAGATATTTTTGACAGATTTGTGACTATGCCCAGCGCTGCACTCCATCTAAATATTATTGGCTTTGCTATTCCTTTTGACAATGTAAATATTGTTTTCGACAATGAAGAAAAAATGGGAGAAATGATATGAAAATGAAAATATTAAAAGTTACAGGGCTTCTTTTTGCAGGTCTTTTATTGGGCCAAACAGCTTTTGCCAGCATGAGCATTCAATGTAATAATAGTGACTGTTTAAGTTTTGGCTGGGCCTATAACGATGTTTCTAAAGGGACCAGCGGTCAGGTGCAGTGTATAGAAAATAACTGCTTTAATTACGGTTGGGATGTTTACGACACCTTCGGCACCACCAATGTTCGCTGCATCAACAATAGTTGCTTTAATAATGGTTGGACTGAAACTGTCAACGGACGTTTTGCGAGTAATGTTTCTTGTTTTGGGAGCGACTGTTTGAGAAACGGTTGGCAAACTTCTCAACAGGGACGGCGCTTGGTGACAAATTGTAACAATAATAATTGTGCGACAAATGGTTGGAGTACTTTCGTACCCAATGTTGGGAATTTTGATGCCACATGTCACGGTGGTGCTTGCTTTATCAATGGCTGGACGGTAACTCCGTAGTTGTTTTGCGAGTATCTAATTTTGCTTATAAAATTCTAAAAAAAGTTTTGGCATTGAAGGAGCGCCGTCTCCTTCTGGCAGTATCTGGTGGCCGTGATTCTATGGCCTTGTTACATGTCTTTCACGAATTACAATTAAAACTAAAGCTGGAGATTGGCGTCGTTCATATTCACCATGGAGCTGGTTCTGGTTTTCGTGATCAGGCGTATGAAATGGTAAAGTGCGAGAGCGAAACCTTGGGACTTCCTTTTTTTTCAAACACCGGTGAAGGAGGTCGAGAAAAAAATCGCAGCCCAGGGAGTCAGAGCGAGGCCAGTTTGCGGCAATTTCGCCGACATTGGATTGAGCACTTTAAACTCAGTGGCGGATTTGAATTGGTGGTTTTCGCTCACCACGAACAGGATCTGCTTGAGACGCGAATGATAAGGCTGGTGCGTGGCACGGGAGCCCAAGGGCTAAGAGCTATGAGCGAAAAACGGGACGCCCTTTTTCGTCCCTTCTTAACGATTTCAGCTAACGAAATCAGGGACTATGTTGTAAAGAAAAAAATTAAATGGATGGACGATCCTTCCAATTTAGACGTTCGGTATTTGAGAAACTGGATGCGGCACGTTTGGTTTCCTCAGCTTTTAAAAATGCGTCCAGGTGGCCTTGAATCGTTACAGCGCTCTCTCAGTCTCATTTGCGACGAGCTCTCATTAGGCAAAGCCAGCTCAGACTTGTTACCACTCGACGAGTTAGGAATTCAGAGAGGGCAATTGTTCGCCATGACTGATGCTGAAAAGCGCCGTGTCGTCGCCCGCTACCTCCAAAAGTCAGGGCTAAAAAACTACCGACTTAGGCACGTAGACGAAATCATCAAACGCCTTAACACAAGGCAAAAACGCTTTGCCTTTCGTCTGTCTTCGCACCAATGGCGAGTCGATGAAAATCATATTTATATCGTTCGTTGAGAGTCATAGCTCTCAATGCTATACTTTCAAAAGAAATATTTAATCTAACTTAACCTAGGATTCACAATGCGTTTTGAACATAAGAGTATGGCCCTTTGGGTATTAGCGATTGTTCTGTTGCTTATCATTATTCAGGTGTGGGAGCAGGGCCGACAAACCATGGTCGCGGATTTTAGCTACTCGCGATTTGTAGAAGCGGTTAAAGCCAAAAAAATTAAGAGTGTTTCGTTCTCAGAATCCAGCCACGAAATCAGCGGTGAGATTCGACCCGAATTTGAAAAAGAATTTGGGGGAAAAAAGTTTCGTATTCCAGGTAACACGGGTGACGAAGGCTACAAAATGATGGTGGCTAACGGCATCACACCTGACTATGACAAATCTGACAGCGGCAATATATTATTTACGATATTAGCAAATTTTGTTCCGATCCTGTTGATCATTTTCTTTTTCACCTGGTTACTTAAACAAATTCAAGTGGGCGGCGGTAAGGCCATGAGTTTTGGTAAGTCGCGAGCCCGTTTGCTTACGGAAAACAAAAAGAAAGTTATGTTTGCCGATGTAGCGGGAGTTGACGAAGCTAAACATGAACTTGAAGAAATTGTTTTATTTTTAAAGGAACCTAAAAAATACACCAAGCTGGGTGGGAGAATTCCCAAGGGCGTGTTGTTGATTGGGCCTCCTGGTACAGGCAAGACCTTGCTAGGGCGCGCCGTAGCAGGTGAGGCAGGTGTGCCGTTTTTTACTATTTCTGGTTCTGACTTTGTCGAAATGTTTGTGGGCGTAGGCGCTAGCCGTGTTCGCGATCTGTTTGAACAGGGCAAGAAACACGCTCCGTGTCTAATTTTTATTGATGAGATCGACGCAGTTGGACGTCATCGAGGCGCGGGTATGGGTGGTGGACATGATGAGCGTGAGCAAACGCTTAACCAGTTACTCGTCGAAATGGACGGTTTTGAAAGTAATGAAGGTGTTATTTTAATTGCGGCGACAAATAGGCCAGACGTTTTAGATCCCGCGCTTTTAAGACCGGGTCGATTTGATCGGCGAGTGATCGTCAATAAACCGGACCTCGTTGGGCGGCATAAAATATTAATGGTACATGCCCGTAAGACGCCACTTTCTTCAGACGTCAATCTTGAAAAAATCGCGCGTGGTACTCCTGGTATGAGCGGTGCTGATTTAGAAAATCTCGTCAACGAAGCCGCCCTCATCGCCGCGAGTGAAGACAAATCTAAAATCTCGATGAGTGATCTAGAACGTGCCAAAGACAAGATCATGATGGGAGCAGAAAGAAAATCGATGGTCATTGGCGAAGAAGATAAACGCATTACCGCCTATCATGAGGCCGGCCATGCTTTAGTCGGAAAATCAATCCCAGGAATTGACCCAATTCACAAGGTTACAATTATTCCACGAGGTATGGCGCTTGGGCTCACCCAAACTTTGCCAGAAGAAGAGAGACTCAATCTCTCAAAAACCAAAGCCCACAACATGATTGCTTTCCTTTTTGGAGGGCGAGCTGCCGAAGAGTTGGTGTTTCACGATTCCACAACGGGAGCTGGTAACGACATTGAACGTGCTACAGACATCGCGAGAAAAATGGTTTGTGAGTGGGGTATGAGTGACAAGTTAGGGCCCTTGGCCTATGAAAAAAGCGATAGCCCGGTTTTTGTTGGCATGAACTACGGCGGCAATCCTCCTAAAGAATATTCTGATCAAAAAGCCCAGGATATTGATAAGGAAGTTTATCTCATAGTGACAACCGGTTACGAAAAAGCCAAAAAAATTCTCAGTGAAAATATGGATAAGCTAAAGATTATGGCCGAAGCACTTTTAGAATATGAAACTATCGATACGGATGATGTGAATCTTATTTTTAGCGGAGGAAGTCTCGAACAGGTGAAAAATCGGCGGGAATCGCGGGCGATAGAAGTTTCAAAAGAGCTGGCCGAGACGGCAGTCAAGGATGAAGAAGACAACAAGGCAAAAAAGAAAGCACCACAGGGAGGTCGTGATCCGGTAGGAAACTCCGGCCCGGTCACAGCATAAGTATTTGGGAACAGGTTTAGAGTTTTTTTCACATTTAAGGACCCTAGATTATTTTGACCTCTTGTTGGTATGGGTCGTCCTCTATCAGGCCCTAATTCTCATGCGCCACACAGGTGCTGTTCAAGTTATCTCTGGTATTGGCATTCTCGCCTTTGGCTATGTCATGAGCTTGTGGCTCAATCTCTACAGCTTTAATTGGCTACTTGAAAAGTTTTTTGAAAATATATTTTTAATCCTGGTCATATTGTTTCAAGGAGAAATTCGCCGGGCGCTTGCTCATCTCGCTAGTAACCCTTTCTTTAGAGAGACAGCTTCCCTTGAAGAATCTCATGTGGTCGAAGAGCTCTCTAAGGGGCTCATGATGCTGGCCCAAAAGGGTTATGGTGGTCTTATTGTTATCGAAAGAGATATTGAGCTCGATTATTTTTTAGAAATTGGCACACGTATTGATAGCATTATCTCCAGCGAAATTATGGTTTCTTTGTTTCACCCAGAGAGTCCTCTGCATGATGGCGCCGTGGTGGTAAGACACGGGCGCTTTGAGTTTGGCGGCTGTTTTTTGCCTCTAAGTCGCAATCCCGTGCTCGATAAAAACTTGGGAACTCGTCATCGGGCAGCTATTGGACTTACAGAACAAACAGACGCTATTGTTTTCGTAGTGAGCGAAGAGCTACATCGAGTTGGTTTGGTAAAAGGCGGTCAAATGGATCCCGATATAGATCAAACTAAGATTCGCGAAACCCTTTTTAACTTTTATGGCTTAAAGTCAACTCAAGAGAGAACCACTTAATGGATAATATAAAAACCACAGTTAAAGCCAACCTTAAAGATCTCATCACTAAAAATTTTGGTTATAAAGTTGTGTCTTTTTTGGCGGCTTTGGCGCTTTGGAGTGGTTTTGTAGGGCGAGGGGAATTTATTTTAGATCTCGACCTGGGGGTGAATTATCTTTTGCCAAGTGGCATGACGCTTCAGTCGCCCAGCGAAGTTGTTAAGATTAAAATGAAAGGTCCCGAGATGGCCATGAAAAAATACTCACGCCATATTAAAACGGTCACTATAGATCTCTTTAGTTATTCAACGGGAACTCATCAAGTACGGGTGACACGTAAGCAACTGGAATTGCCGCCGGGAATCCAAATTCTTGAGGTGAAGCCCGAGTTTCTCGATATCAATTTGGTCAGGCCCAATGGGGTAACTTATGGCAACTAGAAAAAATCGCCTGTTTGGCACTGACGGTATTAGGGGAAGAGCGAATCAACACCCTATGACTCCAGAAATGGGAGTTAAAATAGGGCAGGCAATTGGATATTGGCTTAAAGAATCCGGCAGCAAAAATATTAGCCATAAAGTGTTGATTGGTAAAGATACAAGGCTTTCAGGTTATATGCTAGAGTTGGCTCTGGCGAGCGGGCTGAATTCAATGGGTGTAGATGTTTTATTAGTTGGACCTTTACCTACTCCTGGAATTGGTTTTCTGGCTAGTAACATGCGGGCTGAGGCCGGCATTGTAATTTCGGCTTCGCATAATCCATTTTATGATAACGGTATAAAGATTTTTGGTAGAGATGGTTTTAAAATTCAAGATCATGTAGAAGACGAAATAGATCGACTAGTATTTGACACTGATTTAATTAAAAATTTACCCACTGCCGAAGGCATTGGGCGCTCTCGCCGAATTGACGATAGTCAGGGTCGGTATATCGTTTATACCAAAAGTACTTTTCCATTACAGTACACCCTTGATGGCTTGAGAATTGTGCTCGATTGTGCCAATGGCGCTTGCTACAAAGTGGCGCCAGCCGTGTTTCAAGAGCTTGGTGCTGAGCTCGTGGTTTTGGGCGACAAGCCCAACGGACTCAATATTAATGATAAGTGCGGAGCTCTTTTTCCCCAAAAGATTTGTGAGGCAGTCAAGCATTACCGCGCCGATGTGGGAATTAGCTTGGATGGTGATGGTGACCGCCTGATCATGTCTGACGAGAAGGGCAATATGATAAATGGGGATCATATTCTAGCCATGTGTGCCTTAGACTTACTAGAGCGGAAAAAACTCACTGGTAATTCTATCGTCGCCACACACATGAGTAATTTTGGACTCGATAAGCTCATGGAGAAAAACGGTATAAAAGTCATTCGTACCGATGTCGGTGATAAATACGTGGTCAACCAAATGCGCAAAGATGGCTTTGTTTTGGGCGGTGAGCAGTCGGGGCACATTATTTTTTTGGAGCGATGTACGACTGGCGATGGCATTATTGCTGCCCTTTCGGTTTTGTCGGTAATGAAACATCGTGGCTTGGCGTTAAGCCAGTTGGATTCGCAAATGATAGACTTGCCGCAAGTTCTTATAAATATTCGCGTTGCTGTAAAAAAAGATTTGGACACGCTTAAGGAATATAAAAAAGTTTACGAAGAAATTAGTAAGAAACTGGAAGGTAAGGGGCGGCTATTTGTACGCTATTCTGGTACTGAACCCGTGGTGCGCATTCTTGTCGAAGGGCCAGATAAAGTGGCCATAACCCAGTATGCGGAGCAGTTAGCTCAATCCCTTCAAAAAGAGCTCACCGACGCATGAGAATAATATGAGACTAGCCACGATCGATCAGAGTCGCGAGATCGAAAAAATCACTGAAAAAGAGTATTTGTTGAGCGCTGAAGTACTTATGGAAACCGCTGGCAGTGGAGCGGCACGCGAAATAAATCAGGCCTATTATCCTGAGCTCACCAAGGGTGGAGTCGCGGTCGTTTGTGGCCCTGGTAATAACGGCGGTGATGCATTGGTGGTTGCCCGACATTTGCATTCAATGGGGCATCGCGATCTCGATGTGTACTTTTTAGCCCCAGCTAAAAAACGCTCAAAACTTTTTAAGCACCAGCTGAAGCGGGCGGAGTTGATGGGACTCCGTTTGATTGATCTTGAGGCCAACCCCAAAAAAATGGCGGGCTTGGAATCTGCCAGTCTTATCATTGACGGAGTTTTTGGTATCGGCCTTAAATCTAAAGTGCAAGAACCCTTTGAGACTCTTATAGACTCCATTAATCGCGCCAGAACGCCGGTCGTGAGTCTTGATGTGCCCTCAGGCCTTGATGCCGACCGCGGATTGGTGCTGGGGAGTTCCGTACGCGCTGAAATGACAGTAACATTTGGACTTGGTAAGCCAGGATTCTTTGTGCATGAAGGGCCGCTTCATGTCGGGCGCTTAAGAGTGCTTTCCATTGGCTTTCCGTTTGAACTGCTGAGACGTGTGGCTGTGACCCACTTTGGTTTTCACGAAAGACTCGCCAGGCGTTATTTGCCCGAGCGAAAAGACACTAGCAATAAATCGGATCATGGCCATTTGCTGGTAGTGGCAGGATCTAAAAATAGCTGGGGAGCGGGCGTGCTGTGTGCCAATGCCGCCTTCAGAGTGGGCGTTGGTTACGTGACGTTTGCCAGTTTTGAGAATCCCAGTACTATCGTGAGCGAAATACCTGAGGTCTATACAGCAAGTCTTTTGGATGCCAAAGTTCTCGAGAATCCCAAGCTTACTGCGATTGCTTTGGGGCCTGGCTTGGGTGTTAACAGCGAGACTAAAAATCTTATTGTAAAAATAAAAAAAGAAAAACGCGAAAAAGTCGTGTTAGATGCCGACGCCATTACTGTCTGTGCGCAAGAAAAATTATTTCCGTTGCCAGAGTCGTGGGTTTTGACTCCGCACGCGGGAGAACTTGCCCGCATGTTAAATATCGATAGCCGAGAAATTAATAATGACCGGTATCACTATGCACTCGAGGCCAGTCGCATAGCCGGTTGCCATGTTTTGTTAAAAGGCTATCGCAGTATTCTTGCTTTTGGCGAGCGCACGATGGTGATTCAGTCAGGTAACGCCGCGCTGGCTAAAGCGGGCACAGGGGATGTCTTGACCGGAATGATTGGGGGCTTTTTAGCGCAGGATTTACCCACAGTACAGGCGACGGCGACTGCGGCATATCTGCATGGGCGCATGTCCGACGAGTGGGTACGCTCGGGAAGTGATAAGCGATCCCTGCTGGCCAGTGATATCGGTGCGCATCTCCCCCAACTTATGAATCGAATTGCCAGTGGCACCTTTTAAATCTAGATCGATCAAAAAAAATGAAACACTTGATTTTTTGAGTCCGCTTGAATTTGCGAGTTGGATCCAGACTTTAGGATCTCGTTTTTCTGAACGCTCAGTGGTTTTATTAGAAGGTCAACTGGGTTCTGGTAAAACATTTTTTGTGCAGGAACTTGTGAAAATTTTTGGTGGCGACGTGGCGACGTCACCTTCATTTGCCATTCACAACCGTTATGAAAGTACTAGAGGACTCATTGATCATATTGACCTTTATCGTCTTAATGATTTTGATGATCTAGAATCGACAGGGTTTTGGGATTTATTTTCTGTTCCTAAGGGTTTGATCTTAATTGAATGGGGTGACCGCCTGCCCGTGGCTGACCTTCCGTTTGATTGGACAGTTTATAAAATTAAAATCGAGATGGGCCCTTTAGATAGTGCTGCGAGCAGCACTTCGAGGGAAGAGCGACGAGTGAGTTTGAGTGAGTTTGATTGAGAGGGCATGTCTAAGTGAGACAATCAGTGAGACACTCTCAAATCAAGAAATCTCAAAATTAGAATTTCGTTTTTAAATCGAATACATCCTTATTACCCACAAAACAAAGCTGATCTGCTTACTTTTCCCAGACCTTAGCCGATAAGACTTATAATATAAGGAGATATGATGAACGTTGGACGTCTAGTTGCGCCAATTCTACTTACCTTGTCAGTTGCCCTTTCAAATACTGGCTGTGGCAAGTTAACGCTCAGTTTACCTCAAGCATCCACAATCGTAGATTTTTTGAAAACTGAGATCGTTGTTGGCGGCTCCAACTTAGCTGACGGCATTGCCGAAATGGTCGTAATTATTCATTTAAAAAATTCTGATAATACGGTCGTGCCTAACTACAAACCCATGTACCAGGTGACTTCAAGCGCGGGAATAACTGCAGGCGAATGCACGACATCGAGTAACGAAGGCGTATCGGTGTGTGTTCTGAAATCCACCAGTGCCGGTACTAAAGTTTTAAAACTTACAAATGCGCTGATTGGCTTAGAAAAAATCATAGATTTTCAAGCGTTGGCAGGCAGTCAAATTTTTGGTGTCGCTTCGGGCGCACGAAAGGGCATGACGACTCCCGCAGGACATAAAATAAATTTGTCGGCTGGCGAATCGCCGAAAGGACAGAAGTCAGTAACCGCAGGTGGCTATAAAGTTTTTAGTGGCGTTGGCACAACCATGGATTCAATGTGATGAGGAAAACAAAACATATCCTGTACGTATCTGCTTTCATCTTGTTATTTGGTTTGTGTGCTCAGGCACAAACTTCACCACAGGTAGTGAGTTTGCAGGGACGCATTTTAGATCCCGCGAGCCTCCCACTTGAATCCGCCAGCGTGCAATTTACTA
>JAWXAY010000089.1:0-16316 GCA_034439715.1 Pseudomonadota bacterium
AAACTCCGTTGGAGGCGAGCACCAAAAAAGCAATTCGCGCTTTATGCCAACTGTAAAACTACCACGAAGGAGAAATTGCACTTAATATTTGAAGACACGCTTGGTTATGTCGTGAGAAAATTTAAATTTAAGTATAATCAGGTCTAGCGACCCCTGCATTTTGGCGACTATTTTCTCATCCCAAATTTTTGTGAGCTTAGATTCAGTTTCGGCGATGACTTCCTCAACTCTGACCTTTGAATAAATGCTATTGAATAGATTCATTCCCACAAAGTAGGCCTGTTCATAGTTACCTTGGGATTCCAGGTCCCTCAAATGTTTTAGACTTTCTTGTTCCTGATTGAAGGAAAGCTCTAAGGCGCCAGCGGGTAGACTAAAAATAACTAATATATAAAAAACGAACTGTTTCATAGGGTCTCCTTGTTAGACCTCAATTTATAAGAAGGTATGAAATTTGTACATGCACAATAGTGCACAACTTTGGTCCTAACTTTTTTTTGTTTCACTAGTTTAATAAGATAGAGTAACATTTGGCATGCTTCGACAGATAGGAATACTAAGCATTCTTGGTTTAAGCAGCGTTTCTTATGCTGTCACGTGCCCACTCAATTTAAAAGACAAACATATAGTTTTTAAAGATACGAGGCGCCTGCAAACGAGCGAAGTATTTGACGTCCTTGAAGTTAAAACAAAAGAAGATATCGTCACTGCCGTAAAGTGTGCGAATGAACTAGGCCTAAAAATGTCAATTTCGAATTTCCGGCCAGAGTGATGGCAATTTTTTTTGAATTTTTTAGGACCCACATCCCAAATCGCATGCTTTTAATGTCAGAAGGCAAAGCCGCTTGTTGTTTGCCTATGCGAAACTAACCAGCTTCAGCGAACTTTTGAAGTGTTTTTGATTCAGTCTTCATCGTTCACTATGCCAATGCGACGCTTTGACGTAACAATTGGCTTCATTAGTTCTCGAATAGTATCAAAAACTATCTTGAACTGACTGTCGTACTTTTTCTCTAATTCGGTTAGCTTGCTAGATAGGTCATGATTAGAAAGAAGTATTTCTCGTAGTTTTACGAATGATCGCATGATTTCTATATTAACTAAAGCTGCCCGCTCACTCTTTAGAACTCCTGAGAGCATTGCCACTCCTTGCTCTGTAAACACAAAAGGCAAGTACTGTCTGCCTCCCCTTGGGTCCGTTCTTATTTTTGAGATGCCAATTTGGCATCTCAAAAATTCCCATTCTTTTTCAGATAGTTGGAACATAAAGTCCTGAGGAAACCGATTTTGGTTGCGCCGTACGGCGCGATTAAATGCCCCTGTCTCAACGCCATAAAGAGTTGCTAAGTCGACATCCAGCAAAACCCGACACCCACGAATAAAAAATATTTTTTGTCCGATTTCTTGCAAAGACAGGCTTGAGGACATCCAACGCTCCAATAAATGATTTATTGAAAATAATAAGCAAGAGCCATACATAGTTCTTAGTGAGATTTTCTGGCAACTGAAAGTAATTAGCTCCGGATTTCAATAATTCAACTACGAATAGCGGATTATTTCTCAAGAATTTTGATAGGCATTCAGCAGCTCCATTCACAAAAGTGCTAAAAGATCAGCCAAATGTAGACAGGTTCCACAGAGGTTCCTTTTATGACTGAAAAAAGAGAGTCGGTTAATCGATTTTGTTTAGGCTTCTAATAAGTTAAGGAAAATTCTGGGTTCAGTCCGAATAAATAGCCATACAAAATATAAACTACAGATTTTTTTGACATTGCTATTAAAACATTTAGACAAAGTAAACCAGCTTATTTTGCAGGAATAGGCATAAGATCTTCAGGTCTATATCGAAAAAATAAATCATCACAATATTTACAGTTAGGTAACACCAAGGCTTCAACTTCCACAGTTTTTTTTTCGGACTGTTGAGCTTGGTTTTTCAAAGCCTGCATGTACTTATAATCGGTTAGGGAGGGAGTCACAACTGTATTGGCTAAGGACGGGTGGGTATGCACATGTGTAATTCTACTTATTTTGTCCGGCTGTAAAAAAATTTTTGAATTGTCGTAGGCCTTATCCATATCCATGCCGGATATGCTACCGAGATTACCAGACGTAAAATTAACAACCCTTGAGGTTCCGTCATCGTAATCAACGATCAGAGACCCAAACTCTCTCTCGCGTCCAGCCTTAGAAGCCAGAGACTGTTCTTTAACTTCCTTCAGTAGTTTTCGCATTTTTTTTGATTGAGCCGCAATAGATGCGGTATCAAAAGATACTACCGCCGTTTCATCGACTGATTTCACTGTGGCAGTAATTCGCACATTTTGAGGAATGGGTTTGGACCCATCATATCTGGGATCTTTCATAAACTCCGTCACTTCGGTTTCATTTTTTGCTTTGAAAACAAGTGCGTTCTGTGTGTTAGTCTGTGAGGGTTGGATTACCTTTTTAGTCTTAAGCGAAGCCAGTGTCTTCTGGTACTTAGGAAGTGTTTTGAGTTTTTCAAAAATTTTTTCGGCAAACGCATTACTGGAACCGCTGAAGAAATAACTTAGCCCCCCAGCTGTTACTACATAACCAAGTCCCTCACACGCCATCTCCGCTTTGATTTGGGGATCAATACTCTCAAAATTTTCATAAATTCTGTTAGCTTCATTCTGAAAAAACACAAAGTAATTAGTTAACTCCTGGTTTAGTTCCGAAATATTTTTAGTTAAGAAGACAGTATTTTTTTGAACGGCTTCAACCGTTTTAGCCGCAATTCGTGGAGCAACCATTACGCTGGTTAAAGGATTAATTGCTAAACCCAAAATAACGAGAGGGTTATTGAGACGGTCTTTAACTGCTTCAACTGGATGTAAAATAAAATTCCTGGCCTGTTCATAAATGCTGATCGCCGCTCCCCCGGAGGCATCCCAGCCGCCGACCAGAATTTTTTGTGCACATTGCGACGCACTGTTGATATAGGCCCCGTCAAGTAGTGTGCTGGTAATTTGAGAAGTATCATTAAGGGAATCAACGCCTGGCTTTGTGAAAATAGGAGAAGGTGGACACTCGCTATGGGCGATACTTATAAGGAACATGATTTTTAGCCAAAGCATCTAAATGATTATCTCATTTCTATTGCTGGCGTGGCAGTCCTGATCAAATTCGAACTGTTTTGCAATAAGGCTAAAGACCAGGGGCCTGCACTTTGGGTAGTTCTGCCATTTTGTTGATAATGTGTATTAGAACTACCCAATGCAAATTGAAATGATCGGTTAAATTTCGATTCTATCGTAAAAAATCACTTCGCAGGAATCCCGCTTGGCATCCACTAAGACTGCTCCAGCAGATGTAACTCCAAGAAATGTTTTTATGCTTGTCGCTAAACCATAAGGAGCGTTGAACTCCAATGAGAGTTTTACTTCCTCACCATTTTTGGATATGAAAACATACTCTCTTAGACCTTCGTCATTTCCACGAACATGTTGTGCTCTGTTGTTCACCGAACTCACTGCTAAAGTCTCTGTTTGACCACCTTGAGTCACCAACAGTTTTACGTTGTAGCGCCCATTTTGTGCCTGTGACCACTGACCGTTGTTACTACTCAAAGTAATCTGGTCTCCTGAGTTCGTTACGCACGTTAAATCACGTGGAAAAGCCGGATCGGCGTGGGTCTCAAAACTCATACCTACTATTGCTAATCCGATCATTACTATCTTTTTCATTTTTATCTCCTTTGTTGTTGTTAGTTTCCGCCAGGCCAATATCTATGTGGGGGCAAAGTAAATCCAATAGTTAAATCTTGTCTTTTATGTGGTGTATTGTTGTGATTTATTATACATTGCAGCAATTAACTCAGAAATTCTTGAGAGTTTTGATGTGATATGTTGTGGTTCTGTCGTGGAAAGTAAAAATCTGCGTACCTACATTGCTAACACTTACTACAAGGGAAAATATAGCGAAATCCTTGCTTTCGTTGGGCGAAATCCTCTTGATCCAAAAGACGAAGAGTTCGAGCTCAAAACCTCATTTCAAATTGGTGCCTTGGTTTTTTTGGGCGAGTTTCAAGAGGCCAAAATTATTTTTGAGAGGGCGATTAAGTTAACAAATCCTACCTTAGCTTTCATTTGTCGTTGTCGGTTTTTTCTCGGAGTGGGTAGTGTTCGCAGATCTGATTATGCAGCGGCTAGAACGTACTTCGCGCAAAACATATTAGCTAAAAAGAAAAGTTTAAACTCTAAAGAGCGAGGGATTGCAGAAATATCATTTTATGCCCTACAGGGCAGTGCATTTTTTAGATTTTTTAGAGGTCAATTTAATAGAGCTGCAGTTATAGCAGAGCGAGCTTATGCGGTGGCATTCGAAGATCGCTTTAAGTATGGTCAGATTTTAGCATTGGACTTACTTGGTCATTCATTTTTTCAGCTAGGCTCAATAAGGAGAGGCACTTTTGAACTTGAGAAGGCTTTGACTCTTGCAAAGAGCCTAGGAAATGGCGGTATCGTTGCCGCTCTGTCAGTTTCTCTAGTTAAATATCGTGCTCAGTTTGGACTTGATATACAAAATTCAATTCAACAGCTGAGTGGTACGCTGGCTTCACTTTCTTCTGAGGATGTGTATTCAAGATCTGAACTTTATCTCGAGCTTATTCGGCAGTTGGTTCTTCGCGGGCAGGGAAAAGCCGCACAGAAACTTATAGAAAAAGTTAGTCATTTAATCTATCAACATCAGAACAAAAGACAATCAGCTGTTTTTAACCTGCGATATTCCCATCTTCTACTGCTTCGAGGTGATCCTCAAGCAGCCCTGGCTCTTACAAGCGCAGTGAGTAGCAATTTAGATCCTAAAATTGATATTTTGATTTCAAAGCAAGCAGAAGGGCTTTCTCGTAAGATTAGAGAACATTTGAACGGTGATAATGCCAATGGACAGTCTTTGGCAAAATTTTCCGCAAATTTTATAGATGCCAGAATTGAGCGGCGTCATTCTATTGATAGGTTGAGTTCAAATAATTTGGGTGAAGATCCGCTTGGCGATATTTTAGATCGAATTCGTCTTGAAGGAAGTGCGCTGTTTTACGAAATAAAAAAACTTGGCCTATTAGGACTTTTGCCGCAGGTACTCAATATCACTTTGGGATCATCGGGAATTTATTTGGGGCCGAGTCGCGGTGAGATGTTGATTGTTAGTGGTGGGGATGTGATCTGTCTTGATCATGGAATCACTGGTCCTATAAAAAAACTCATACTTTGCCTTTGCGGGCCCGAATATAAGTCCAAGGAATTTTTAATCGAAAAGGTTTGGAACTATACTTATGATTCTTCTATTCATGATAGCCTTTTGCACGCCACAATCGGGAAGTTGAGGAATCTTTTAGGTGATTGTGCTGGGTGGGTGGAGTGGTCAAATAAAGGCTATAAGCTGTCCGATCATATTTCTATTTTTACTGCAAGTGCAACGCCTACTAAAGATGATGAATTTCGCTTTCAGGAAGATAGAATGAAAAAAAAATCGCAGGAATCTGCGGGTAAAGTTAGCCCAGGTGTGGATCTCAATTCTCGTCAAATTGGAGTGCTTCACTCGTTGAAACCGGGTAAATTTATTAGTGTTAAAGAGTATACTAAGGTATACAAAGTAAGCAGTATGACGGCATGCCGTGACTTAAGTTATTTACATAAAACGGGACGTGTATTACGAATAGGAAGAGGTCGAGCTACCGGTTACGCTTTAGTAGGAGATTTGTATGAATTGTAAAATTTTATTTTTGTTTGTTAGTTTTGTCGCGGCTTTTGGACATGCGACTCAGTCAAGAATGGGCGCCTATGAAGTCCCGGCGCCTGATAATTTAAAGCCTTATGCAACTTATCAGATGGTAATTACGGAAGACGCATATAAAAAGGGGCCGAACATATTTACTTTTCCGTTGCCGCAAAGTTTGATTGGGGAAAAGAGAGTTTTTACCATAGTGAGAGTTGATGATACGACGACTTGGATTGGTGAAAATGTTTCTGGTGTTTGCGAAGTCATTGAAAAATATTTTAAGTGTACGGTAAAGTTCCGCAATCTTACTATCGATCTGCAGCAGGTAAATGAGGCAGTTCGGGCGGAGTTTCCTAATGACATTGTGAATAAACGCATGGCTGTGGCGCAGTTGTTTGCGGCAGAGCCCATAGGCATTGTGACATACGAAATGACTGATGAAGAACAGAAGCTTCAATAATTACTTTTTATCAAGCTCCCAAGCCATCCAAAAACTGAAATAGAATGTGGACCTATGGTATCCAACATATATTCCGGACTAAACCCACTGGCCCCCCTGCTCCATCTCGTCATCCCAACACACTTCGGCTTGAGAAAATATTGGTGCAAGTGACAATGCGGTCACGATAAGTAAGATTGTATTCCTGGATTTCACAAAGCCCCCCCCCGCATTACGTTCTTTAATTAAATTTCCGGTAGTATGGTATTTAGTTCGCCGGAATAACAGTAGTCCGCTTGAGAAAACTGATATGTATTTCCGGAGAAGCCGGCTAACCTGAGCGCCTTCCAGTTGCCAAAAATTCCGAGCTTCAATCTTCCTGCTGTTGCTCTGACAGCCTCAGATTGACATAAACTGCCGATGGGTTGATTAATCACGACACGAATAACTTCACCAGATGATGCGACTTTGGCTTCGAAACTAAATGAATTGGCATTAGATACAAGATTCGTTAAATCTTTCGTTACTAACTCGTATGATGGATTCAAGGTCCCGTCACCGACATTGCCAGGGTAACTGCCATTTGCTCCAGCGGCCTGATCACCACCCTCGACACAAGTAACTGTGGTGTTTTGACTGGGCGAATCTGCAAAGCTAACAACACCAATAGCAACACCAATCGGTAAGCATAGGCCAGCCCCACACGAAGCCTCCCTACAGATATTTGCTGTCTCGATACATTTGGTTGCCGGGCCGTTTACTAAATCAAGTACCGCACAAACTTCTTGGTTTCTGCAATTAGAGTCAAATGTACAGGCATTGAGATCATCGAGCTTGGACTGCGATATTATAAGAGATTTTTCTCGCAATATTCCGCTGGCAGCTTGATTTCTCTGTCCCTCTTTAAATTTTAAGCCGTTACTACAGCGAATTGAACCTATAGTTGCTAATGCAAGCGCGCATATTAAAACGCACTTTTTAACATTTTTTTCTTTTCTCATTTTCTTACTCCATTTTTAGTTTTTAACTTTCGCTCGGATTTTAATTTGCAAAATGCGGTCCAAGGCGCTTGATTGTTTAATTCGATTTGGGCCAGATTTTGGTGCTCGAAAATGTCAAGTTTTTCACCACATGAATGTATTCTTTCAGAATACACCGAATGCCTTTAAATCTAGTTTAATGCCTTTAAATCGTCTCAATTTGATAAAAATTCAGAAATGAATTTGATTATTAACAATTATAGAATACACTTATTATATATGAAACCAGTGGTGTACGACTTCCAAGATTACCGCGTTTTTTTAAAAGATTTATTCGCTTTTGAAAAATCCCAAGATGAAAAATTCTCTCATAGAGTGTTCGCCCAAAGAGCTGGATTTAGCACGCCAAATTTCTTATTACTCATTATTAATGGCAAAAGAAATCTCACCGCACCCAGCATAAAGTTAATTGCCAAAGGCTTTGGATTAAACGAAGAAGACACATTGTTTTTTAAGACGCTGGTTTTTTTAAATCAGGCAAGTGAACCATCTGAAAAAAATCGCTTTGCCAAAGAACTTTCAAAATCCAAAGTATTTAAAACGCTTCGTCCATTAAAAGCAGCTGAGTTAGATTTTTATCAAAATTGGTATAATATTCCTATTCGCGAACTCATTGGCCACCCAAACTTTCGAAACGATCCAACCTGGATAGCTAAAGTACTTCGAAATAAAATTACTCCCAGACAAGCTGCCTCTGCGATTGCCTCAATTCTCGAACTTGGCTTTGCTGTAAAAGACAAAAATGGAAAACTAACTCTTCGAGACCAAAATATTACGACAGGGAACGAAATTACTGGGTCGGCCTTAGTCTCCTTTCACAAAAAGATGTTAGACTTGGCTAAAGAAGCCATCGATGACATACCAAAGCCTAAGCGGGAAATTTCCAGCTCCACTTTGTTTCTGTCCGAGGATGAATCTAATCGGCTCAAACAGCTAGTACAGGAATTTCGCCAATCTTTGCTTCGCGAAGTGCATCCGATACCTGGAAATAGCGCATACTCTATTTACCAGTTTAACTTTCAAGTATTTCCTATTTCAGAAAAAATTGAGGAGGTCCCGTGCAAATCAAACGCGAAATAAAATGTAAGTTGCAGAGAGTTGTCGTATTGATTCTTTGCACCTTTCAATTTATTGGCTGTATTTCATACAATGGTACAGACACCGGTAATGCCAATGAACGGCTTTACGCCTCACAGGACTTGACCTTAGCACTTTGCTACAGACTTATTGAGTGTGGAGCAGCCATGACAGATTCTAGCTGTAGGTCATTTTCATTTGGCGTTCAAAACGCACCTGCAAAATATGGGCTGGGTGCCACTTATAACAATCTTACTTTGACAGAAGTTTATAACGACGAAGTGGCAAACCAATTGACTTTTGATATAGGTAAAATGCTTTCGTGTACCTCGGAGTTGGCAGCAATTAGCTGTAGTGCTCCACAGATGACCACGTTTATCGCGGACGCACCCAACTTTTTGTCAGCAAAATACCTCAGCATCTTGGATCTCCCTACAACCTGTATAGATGTTTTTGAGTGAAGTACGCTTCATGCCACGTGAGATCTGGGGAAATTTGGCAATGAAACCATGTACGATGCGAGGATCGGTTGGCCAGGCCCATGGACTAATTGCAGTCATGAAATACAAATGAAGTGAAAAAACGGCCCCTCCCTTGCAATACCAGAAGTGCGTTTAACTATTTCTATTGTCGAGGAACACATGACCCGATTTATTGCCTTTTTTTGTATAGTGATCACAACTTTGACAGCCTTCACAGAGGAGCTCAAAAAAAAACCGGAAGGAGCTCAATAAGTGTATAATCGGTTTTCAAGTGTATTATTTTTTTTGGCGCTCATAGCAGCCAATGAATGTATTGCAAATAGTATATGTCCTCTTCTTTTCAGCTCGCCGCGAACTGAGACCTTAACTCCCATCCAACTTTTTGAAAGTCGTGAGCTAATTGGCGAATTGTGGCGTAAGGCCAACGAAACTGTAATGACAGAAAAACACACCGACATAATCTCAACTCTCGATACTGTGGATCAAGGGCGCCCAGTAAAGATTGATGTGTTTCGAGTTAAGAAAACACCCATCGATGTCTCAAATGGGGGCCCTCACGGTAGTGAAGAAGGTTTTCAAGGTGATCCTCGGTGGGCCGTTCAAGCTCTTGGTTCGAAGCTAGCCAAAGTCATTGGCGTTGAGTGGCTTCAAGGGGATCGAGCATATGATTTAGTTTTGGCTGTTGATGTTAAAGAGATGAACCGTAGAATTGATCTTCTAAATGAACAATTGCCTTCACGAGATAAAATTTTCTTACATTTGGCTGAAGGTTTTGCTCCGAGTGAAGCTTTTTTAAGGCGGCTGTCTGATTTTAAATTTTCCTTTACCAGTTCAGGCGGGAATAAACGCGAACGCACTCATGACCTATCACATCACCTAGCATCGCTGGTATTAGCCGACAAAGCGCTGGTGAATTGGGTAGCTTGGTTTAATAGAACTTACTTTAGGTGGGTGGATTTCGCTATTTTAAATTTAGCTGCCAAGAAATATGGAAAAACGACTCAAGATTTAAGCGCGGCCGAAATTAAGTCAGTAAATGAAGATGCTCGAAGGGAAACAAGTTACGGGGGCTGGGAAGGAAATTACTTAAACGGCCTTGTAAATGAATCTAAACTTGATCGTACCGGCCGGTTTTTTGATAATTTTTTGGGAGCCATCGGCTCTGTCGTTCTAGAAACAATAGACAATTTAAGCATTTTACCTCGCGGAATATTGTTTCGGCCTGACCGCGATACTGGTCAGGTTGACACCACAACCACATTCCGAAATCTATTTTTTGTAGACTTTCTTGGGAACTTAGCCGTGGATCACAGTGGCATGAATCCAATGCAGTCAATAGAACGTAGTTTTCGCTTTGGTTCGGCACTGCCTACATATGAAAGAGACTCACAGTTTCTGCGGCAGCTTTTTGTGCAATTTCAACTTACAGCTTTAAACGATATACCTACCCCGATGATCGATCTATCTGCGCCTACACCGGAAGTTGCAGCGCAGATGGCAAATCGTCTTAAAGAGCGTAGGAAAATATTAAACGAAGCTGCTGCAAAGGTATTGGTTGCTGGCAGAAAAACCTAATGGAACCTATGGCTGTGGCGCTGTTTGAACTTCTAAACTGACCCAGCCTCGCACTGATTCAGTTTCTGAGATAAAATGTTGGCCACTTCCTAATTTTATCGTATTTAGGTCATCTAAAGAATCAATATTAGTGGCATACGAACCTAGGCTGGTGCCGTCATCCGAATAGATATTAACGCGAACGATATGGTGAGGAGCTCGCCGTTTGACCATCACAGTCACCAAAAATTCACCAAATTCTTTTTGCCAGGGAATATTTCCTTCAAGATCGAGCGTTTCATTGTGAATTTTGAAGTCTGTGCCTCCGCAAGTTTTGATGCCATCTTTGTGCGCACAGTGTTGAGTGCCAATGCCGATTTTAAAATCTTTGGACTCAGCCATGGCCATCGAACACATAAACATGAGAATCTTTAGAAATAGCATTTCAGGCCCCCTTATCCCGGATTGTATCACACCCCTTGTATAAGCTCAATTTCATTGATATTGTAAATATTAGATATTGGAGACATAAAATGATGCGATTTATTTCAATCTTTTCGAGCCTTTTGCTTTTTCTGTTTTTTTCTGCCCAGGCATCGGAAACGGTCAAGGGTGTCCAAATAGATTTTGAAAATTTTAAAACAGAAATGTCGGCAAAACTGGACGCGACAGAAAAAGAATTAGTTGAACTTCGCATTAAAGCAAAACAAAAAGGAAGCGCAGCAAAGGCTGAAGTAGTCGCTGATCTAGAGAACACGCGAGATCAACTACGATCTCAGCTAAGCAAAATGGACGATAGCGCCAAAGAGAATTGGAAAAAATTTAAAGAGAGCTTTGCAAAATCAATCGAAAATCTCAATTCTAAAATTCAAAATTCCCTCAAAGAGTGACGGGGCACAGCAGCAACAAATAAAGAATTGAACGTCAGAAATTTTGTGGCACCATTAGAGGACAATTCAAGGAGGATTGAATATGAACAAATCTAATATTTTTGCTGCTGCAGTTACCGGCATGATGCTCGCGTCTTCTGCAATGGCTGAACATCACGAAAAAAAGGCTGAAGCTGGCAAGGGAACAAAGCCCGAGGCGAAAAAAGCTGATGCAAAGTCCGAAAAAAAATCCGGTGAGGCAATGAAAACAGTCCACTGCCTAGGCATCAATGATTGCAAAGGTAAGTCCGAATGTAATGTTAAGGGTGCTCATACTTGTTCGGGCGCCAATGATTGCAAAGGCAAGGGCTGGATTTCTGTTTCCATGAAAGAATGCACCGACAAGAAAGGTAAGATTGTCGAATAGTAGACCTCTATTTGGGGTGGGGTTACGTCCCACCCATTATCCCTTTATTGAATCCAAAAAACCTCATGGCCTAGATTGGTTTGAGGTGGTGACCGAAAATTTTATCGATAGCGAAGGTCGACCGCTAAAAATCTTAGAAAAAGTCGCGCAAGATTACCCCATCGCTCTTCATGGGGTTTCACTTTCTATTGGTTCTGCTGACCCCCTCAATGATACCTATCTCGCCAAGCTAAAAAAACTGGTCGACCGGATTCAGCCTAAAATAGTCTCTGACCATTTATGTTGGACTGGCGGCGGCGGCCAAAACCTACATGACTTATTGCCGTTACCTTTTACTGCTGAAAATATTAGGCGTATTGCTAATAAACTTGAGCGGGTTCAATCCCACTTAAAAAGAACGATTTTATTAGAGAATGTATCGAGCTATATCACTTATAAACAATCCGAGATGTCCGAATGGCAATTCATATCTGAGGTCGCAAAAAAATCTGGCTGTAAAATTCTCTTGGACCTCAATAATGTTTTTGTAAGTAGTGTCAATCATAGGTTTGACCCAACTGAATACTTAAATCAGATTCCTAAAAACCTGGTAGGGCAAATTCATTTGGCAGGTTTTACCGATATGGGAGACTATCTTTTTGATACTCATTCTAAACCCGTCGTTCCGGAAGTTTGGGCGCTATATAAATTATTAGTTGCGGAAGTTTCGGATGTACCTGTTATCGTAGAGTGGGATGAAGATATCCCTGAGTTTCCTCGTCTTGCCGAAGAAGCACTGACGGCAAAAAAAATCTGGTGTGAACAATATGGCGAATGATCAATTCCAAGAAATAGTTAAAAAAGTTTCAAGTATGGACAGTTCATTTATTGAGGGCTTGATTCCTTGCGGAAAGTTGAGCGTTGAACGGGCTCTAAGTATATATTCGAACGCCTACCGAGTGAGAATGAGTGAGGCCCTTGGTGAAACTTTTAAAGTTGTTTGGTGGTGCCTGGGCGACGAAGTCTTTTTTAGCATTTGTCGAGAATTTATTTTAAAGTCCCCCTCGACTTTTTATAATTTAGCGCAATATGGCGAAAAATTTCCAGAGTTTTTAGAAAGTCAGCCAGTGTCAGTAGAGATGCCATTTTTGAAACACTTAGCTCTTTTTGAATGGCAGTTTAAAGAGATTTTTCATTGTGCTGAAGAAAAGAGTTTGGATCAATCACAGTGGCAAACATTAGCGAGTATCGAAAATCCCAAGTTTATATTTACGGCCCAATTAAAATTTCTCACTTATCCCTATGGCATCAGAAATATTTGGCGCAGTTTTAAAAATGCATTTGATGAAAAGTCATTTAAAAAACCAGATTGGAAAATTTCCCAAAATTTCTTGATTTATAAAAAAGATCATGAAGTTTTTTTGAAGGACCTTGAGATCGGTGAATTTGAGTTTTTGACGCGGCTGTCTCAAGGGAATGCCTTCGAAAATGCCGCAAGCGGCCTTGAACTCAAAGAAAAAAACATCAAAGAACTGTTTGAATTCCTATTCACGCATAGTCTTGTGGCAAATATAAGCGGCTAGTGCTTGGCATTATAGCTCTACAAAAATTTTCTCGACGAAAGCAAGTTTAAATCCTAAATTAGGTGGGTAATTTAAAAGGGAGCCCTATGAAAAATATCCTAAGCTATTTTTTCTCAGTTACATTTATTGGCGCACTTTTTATCGCCAGCGTTGCCAATGCAGCGCCGAAATCCTATTGGACCGAAGAGGCGCCAACTATAACAAAAGTTCCGGGCCTTGACGCCGATCAAATCGACCAACTTTTTACAAATCTTGCTGAAGTCATGTCACCATCGGTTGTTAATATTTATGCCACATCGAAAATAACTGCAGGTGGCAGAGGACAGCAGTGGGGTGGTCGAGGCCAAGGTCAAGGTCAGGGGAATGGCTTTGGCGGTGGGGGCGAAATGGACCCCGACGAATTTTTTCGCTTCTTTTTTGGAAATCCCTTTGGCGGTGGGGGTCCATTTAACATTCCTGCGGAGAGAGAAAGTAAAGCGCTTGGTTCTGGTTTTATTATAAATAATGACGGCTACATTATTACTAATGCTCACGTCGTGCGCCCCGTTGGCAAAAATGCTGATAGTGTACGGGTAAAGTTTATCGGAGAAAAACGTGGTGACGGCATGGAGGCCACGATTGTTGGCGTAGATTCATCGACTGAAGTGGCCCTGCTAAAAGTAAAAAATCTTCCTAAAAATTTAAAGGTAGCGTCGCTTGGCGATAGTGACCGTCTAAAAGTGGGGAACTGGGTCATTGCAATCGGCAACCCCTATGGGCACGCGCATACAGTTACACAGGGTATGATTAGTGCTCTGGGGCGAAATATTCCTGAAATCAACGCTGAGTTTATTCAAACTTCTGCCAGCATTAATCCCGGTAATTCCGGTGGTCCGCTCATCAATTTAAAAGGTCAGGTTATTGGGATTAACACAGCAATTGACCCTCGTGCGCAGGGCATAGGATTTGCAATTCCCATCAACACGGCAAAAAATGTTGTGCGGCAGTTAATTGAAAAAGGGGAGGTGAGTCGCGGCTGGTTAGGAATTGGCATCTCTAATTTGAGCCCCGAACTTGCCGAGCAGCTTGGTGTGAAAGAAGACGACGGCGCACTTGTTCAACATATTGAAGATGGACAGCCTGCAGATAAAGCGGGTTTAAAAGTTTACGATGTAGTGACCGAAGTAAATGGTAAGCTTGTGCTAAATGCTAATGAGCTTATGAGTAACATCGGTAGTGTTCCTATTGGTCAGACGGTAAAACTTAAAGTAATTCGTGAAGGAAAGGCCAAAGAAATCGTGGCAACCGTGGCTAAACGACCTGACGACGAAAACGTAGCAAAGGTTGAAATCGCCAAAGGCAAAGGCGGAAACGCGAGAGGTGGCATAGACGTTACAGGTAAAACGGGGCTTGTGCTGGTGGAGCTAAGTGAGGAAATGCGTAGAAAGCTAGGTATTCCTTCTCAAGTTAAGGGTGTCTATGTCGAAAAAGTATTACCCTATAGCGTTGGGGCCTCGGCGCAGATTCGCGAGGGTGATGTTATCTCAGAAATAAATCGGAAAGTGGTAACTACAGTGAAGTCTGCAGAAAAAGAGCTCGAGATCTCGCTTAAAAAAGAGAAAAAGCTTTTAATTAAAATCGTTACCAATATGGGGTCTCGTATTGTGTTGCTGGATCTAAAATAAAAGATACGCCCAAGTGTAGCTTAAAAATTAACTTCCACTGGTACTAAAGAATTTATATTTGAATTAATGCCGAGCTGGCCAGTGCTGTTATTTCCCCAACATATTATATTTGATGTACTGCCAATAGCGCAGCTATGATTTTCTCCTAATGCAAGAGCGCTAACAGCCGCTAAATTATTAATTTCAACTGCAACTGATACAATTAGCGCAGTGGAACCATTTCCTAGTTGGCCAAAACTACCATTTCCCCAGCATTTAACCGTATTGGATTGAGTGACAGCACATGAGTGTTGTCCTCCGGCCGCCAAACTTTTCACAGCAGCGACATTAGAAACATTTACCGGGAACCCAGAGTTTTGAGTTGTACCATTACCCAACTGGCCGAAAAGATTTCGGCCCCAGCAATTAACTGTATCTGCAAAAGTGATGGCACAAGAATGGTTCCCACCAATTGCGATCGCTTTCACAACCCCTAGATTTCTGACCTCGAGGGGGACCGTGGAGTATGTTCCAATTGTTTGATTTCCGAGTTGAGAGAACTCATTATAACCCCAGCATTTGACAGTATCTGAATTTGTTATGGCACATGTGTGAGATCCGCCAACATCAATAGCTTTGATTCCCGACAAAGTCACAACTTCTACGGGCACCTGTGCGGGGCTTACGTTGCTAGAGCCTAATTCGCCTAACTGATTGCTGCCCCAACATTTGATGGTATTAAGATTTGTAAGGGCACATGTGTGGTTGTTATAAGAAGAGATTTCTTTGATGCCAGTTAAACCGAAAACGTCAACCGGAACTAGTGAGCTCACATTTGTATTGTTACCTAACTGAGATGTTGCGTTGTTTCCCCAACATTTAACAGTGTCGTCACCGATAATAGCACAAGAGTGACGTGTACCTAGAGCAATTGCCTTTACCTCATTTAAGCCTCTCACCATCCTAGGAACTAATGAGTCATTTGTCGTACCATCTCCGAGTTGACCATTGTCGTTAAAACCCCAACACATGACGGTATCGTCTTTTGTAATTACGCATGAATGAGCTCGTCCTGAAACCAGTTTTTTAAAGTTGCCCATTTGACTGGGGTCTGAACTAAGATTTAAATTTTGAAGGACCAATCTATTTTCAGTACAGTTCTGAAAAGTCACAGCAGTTAGTAAAACAACTGTCGCCGTTACGAAAAATCTCATGTGGCCCCCAGTTATATTGTTTCTCAAAATGTAACAACTTAAACAATGTTGACTACTTATTACCTGCAATATTGAGTGCCTCCCTAGGTGTACCTTACATCAGTAGACTGTTAACTAAGTTACAACTGTAAATAGTATGGTGAGTTTCGGGTCTCTTTCCTAGGTGTGTAACTCTCCAGCGATTCTGTCCGCCTTTAATTCTTCAGGGATTTTGTCCTCTTTATGTTTCTTTTTGGTACGCTTTCCCACGGATTAGCGCATCAG
>JAWXAY010000090.1:0-7012 GCA_034439715.1 Pseudomonadota bacterium
GGTTATAGGTAGCGTGAACCCGGTCGCCGGCCCACATCATAATTTTACGGGCGCAGAACCCGTCGGAGTTGTTACCCTAATTGGGTGTGAAAAATTTAATTTGAAAAACCTGGTGGCAATGATTTCAGCGATTATAGCCTCGGGAAATACTTTGGTCGTTCTTATGCCCCAAGAAGGCGCTGCGATTTTGGCGCCGCTTGCAGAGGTGTTTATGACCTCTGATTTACCTAAAGGAGTTATAAATCTTTTGTCAGGTGATACCCAAGAACTCTATAAAGTCATCGGATCTCATATGGAAGCCCAATCGATATGTTACTTGGGAACTGAAACAAAAGTATTAACAGAATTAAAATCTCTGGCTACTGCGAGTATGAAAAGGGTGGTTTGGAATACAAAGGAGAGTTGGGGATTAGAGCCAGTGCTTAGCTTTGTCGAGTATAAAACAGTGTGGCATCCGATTGGTTATTAAAGTAACAGGAGTACGGTGCCCCCTAAAATAATTCGGTAGATTCCAAATGCGGTAAATCCCCCTCGTGATAAGAGCGAAATAAATGTGCGAATGGCGATCATGGCAACTACAAAAGACAAAAAAGTACCAAACAGTAAAAATTGAATTTGGTCGCTAGTAATTGTTGGTAAAATCGCGCCACTTTTAATAATGCTCGCTCCTAAAAGAGTTGGTACGGCCAAGAAAAATGAGAACTCTGCCGCTTCTTTTCGATTTAAACCGACGATAATGCCGCCCAGTATGGCGGCCCCCGCTCGAGATACCCCGGGAATAAACGCAAAGCATTGGATGAGACCAATCACTAAGCAATGTTTGGTGCTAAGCGTTTCTATAGTTGTAGAGTTGTTGGGGCTCGTTTGGTTTCCTAGTCCTTTCGCCCGTGCTTTTTCAAATGTGTCCATAATGATCAATACAATTCCGCCGACTATAAGGGCCCATGCCACTACTCTATTGCTTCCCAGTACGATATCAATTTTTTTCTTAACTAGAAGGCCAATAACGGCAGCTGGAAAAAATGAAATGACCAAGCGAATGTAGAAATCTTTTTTCGGTAAAAATCTTTGCCAGTAAAGAACGACAACCGCCAATACGGCGCCCACCTGGATAATGACATTAAAGCTCTTCACGTAGGGGTCTTCGTTAATACCAAAGACGGAAGAAGTGAGAATAAGGTGTCCAGTCGAGGAGATCGGCAGGTATTCGGTGATTCCTTCAACTAGGGATAAAATAATTGCATTTAACCAGGTCATTTTCTATTGCTCCAAGACTAGACGATGGTGTTCTGTAATTCAAATTATGTTTGTGGGCTGAAACTCGGTCAAGCTAAACTCTCTATATATGGAAATCGATATTTTTGCTGTTCAGAAGGCCTACAAAAGGTGGGCTAAGTTTTATAATTTCTATTTTGGCTGGATTTTTCATCCGGGCCGGCAAACGGCCGTCGAACTTGTAGAAAGTAAGGCGGATCAACATGTGCTCGAGGTTGGCGTTGGAACGGGCTTGTCTCTGCCTCTTTACCCTAGACAGGTAAGTGTCACGGGAATTGATATCTCTCCTCACATGTTAGAAAAAGCTAAGGAGCTCGTGGCTGAAGACAAGTTAGAAAACGTCAAAGAACTTTTGGTGATGAATGCCGAAGAAATGACTTTTGCCGACAATAGTTTTGATTGTGTTGTGGCTATGTACGTTGCGACCGTAGTACCGAGCCCCAAAAAGTTTGTAAACGAAATGAAGAGAGTGTGTAAACCCGGTGGCAAAATAATTATTCTAAATCACTTTAATGATCAAAAAAGAGTCTTTGGTAAAATGGCACTGCTCTTAACTCCCATCAGTCGGCAAATTGGTTTTCGACCAAATTTAAGTCTTGCAGATTTTTTACGGCAGACAGGCATAAAGATAAACAACAAAATATCGGTCAACTTGTTCGATATTTGGACCGTGCTTGTAGTTGTCAATGAAAAATAGCGCGAGAGAATCTTCAGACGACACCGAGCAAGAGAGATTCTACCTTGAGAGTCTACAAGATGATCTCAATGAAGTTGAAAGTTTGATCCTATCTTACGCTAACGGTATTGATGTAAATAATATTACCCGAGTATTAAGTCGAAAGATTCACACTATTAAAGGTGTAGCGGGTGGCTATGGCTTAGAACTGATTTCAGTTATCGCCCACCGCATGGAAGACCACTTGGCCCTCCTAAATCTCACGGAGATTACCGAAGAAGAAAAAATTCATAGCTTACTGAACCTCAAAGATGCCATGACTCAAGTAGCTCAAGCCCACTCCCAGAACGACAAAGAAACCATCAGAACAGTAGCAACCCAATTGGGCATGGATTATGAAGCTCAACCAAAAAAACAAACCACAAAAAAAAAGACAGCGTCCCATCGACTCTTGCTTGTCGATCCCTCTCAGGTAACATTGAGAATGTGTATTGGAGCTTTAAAGAATTATCAAGTTGAGTTTGTAACCGAGAAGAACGGCTACGATGCGCTCGGAAGATTATTAAAAGAGAAATTTGACTCAGTGGTTATTTCAATGCACGCCCCTCTATTGAGTGGCCCCGATTTGGCCTTTATTCTCAAAAAAATTGCGGGTCCGAATAGCAGAATTCCAATAACTGTTTTGACGTCAGATCAATCGTTAGGAAGTGACCCCCATCTTACGCTTTTGGATAAAGTTATTGAAAAGGGACAAGGTTTGCAGAAAAAGCTGATTGATTTCTATCGTGATCTGGTTGAGGCAAAATCTATAGAAGTTTTAGAGATAAAAAAGGCCCCATTCAGAAAACTGATGTTAATCGATGACTCAGAACACATACATAACTTGGTAAAATTGGCGTTAAAAAAACACGAAAGCTTAGAAATACTAGCTGTTAGTAATCCGCTTGAAGCCTTTAATAAAGCGATTTTATTTGGGCCTGAGCTTATTCTATTAGACGCGGAGATGCCCGAGCTAAGCGGCAGGGAGGTCTGTTTAAGGCTAAAAAAATCAGGACAGACCAAGAATATTCCCATTTTCTTTTTAACCGCCATCACTGACCAAGCCAAAACAAAAGAACTTATTGATGCTGGTGGGAGTTTAATAATTCAAAAACCGTTTTCTCCTAAAACATTTGCCCAAAATATTTTTGAACTTTATTCTTCAAAAAACGGTGTGGTGTGATTTACTATCGCAATTTCGGCGATAGCATTTTTTTTGGTTTGAGAAAAACGCTCTTTCATCTTTAATCCGCAGGCTTCCCAGCTAGAGGCTTCAATAGTTTCAAGAAGATCAGGTGAATATTGATAGAATTTATTTCCGATATTCCAAGCTACGCATTGTGCTGTGAGGTGATTAGGTTTTGCTACGCGCTTTTTTTGTGGATTTTCTAAATATTCCGAAACGATTTTGAGCATGGCTTCGCGTTCATAGGGCTTAAATATATAGTCGTTAATGCCTATCTTGGAGCCTTTGTAAAACACTCCTTCACTGCGAAACGCAGTCACAAGAATTAGTGGTGTTTCTTTATGGTAAGCGGAGTCTTTTCTGACAAACTCAACTAGCTCAAAGCTCGTGGTTAA
Organism: Pseudomonadota bacterium; assembly: GCA_034439715.1. Taxonomy (GTDB): domain Bacteria; phylum Bdellovibrionota; class Bdellovibrionia; order Bdellovibrionales; family SG-bin7; genus JAWXAY01. Next base: position 3,572 of record JAWXAY010000090.1, read on the forward strand.
GCCGATCTGATAGTCAAACAGTAGTAAATCATAGTGATTCTTTTCGATAAGTTCTTGGGCCTCTGATATTGTTGAAACCCCGGTTACCTCAGCTAAATCCTGTAAACATCTTTTGACAAGAATTATTGAAGCATGACTATCGTCAAGATAAAGCATATTTTTCATAATTATAGGCTAGCATTTGCTATCGTTGAGCGCAAATTAATGTTTATAATAAGAACAATTATATGAATAAGATTAAAGTCGATTCAGAATTAAAAGATATTATGCCTGAGTTTCTATTGTTTATGAAAAAGGAGATTGGAATTATTGACGAGGCTTTTAGGCGCCAGGATTTACCCGCCATACTGAGTTTTGCTCACAGACTCAGAGGAGATGCGCCAGGGTATAGTCTAAGTGAACTGGGTAGTCTAGGTTCACAAATGGAAGAGGAGTGCAAGAGTGGTAACTTGCCAGCGGGTTATAATATCTTTGAAAAAATAAAAAATTATCTGCAAAATCTTGAAATCGAATTTGTATAAAGTCAGCGAACTGCAATCTGGTCCCAAGGACTATGCCCGATTTATTATTTCTTCCATGTTTTTTTCAAGCGCTTCGAGGTCTTCGGGTTTATTAAGATCTCCTAGACCTAACCTATGTAATTCATGAGCATCTATTTTTTTTCCGGCTTCTAATAGAAGCCAATAGGTTGCAATAACCGCCGTCCGCCGATTACCATCGTTAAAAAAATGTTCACTGACTAAATGAGAGTAAAGGTAGCTGGCGGCCTTGGCAATTTCGCCGCTGTGAAGAATGTCATGAGCGTTTCCTAAAATGTCACGTGACCTGAGTTGAACATTAAGTATTACATTAAAATGTTTTTTTTGTCCTGAGGGGAGAGTGACCATCGTCTGTTGGCTTCGCCAGGGGGGTTCAGAAGTATGGTTGAGCATTTGATTGAGATGGGCGAGCTCAGAACCTGTCAATTTTTTTTTACCGCCCGCACTTTGTTCCACGTAGTTTAAGGCATGTTCAAAGCGCGTTACTTCGAGTTGCTTTTTTAAAAAATCACTTCCAGACATTAGCCTTCAACCCCGCCTTATATATATTCAGTCTGCCACCGGACACTGTCACGTTTTTTAAATCAACTATTGGGTCGACGGTATTGAGTAATAAATCTTTAAGTTTTAGTGCGGCCTCTGCCGGCTTAGAAATAAACAATTCTGCTAATTTTTTTGACATCAAATGATGAAGCAAACCTACGCCGCCGGCAACATGAGGTGTGGCCATCGAAGTTCCGGATTTAACGCCTAGTTCTCCATCTCGAATAGTCGAGAGCACATCGGTCCCTGGCGCGCCAAGATCGACGCTCGTTTTGCCATAGGCCGCCCCAAAATTGAGCTCGTCGAGTTCTGTAGTATTCGTAACTGCAATGATATAGGGACTTGTGCAGCCTGTAGGGACGTCGCCCTCGACATCAACATCGATACTCATATTGGCCGTAGCTCCGGCTGAGAGAATTCCATATTTGCCCATTTCGTTATAAAGATCATTCCATACTTTAAATTCATTAGACTTGCAGTCGCCGCCATCTATACCGAAACTCGAGTTGGTAGTGACCACATTGGCGCCCTTTGTTCCACGAGACATAGACCAAAGTTTTTTTTGCGTGGTGACATAACCGTAAGCTTTTATGACGGCAGCAGTGGTATCGGTGTCACCAGGGATTGAAACGGCCATTAGTTTCACCTCCCAGTTTACACCTGTAACTTGCATTTTATTGTTGCCACGAGCGCCGGCAATGCCCGCAACGTGGGTTCCATGTTCTTCAACCGCAATGGTGCCGCTGTTTGTACCGACATCCCAGCCGTGAATATCGTCGATATAACCATTGCCATCATCGTCAATGCCGTTGTCAGCAGTTTCATTCTGATTTGTCCAAATATTTTTTAATAAATCAGGGTGACTGATGTCTACTCCACCGTCGACAATCGCTACGACTATGTCGTTGCCAAGAGGGTCCTTGCCACCTACGCCGAGGGTCCATGCTAATGTGGCACCAATATCGGCTCCCGCTTTGTTAGAATTTTGTAGCGACCACTGAGAAGAAAATTCAGCATCATTGGGGGTCCTACTTCGACGTGTAATTTTATGGTTAGGTTGGGCGTAAGCCACAGTCGGATCTTTGGTTAAGGACTGCCAGCTCATTTTGCTCTCAACCAAGTATATATTTAGGTCAGGGAACAAGGGCTCAGCACTTACGAATTGTTTTCTGGGATTAATTCCCGGTTTAAATTTTACTATAAGTTCAGAGCCATAAGAAGTAAGAGAAAAGACCAGAGAAAAAACCAGAGAAAAAAGAATTGTAGACGCGAAGAAAAATATTTTACTCATGGCGATTTATCCTCATGGTTCTTACGTTTCTATTAGTTTTTGTTTTTTTTTCGAAGTGTGATAGTCAAAATATATTGCGTTAGTTGTCAGAACGTATTTGGGGAGTTAATTAGGACTTTAGTCGAAACCGCATAGCATGAGATGGAACCATTATTAGAAACATCGCAAATAAAATAAGTAACCACGAGGTGCCTATGTTTCCACAGGCCGAGATAAATTCATATTTGGAAGTATTTTGTGGTGAGAAATTAATTGTGATGCCTGTAACTTTTATTGGTGTGATGGCATTGGTATTACTCAGCGTTAGGTGAAGGCGCAGGTAGCGATGTCCACTCACAGAAGAAATTTGACTCGCATCAACCTCTGCAGTCGGCGAGGCAAAGCTGGCATCGTCGCTGGCCTGGACTTTTGCTGTTACAGTGCCCGAACCTGGTGAAGCTACTGCTACAACTAATGAGTCGAGTGTAGGTTTAGTGTTATTTAAATCTATGGGTTTTGTGTAAAATTCGAACAAGGCTTGCTTGTAGCGAGTTTGACCAAATTTTACGGCGTCAGTCCAAGGGTAGGCTGACAACGAACAGCCGGTGTTGGGTGCAGTGGGGCCATCGCAGTCAGAGTCAGTAGACCAAACTCTACCGAAGCTGCCGTCGGCACCTCGGCGATTAGCGATTAAAGGACTTCCACCAAACCCTCGGTCAGCGAAAATACCTGAGTCTCTGTTGATTCCATCCCAGACCAAATCACTTATTTGATTGCCAGCAGCTAGCCAAATAGTACCGCCAGCGCCAGCTCCGCCGGCACCGCCGAGTCCTGTTCCACCACCCCATGCGGTTCCGTCACCGGCGCTCCCGCCATTACCACCGTAAGCAACTATAAAACTTTTATCGGTGTTGAGAGTGATATCCCTAGCGGCGTGGATAACTATTGTGCCTCCACCAGCACCGCCGCCACCCCCAGTTCCTTCTCGTCCGTCAACAGGAGTGTAAGCGCCGCCCGCGCCGCCCCCACTTCCCCCGCGACCCAAATCAGTTTGCAGGGTAATATCACCGGTGACTTCGGTCCCGTTAA
>JAWXAY010000091.1:0-4753 GCA_034439715.1 Pseudomonadota bacterium
GCTTTGCGAGTTAGTTGATGTTGAAACGTTTGTCATAATCCCTCAACCAAAACAGCGCAAAACATGCTGCCAGCATTGGCCACGCAGCAAAGAAAAGTAAGTGTGGACCTTGCCATGGATTTAGATATTGCTTGTAGGACGAGACGGTTGAGATGAAATGAAATCCCAGCACGAATCCGTAACTTAGGGTTTTCTTGTATCCCAAAAGAAAGGCTCCCAGAATAAGCATTTCGGCTCCAGCAAGCGCAAAGAGGATTTCTTTAGAAAACCCTCCTAAAAAGTAAAACTTATCGAAGATTCCTAACGCGTGTTCAGGATTAACAAACTTATCAAGAGTCCACATGAACATCACAAGAAACACTCCAAGCCGGAGACAAAGGAGCGATTTTTCTAATTTTGATTCAAATTGGTTGCCGTAATTCATTATTTTAACCTCTTCTCCAAGAATGAAATTTCTCTACCCAGCGCAGTAGTGCCTCGGGCTTATTTTTTTGCTTCCACAGGCCGGCAGCATACTTATTGGCTTCTGAGTGCGTTGGATAAATGTGAATCGTGCCAAGAATTTTATTGAAACCAATATTGTGTTTCATTGCGCTTACAAATTCTGTGATCATGTCGCCTGCATGAGACCCGACAATTGTAGCGCCAAGGATTTTATCAGATCCTTTTTGTGTGATGACTTTCACAAAGCCCTCATCTTCGGAATCAGCGATGGCTCGATCAAGGTCATCAATGCCGTATTTCACCACATCTACATCTAATTTTTGTTCGCGCGCTTCTGTTTCGTTGATTCCAACTCGCGCAACCTCGGGATCAGAAAATGTGCACCAAGGAATAACTCTGTAGTCGGCTTTAAACTTGATAAATGGCGATAAGAGCGCATTTACGGCTGCGTACCACGCTTGATGAGCTGCCGCGTGTGTGAACTGATAGGGGCCTGCAACATCTCCGCAGACATAGATGTTAGGATATTTTGTTCTAAGAAATGGATCATGAGAGATCGTCCCGCGAGGGGATATTTCAATTCCGAGCTTTTCCAGGCCAAAGCCCTTGGTGTTCGCAACGCGGCCAAGGGCTAAAAGTACTGTATCAAACTCGATCTCAACAATATTACTTTGCGAGCCACTTTGTGATTCGCATTTTAAGATGTTGCGATCGTCGCGCCGAGAAAATTCCAGAGCCTTATGGGAGCAGCGCACATCAATTCCTTCATGTCTAAAGGTCGCCTCAATCAGCAATGATACATCAGGATCTTCACGCCCCATGAGCCTTGGAGCCATTTCCACTTGAGTGACCTTAGTTCCGAGTCGAGCAAAGGACTGGGCGAGCTCACAACCGATAGGACCGCCACCGAGTACCAAAAGACGTTCGGGACGTTCACGTAAAGACCAAACGGTATCACTCGTATAGTGCGGAACCTGGTCAAGACCAGGAATCTTCGGCACAAGGGGCCTTGCGCCAGTTGCGACGACGATATTTTTTGCGGTCAGAGTTTTTCCATTCACTTGAACTTCAAAGGGGGACTCGAGAGAGGCACTACCCTCTATGCATTCAACTCCGAGGCTTGAATACCTTTCGACAGAATCGTGTGGTTCAATTTTTTTGATGACGCCCGATACGCGCTCCATCACTTTTGCAAAATTCACTTTTGTTTCAGATCCCTCAATCCCGTATTCAGAGAGTTTGCGAGACATGTGGGCCACCTTGGCGCTCTTAATGAGGGCTTTGCTGGGGACGCAACCCGTATTGAGGCAATCGCCACCCATTTTATGTTTCTCGATGAGAGCAACACGGGCCTTGAGTGTCGCAGCAATGTAAGAAGAGACTAGTCCACCGGAGCCCGCACCAATGACAATCAAATTGTAGTCAAAGCGTTTTGGGATGCTGTATGGTGCATAGACTTTTCGTTTCTTAATTCCTTCAAGAATCCATTTTGAAAAAAGAGGTAAAAGACCCAAGGCGACGAATGCCCCCAGGAGTCCTGGCGAAACAATGCCCCCCAGGGAATCAATCTTAGAAAGCTCAGTCCCAGCATTCACAAAGGCTGCCGTGCCTGCCAGCATTCCGATTTGACTTACCCAATAGTAAGTCCATGTTCGAATCGGAGTTAGTCCCATTAAAAGGTTAACAAGGAAGAACGGGAAGAGGGGAACTAGCCTCAATGAGAAAATGTAAAGTGCGCCATCCTTCTTAATCCCTTCCTGAATAGTTTGAATTTTTGCGCCAAACTTCTTTTCGACCCAATCTTTCAATAGGTATCGAGACAGAAGGAAGGCAATGGTGGCACCAAGAGTACTCGCAAACGAAACAAGTAAGAGGCCGCGCCCAAACCCAAAAAGAGCACCTCCGGCCAAAGTCAAAACGGCTGCACCTGGTAAAGAGAATGCAGCAACGAGTACATAAAGTGAGAAATAAATCGCAGCACTCAAGAGGAAGTTACTTTCAACTTGTGCGCGAAGTTGCGAAGCATTCGACTTGAGATAGGAGAAAGAAAGGTAATCTCCAAGCCCCAGCGCTTTGAACGCCCATATGACGCCCACGCCTAAAACAAAAAGAAAGATGATTTTTTTAAGTTTGCCCACTTGCCCCATGATTCAAAAGTTAATATATAAACATTATGAAGTCTAGAGTTCGTATGATGAGCCCTTATTTTTTTCTTATAGCGCTGTGCCTTAGCCTGGCTCCAGGTAGGTCTAATGCCGCATCGTTTGACTACTCGGCCTATCGAGCGGTTTTGCAATCCTACGTGATCGACTCGGGGCAGAGCACGAAAGTAAGATATGCCGCATTGAAAAAAGATTCCTCGAATCTATTTAAGTTCAATAGAGCTGTCTCTGTGGTTGAACTTGCTGAATTTAAAAAGTGGACCTCAAACGACCAGATCGCATTTCTTATCAACTCCTACAATTCTTTCACCCTCCAATTGATCGTTGAGAATTATCCGCTTTCGTCGATAAAAAAAATTGGTGGGCTTTTGGGAAATCCATGGAAAAAGAAGTTCTTCCGTTTTCTAGGAGAGGAATCGAGCCTGGACCGTTTGGAACATGAGATTCTAAGAGAGAATTACAAAGAACCTCGAATTCATTTCGCGGTTAATTGTGCTTCAATTGGATGCCCACCATTGAAACGGGAGCCTTTTGATGGCGCAAAACTTGACGAGCAACTTGAGTCTGCCGCTAAACATTTCATTAGCAGCTCTAGCTTCAACAAATACGCTGCTCAGGCGAATACTTTAAATCTGTCTTCGATATTTAAATGGTATGGATCAGACTTCGGAAATGAGGTCGATCTCAGGCGTTTTATTGCAGCTAAGATGGACGTGAGCCAGCACGACCGGGACGCCATACAAAAATCGGCCAAAATATTATTTGTCGACTACGACTGGACACTGAACGAGGCCAAGTAATTTTTGAAAAATAAAAAGCAGAGACTGGGGCAACTTCTTGGGGCACGCGAGGTAGAATCCTGGAGAGCGCTGATGAATGCCTTCCAGACGCTCTATCGATCCTTCGATGAAGCACTTCTAAAAGACGGCTGCACATATTCAAGGTTTCAGCTCCTCTTCTTCTTATACTTCGAGGGTTCCCTTGCTCCTGTTGAAATTTCAAAAAAAATGCTCGTGACACGATCGAACATAACAATGTTTTTACGGCGAATGATCGCTGATGACCTTGTTACAGAATGCCCCGAATCTTTGTCTATAAAGCGTCCCTGCTACATGTTGACTGCGCAGGGAAAGCAGTTTTTCGAGAATATATTTCCAAATCACATACAACGAGTTCGAACTTCTATGCCGATTCTTCCGACTGACTCTATAAAGATTTTAAGAACCTTGGCGAGTGATTAATTCAACGTTCAGGAGTGATTTGTCCGAGTGTTAGTAGGGATTGAGTAACTGATTTAGGAAGAACCGGAACAAGTTTCTTTACTCTTTTTATATGATCCGGAAAAATTTTCTCGAATTGACGTTCGGCCACTTCGCTAAGTCGATACAATGGCCGCTGCATGCTGGGGCTTGTAGGGCAAACAACAATCTGCTTGTCTTTTTCAAGACGCTTAAGAAACGTCGAAATGTTTCCGCGTGTCACCAAAAGCTTTCGAGCGATGTCTGCCGCTGAGAGGGGTGCTTCAAAGTATAAATAGAAAAAAATTTGGAATCGTGAAACATGCAACCCGTCACTCATGAGGCCCTTTTCTAAATCTGCAAGAACAGACTGAAAGGCTCCCATAATCGCGCGCCAGGACTGAACTTGTGGATCTTCCAGAAGTTCCTTCATGACAGCCAGCTTTTTGGGCGTTTTGCGTTTCTCGGACATTGTCTTTGATTCTAGCGTTAATGCGGAGTTACTTGAAGCAGTTCAGTATTTTTTCCAAAACTGGAAGTTATCACCATTGGTGTTGGTGGCGTACCTCTCAGAGAAAACGTATGTGATTCGGAAGGCGCCCTAAGTTGCCTCGGTGGATTGCATCCACACCACGTTCAGTCTCGAGATCATTTAATTCAAGTCATTCGTGAGAATGTAATTCCTAGTTCAGAGTTTCAAGCTGTAACTCGCCGCAGCTTTGCACATTCAAAATTTGACTGCGGTTTGATTATTTGGACTCCGGCAACAGCATCGCCTGCCCCCAATGGGATGACGAAGACTCCTTAATCAAATGGAGTTGCGCCAATCGGACCGTGTGCAAGATTTGCGGAAGGCGTCCTGTTGAGACAGCGAGGCTGGCTAGAATTGCTGCAATTGTGATGAGCTTA
>JAWXAY010000092.1:0-16126 GCA_034439715.1 Pseudomonadota bacterium
AACTCCGTTGGAGGCGAGCACCAAAAAAGCAATTCGCGCTTTATGCCAACTGTAAAACTACCACGAAGGAGAAATTGCACTTAATATTTGAAGACACGATTGCGGACCTAAGGTATTAATGAAACTGGATAACGCTAATGGATAAGGTAACTCTATAGTGTAATGGATAAGGTAATTCGACTACGCTGATGGATAGTGCAAATATAAAATCAAATCGATAAATTGCATTTAATTTTTTAAGGCAGGAGGAAGTACCTCAGCTACGATACGTCTTAAATCACAATCAGGCCTTGTAGAAAACTATGCCTTCAACTTTAGGTGTTATACCAGATGGCCAAAGGCTTAAAATGTAACCGCCTCCACCTGAACCCGTTGGCTTAGCGGCGAGGGCGCCAGCTGCTTTTATTTTTTCAATTTGGCTAATCATCTGATTAGGAGGTAAGCCCCAACGAAAAAAACACTGACCCGCTTGATCAATCGACTTAACTAAATACGGCAGGCCTTCGGCCTCAGAACACCCAAGGGCACGCTCGGCAAGTACAGCACTCGCAGTCATCAGTTCATCCGTGTTTCTTCCTTCACCGGTATTCTGCAAAATAAATTTTCTAACTTTTTCGATGTCATTTGCTGTGCCACTTGAAACACCCGAATAGGAAAGAAACCAATTAGGCGTCCAATTGTTTTTTATCAAGTGATAATCGCCCGACATTTCAAAATGAATTCCTTGGCCTGCTAAAATCACAGCGACATCCAAACCGCTACTTTTACCATGAAAAACATTTTCGAGCTCACGGCAAAAATTAAAAAGCTCTAAAGTTTTAAGCCAACCCAATTCCGCAAAAAGACGTCCTACGGTTACGCAAAGAGTGGCAGAGCCGCCAAGGCCAGCGCCCAATGTTATATTAGCATTCGCGGAAATAGTGCCCGGTAAGTCTTGTCGCATTTTTGTCAGAAGAGAAAGTCCGCGATCTAAGGCTTTCGAAAATGGTTCAAGATGTGGGAGGTCGCCACTACCCACTGAGACCAAAGAAAGTGGTTGGTCATTTTTTAAAAATTCAATCAAGAAAAACTGACTCTGAAATGGGAAGGCTATCGCGGGCGAACCTCTGAGTACGGAATGTTCGCCACAAAGTATCCATTTGCCACAAGTACGCAGAGTAATAGAGCTAGACATAGTGTGAAATAATTGGAAAGGTTTGCGCCAACTCACCCTCAATTTGTTTTGCTAGCGATATTTGATCTTCTCGATAGAGTAAGTGCACATTAGGACCAGCATCCATGGTCACCCACGGGCCGTCATCTTTTGACTGCCAGACGTCTTTAACGACATCTAAAACCTTTAAGGAACCTTGTGACATGTAACCGAAAGAGGGCCGACTTGTTTCGAAAAGTGCATGCATATCCCAAAATTCGCTCCAAATAATTTCAAAACTGCCCTTCCAATCCAGGCGTTCCATCGATTCTTTTAGATTTGCGAGGCGAATCTCAGCGCGGGCCACACGGCCTTCGCTCAAAAGACTCGTGCTAATTCTTTTATGAGCTTCGCTAGAGGAAACTCTTTTTATCTTGTCGTTAACGACGACCACCTGGTGATGAAGTTTTTTAAAAGGGAGGTCAATTTCTCTAGCGCCTTTTTCGTCCCACAGGCCCCAAGGTGAGAAAAACGAACGGCACGAAGAGCCCGAACCTTGGCGACTTAGGTCGGCCAGCATTTCTGAAGTTAAATCTAGTTTCTGATTTTTTTCACCAGCGGTCTTTAAATCGCGAATAGCTAAAAAAGTACAGTGGGTGAGAGCGGCAAAGCTTGAGGCCGAGCTTGCCAGTCCACAATCTGAAGGAAAATTATTATTAGAGCGAACTTTGAGATATCCCTCGTAACCCCAAGTTTTTTTCAAAAACTGAAGATGTTTTAAAAATCTTTCTTGGCCCATTTTAGAGATTTGTACGTTCGCTCGTCCGGCAATTTCTAGCGGTTCCCAACTGTCACAACTACCTAAAGGTAGAGGTTCCATTTCAACAAATGTCCGCAAATGTTCTAAAGTATAAGAAACTGAAGAGTTTGTCGAAATATTTTCGCGATTGGGAATTTTGCCCATGTATTTGATAAGGGCAATATTGGAGGGGGCCGAAGCTTGCCACTTCATAAAATAGCCTCAGCTGATTTGTTATTGGGGCCATCATTTTCGATAGACAATTTGAGGCCACCAGTAAGATTGCCACTGGTGGCCACAACCTCGAGTTTTTCATTTTCTAAGTAAGAGCTAACCTTTTCTTGGTCCTTTTTTAAAAATACCAATAGCAAGATGTCAGCGCCCATGGCTCCACACCCTTTGGAAGCAAGTATTGGCAAATGGGAATTTGCTTTAGATAATAGATCAATGGTGTGCTGGGTTACCCAGTTCTGAGCACGTAACGCCTGAGCGTAATTGTTAACGCTTTCAATAAAAGTCTCTTCGTCTTTTAAAAGCATGCATTGCATCGCTGTGTCAGCGATATTCTTTAATTTTTCTGTTGGTATATCCACAATACTTTTTAAATGTTCATGCGTGGCAGTTTTTTGACCCGTTCGCGCCAGAGCAAATTCAATATTTGGAAAGTCCCAGTTGAAACTGTGTACGACATTATGTTCAGCGTGAACATAAGACATTCTTCCGACTAGTTGAGCAATCACATCGGCACCACTCGGGGGCATTCCAAGGCCGTTCCACGCGCAGTCACGATAGGTGGGTAAATAGGGGAAGCCATCTTTAGCTTCAAAGGCAGTAACCGCACTAATTAGCTCTGGTGAAATTTCAAAGCGGCGACTGCGTTTGATAGCGCAGTATAGAGCTAAAAGTAATGCAAACTGGGCACTAGACGCTCCGAGGCCGCCGCGTGTCTTGTGCGGATCCTTAAATTCGAGGTCAAAACAAGAAAAGTCGCTATTGAATTTATTTAAGAACTGGCCAGCCGGGGATTCGGCATTAATACCGGTGATTTTGGGTTCACTAAAAACAGTGTCGCTCAAAATCAACTCAAAACAGGGTTCTGTACAAGCTATGAGAGCTGGACCCCCGCTCATCGCAAGATACTCACCGATAATAAATGTTTTGCTGGGAATACTTAATTTTAATTTCATATTCGTTCCTAGGTCAAAGCCTCTTTTTCGCGTAAATCACTTAATGCCTCCACGGCGTGACTTAGTGAGATGCGTTTAGTTTTAGCCAAAATGCCTTCTAAGATTTTTTTAATTAAAGGAATTTCTACTTCTGTGGCGCCAGCTGAAAGGGCCAAGTTTTGAATATGAAGTCTCATGTGGCCCTGAGTAATGCCTTCACTGACTAAGGCTCGTATGGCGCCTAGGTTTTGTACCAAACCAACGGCGGCTACAATTCGCGAAAGCTCATTGGCGTTATTGACCTTTAACATTTTTAGACACAATTGAGCTGTCGGGTGCAGAGCTGTCACGCCACCGACTGTTCCCACACAGATTGGCGCTACCAAAGTTCCCATAAGATTTTTTCCGTCAAATACCCAGCGGGTGATAGAACGATACTGACCTGTACGGGCCGCATAGGAGTGAACGCCGGCTTCAACCGCACGCCAATCATTACCTGTGGCGACAAGGACGGGATCGATACCATTGAGAACGCCCTTATTATTGGTGGCGGCCCGGTAAGGATCGTTTTGGGCAAAAAGTGAAGCTTCTGCAATTCTCTCACCCAACACGGGATCTATTTTATTTATTAATACTTGGGCCCGGGTAAGTTTAGTATCCACCAAATTTGATAAGATACACATTGTCACCTTTTCGGAGGTGAGTGCCTCGATCATAGGTTTTAGGAATTCGCACACTTGATTAATGATATTAGCTCCCATGGCATTACAGGTATCAGCCAAAACATGAATGACTGCCATGTCGGTTCCATCGCCTCGTGGAATCTGGCGTACATATATTTCTCGCACGCCTCCCCCTCGTTTTACCATTTGACTGGCAACTTTGGCATTGGCCTCTTGGATCAAGAATTGTTTATTCTGTTCGATAGTCATTTTAAAGTTTTCAAAATTTCGAATATGCGACAACTGAACTTGACCAATTATTTCTTTGCCAAGATTTTGTGTTTTGATATTTCCATTCTGTTTAATCCATTTTGCAGTTTTACTGGCGGCTGCGATAATGGATGTTTCCTCAACAGCCATTGGAATTACTTGATCACGCCCATCAATATTAAAATTGGTGGCTACTCCAAGAGGAATCTGAAAATAACCAATAACATTTTCGATAAACGATTCAGCAAGACTTACATCTTGAATTCCACCGGCTTGAAGAAATTGAACGTCTTCAATCGAAATGACACCCATTTCTAAAAGACGTTGAAAGCGCTCAGGGCGCTCCAATTTTGAGAATCCCTCAAAATATTTATTTAGATCTTTTGATCTATATATTTCCACGGTTTCTTCTCCTGGAAGTCAGTGATTGATTTTGATCCCGTACAAAATAGCGCGACCCGAAGTTCAAATTCTAATAATTCCATTTTTTTCTCTAAAGCCTCGGGGCCAGCAAGAGCGGCCTCTAGAATTGGGCGTGCAAAACCCACCATTTTGGCACCCAAAGCAATGAGGCGAGCGGCATCGAGGCCACTACGGACTCCACCTGATGCCCAAAGTTGGTAGTCAGGAGAAATTCGCATACCACTCAATAGAGAATCGACAGTACTGACTCCCCAATCTTTAAATGACTGAGCCGCCTCAAATAATTTTTGGCCAGGCTGGGAGCGGTAGCCCTCAATGCGGCCCCAGTGCGTGCCACCTTTGCCAGAGACGTCAACTGCAGAAATTCCGCAATTTTTTAAACGATGCAGGGTTTTTTCAGAAAAGCCACATCCGACCTCTTTTACGATGACCGGTATAGAAATTTCGCGGCAAATCCTTTCAATGGCTTTGAGTCCACCAGAAAAATTGGGAGTACCCTCAGGTTGAAAACACTCCTGCAAAGGATTGGTATGTATGAAGAGAGCCTTCGCTGCGAGATTCTCAATGAGGCTTTGAACCTCACTTGTTTTCAAGAATATAAGTTGGGAGATACCAATATTACCCAGAAGACTGACTTTTGGTGCGAGCCTTCTAATTCTTTGCCATTCAGATTTGGCTTCAGGATCAAAGAGCTCTCGTCTTTGCGAACCTACGCCCATGGCCCAATTTCGTTTTTCACAAACGACAGCCAAAACTTCATTTACATTAGATGCGCCAGGGTGGCCCGCCGTCATTGAACTCACGAACATCGGGCAACCTAAATTCATGTCAAATGTGGTTTGCGCCAAAGACACTTTAGAAAAATCAAGTTCTGGAAAGGCTTCGTGAATTAGTTCAATACGATCGAGGCCTGACTGGCCCATGGCCTCAGTCTTTGGGTTCAACGAAAGTTTAATGTGATCCTGCTTGCGACTTTCGAACTGCGAAGTTGCTTCAAAACTGTTATTGCTCATTAAAGCTTTCCTCGTAGTGTATGACGCAACACAATATCATAGGCGAGCGGCAATGTCAAAAAGGGAGAGCCCCTGTAATATTTACACGATCTCTAGTGTTTAAATTGGCATTCGTAGTAAATAGGGTCCACATGATTCAAAAAATCGAAAAATTTTTGGTAGAAAAAATCCTGCGGAACTGGAAGGGCTTAAGCCTTTTTAGTCTCGTTTTCGTGGCTCTCTGTAGCTGGGGGTTTAAGAACTTAAAGTTCGACACTGATTATAGAAGTTTTTTAAGTTACGAAGAACAGGCTCGGCTGAGAGATTTTGACAACACCTACACCAAAGATAAGAGTCTATTTTTAGCTGTCTCTGCGCGAGAGGGTGACCTTTTTAGTCCCCAAAATTTGGCGGCTTTAGAATGGTTAACCGAAGCCTCTTGGCAGATCCCTTACACTAAGCGTGTGGATTCACTCACTAATTTTCAGAATATGACAGTGTCAGGCGACGAACTTGTGGTGCAGGATCTAGTTAAGAACGCTTTGGGGATGTCTCCTTCAAAAATTAAGGAGGCGAAAGCCATCGCCCTTTCAGACCCAAGAGTTGTTAAAAGGATCCTGTCTTTAAGCGCCCAACACACCATTATTGTGGTCAGTTTTAGCTTTGATGACATTGAAAGAGATAAAGTCGCTACCAGCATGGAGGCTGTCGACAAATTAATTCTCGAAGCCAAGCGCAAGTTTCCCGGGCTCGACTACCGTCCCACCGGGGGGGTAATGATGAGCTATGTTTTACCTCAAATAGCCCTGAGAGATATCATGATTTCGTTTCCAATCATGAATCTCATTTTGTTTGCCTTGCTCTGGTATTTCTTCAAGTCAATTAAGGGTGTCGCTCTCACGGGCATTGTGATTTCGGCCTCAATACTTTCTACCTTCGGAATTTATGGCTGGTTGGGCTCCGCTATTTCAACCAACTCTGCAATGGCGCCGACCATAATTCTGACTCTTGCCGTAGCTGATACCGTCCACTTCTTTTTGGGTTTCCAGAGAATGTATTTAAAGGGACTTAGCAAAGTTGAGGCAGTAAAAAAGAGTTTAGAGTTTAACTTGATGCCTATGTTTTTGACGACACTAACAACGTATATTGGATTCTTAAGTCTTAATTTTAGCGACTCTCCCAACTACGTTCAGTTCGGAAATATAGTGGCAACAGGAGTGGCGCTGGCTTTCTTTTTTACTATTGTATTGGTGCCCGGAATAATACTGTTTTGGCCAAGTTCAGATTGGGGACGACCGGCTAATGTCAAATATGATATTATTCACAATCTGCTGCGCAGAACTGGAGTTTTTGTTGTTGAGAATAAAAAGCTGTCATTTTTTGGTTCCTTGACTCTAGTCATTTTTTTGATCGCAAGTATTCCTAAGAATAAAGTTGATGATGACTTTTTGAAAAGTATCGATGAATCGCACCAAGTCAGACGTGACTATGAGTTCGTGAGCCAAAATATAGTGGGATTTCAAAATATCGATTTTAACTTTAAAACGGGCATTCCTGATAAAATTAAGGATCCTGAATATTTGTTGTTTTTGGATCGCTTTTCGAATTGGCTAATGACTCAATCAGAAGTTAAAAGCGTCGTCAGCGTTAATGACATATTTAAGCGACTCAATCAGGTCTTAAATAATAACAAAAAATCATTTTATAAGATTCCGGATAACGGCAAATTAGCGGCGCAGTATTTGCTTCTTTATGAGATATCTTTACCTCAAGGCCTAGATCTCACTAACATGATTAACATTGATAAGTCGGCCTCACGCATGGTGGTATTGTTGCAGAATATGTCAAATGTGGGACTGGTTGCTTTTGCCAAGAAAGCCGAAGATTGGCTTAAGCAAAATGCGCCGAGTTTTATCATCGAAACAAAGCCAGTGGGTGGATCGCTATCTTTTGCTAAAGTAACAATGGATAACATTTCAAGCATGATTGAAGGCGAGATAGTGACGACCATTATTATTTCTCTTTTGATGATTGTGTTTTTTAGGCCCGCTATTGTGGGATTGATTGCCATTATTCCTAATTTTTTGCCCGGCCTTTGTGGCCTTGGGCTTTGGGCTTGGATTTACGGTGAAGTGGGAATGGCTGTTGCGAGTGTGTTTGGCATCACTTTGGGAATTGCCATTGACGATACCATTCATTTTGTTACCCATTACATTGATGCCCGAAAAGAGAAAAACGTTTCCAGCGAAGAGGCTGTGCTTCACTGTTTTGAAGCTGTGGGCCCAGCTATGCTTGCGACAACACTTGTATTAGTTTGTGGTTTTGGGGCGCTTTATTTTTCACAATTGAAAATGAATTCACAGTTTGGAATATTAACAGCCTGGATTTTTGCACTCGCAGTGCTAGGAGATTTTTTCTTACTGGGTCCCATGCTTATGCTTTTTGACAAGAGAAAGTAATGGCGTGGATGTTAAGTTACTATGAAAAAAATACTCAGGGAAAAACTTTGCACTATTGATAAGTTGCTGAAATAGCTGGTTTTATTTTTTTGGACTTTCTTGCATGATTATTGCTCTATATAGGCAGGTTAGCGGGAGATAATTATGAAAGCAGTCATTTTAGCAGGTGGTCTTGGTACCCGATTTGGTGAAGAAACTGATCTCAAACCTAAACCGATGATCGAAGTCGGGGGCATGCCGATCCTGTGGCATATTATGAAAATGTATAGTGCTCATGGAATTGACGAATTTGTAATTTGCTTGGGCTACAGAGGCTATATTATTAAAGAGTTTTTTGACAATTATTTTTTGCATCGCTCGGATGTAACTTTTGATATACGAACTAATACTAAGTTGGTCCACGAGCACGAAGCTGAGCCTTGGAAGGTAACTCTCGTTGACACCGGTGCCAACACCCAAACGGGTGGTCGCATTAAGCGAGTTCGAAAATATATTGGCAACGAAACCTTTTTTCTCACTTATGGGGATGGCGTCGCAGACGTTGACATTAAGAAATCACTTGAAGAACATAAAGCAGCGGGCAAACTTTGCACTGTGACTGCGGTTCAGCCGGCAGGACGCTTTGGCGCGATGGTGGTTGATGATTCAAATACCGTGACTCGTTTTGAAGAAAAACCTCAAGGTGATGGCTCTTGGATTAACGGTGGTTTCTTTGTGGTGGAACCAAAAATTTTTGACTTAATTGATGACGACACTACTATCTGGGAACAAAAACCCCTTAAGACGTTAGCTGGCGACAAAGAACTCAATGCATTTTATCATCGTGGTTTTTGGCAACCTATGGATACACTTCGTGACCGCAGAGAGCTTGAAAAGCACTGGGCGTCTGGCCTTGCACCTTGGAAGATGTGGGAAAAATAACAAATGAATAGTGGTCGTGTAAACGCCCAATTTTGGGAAGGCAAGCGAGTCCTAGTAACGGGACACACAGGCTTTAAGGGTTCATGGCTCACATTTTGGCTTACCAACATGGGAGCCAATGTTTTAGGGTATGCTCTGCCGCCGCAAACGACGCCCTCACTGTTTGAGGTGATGGGATTAAAAGAGGTGTGTCAGCATATCGAAGGTGACATTAGAAACAAGGATCAGCTTAAAGAAGCAATATCTAGTTTCAAACCCGAAATTATTTTTCATATGGCTGCACAAGCCTTGGTGTTAACCTCATACGATAATCCTACCCTAACATATGAGACCAATGTCATAGGCACGTTGAATCTTTTTGAAGCCGTACGTGGACTCACCAGTCTTAAGACTCTGATCAACATTACAACTGATAAAGTCTACGACAATAAAGAATGGTCGTGGGGATATCGCGAACTCGACGCCCTCGGCGGCTATGATCCGTATAGTTCTAGCAAGGCTTGTTCAGAAATATTAACGAGCTCCTACCGAAGGTCCTTTTTTAAAGACGAAAATGTTAGGATTCTCACCTGCCGAGCTGGTAATGTTTTTGGTGGCGGTGATTGGAGCGATAATCGCTTGATTCCAGATGCCATGCGAGCTTTCTCTTCGAATAAAATACTTGAAATTCGAAATCCATTTGCCGTGAGACCTTGGCAACATGTGCTTGAGCCCCTTCGGGCTTATTTGATTCTGGCTGAGAAATCCCACCATAGCATTCTGAGTGCATTTGCTTACAATATTGGTCCCGGAGATGACGATGCTGTTCCCGTGAGTGAACTTGCTGCCACGATGACCGAGCTTTGGGGTGGTGCTGCTAGCTGGGCAGCACCTGTAAATGCCCAGCCGGGTCCGCACGAGGCCAAGTATTTAAAACTTGATTGTAGCCAAGCGAGAGCGGAACTTAACTGGCGGCCGATTATACCTCTTAAGTCGGGGCTTGAATTGACGGTAAGATGGTATAAAAGCTACTATCAAAATCGTGATGCAACTATTTTAAAACAAATCATGCGAGAACAAATAGCGAATTCTGTGGAGTAAAATGAGTCCCGGCCTAGAAGTCCTCTATTTAATTTATGCCTGGTATTCGACTCTACAGAATGTGGGATTCGCCCTACTTTCGATTTTTCTACTTTTAAAACTCTTAAACGAAAGCAAAAAGGTTTCATTAAAAACAAGTGGGCCTAAAGTGGCTAAAGATTTGCCCGGCATCAGTATTTTAGTTTCACTCAAAGGTAATGCGCAAGTTGTGGGTCTTGGTCTAATCAATCTTTACCGTCAAGATTATTTGGGTCCCATAGAGATGATTTTTATCACCGAAACCAGTCAAGACCCCGCAATCGAAAGCGTAAAACGGCTATTAGCTAATGAAAAATCTAAAGTGGAGGTTAGCTGGGTTTTTGATGAGCCACTAATAGGTGCGAATCCGCGTACCGCGAAAATGCTCTTAGGCCTCCAAAAAGCGAAACATGCCTGGGTTTATTGGACCAGCCCAGATACTGTAGTCAAGAAGTGTCACCTCCGAAAAATGTTAGAAATCACTGAAGGCGATCAGAAGAAGTTTGTAACGGCGATACCCTTACAGAGCGGTGCTAAAAATATTTGGGCGCTACTAGAAAATGTCTCGTTTATTTGGGGAATTACTTCATTTTTTTTATTGAATCGAATTTTAGGCAAACCTCAAGTTTACGGTGGAAGTCTTTTGTTTCATAAGAGTCTTTTGACAGACACCGGTTCCCTCGCTAATTTTTTGACAGAAGAAGTGCCGCTCACTGAGGCCTTTGTTAAAAATGGCGGCCGGTGCGAGGTAATGCCCCAGTTTGCCGTCGTGACTCAAGAGCGACAAAGTTTCAAAGAACTTTATGAACGAAATGTCCGATGGATGTTGATTGTGAAGTACCACCACCGCAGTATTTATTTTGGCTGTGTTGCCTACTCTTTAGTTTGGTTATTAGTTTTATGGCAAAGCACTGGAAACATTCTTTACGGTAAGCTTATAACGTTATATTTATTTTCTAAAATGTTTGCGAATCTCACTTATCATGTGCTTTTAAAGATGCCGATCAAGCAGACATTGGGCGCGCTCCTGATCCCATTCTACGAGTTTTTTACCATTATTTTTATCTTTCACTCATTATTTAAAACCACAGTCAATTGGCGTGGCGATGTTATGGTAGTCGACTCTCGTGGGGTATTGACACGTCGAAAGGTGTAACCCATCTGATACACGGGACTTCTACTGGGGCCATTTTCTCCCCGAAAAACTGGCGGCTATTTTGCACTGTAGGGTTAAAGGGGAGGTCGTCATGAAAAACAAAATTTTAGGATTAACATCAATAGCATTTATAATTTTGGCAATGGAGGCACCTACTGCCGCCCAAGGAGTCGATATCGATGCCATTGCTACTGCGGGTACCGGTTGCACAGAAGGCACTGTGAACAAGAAGATTGAAGTGTTACCAGGAGGGGCTCTTAAAATTGATTTGGATTTCTCGGAATACAATGTCCTCGTAGGCTTTGGTAAAACGCTCGACCGAAAAAACTGCGCTGTGGCGCTGCCTATTTCGTTAGACACCAACCAAAGGCTTAAAGTCGCGCGCATTATTCTGCGCACTGACGGTGTTTTGGCAGCGGGATCGAAGACAGCTCTCAGGGCCGAGGTATTTACTGCCGGAGAACAAGGTCAGATATTTGAGCGAGAAATTTTGCCTGATCAAGAATTGCAGGGACGATTTACGCTTCGAGGTAAAGACGTTTTAGGAACAGAATGCGGAGTAGATACCAACTTAAGAGTTAACACGTCCATCTTGATTAATTCGCAAGAAACGGGGCGTGAAAGTGGACTTAGTGCCGCCAGCATGACCCTAATACTTGTTGGTGAAAGCTGTACCTAAAGCGGCGCGTAGTTTAGGTCTCGTTCTGAAATAATCCTTTGCTCAGCCTGTGGCCACTTAATGTCGAACTTGGGGTCATCGAATTTAAGTCCACGGGCTGAGTTAGGTTCATAAAACTGAGAAATATTATAACTCACTAAAGTTTCTTCTTCTAACGTCTGAAAGCCATGAGCAAAGCCCTTTGGCACGAATATCTGCTTGAAATTTTCTTGGGATAGAATTTCGCTGTGCCATTTTAAATAGGTAAGTGATGTAGTACGCATATCGATGATCACATCAAATATACTTCCGCGGGTGCAGCTAACGATTTTTTCTTCTTCATGCGGAGAAATCTGATAATGCATTCCTCTCAAGGTATTTTTTTTAGCATTAAAGGAAAAACTGGACTGTACAAACTTATTGGGCAGCCCGGCTTTGGCCAGTTCCTTAATACAGAAGCTTCGTGCAAAAAATCCTCTGGCGTCAGCTTGAGATTCGATTTCTATTAAAAAGGCACCTTTAAGCGAAAGAGGAGTAAATTTCATCGGGATTATATGATCTCTACATTTGGGAGAGGAATTACAAATTTTCCGCCCCACGATTTAATGGTGGACATCTGGGACATTACTTCATCTTTGATATTCCATGGAAGAATTAAAACGTAAGGGGGTTTCTCTTCGCGAATTTTATCAGGTGAAAATATGGGAATGCGGCTGCCAGGCAAAAACTTACCTTGCTTATGAATATTCTTGTCTACTGTATACGAAATCAAGTCAGCTCCTACCTTACAATAGTTCAAGAGCGTATTGCCTTTAGCCGGCGCGCCATAACCTACGACCTTTTTACCTTCGGATTTTGCCGTCTTTAAAAAACTCAATAAATCACTTTTTACGCGCTCCACTTTTTTCGGAAAGTCATTAAAAAATTCAACAGAGGTAAAACCCTTTTTTATTTCACGCTGAACAATCGATTCAACACATGTTTGCACGGGGAGCGCATTATTTTCATTGTGTCTTGCAAATACCCTGAGACTGCCGCCATGGGTGGAAAGCTCCTGCACGTCATAAACTGTCAGGCCATGTTTAAAGAAAATATTCTTAACTGCAAACAGTGAGAAATAACAAAAATGTTCGTGGTAAATAGTATCAAATTGCAGGCCCTCGATCATTTTTTCGAGATGCGGGAACTCCATCGTGAGTGTACCGTTGGGCTTAAGTGCAAGTTTAAGTGCCGACACAAAATCGTTGAGTTGTGGTACGTGTGCCAAGACGTTGTTGCCTAACAATAAGTCGGCACTTCTTTGGGATTTTGCCAACTGGAGTGCTGTTTCGGTGTTAAAAAATATAGTCTCTGTGGGAATTCCTTTTTGTTGCGCCACAAGTGCCGTATTCTTTGTAGGTTCAATGCCTAGAACTGGAATTCCCCTGGCTTTAAAATACTGTAATAGATAGCCGTCGTTACTGGCTATTTCCATTACTAAACTCTTTGCCCCCAGCCCCAGTCGCGTCGTCATCTCACTCGCGTATTCTTCGCAATGTTTTAACCAACTGTCGGAATAAGAAGAAAAGTAAGCGTAATCTTCGTTAAAAATATTCTCTGGTTGCTCAAAATCGTCCACCTGAACCAAAAAACACTGAGGACAAACAAAGGTCTCAAGGGGGAATTCAAGTTCAGGTTTGTTGAGGTCTTCTTTTTTCAAATAGGAGTTTGATAACGGAGTCTTACCCAAAGATAAAAAAGGATTTTTGATTTCTGACTTACAAGACCTACATCGCATAAATACACTTAGCCTATTTTTTTAGCGCTCGTCTAGAAGTGTTCGACTAAAGTGTTCATCTAAAAGTGTTCGTCGAAGGCGACTTCGCCGGTAACACCCATTTGATAAGCCGAAACTCTTCTTTCGAAAAAATTCGTAAGTTCTTGTATATCCTGTAATTCCATGAAGGGAAAGGGGTTTTTGACATTGTAAACAGGGGCCATACGAAGGTTTTCTAAGCGCTTGTCGGCAATAAATTGTAAGTACTGGCGCATATCCTTAATCGAAAGCCCAGCAATTCCGTGTTGTAGGATATCTTCAGCAAAACTCATCTCACATTCAATAGCTTCATCAATCATGGTTTTTACCATGTCTTCCATGTTTTTATCAAAAAGTTCTGGCGTTTCACGACGAGCAACTTCTATAACTTCCATAGCGAATAAAATATGGGCGCTTTCATCTCTAAAAACCCAGTTGGTTCCTTCTGCCAGACCATCCAGCATGCCTTTTGATCTCAAGAAATAAACGTAGGCAAATGCCGCGTAAAAAAATAGGCCTTCGATACAGGCTGCAAAACAAATAAGATTTAGGAGAAACCTTCGCTTGTCCTGAACAGTATTTAACTTTTCCAGCTGGTTAATGCTATCCATCCATTTAAAACAAAACGCCGCTTTGTTTTGCAATGAGGGAATGTTTTGAATGGCCGCAAAGGCTTTTTCACGTTCATTCAAATCAGGAATATAAGTGTCAAGCAGGGTTAAATAAAATTGAACATGCAAGGCTTCTTCATAAAGTTGGCGAGACAGGTAGAGTCGAGCTTCAGGCGAGTTAATGTGTTTGTAAAGATTTAACACGAGATTATTACTGACAATTGAATCTCCTGTTGCAAAAAAAGCTACTAGGCGATTTATCAGATGACGTTCTGAGGCAGTCATTTTTGACAAGTGACCTAGGTCTTTTGAAAAATCCACCTCTTCGACGGTCCATGTATTCTTGATGGCATTTCTATACATTTCGTAAAACACGGGGTACTTCATGGGTCTCAGGTTCAAATCAAATCCTGGATTTAAAATCATCTTCATTCCTTTTTTTTAGTTTCTTTATTGGCAGGCTTCGCAATTTTCTGGGTTTTCAAGTGAACAAGCAATGGCCTCGAGATCGGGAACCACTTCCTTAGCTTCTGACACGGTCGTTTTTGAAATCGAGGTCGCTGGTCGTGAGCGCAAATAATATGTGGTTTTTAAACCCTTCTTCCAAGCATACATATACATCGATGACATTTTTCCGATAGTGGGATTCTCGCTAAAGAGATTCAAAGATTGGCTTTGATCAATGTAAGCTCCGCGCTCGGCAGCCATATCAATCAATGAGCGCATGGGGATTTCCCAAGCAGTTCGGTAAATATTTTTTAATTCCTGAGGAATTTCTTTGATCCCATGTATTGAGCCATCAGCCAATTTAATCTTGGTGCGCACTTCATCGGTCCACAGACCCATCTCTTTTAATTCTTCGACTAGGTACTTATTGATCTGAATAAACTCACCTGACAAAGTTTCACGTTTAAAGAGGTTAGATATCTGGGGCTCAATAGATTCATACAATCCTAAAATCGAAGCGATTGTCGCCGTCGGCGCAATGGCGATGAGAAGTGAATTTCTTAAGCCATACATTTTTATCTTTTCTCTTAAGTGATTCCATTGATCACTATTTTCGGGCGTGACGCCCCATAAATCAAATTGAAGTACGCCTTGAGCTGCGCGAGTATCTTGAAAGGCGCTATGTGGCCCCTCTTTTTCAGCCAATTCGCAGGAAGCATTTAGTGCGTAAAAATAGACTTGTTCTTGTATTTTTTTGGAAAGGGCCCGGGCTTCTTCGCAGTCAAAGGCTAGACGCATTTTAAAAAACACATCCTGTAGGCCCATGACCCCAAGTCCAACCGGTCGCCACTTATTGTTAGACGCCTGTGCTGTCGAGATCGGATAAAAATTGATATCGATAACTCGATCTAAATATTTTACGGCAACTTTTACCGTTTTTTCGAGTTTTTTGAAATCAAAACGCCCATCAACTACATGGTGAGCCAAGTTAACCGAACCTAAATTACAAACAGCGGTTTCATCAGCATTCGTGACCTCTAATATTTCTGTACAAAGATTAGAGAGGTGAATCACATTCTCTGGCTTGGCCGTCTGATTACTTTTTTGATTGGAGTGATCTTTAAAGGTCATCCAACCATTTCCCGTTTGAGCGAGCGTCTTCATCATCCGTGAATAAAGATCGCGAGCCTTTACTTGTCGGACAAAGAGTTTTTGCTCTTCGGCTTCGACGTAAATATGTTCAAAGGTTTCACCATAAGTATCAGTGAGTCTGGGGACAGTTTTTGGATCAAACAGTGACCACATGGCATCCTGCTCTACTCTTTTCATAAAAAGATCGGGCAGCCAGTTGGCGATGTTTAAATTATGCGTTCGACGTGCCTCATCGCCGGTATTGTCCCTTAACTCTAAAAACTCTTCGATATCAGCATGCCAGGATTCTAAGTAAACACAGCAAGCGCCTTTGCGCTTTCCACCTTGGTTGACCGCCGAGACAGACGAATCCAAAGTTTTGAGCCAAGGAATGATTCCATTAGAA
>JAWXAY010000093.1:0-55699 GCA_034439715.1 Pseudomonadota bacterium
GGTATTCAAATCTACCAGGCGCAAAACAACTCATACAGAATGATATTGCAGAGGCGAAAGAACACCTCGACATGAGCAAAGACTTTCCCTTTCAAGGACCCTATTTTGAGATTTAGAACGCTCTGGGTAGATCAATGTGACTTTCGAGCCAGAGATTGGTGAAATCGCGGCCTGGATCTTAAGTCTTATATATAGATGCCAGGCTCCACAGAGATTCCAAATTATCTGCGCCCCCATACTTAAATTTTACTCTGGGCATGAATTTTTAATATAGCCGTTTTTTCTCTGCTCTGATTAACGCCTTCAAAGACTCAAGACCGCCTTCGCCGGCCAAGGTCTTTTCACTCTTAATGGCATTGTAATATCTTGCACAGGCTCCGCTGTGAGTACTAAATAACGATGACGTAGGCTCTTCTCCCTTTTCTATTGAGTTTAAGCATTGCCTTATTTCATTATTTTCCGAAATAAATAATGGAAAGTGCTCTTTTACATTTAGCCCTAAATCGTTCATCACCAATATCCCCACGATGTCGGCCTCGGTTTCATGGGTGTAAACTTTTACCATGTTAATAGGTTCGGTTCTTAGACGCCTTTGTCTTTCATGTGCTTGTTTCATCTCCGAAAGGATAAACTCAATCAAATTTTCATGTGGACGCTTTTTGAAATAACCAGAAATCTGTTCATGATATTTTTTTACAGATGGGTCTTCTTTAACTAACTCTTCATATTGCGAATTGGGAACTCCATCCAATCTAAAATGAAGCCTGACGATGCTATCAACGACCCATTCATCCGGTATCGGAAGTTTATCAAGACACGAGGCAGCCAGATCTTTTGCACTAGAAGTTAAGGAATCCAGAATTAACTTTTCATCACGTGTAGCTTTAAGTTTATCCTCAGCAGTAGAGAAAGATATTTCTAGCATGTCGGATATTTTATTCCTCACCCTTGAATATTCCTCGCAATCGGGTCGCGCATATAAACCTTTAAACCCATCTGCACTCTGAGTGATCTTTTCAAACAGTCCCGGCAAGAGAAAATAAAAACCCCTGTATAAAGATGGTGAATGACCTATGACAGGAAAGTCATTGAACTCCAACGGTTCGTTATTTCCAAAAGTTTTATAGTTAGTATACAGTTCCTCAAATAATTGGGTGGCAAAATCGCTGGCGGCATTATCATTTTCGTATTTCTGTTCATTCCAATAAACTTCAGAGATATCGCGACTTCGTTGCAGCAATAGGTGGCCGAGCTCATGACCCAGTGTAAAATATAAAAAATTCTTTTGTTTAAGTGTCACTGTCGTTAACAAAATAAGATATGGTACCTTACCGTCGGCATTAGGGCCTAGAACGGATGCATTTTCAGTATTATTTTTTGAGATAATTATTTGAGGCATCGGAAGATTGGTGACCTCGGGAAAAAGTTTTTTTAACGATTTTAAAACTGTTTCAACGTAAGGTTTCGCCACCTCATAATAGGGGTGGTCCTCCGGCAAAATTAATTCTCTATCTCTGTAGGGCATCATCGTATCGAGATAGGTCAGCGTCTCTTTAAAGTTTTTGAAAAAGAGGTACTCTGGTTGCTTGGTCGGTGCGGCTAAGCCTACGCTTTCAAACACAAATAGTGTTAAAACTGAGCGCATAAATATTAGACGAAGTGACATAAGACGGCTCCTATTTCCATTTAATTTGACTGGGTTAACTAACGCCAGCGCCGTTAGTCACTACTTCATGAAATAGGCCATGATTCAACTACCCCCGCCGGTATCATTTAATATGATTCAATTCGCCCTGGTATTGGGCCTGAGTCGACCACCACGCATGTCTCAGGATTATAGTAGTCGTTCGCTGCCCCGACGTCTGCCGAAATTCTGGCGCTCCTCACGTCGGCATCTGTACACATAGAAGCAATAGATCTATGGGTACCTCCAAAAAATTTATAAGGCCGACTAACGGTCGTGGAAGAACCAACCAATAAATTAAAATCTATATAGTTATTCTTCAAAATATCTACCAGTTCTATAGAGATGTCATAGTTGTCGTTGGATTCCAACCCGGCCAATACTAAGGGCTCATGAAGGGCAAGACGAACCTGGGCCTTTCTTACTTCTGGAATTCTGCTTTGATCTAGTTCATTTTGCTTATCATTCCAACGATCAATATCTAAGAAAATGGTATTGACACCGTCGTTACCCGCATCTCGGGGTTTTCCATCGCGACCTAACACAGTATCGCGAGTGCGAGGCACTACGTTGGCTCTTGAAATAGCATCCGCAAGTTTGGTAAAAATTGGACAATAAGTGGACTCTTTAGAAGTGTCGGGAGAAGCACAAATCTTTTTTAATCAAACCCCAAATAGAGCTTTAGCCACTTTTTGCCCCAGCTATTACTATTTTACAATAGTTAAATATTTATTTTACTAAAGTTAAATGATACATTAAAACTCTTCCTTAGATTCCGAGTCACGCCAAAGGAGATTTTATGAGAAATTTTATTATTATGTGTGTTTTAGTAACCTCCAGTGTAAGTTGGGGAAGTTCTTTAAATCCGCACTATGCTTGTTTTAGTGAGGGAACTCAGTGCCGACTCTTCTTTTCAATTCTCACTTCTCACACATCCAGTTTGGGTTGGTGCAAAGAAGGAGCGGCGAGGTTTACAGTGTTGCAAGGTAAAAAGGTTTTGCTATCCAGCGATACCAGTTGGAATGATTGTTCAAAGCTGGGACTTCGATCGGCATTAGAAACGGAAAAGTACATCGTACGTTTTAGAAAAAATGATGCCCACGCTTGGTTAGAAATAAAAAATTCTCAGCAACCAATTGAATTTCAATGTATACAAAGATAGGAGTCGTTATGAGAAAATTAATTTTTGCAATTTCTTTATTTTGTAGTCAGTCCTTTGCAAGCCAAATTGTCTGTTCCCACTTTCAAGGCCCAGAATCTAATGAGAGTCTTGCTTTTGTTGGTGAAGTCGCTTTTCTTAATGGTGAGAAAATGCCGTGCGGACGTATCCCGGTAAGGTTTTCTACAATCCGGAATTTTGAAGGCCGATCGGTGGCGATCACATTTACCTGTGGTACCGGCGGCGGTGGAATTTATGGTCTTGGCCCAACACCGGTTGGTGTTCTTACTGAAGGCTGGATGGGGAATCTAGAATCCTTTTACGCCCTGATAGGCAAAACCTATTTTAAATGCGGAACCTAAAAGGTTCGAGAGATTGCAAACATTTATGAGACATATAGAAGCGAGCTCCTGTAGCGATACTGCCCTTCGAAATAAATTTTCTCCCAGAGTAATTGTGGAAAAAATTGACCTCGATAGTCGCCAAGTTTTTGTGGCTCGCGAAGATCTTTTGCCGGGTGGGTCCAAACAGAGGGCGTGCGCTTTTTTACTCACTAGTCTGGTCTCACAAGGCTTCACTGAGTTTATATATGCTAGTCCGTTCTGTGGATTTGCCCAAGTTGCTCTAGCTTACATGTGTTCGCAATTGGATCTACGCTGTCAGATCTTTTGCGAAAGGCAACCTTTAAACGAAGATGAGTCCGATACTGATTTTAGTAAAATAGCTCAGTCTTACGGTGCGCAAATTCATCACGTTGGCACCCTACAAGAAGCAGAGGACCACGCACAGCGTGCAAGCCTCGAAACTGCTGGTCGTTACAAAATCCCATTGGGTTTTAATTGTGTGGATTTTAGAAAAGCCTATGCTTTGGAACTGTCACTACAATGGAATATCATTAAGAGTGAACTGCGGCATCCCCCCAAAAGATTGTGGCTGCCGGTAGGAAGCGGCACCTTGGCTTCGGTGTTTTCACAAATTGTAGACGATAACACCGGAATCAAGTGTGTAGATGTACATGTCCTAAGTTCTAGTGATGAAAGAATTATTGCGCTTTCAAAAAAATCTAATATAGTTCTTTTTTCTGCTCGAGAATCTTTTCGTGAAAAGGCAGCCATGAAACCAAGTATTCCCTCTAACGTCTACTATGATGCCAAGCTTTGGCAGTTTCTTTTAGAGTATGCCAAAGATGGAGATATGTGGTGGAACGTCGCCAAGTAAAAACATCGTTGTAATAGATCTCAATAACCACTTCATTCAGTGGTGAGGTCGTCCCTTTTTTGCGCGACTATTAGATGTCTAATCAATGAATTACTAAAAAGACATCAGAGGCAGAAGCCAAACCACCACAATCAAGGTTACGAATTCGCAGTTGCGTGTCCAGATTGGGTATAAAATAGGGAGAAATATCAATGGCACTAATATTTGCAGATCCACTGGGAGAATAAGCTAAGAAATCAGTTACTGCCGAATTATTAACTAATATATCGCCAACCACAGATCTATTGTTGTTAACATAAGGTTCTGAATCACCAGTGCCTCGCGCGAGTCGCACAATTGGTCTATTGGCGCTAGCAATTTCGACTAAAATAAAATTATCAACAAAAAGTTGTTGTTCGCGTTCTCCGAGTTTGGGTGAACCGGTGTTATAGCGAGTTAAAGTTACCTTTCTAGAATCTGAAAACACTAAATTCAGGGATACATCACTAAGTACGTAGGGGTTAACCGGAGCCAGATGCTCATTATTGTTATGATCGCGTGCAAATATATCACTGGCCCGTGACTCACCGAAGCTGCCAGAATTGTGACTAACTGTCTCGTTAAGCACTTTTTTATAGTAACAGACTCCCGAAGAGTTAAGTGGTGGCACCAGTTCGGTCTCTAATTCTACTAGCTGTTTACATTCTGTAAAAGCAGTAGGTACGCATTTATCATTGATAAAGACTTCACTTTCAGCACACTTTGAAATAAAAGAGTTGGAGTTATTATCGCCTGAACCAGCAAACTGTACATCGTTAGAGCAGTTCTGAAAGTTCATAAAAACCGCCACTGGGATTATTAAAATAAAATAATTTTGCCATTTACTAAAAATACGTAAGTTCTTCATAGATGATACCTCATCTGTAATTATACAGCAGGTTTGGCTCAGAATGAAGCAGGTATATGCTTTCTAGATTTTTTTATCCGCCAAATTGTCTCAAAATGAGAATTAATTTATCTCTTAAAAGAATAAACACTGTTCAAGTATTGGTTTGATTTTCTTTAAAATATGGATTAGTTCTGTTCTTTATTGAGCTCGGAAGAGATTAGGAGACATTATTTTATGAAGAAGAGATTTTTTATCGTACTTGCAATTTTGTCGCTAACCACAACTGTTACTTTTGCCTGTGGCACCCCTGGAAAAAGTGGGTTTGCTCCTGAGAATAATTTAAAAATTTCACAGTGGGGCATAGGAAACAATGGCATGACCGAAGAGAGATTTCGGGCAATTATAAAAAATATTTTTGACATCTACACTCCTGTTGTCGCAGCGAAAGACGCACTTCTGGTGGTTTATGGTCACTGGGATGATGACACAGTGAATGCTAATGCTAATACTTGGGGAAAAAGATGGGTTATAAATATGTACGGTGGACTCGCTCGTCATCCATTAGCCACCGAAGATGGTTTTGCTCTTGTTTTTTGCCATGAGCTTGGTCATTTTCTTGGCGGAGCCCCTAGAAAAGATCGTCCATCATGGGCATCTAACGAAGGACAATCAGATTATTTTGGATCTATGAAATGTCTCAAAAGGGTTTTTGAAAAAGAGGACAATATAGCGGTAGTTTCTAAAATGAATATTGATCCTCAATCTACTAAGCAATGTGAATTGGTATACAGGGATGCCAGAGAAGTTGCACTTTGCCAAAGAATTTCGATGGCTGGCAAATCACTTGGAAGAGTTCTAGGTGACATTCATGGGAACTCAAATGTTAATTTCAGCACACCCGATACTTCCACGGTCGGCAAAACATATGGAGAACACCCGGCGCCTCAATGTCGCCTCGATACGTATTTCAATGGTACGTTATGCGACAGGTCCTATGACCAAGACACTGACCCTTTAGATCCAAAAATTGGGGTTTGTACTACGCGTGATGGTTATAAAGTCGGTACTCGTCCTCTTTGTTGGTACAAGCCGACTTCTTCCGAAATTTAGTATTTCGGTTGCGACATTACCAATTTTTGACGTGAAAGTCGCAAAAATCGTTTCTTATCACTCTGGTAGTGTGTCCAAACTCATTTTTAATTCGTACACGCGCCATAACTTCGGGCACGCATCCTGCAATAAAGGATGCAGATCTCCTGAAGCTAATATTTACCCTTGTAGGAATTCCACATGATGATACCAAAAAAGAGCTGTTTAATAGGGTTTTTGCTACTTCTAAGTGGCTCAGTTTTGGCCCAAAATAATGTGAGCTCATTCTCCGAGAACGGGGATGCTATAGTTAGACAGGTAACTTTTGAAAAATGTGATCTTCATGGTTTCGATTTATTTTTTTATTCTATGTTAGGTGGGACATGCGAACTCCTGCTTAGAGTTGAAGGACACGAAGAATTGATAACAGGTGAAGTAGAAATCAAGATGAGGGCATATGAATTTATACACTTTGGCTATCAGACAAATGGTGGGTTTTCTATAGATGCCGTTATCCAGCTGCCCCCGGATCGGGCCATCACAGTGAAAGAGCTTTTTGGGGAGTATGACGAATCAGGTGTCGGGGCATCATCATCTCTTACTGGGGCCGGCATTAGTTTCTACGGAGCCAGAAACGAGCAGGGTATTTTTATAGAACTGGGAGTTTTAAAGTTAGGTAATGTTGGCGCCGGATTCAATTCCGCTACAATTGATTTACAGCCAAAATTTCCATGATAGATCTTAATACCTTGAAGTTTGAATAAAACCCGCTAACCTTAGTGATTGATGAGTCACTTTGACAAAGGCGGCATACGCACCATAGATATCGAGGGACCCATTGGGGAAACATCCGAGTTTTTTTTATTGCCCTTGTTCGGCCTTAAAGAAATTCACTTGAATCTTGAAAAAGCAACTTACATGAATTCGGTGGGCGTTAAACATTGGGTAAATTGGGCGGCAAAGGTTCCCCCGGAGATAAAGGTCATACTTAAAAAAGGTCCCCACATAATCGCCAATCAGGCATCAATGGTTGTAGGGTTTTTACCTAAGCATTTTTTAATCGAGTCCTTTTTTGCTCACTTCGTTTGTCCTAGTTGTGAACTAGAAGTTATCATTGAATTAAGGGAGTCAGAACACTTTAAGCGGACTAGTGGTGAAGATGCGCATTGGTATAAATTGCCGCAGCCCTCATGTAGCAAGTGTCCCACTGAGACAAAGTTAGAAACAGATTTTTTTCCGGAAAAGCTCTTTGCGTTTTTAAAAAGAGCCGATTCCTAGACTCATGAGTGATAATCATATGACGAATAAAATTTTCTATTTCATTCTTCTGCTATCTTTGGGCTGCGCCTCTTCTCCATTGGGACGCAAACAACTCATTTTAGTATCCGATGATCAAATGAATTCCATGGGCCAACTGGGTTTTGAGGAAATGAAGGCCAAGGGACTGCGCAGCCAGGATCCGAAAGTAAATAATTTTGTTAGTTGTGTTGTTTCTCCAATTACGAAAGTGGTGGGAGGCGAATGGGAAGTCGTAGTGTTTCAAGATAAAAGTGCCAATGCATTTGCACTTCCCGGTGGAAAAATTGGGGTTCATACAGGAATATTATCGGCAGCAAAAACGGATGCGCAACTCGCAGCAGTTGTCAGCCATGAAATTGGCCATGTGTTAGCAAAACATGGAGCAGAACGTGTTTCGCAAACTCTAGCTGCTCAAGGGGGGCTCGGGATTTTAGATGCCGTTTTGACCGGAAAATCCCAGAGTAGCCGCAGTAAAAGTTTGATTATGGCAGGAATTGGATTGGGTGTTCAATACGGTGTTATATTGCCACATGGTCGAACGCAGGAAACGGAGGCTGACGTTATAGGACTGGATCTGATGTCCCAGGCCGGTTTCGATCCAGCTCAAAGTGTAGAGTTGTGGAAAAATATGCAGTCACTCGGCGGAGGGCAACCGCCCGAATGGCTTTCCACTCACCCATCGAATGAATCTAGAATCAGTAATCTTCAAGCAAAAATTCCTGAGTATTTGCCAAAGTATCAAAAGGCTATAAGTCAGGGCCGAAACCCAAAATGTTTACTTTTCCCCTAGTTTAACATTTCGATCATCAGGTAAGTAAAGCGATCCGACAACAAATGTCATGATGGCTATGCCGATGGGATAAATAAGCCCGGCGTAAATATTTCCAGTACCCGCGACCAGTGCAGTTCCAATAAGTGGAACGAGACCGCCAAATATGCCGTTTCCGACATGGTAGGGTAGTGACATTGAGGTATATCGAATATGTGTGGGAAAAAGCTCAACCAGAAAGGCCGCGATGGGTCCATACACCATCGTAACGAACAAAACCTGAACCAGAACAAGAGCTGTGAGCGCCACAATGTTGGGGTGCGCCGGGTCGCTTGATACACTCACCATCGTCATATATATGGGGAGATAACAGATGGCGGCAAGTCCACAGCCGGTCATCATGATTTTCTTTCTGCCGATGCGATCAGAAAGCCAGCCAAAAAAAACAAAGAATGGAGTTCCAATTAAAAGAGCGACGGCAATGATGGTGTTGGCAGTGATAAAATTTATTTTAAGGACTGTTTGCAAGTAAAAGAGCGCATAGAATTGCCCCGTGTACCACACGACCCCTTGCCCGGCAGTGGCTCCAAAGAGCGCCAGCAAAACTAAGTTTCGATTTTTTGGCTGCAGAAAGCTATCCCTCAATGGACTTTTGGAGGCCTTTCCTGACTTTTTTAACATCAAAAAAAGCGGTGATTCCTTTAATTTTGCTCGAATGAAGTAGGATAAAATGACCAGAAAAATTGAAAGCAAAAACGGTATTCTCCAACCCCAAGCTTGAAAGGCGTCTTCGCCTAGTCCAAGCCGTGTACCAAGAACGACTCCTAGTGAAACAAATAACCCGAGCGTCGCCGTTGTCTGAATAAAACTAGTATAGAATCCGCGGTGCCCGTCTGGGGAGAACTCAGCAACGTAAGTCGCGGCGCCGCCGTATTCGCCTCCGAGCGCGAGACCCTGAAGTAAGCGTAGGAGTAGCAAGGCCATGGGAGCGAGAAATCCAATTTGTTCATAGGTAGGAAGAAGTCCTATGGCAAAAGTAGAGCCTCCCATAAGAAGTAAAGTCACCAGGAAGGCATATTTGCGTCCGACCAGATCCCCGATTCTTCCAAAGAAAAGAGCGCCAAAAGGACGAACTACAAAGCCCGTGGCAAATGTCGCGAGTGTCGAAAGCAGTGCTACCGTGTCGTTGCCTTTTGGAAAGAAGTGTCCCGAGATGACAGTTGCTAGGCTTCCAAAAATGTAAAAGTCGTACCACTCAATGAGCGTTCCCGCTGACGAAGCAGCTATTACAGACCAGATAGTGCGTCGAGAATTCATATACCTAGTAAACTACTTTTCGAGAACTAACTCAATCATATCTATCAAGTTTTTTTCACCCAGCTGTTCGAGGGGCTGACCATTGACGAAAAAAGTAGGAGTACTTTGTACACCCAATCTCATTCCGTCATCCTCGTCGATTTTTACTTTTTCGCCGTGTTTCTTGATAACGACTTCAGGCACTAAATTATTTTTTGATAATCCTATTTTAGCGAGATAACCAGGAATCAGCTCAGGTTTTGGAGCATGGTGATCGCCCCACTCGGGCTGCTTTTCAAATAAAATATCTAAGGCTTGTTCAAACTTTCCCATTTCATGCGCTTCCTCTAGGACGCTAGCCGCGTACATCGAGTTTTTATGATAAGGCATGTAGCGCAAAACAAAATGAACACGATCTTTATATTGTGCGACTATTTTTTTAAACACCGGATGAAACATGCGACATGATTCACATTCGGGGTCAAACCATTCTATCACAGTTACTCTAGCCATCGTATTACCCATACTCGGACTATGCGGCCGCACAAAAAGAGGAGCTCCATTGCTCTGACTTTCCGGAGGGAGCGATTCAACCACTGGTACCACTGGCGCTGGGGTTTTTGTGTTCATACTGACAACCAAAAAAATAATAATAGCGGCTATAGCTGCGCCGACCACAAAAAGCTTATTCTTCACAAAAAACTCCTCTTTTCTTTTTTATCTAAGAATATAAATATTGTTATAAGTAGAAAACTAATGAAAGACATGATTGGAATGGTAATAACTCCAAATAATTCAAGTTGTCTGGAAGTACATGAAAGTTCTTTTGTACAAGGAGCCAAGGCTTCGGAGATGACACCATAGTAAAGCAGATTGTGATAAACTGAGACAGCGAGCCCCAATAAAATAAAAGGCATGGCGTATTTTTTATAGTTCTGATCTTCAGTCCAAAGTGCCGCAGCAAAAATCCACACCAGAGGATACAAGAATATTCGCTGATACCAACATAACGTACAGGGCGGAAATTTCATAATTTCGCTAAAATAGAGACTACCCAAAACGCCCGCTAACGCTATTAAAAAGCTACTCTGAAGCCATTTCATCTACTAAGAATAGTTAAACTTTTCAAGGTATGCAAACATATTAATTAGAGACTAATTTTTCGGATACCTGACAACAACAGGCCGTTTTGCTGTGCACGCTGTGGGGCTCGGCTTTGCCCAAACCAAGACTTCCAATTCAGCAAGCGCCGTTGTGTTATCAATGTCGTTACCGTA
The DNA here is from genome assembly GCA_034439715.1 of Pseudomonadota bacterium. Lineage (GTDB taxonomy): Bacteria > Bdellovibrionota > Bdellovibrionia > Bdellovibrionales > SG-bin7 > JAWXAY01. The sequence continues at coordinate 10,660 of JAWXAY010000093.1, forward strand.
GGTAAAACTTAAATGCGCGCTGCCCAGATCAGGAAACTTCATGGCATCCAAAGAAACGATGTAAGAATTGGGATACGCATTGTTGTTAATATCATATACTTGTCCGTTGCAAGTGACTTGAATGCCGTTGTCAATACGGGTCAGCCCCGTCAGACTCGAAGTATTAAAACCATTTCCCGACGACATATCGTCGCCGGATAGAATCACACCGCCAGCAAAAGCTTTCAGAGTGTCGAAGGTGGATTGTTTTCCCATTGGGAACCCGGGATTCACTAACCAAACGACATCATAACCAATAAGGTCAGAGGCCTTAAGTCCATCTACGGGTTCATCGATGTGGTTCGGGCTATAGCGAAATAATAAATTCTGCCAGAGATTTCTGAAGTCATCGGGGGATTCGCCGTGATGGTTGAGATCAAGTACAACTAGCACCTTAGGATTAGTCACTGGCGAAGCATATTGAACCATTTTTTCAGCGACAAGTTGGGCTGACACCTGATCTACAGTGGGATTTGGCAAATTGTCGCTATCTCCAAAAGCCAAAAGAATTGTAACTACTCCCGGTTTGTCGACTAGTGGTGCTGGAATACATTTTATATCTTGGGGATCACAACTAAGTACATTGACTCCGCCGCCAGTTTTACTATTTGTGGAAAATTTCACATTGCTGCAGTTCTGATAAGTAACAAGACAGCCGATAAGTGCGATATAAAAGATGTGAGTTCGAAATGAGTACAATGAATACATGGACCCTCCACAGTTATCTGTCGGCAGAATGGTGTGATTTATGTAATGGTGTCTCGTTTTGAAATCAAAATATTATTTTTTGTGACTAATATCGATGCTAATTATTTTTTTTATTGATTATTCCTAGACCTTTGCAAGTTGCGCGTCATTTTAAATTGATCGGAAATATTTTTTAAAATTCACGTGTTTACCGTCTGCAATAATATTTTTTATTTTTTTTAAAAAAAATAAAAAAAATAAATTAAATGCAGGGTTGACTCGAAGATTTATTTTGCGTTCAATGGCTTTAAGAAAAACAAAGGAGTATAAGATGACAAAAATAACAAGAATAGTTTCTGTATTGGCGCTCGTAATGAGCGGAGCGTTTGCTGCAGCCGAGATTGGCCCTCTTACTGAGCAACAAAAAAAGGATTTTCTCGAAACTCTTGATTCCGCTTCGCGCGGTTTTCGCTTATTCGGCGATGCTATGGAAAAGAAATCAAAAGGCACAGATGAAGTATATGAAAAAATTTATGCTTTGGTTTCTCAGGGTTGCAAATTCTCTAAGAACAAGTCCGAAAAAGACGGTATTGATACTGTAGTACTTGAAGCTGCTGTTGAAGCTGCTGTTGAAGCTGCCTGCCCGGTAGTTATGAAAGCTGTAAAGTCCAGTAAAAAAGTCGACGAAACCGTTTCAGAAAAAACTTCTGAACTCAGTTATCAAGCTAGCGAAATTTTGCATGCTCTTAACGATGTCCTAGGCATTGCAGAAACAGGAGTCGGCCAAACGACTCATTCAAGTGATCAAGCAGGACGTACTTATCATATTGAGAGAACTTTTACGGGTAATGTTGTTAGCCAGAAATTTGGAAAACTAGATTACACTGTAAAGACAATCACAGATGCAATGTACGCCAACGAATCGAAGTCCTCAAAAGTCAATTCTGAAACTGTACTGAGCACTAAAATGGGTGATGTTGAGATTGAGTTAAAAATTGTTTATAAACGTGAAGGCGAAGTGTCTACAAAAGAATCAACTCTTAATGGTGAAAAAGTTGAAGTTAATTTTGTTCCCTTTTCCTTAAGGTAAATTTAGTAGTATAAATAATTTTTGTAGTACGAATAAGGAGGAGTGATACTTCTCCTTATTTTTTTAATTGCCACTTGGAGTGGCATTTTCTCCAATGGAAAGTTAATTCTAAAAATTTTTTTGAAATATAAAACTGGACCTGAGACTTGAAGTTTTACGTCACTAAGTAACAATAAATTGGGCTTTTTTTTTCTGGGACAATTTGCGCAAAAGTTATTGAGGAGTTGTGCCGCAGTAATGTCTTAAATCAATTCAGACGAATGCACGTATCTTTGAAAATTTTGGAATGAGACTTGCTTTAGAGACTAGTAATCCCAATGAAAGGTTCGACGAATGGAAAGCTTGAAAAAAAAGAGAGTACTTATAATTGACGATGATGAGAGCCAAGCTCTTTTGGTAACGGCGATTATTGAAAAGTGCGAGCAGTTCGTGCACATTGACTGGGCGGCTACCTCTGCAGAGGCATTTAATTTTTTAAAAAATCAGAAATCTGTCGCTGCGGTCAGTGCTTATGATCTTATCATTGCTGATATCCTATTGGAGGGGGCAGTCACCGGTTGTGACATTTGGCGATTATGTCGGGCAGAATTTCCAAATGTGCCAGTGGTTCTTACGTCAAGTATAGATACCGACGAAATCCATCAAATGTTTTGGAGTGAAAGCAATAAGCCCTATTACCTACAGAAGCCTTTAGACTTAGATAGGACTCGAGAAATATTGACTTTATCTTTACAGGGAGGCGCATGAAGAGGTTTTCGAAACGGCATGAAGCGTGATTTTAATATTTAAGGAGGAATTATGTTATTTTTAAATAAGCTAAACGAACTAGAGAGTGCGATATCAAGAAAACTTTGTTGGGTGCTGTTTGGACTCCACGACGTAGAACGAGAGTCTTGGTTTAGTCCTTATGGGGGACCCAATCAGCTTCAATCTGAGGTAAATGAGTGTCGCAACCTCATTCAATCAATATTAAAGGACCTTAACTTTGGCTCAAAAACAGCTGGCACCTTGAAGTTTTCTGAGTTCATGGCTAAAGGTTCTAAAACCTACCCCGCATCTCTAAACTTTATGGATTGGAGTGAGGAAGAAAGAGGAGGCTCATATGTTCAACCATTACGACAAACAGCAGATAGTTTCAAATAACGTTTGTATCAGCTGCACTGGCTATAAATTAGATGGCGCCACACTGACTTTCGCGAATTCAAAAATTCGTCAGTTGCAGGACTATTGCCCTAGTGATGCCTTCATTGAACTTGGGGTTAAGCGAGCGAAATCCCAGTACTCCATTCAATTAGTAGTTCGTGCATCGGATAGTGAAATTTCTGCAGATTGTAATGGCCGCAGTTTGCCTGCAGCACTTGAAGAATCGTTAAGTGCTGTACACGCGCGATTGCGGGAATGGCGAAAAGAGAGATTTCAATGTCCCAGCAAACATGGTATTAGTCAGGAGTTAAAAGGCGGTTATAACTGATGTTAACACCAGAAGAAAAGAGCATGATAAGTACGGATCCCATTTTAGCTGACATTATGCCGGGATATATTGAGCGTCGCAGAAAGGACATTTCTGATCTTCATGCAGCCTTCGATGAGAACGACTTTTTTCGCATGAAATCAATTTGTCATCAGGTGAGAGGGAATGCCATTACTTTCGGTTTTAAGGGACTCCATCAGATTTGCACAGAAATAGAGGATGCCTTAGGACAACAGGATTATTCCGACATTAAAAATAAAATATCGGTTTTAGATAATTTTAAAAATTGGCTTAAGGATCATAGTCACTAGATGCGGCACTCTAGTCGTTGGTTTTACGTCTGAGTGTCTTTCGATCGATCCCTAAAATTTTAGCCGCTTGTTCTTTGTGGCCTTCGGTTTTTGAGAGTACAAAATCAATATATTGCTTTTCTAATTGGTCCAAAGAGGGCATTTCTTTGAAGCCCTCATAAATCGGGTTGCCTGGCTTGGCCAAAATTACATCAAGGTCAGATGGCTCAATAACATTTCTGTCACAAAGAACGAGCGTTCTCTCAATGAGATTTTCAAGTTCTCGAACGTTACCGGGCCAAGCGTGAGACTTTAATCTTTCAATGGCGTCCTTAGAAAGTGTCTTTCTACTTCCGCCACTTTTGCCAGTGACCGTCAAATGCTTTTGCAAAAAATGTTCACTCAACAGCTCAACATCCTCGGTTCGTTCTCGGAGTGGCGGAATAAAAAGGGGAATCACGCACAATCGGTAAAATAAATCTTCTCTAAACTTTTTCTCTTTGATTTGCGAAACGAGATCTTTGTTGGTGGCAGCAATCACCCTCACGTCGATCTCAACAGAGTCGTTAGCGCCCACAGCCCGAACCATTCTATCCTGCAATACCCGGAGCATTTTACATTGCAGCGATAAGGGCATATCGCCGATCTCATCTAAGAATATGGTGCCACCATTGGCTTCTTCAAAAAGTCCAATGCGATTTTGTATGGCGCCAGTAAAGGCACCCTTTTTATAGCCAAATAGCTCGGACTCAATCAATTCCATTGGGATCGCCGCACAATTTATACTTACGAAGGGTCCCTTAGCGCGAACGCTTTTTTCATGAATCATTTTAGCGACAAGTTCTTTGCCCGTGCCACTTTCGCCAGTAATAAGCACGTTTGAAATGGAACGGGACACGCGCTCTATCATTTCAAATAGTTCGTGCATTTTTTTGCTTTTTCCGACCAGATGACCATACTGACTTTCACTTTGGCTTTTGTCTCTCAGCTCCCAATATTTATTCTCAATTTCACGAAGTCGAAGCGCTCGGCCAGAAACTACTTTAAGCTCACTAAAATTAATGGGTTTGACAATGTAGTCAAAGGCTCCAGTAGCCATGGCGTTCGCGGCAGTTTCTACGCTATCATGTGCTGTTGCGATAATAATCGGTACATTTATTTGTAATCGATTAAGCGCCTCAACCAATTGAATTCCACTGATATCGGGCAAAACCAAGTCACTTACGATTAAGTCTGGCAATTTGTTACCACTGCGATCAACGCCCTTTGGTAACGACGCCAAAAATGATTCTGCATTGCCAAAAGTCGAAACTTGGTAGCCCCAGTTTTCATAATATTTTTGGATGACAGCTCTGAGGTCAACGTCATCTTCTATTAAAGAAAGCCGTTTCAAAGAAAGTTTAGGTAGCAATTCTACATTGGTGATCAGTTCATGTTGAGTCACTAAGAGTACCCCCGAAGTATTTTTTGCTACTATCTCTTCATTAGAGCCCCAATGCAAGAAATTAGCAGAATAACAGGAAAAGGGGCAAAATTCCCCATGGAATGGGACATTTTTACCAAAAACTATTTTTGTCTTTTGGTCTGTGAGTTAAACTCGCTATTGATAGCAAAAAAAAGTATCAAAAATTAAAAATATGGAGCAAAAATAATGAATGGAAATAGGACTGGAGAAGCTAAAAAACTCTGAAAGTTTTGTTTGTAAAAATATTTTAGAGGTTCCAAATATTAGTTATTTGAAGTTCGTCGATGAGATAGTTGAGAACTCATTGGACTCAATTATTGCCATTGATGCGGGTGGGAAGATCTGTACTTGGAACCACCAAGCTGAAGCCACATTTGGTTGGACGCGGGTCGAAGTAGTGGGTAAGCCCTTGATCGAAACTGTTATTCCCAGAACTTATTGTGAAGCACACATAGACGGAATTAAAAATTTTTTCTTAACTGGTGAGGGAGCGGTGCTCAATCGCAGAATAGAAGTTTCTGCAGTTAATAGACAAGGAGTTGAGTTGCCGGTCGAGCTGTTTGTAATGCCCGTTCGTTTTGGAAATACCATTTTATTTTATGCCTTTATTAGAGATATTTCTAGTGTGAAGCTTCGGGAAATGGAATTAAAAAAACTCAATGAAAAATTGGCTCTCTCTCTGCACCAACGTGATGAGTTTTTGTCGATCGCATCTCACGAGTTGAAAACTCCGTTGACCTCTCTAAGGTTGCAAATTCAACTGACTGATCGGCAACTAAGAAAATTGAATACTCCTGAGTACGGCGAAGAAAATCTCGAACGTGCGATGGCGATGTGTTACAAGCAGATTGACTCACTTTCTAATATTGTGGGCGATTTGCTTGATATTTCAAGAGTCCATGCCGGTCGGCTAGTTTTTAATTTTGCAGAAACCGATATGACGGCATTAATTGTAGAAATCGTTGAACGATTCGCTGAAAGTATGGATAGGGCTGGATGTGTGCTCGATTTGAAGCTGGAACCCAAAGTTCTAGGTCAGTGGGATCGTAGTCGCATAGAGCAAGTTATAACCAATTTGCTGTCCAATGCCGTTAAGTATTGCGCCAAATCTAAGGTCACGGTTTGTTTGGAAAAATCACAAGTTGACGGCCGTGTAAAAATTACCGTAAGTGATTCGGGCAGAGGAATGGACCCCAAAACTTTATCGGGAATTTTTGAGCCATTTTTTCGTGCTGATGATCAGCGCCAGCCCGGTTTGGGCCTGGGGCTTTATATTTCGCGGCGAATAGTTGAGGGCCATGGTGGCCGAATTTGGGCCGAGAATAAGGCTGTGGGTGGCTCAGATTTTCATGTGGAGTTGCCAATAGCTCCAACAGTCGAGGCAATGGCGTGGAGAATATTGAATGACTAATATAAGGTCCTATCGAGCGCTTATAATCGAAGACGATTTTGATATTCAATATCTATTAAAGTCTATTCTAGAGTCTGAGAATTTTTTAGTTGAGGTCGCAAGCGATGGTAAGTCTGGATTGCAAAAGTTGAATAACGGGGCAGTGCTACCAGATGTGATTTTACTAGATCTCATGATGCCGATAATGGATGGCCGAGCCTTTAGAAAAGCTCAACGGAAAATTGATAATTTAGCGACTATTCCGACAATAGTAATGACGGCGGGACGCGAAGATCAGAGCTTGAAAGACGAGCTTTGCGTCTTTGGTTTTATGCAAAAGCCAGTGGATATCGAAGTGTTATTGGGAATAGTCAATCGCGCAATAAGCTCTGCTTAGGCGACGTTAGTTGAGAAATGAACTTTAGCGCAGACTGTGGTAAGAAACCTTGCAATAGTCTGATCCTATCTCATAGGGAATTCGCGTTTTAATGACGTCTATAGCCGTAGGGCCATTCGGAAAGGCGGGGTACCTGGGGTCGATACCAGGATTGTTTTTAAGTTCTTTAAACAGCAATTGTTGAAGGGCAGAGTTAGCGCAGCTGTAGGCATAAAGTAAGACCTGAGTCTTTTCAAACGATGTTGAGACCACAATAGGTTTGCTAAATTCAGAAATTTTACAGTCATCAGGGAAGGCATGGTCGCCAGAAATTGAAATCGTATTAGTACACTCCAATTTAAATTGTGTCCAAATAACTTTTGAGTCGCTGATATCAAAGGCCCCATAGGCAGTAGCTAAAATTTTACCGTTTTTAAAATCATAAAGACTATCAACTGTAAATTCATTGCGGCGTGACTGGTTTACGATAGCGGTCCAGAACGCTAAGTCTTGTGGCGATTTCATCTGATCTAGTGCGGTATTTGTTAAATATTTTTGAAGGGCGGGCAGATTGCCGCTGGAAATAGCCGCGATCACGTCACTGAGCATTTCTTTTGCCTGATTGCAGCCAAGTATTTGGGCCATCAATAACATTAATAGCACTTTAAATTTTGTCATAAACTCTCCGTGTTAATTACGATTTGCTACTATCATGCCAACAATAAAGATAGGTAGGGCTCGATCTATTGGCTTTTTAGCAGTTCATCAATACAAAAAAATGGCGCATTTAAACAAAATTTGTACCGAGAATTTTTATGGCATGAAAACTGCTAGAGATATTATAGAGAAACTTATAGAGGTTGCATGTTTAATGGCATTAATGGTAGTTTGATTGAAAGGGAGCAAAGATGATGGGAATCAATAACAAAGTGGCAGAAAAAGAAGGCGCTACTAAATTAAAAAAAACAAAACCCGTCGAAAATTTTCAACTCCAAATCCAGATTAATGAGGCGTTGGAGTTAGTGGAAGAGATTTACCGAGATCTCAACACTGTTTCTTTCCGAAAAAGTCTGAGTAATCTCAGTTATCACTACACAACGAGCGGCCTCGCTCCAATTAGCACCAATATTTCATGATTCTTGTTGTCATCGTCTAATACCAGCTCCGCTGATTCTAGATATTGGCCATCTCGCTCTATTTTAATTTCCCCAAGTTTGAGTTCCTGGGAATTTTTAACGTGAACATGATAGCTTGACTGGCCGGAACGTATGGTTACTTCGTACCCGGGCCAGGCATTTGGTAGGCAAGGCTTCCAGCGTAGAACCTTACCGGTATTATGAAGGCCAAGAACACTCTGTACCAGCGCTTGGTAAAACCAACCTGCCGATCCCGTATACCACGACCATCCACCTCGTCCTGTGTGAGGTGGTAGAGTATAAACATCTGCTGCAATCACGTAGGGCTCTACTTTGTACGTGTTGACACTTTCTATCGAATCGCTATGAGAAATCGGATTTAACATCGACAAAACTTCCATGGCCCGATCACCATCAGTTAGTTTCGCGAAAGCCATTCCCGCCCAAATTGCGGCATGGGTATATTGTGCCCCATTCTCCCGAATTCCGGGTACGTAACCTTTGATGTAGCCCGGATCCAAATCGGTCTTATCAAACGGAGGCCAAAACAGAGGTATGATGCGATTTTGCCTACGAATCAGACGCTCGTTCACTGACTGCATGGCCTGACTCGCGCGCTCTGGCAATGCAGCTCCTGAGAGTACGGCCCATGATTGAGCAATGGAATCGATTTGGCATTCTTGGCTCTGCTCAGATCCGAGTGGGGTGCCGTCATCAAAATAGGCTCTCCGGTACCATTTTCCATCCCAGCCTGTGGACTCTAAAGCCAGCGCCAAAGATTCGGCGTGGCGTTTGTACTTGTCTCTTCGCACCATTTCTCCTCGTGTTTCGCAAAGTGGCGCAAACTCATTTAACACCTTAATCAGAAACCAGGCCAGCCAAACGCTTTCGCCTTTGCCTCCGTGACCGACTCTATTCATACCGTCGTTCCAATCGCCTGTTCCCATAAGCGGTAGTCCGTGAGCACCCACCTTTAGGCTTTTATCAATAGCTCGACAGCAGTGTTCAAAGAGGGAAGCTGTTTCATGAGTCTTACTTGGCTGAACATAAAGGTCTTCACGATCTGGCGGAATTAATGGGGCGGATAAGAAGGGAAGCTCTTCATCTAAAATCGCACCATCACCAGTTGTTCTAATATAATCTGCGGTCACGTAAGGTAGCCAAAGCAGGTCATCTGAGAAATGAGTGCGCACCCCACGGTTGCTCGGAGGATGCCACCAGTGTTGAACATCGCCTTCTATAAATTGATGACAAGCTGCCCGTAAAATTTGACCACGGGTGACCTCAGGCTTTGAGAACGTTAGGGCCATTACATCTTGCAGTTGATCGCGGAAGCCAAAGGCTCCTCCTGATTGGTAAAAGGCGGATCGCGCCCAAATCCGACAGCCAAGAGTTTGATACAACAGCCAACGATTGAGCAGTATATTACTTTCTTCTGAGGGCGTCTTGAATTGCATAGCACCCAAAAACCCATCCCAAAAATTTTTGACCTGAACCAAGGCAGACTCTGCTTCGGAGTTTTTTAAGTACCGACCAACCAAAGGCTCCACTAAATCTAAACTACTTACCTGTCCTAGAACGAAAATAATTTCTTGCTCTTCATTCGGCCCTAGCACAATGGATCGGTTAATTGCTGCACAAGGATCTAGCCCTGCGCCAATTTTTCCGCTAAAATTATCTCGTTCAAAGCCTCTTGGTTTTGCGTAGGAACCATTGCGTCCAATGAATTCTCGTCTATCGCAAGTAAAAGACTCCACCCCGCCACTAACTCCCGCAAAAGCTACGCGCGTACCGAAATCAATACTAAAAGGGTTGCGAGCTAGAACGACGCCCGGAAGCGGGCCAGGCTGAGTAACGACATGATGGGCAGTTTTGGCCCTGTTGGTACCTAGAACCCACTCAACAAAATAGGTCAGTGAGATGCGTCGCTTCTTTTTGGCATCGAGATTTTTTAGACGAAGGCGGCAAATCTTAATTTCCTCATCCACTGGGACATACATAAGTAGGTGGTGGTGTATGCCATGACTACTATGTTCGAACTGTGTGTAACCTTGGCCGTGACGAACAATAGTGGGGCCTGTTGTAGGGATAGGCCAAGGCGTCGGCGACCATATGTGACCAGAATCTTCATCACGTAAATATATTATCTCTCCGCTAGGATCAATAACAGCGTCGTTACTCCAAGGCGTAAGGCGATTTTCGCGGCTATTACCTGACCAGGTGTAACCACTTCCTGTTTCTGAAATTAAAAATCCAAAGTCCTTGGAGTTCGCAATAACATTAATCCAGGGAGCCGGAGTGGTGCGATCTTTTTCTAAGAAGATAACATATTCTTTTGAATCCGCAGTGAATCCGCCCAGACCATTAAAAAATTTAAGTTCGGGGCGTACTAATCGTGCCGGCGGATAGGACACCTCAGATGGTTGATCTGGAGGATAAACTTGTGCTCTGTCTTTTCCTGGTTGGAGCCTTGTCATTTGCTCTTTCAAAGTTCCGCGATAGCCATCCAGAAAAACTCTTGCCGCAGCTTGCAAAAGAAATTTATCCTGATTTGATAGCGTGTCAGACCGCAAAAGAAAAATTCCTCCGGATTTATTTAATAGTCCATGATTTCCACTGGCTAAGACTTGGCGGTCAAGTTCTTCTTGAAGTGGGAGAAAGTAACCCGTTTTTTCAACATTTAAAAACACCAAGTCCACAGAAAGTTTTTTCAGCCTTAGGTATTCGTGGCCGCGGAGTAATTCCCGCGCTAGAGAAATATCGCGTTCACCAGTAATTTGCACAAGCAGTATTGGAAGATCTCCGCTAATACCATGTCGCCAAAGAGCTGATTGAGGTAATTCGCACAACATCAGAGTATCTGATGGCAGGCGGGCATCGCGGTTAGAGTATAAAAGTGCACCTGCGAGTTTTTGGTAAATCTTGGCCTCGTCGGCTGGCATCCCTAAATGGCGTAACTGCACTTGAGTTTGGGTCCAGGCCAATTCATTTTCGCGATTAAAACTATTAATGTTGTGGTACTGGTCGATCAAACGAAGGGCCTCTTCGCGAGAGTCTACTACTCCAGTTGAAAAACATATTTTGATCACACCATAAGGCGGAATAATAACCCGACGTCGCAATGAAAAAATGGGATCGAGTGGAGTACCTACCTCTCCTGATAAGGGAATATTTCCGGTCATGATTATGGGATTCATCAATGTTCGACCCCGACCGATAAACTTTGCGCGGTTAGTTTCGTATTCGGCAAATTTAAAATTGTCGCCTTCGCTTGCAGCTACATGAAAGCCCCAACACTCAGGATCACTCCCCGAACGGGGGCGGCGCCGGGCCAGTAAAGCGGTTCTGGGCGAAATATATTCTGTTTGGAGAAATAAGTTGCTGAAGGCCGGATGGGCGAGATCAGCCTCAGTTGAAGCCAATACCGGTTCCAAGTAGCTTGTGATTTCCATTTCGCGCTCATTAGCAGAAATATTAGTGAGCGTTATCATTCGTAACTCTACATTGTCTTCGGGAGAGACAACAACTTCCATGTGAGTCAGTATGTTGCCATCGCGTCTATGAAATTCAACTTTATGCTCTGCAAAGATGGCCTCAAATGACTGAGGAGAGATTCCGCTCGGTTGATGGCCTGCGGACCAAAACAAGCCGCTTTTGATGTCTTTGATAAAGATGAAATTTCCCAAGGCGTCTCGGGTGGAATCTTCAGCCCAACGAGTAACGGCCAACTCGCCACAACGGGAATAACCTGATCCCCCCGCAGTCAGCATGACCGTGTAATTTCCGTTAGAAAGAATTTGTGTTTTTGGATAAAGAGAATGTGGGCTACTAAATCGTCTGACGTCGGCCGGCTGAATGGCTCTAACAGAAAGTGCTTCGGCATGGGCCTCTTCTGCGCGCGGATGAGTAATGCTAACCCGCAGGGGATTCCGTTCTTGAAGCAAGAGTTCAGCAGAACGGATAGCAGGGTCCGAGTGAAATCGCGTCTGGGTGATATTCTCATTGAGAGCGTTATTCAGCGACACCAATGTCATTCCCTGATGATGCGCCATAAAGCTTTGGATAATGCGTTGGACCTGATGGGGCAGGAGTCTTTCTTTCGTGTAGTCTACCGATTCGTAAAATCCATAGTCAGTCAAAAGTCCCGCCTCGACAAGTTTACGAAAATTCTTAACTGCTGAGGTAGGAGAGACCATTGCCGCTAAGGCTGTCGAATAGGGAGACACCACCAGATTATCACTCAATCCGCGTTTTAGTCCCAAACCAGGAACACCAAACGGGCCGTACTGATAATTCATTTGTAGGTCGCGGCCATTGTACGCAGACTCAGAAATTCCCCAAGGAATTCCCATTTTCTTGGCGTATTTGACCTGCTGTCCTACTACGGACTCATGAGTTTCGTAAAGCAGCGTATTCGCAAAATTCTTCATAACCAAAAGTGGCATAAGGTATTCAAACATGGACGCCGACCAAGATATAAGCGTTCGCTTTCCGTAGAGAACGGTCATTTGCCGTCCGAGATGAAACCAATGACTCTGCGGCACGTCGCCTTTTGCAATCGCCATAAAGCTCGCCAACCGCGCCTCTGAAGCTAACAAATCATAATAGGAATTGTCGCGGCTGTTTTGTTCGACATTGTATCCTACGCAGAAAATTTTACGTTCATTATCGAACAGGATAGAAAAATCCATGTCCATTGCCAGATCATGGCAGCGCTGAGCTAAACGGCGACTACGAATCACGAAGTCATCAAAAAAATCTTCTAGCTGAAAAGCCTGCGCTTGTGCTTCGAGTTTAGCAACCATCCTAAGACTCGTATTTGTCCAATTTAGTAATCCTGCAAATATATCACTCGCATGCTCGAGGCTAAGTGTGTTGATGAGACCTAAAATGGCATTAAGATGAGCGCGAACTTCAGAAATATAAATTTCCCACGCGTCTAGCGACTCTGGCGTTTTAGAGAGAGCACTCGCTAGACACCGTTCAATTTCTATGGCCAACTGGTCTCTAGTTATAGAGCTGGTAACTAGGTGCCGAGAATCGATGGCGCTCAACTTTGCCTTCATTTCTAGAATTGTGTCGACAAGGCCAGTAGAAACGACTGAAGAAATTAGGGGCTTGTCTGGCAATGACAAACAGGCTTGCTTTACGGCCATGAGATGACCCGCGAGATTTCCGCTATCAACAGTAGAAATATAAATAGGATTCAAAGCCTGCAAAGAATTTGTGTCATACCAATTAAAAAAATGTCCATGCCTGCGCTCAAGTGACTCCATCGAGCTCAGCGTAAGTTCAAGTCTTTCCACGAGTTCGAGCGAACCAATAAACCCCAAATCATGAGCGGCGGTAGTGGACAGTAAAAGTAAGCCCAGATTGGTGGGCGACGTTCTATGCGCAATAACTAAGTCAGGATCTTCCTGAAAGTTATCCGGCGGAAGCCAATGATCTTTTTCTCCAATGAAAGTTTCAAAAAAATGCCAAGTTCGCCGCGCAATTCTGCGCAGTTCTCGACGGTCCTCCTGAGAGAGCGCTGAGACCTGTGGTGCGCGTTTGCGACTAATCTTAGAAATTATTGTCGGAGACAAGAGCCAAATTCCCAAAAAAGGACCAGCAATAAAAAAAACTAGGGACGGCGTTAAAGCTAAAAAGGTCAATAACCCCAATGCTACAATTCGGGGGACCCAAATGATGTCGAATGAAAGTTTTTTCTTACTTAGCATGCCCGATTCAGCCTCTGCGGCACTCAGCCATTGCAAAAGGCGGCGTTTTGAAATGAAAAGTCGATAAAGGGTTCGAACGATCGCATCAACCTGGAGCCAAGCCTGATGTGGCAAAACTAATAAGAACAACAAAATCTGAACGCTGCTTGTGCCTAGGTCTCCCCAAACATTCCTAAGGTGGCTCATCCAAGGAATGCCCCTCGAATGAAAAAGAAGGCTATTTGTGGCATGAGCATAAGACGGCAGAGCGAGTAAGGCGACAATTGCCAGTGTCCCTACCAAAGATGAGCCAGGCAATATCGTCCAGGCCAGTATTAACAATAAAAGTGTTGAGGGCGCTACAAAGCTGCGGCGTAAGTTATCAAAAATTTTCCAACGTGAAATCACAGCGAGATCGGGATGGAACAGCCAACGAAAAATCTGCCAATCGCCTCGAGCCCAGCGGTGTTGCCGTTTTGCAAAAGCCTCGTAGTGCGAAGGGTATTCATCCAGGAACTCAATATCGCTAACCAGGGCGGTTCGCGCAAAAATTCCTTCAAAGAGATCGTGGCTAAGAATGGCATTTTCGGGAGCCTTGCCGGCTAATGCGTCTTCAAATGTGTCGACAACATATAGGCCCTTTCCTGTGTAAGTGCCCTCGCCAAAAAGATCCTGGTATACATCAGAAACCGCGGTTGTGTAGGGATCAATGCCTGTGTGGCCCGAAAAAATTCGCGCGAAAAATGAGGACTCGGAACTCTTGGGAGCTATGCTGATTCGAGGCTGAAGAACTCCATAGCCTTTGGCGACCCGTCGGCTTTTGACATCGAACTGTGGCGAATTTAGAGGATGAAGAATAGTGCCGATCAGTCGCTTAGCGGCACCTCTCGGAAGTTGGGTGTCAGAGTCTAAAGTGATCACATAGCGGATTTCAGAAAATAAATTGGAATGCGAAGGCGCCACCTTAAAGCTGGTATTTTTGTTGCCCCGTAAGAAGCGATTAAACTCATGAATCTTGCCTCGCTTTCTTTCCCATCCCATCCACTTATTTTCTTGGGGATTCCATTTTCTGTACCGATGAAAAAGAAAAAACTGTGGTTGGCCCGTCTGGCAATATTGGCCATTGAGCGCTGAGATTCCCTTTTCCGCGAGCGCTATCAACTCCTCATCGTTACCCATTTTTTCGTGATCCGCATCGGTAAAGTCGCTCAAAAGTGCGAAAAAAAGATTGCGGCTCTGATTGGAGAGATAATGAACTTCTATGGTCTCAAGTAATTTAGAAACTGAATCCATTCCCGAAAAGAGGGAGGGTATAATTACGAAGGTCCTGGCTTCATCCGGTATTTCTTTATCCAGATCAATCTTGGGCAAAACTCTCGGACCAATAAGTGCTGTCACAAATAAATTCAAGAGATTCAGAGCCGTGTCGCTCACCAGCGCTCCACCCACGAAAAGAAATATAAAAACTTTAAACCAGGAGGCCCCTTGTGAGTAAATATAATAAAGTAGTGGTGCAAAAATAATAAAGGAAGTCATAAGCAATGTGCTGAGATAAAAACTCGTGGGGTGGTTTAGTAAGGCGCGTTTGGCTGCAGTAGATATACTGGGCTTTAACCCCACAGAACTCTCTAAGTGATTCAAACCACGATCGATAAGATAGTAACCAACGTGATGTTGAGAAATATCTATAGCGTCCTGCTTGCTTTTCTGGGCGAGCTGTATTGCCGCGCCGGCAATTGTCATTTCGTCAAACTTTGATTTTCGGCAAATCCTTTCTATGGTGTGACGGTAGCGATCACGACTAGAAAAATCCATGCGCTTGTAGGTTCCGGTCGGGTCGTTCGCCAGTATTTCATCGACGAGGCTGACACTTTCAAAAAACTCTTTCCAGTCGATCGAAGATAGTAGTCTCATACTATTGACGATGTTTCCCACCGTGACTTGATCAACCGCTTGTTGTTGATGATCCTGAAGGGTTGCTTGCTCAACGGTCAAATTATGATTTTTGAGGCACTCCGCCAGGTAGTTATAGGCTGGCAAAAGTTCGGGTGACTGATCACGTAAGCGTTTGGCCAATTGCACGGCTACAGCACAATCACAAAGACGGGATTTTCCCAGTAGGTTTGGAACCTCTTCAATTCTTTCGCTGAGATCGAGCTCCGTCTTGTCAACGGCTGCCAATAGGTTTTCAGCGAAGTCGTCTGCCGCTTGCTTAACTTCTTGAACGTAGGCCATTCGTACGATGACACGTCGTAAATTCTCTAGCAGAGCAACTCGCAGCGTGATCGCAATTGCCCAAAGTTCACCCATCATAAGAGGAGAAATTTTTTGATAAGATTGAATGAAACGCCTAATAGTGTTTGTTTCTAAACGACTATCCAAATGTGCAACTAAGGTGAGAGCAATGGCATAAACTCGGGGGCGTCCCGCCAAATCGCCAATGGTTAGCTTGGGCAGTTCAAAATAATATTCTTTAGGCAAATCATGACGAACCTCACGGATCTGATCCTCTATGATGTGAAAGTTGTCGATAAGCCATTCCCCAGCTGGGGGAATGGTCCTCTTATCTGCAACCGCTTGAGTGAGTTGCCGATAAGCCTTAACTAAAACTTCGCTGTTTTCTTTAACTCGCGGCAATAGTGATTGGCCGGTATTAGGCACTTTAGCCACGGTCAACTCACGGGCGAGGTAAGTGGCATATTGCTCTAACCGCTCAACACTAAAAGCCTCGCCGCGGATTGCATCCTCAAAAAGCATCTGCCCCCCGACATAGTCGACTTGAGATTAAAGCTGTGAATGTCATTTATTTATACTATGTTGGCGAAAGATATCCAAGTGAAGAATGGAGTCTTTGTCTTGCTGCCTTCAATTACGAAGCAACCAATCCACCATCTCTATTTCGATATTGGGATTCCAACTTTTGCGCTTCAAGCGCTCAGTTGAAGGAAGTTCAATCAAATAGTCGGGGTGTTCTTGGCGTGAGTCCACGCCATTAGCGCCTTTGACCCAATAGCCAGTGGTCACAATTAGGTTTCCACTTTCATTTCTTGTTCCCTGTAAAATGTATTGATACTCCCGCACGGATTCACGAGTGCCAACTAACTCTCGGTCGGTAGGTAAAGTAGGCTCGGCTGAGTAAATCCACATTGTAATAAATACGGCGTTAGGTTTGTTAGGAACGCTTTCGGCCACAAAGTTTGCCTTATAGACGGGAACATTCCAAACCTGGGGGCCTGGGTCATGATCCATTACAAAGGCCTGTTTTTTTTCAAATAATTTTACTTCAACAAAACGATGAAACTGATCTGGAAAAATATCAGGGTAAATCCAGCCCGAGTTATCGCCAATAAATTTTTCACCATGATATTTTAACTGGCTGTCGGGTGCGCCCTCATATGTTTTAAGTAGAAGTGCTTTGAGGTCGCTCACATTAAAGGTGACCGAGGAATTTCCTAGATTCACCTCGATGGGATTTCGTGGTTCCATGGCCGATAGTGCCGCCAATGACCATGCGTCACAGAGACCTTCCCATGCTAATGAATTGGGAGAGTAGGAGTTTGCTTCGAATTCGAGAGAATCGCCGGGATAGGGCAAATCTTTTTGTTTATACGCCCACCTTCTAAATTGATCAAACTTGCCCAAGGTCGATGAGTCCCCGCCGGCAAACAAAATATTTTCTTTTTTTGGGAACCACCATGAGGACCAAGGCTTTACTTTGGCCAGTGCTACTGCGGATTTAAATGGTAATTTTTTTTGTGTGATAACAGAAGGCCCGTATTCACGAGTGACAGACGTTAACTTAGGACCGCCTATTTCAATAGTGAAATCCGTACATTCGGTACGAAACAGATCTGCGTTTTCTGCGAGGTTTGAAAATAAGTCAAAACCACTAATGCAAAAGCCGCGAGAATTACCATGACCTGGTCCTGACACATTTCTTTCTCCACAGGCCATTAGTAAAACAGCACAGAGAAGCGTCAAGATTGTTATTTGGTTCATGAACTCTCCTAAAAGGAACCTCCCCCTAGAATTAAAAGGGGGAAGCTTTATTGGTGGGACAGATTATTTGAGAGAACTTTGTTCTTCTGACTTTGCACAGAAATCTGTTGATCGACCAGTATCAGCGAAATTAACTGCTGCAGCATTTGAAGTCCTCAATAAATCTAAGACTCCAGCGCAGAAATCTGTGGCGCCGCCTTTGTAAGCGATCAGCTCATCACAAGTTACTCCGCGAACTGTTTCAACAGTCTCAGCAACCTCTTTAAATCGAGGACAGGCCAAGGCTTGTTTAGCTCCAGCACGGGCTTCGGTGACAGCTTCGACAGTATATTTGTCTGACTGAACAGCCGTTGTAATTTGGCGCGAGCCACTCATGGAAATCGATACTTCTTGATCGGGTAGCCACTTAACTTGCACATCTTTACAAGAAATTTGAATATTCGCTGGTGCTGATTGATTATGGTACTGTCCTGGATTTAAACAGGCAGCTCTCATATCGTCAAAACCTATCACTGCGTTCGATGTACCTTGTTGTCCAGCATCCTGATGCTCAGCACCAGCTGCGGTCGCCAAAAGTACAAGTGTTGTTATTAGTAAAATACCTTTCATATTGTCCTCCCCTTTTTTCTTTCTGTTTGTGTTTAGAATTCCTAAAGTTCCGTTCAATGCAATTTCATGACCAACTTGAACTGCTTAAATATCTCTCAAAACATTGGTCCGGTATTGAATTAATCGAAAAAAAAGAAAAGTATTTTTATTTTTCGCTTTTCTAAATGGGACAATTATTTTTTAAACGGGGAAATTCTCCCCTAAATCAAAGCGCACGTTTTGTCAGTTCTATTAAAAATCAAACTCGGCCAGCATGGGAATATGGTCTGAAAGTCTCTGCCAAACCTTTCCCGTCATAAGCTTTGAAGAACTTAATTTGAGATTTGCATAATAAATACGATCCAAAGGTAACAGGGGCAGCCAACTTGGATAAGTTCGAGCATGTCTTCCATGTTGGTGAAAGTAGGCCTCTTGAAGTCCCAAGGTGCGTTGCAAATAATTAGTGGCGTAGACATTCCAGTCATTAAAATCTCCGCACAATAAAAGCGGCTCTTTTTGTAGTGAGTGTTTCGTGATAAACTGGCAAATTTGGTCAAGCTGTTCTTTGCGCCAACTATTGAATAAGCCTAAGTGCGTGCAGATAAGATGAAGCTCTCGATTTAGCTCGGGGATATTTAGTTGCACGTAGAGAAATCCCCGATTTTCAAATTTGTTTGAAGAAATTTTTATGTTTTTCGAACTTATTATCGGAAATTTGCTTAAAATTGCGTTTCCATGATGGCCTTTTGAATAGACTGCGTTTTTACCGTATGCATGGTTATGCCAAACTTGATCTGCTAACACTTCTAACTGCGATCCGTGCACGGTATGCTCGCCTACGAGCTCCTGCAAACCCACGAGATCAGCGTGGACCAAATCAATTGATTTTTTTATATCAACTAATGTATTTTTAAATTTTGTCGTGCTAAAGCCTTTATGTATATTATAAGAAAGTATTTTGAATTTCATGGGCACTTAAATCCAGAAATGAAAGATTGAGAGTATTTTTTCGATAATGGCGTGTACAAAAGACCTTTTCTTCCAGTGTGTGAGATCCAGTTGGCGGGAGGATTCGAGATCTTTAAGAAACTGGTGTTGCATGTCTTCCTTGGGGCTGTCCCCTGTTAACACAACATCAACTTCGAGGTCATGAAAAAAACTTCGGTAATTTTGGTTACTCGAACCAATCGTCATCCAATCATCAATGATTTTTGTTTTGGCGTGTAAAATTGTGGCGTTGAATTCAAAAATACGTACTTCATTTTTCAATAGATACGAATAATGATATGTTTTAACCCATTGAAGTAAAAAATGGTCTTGCTTGTTGCCGAGCAATAAACAGACGTCGACTCCTCTTTTGACAGCTCGACAGAGATTTCCAATTAAAAATGGGGGAGGATTAAAGTAGGGACTGGTTATCCAGATCCGGGTCTTCGCGAGTTTTACTCTTGTCATTAAGGCGGTGTAATATTTTCGACGTTTAAACAGTGAGTTGTTCAATTTAACTAACTCGTCTAGTTTGTAGTTATCATCTTTTAATGTTTTGAATGCCATTTCGAGCATCTCAACGTGATTACCTTCCACACGCAAGCCGGTATCTCGCCAAGCTTTATCGCCAGAGAATTCGTGGACGTGACAGGCATCCACATTCATGCTACCAACAAATGCTAAGCGAGAATCAATCACGCACATTTTACGGTGATTTCTTCTATTTAATCGGCCAAATCGCTTTGTGAAGCTACTTGGTTTTAAAAGGCTAGGTAGCGGGTGATAAACTTCAAAATTGATTTTTAACTGCTTGGCCTCAGTAGCTAACTGGGAAATCCACAAAAGAGAGCCTACGCCATCCGTTCTCAATACAACTGGTACATGACGTTTGGCAGCTTCGCCGAGCGCCTGTAAAATACGCTGTCCTAATTGATCGGGATTAAAAATATAGACCTCAAACAGAATTGATATTTTTGCCGAGTTGATGGCTTGTAGTAAATCAGCAAAGTAGGCATCGCCGCTCGTATAAATTATTTCAGACTGCCAAGGATGCATTTTGGAATCCACGTTGATTTCCCTAGACGGCCTCCGAGATTAACTTTGGCAATAACAGCCACAACACGCCATTCTCATTGGTGGCCTTTACGCCCTTACCTTGCGGTTGCCAGCGAAAGACAGTTTGTTTTGATTCGCTACCTTCGCGGAATCCCTCGATTACTAGTCCTTCTTTTGTAGTTAAAATCTGAGTAGACTTAGTAGGAATTGTGGGAATGTCTACCGCCACTAAATAATGTGATGCCGACTCGTTCAAAGAAAACATGGCTGAATTGTTTTGCTTTGATAATTTTGGAAACTCAGAACTCTGTGTGGAATTGAGGCTCATTTTATGTTTCTCCGATTTTGCCTGATAACTGCAAAGTCTGGGCCATTTTCTCGGAGAGCAAAAGTTTTAGTCCACGGTTTTCAATGGGGCCTTTTGTACATCTGAAAAAGCCAAAGTGCCTCAAATTAAAAAAATTAGATTTTAGTCGACAAACCCGCCAAAATCGGTCGTCCAATACCAACTGTATGGTGAACCTTTAACGTAAAACCGACCGATACCAATTACTTTAAAACTTGGGTTTAACATATTAGTATTATGACCCGGAGAATTTTTCCACTGTTCAAATGTTTTAGCGGCTTCCGAATTTCCCGCCGCGATGTTCTCAGCAATAATCGTCGAATATTTCTCATAGGAATAGCCAAACTGACTCAAACGTAAAGCCATAGTTCTCTTTTGGCTATCGGGCTGATGTTGAAAATATCGAAACGTTGCCATGTCTTCACTTAACCATTTGGCCGCGTTAGTAAGGGCTTCAGAAACCTTCATCTCGCTGATATTATGCTGTAAACGATAGTTGTTGATAAGCTCAAGAAAAAGCCTTTCTTCGCTATCTAAAGAAGCGGCAATACTAGACAAAGAAAATAGCATTAAAAAAATAAAAAGAACGGAGCGTTTCACTAAAACCACCTGTCTGAAATTGATTGTAAAATAATCCTCCTAGCGGTCTTGTGTCAATGCCGACATTGACAAAATTACTCTAAAGCTACCTCTAAAAAACTCCGAAAAAATTGGTGGGTAACATAGGCACAAAGATGGGGTACATCATGATGCTAAAAGATAAGACAGTTTTGATAGTTGATGATGATGACGGTTATCGAGAGATTCTTTGTGATGAGTTTGAATACGCAGGTGCCAAGGTCCACTCGGCAGAAAACGGAATGAAAGCCTTTGAAATAGTAAAGTCGCAGAAAATCGACGCCGTTGTCTCTGACATTCGAATGCCTGGAGGCAGTGGTGTTTATCTCTTAGACCAGATAAAAAAGTCCTATCCCGAGACTCCGATTGTCATGTTAATCAGTGCCTTTTCAGACCTCTCAACAGAAGACGCGTATAATAAGGGGGCGGATGCTCTTTTTTCAAAACCGTGCGATTTAAGTCAATTAATTCAAGCCGTACATCTTTCTCTAAAACCGAAGAATGAAAGATTAGTTAGAAAATTCGAAAGGCTTGCTAGCGACTTTAAAGTGGAAATAACGTCGACGTCACTAAAGGAGGCCATAGAAACCCAGGTCTTGAGTCTAGGTCGTGGCGGAATGTTTGTTGCCGGACAATGGGAAAGTCTCAATATAGGTTCGCGAGTGAGTTATCAATTGATGTCAAATAACAAAGTAAAACAAATTTTTGAAGGCATCGGCGTTTGCCGCTGGATTCGAAAGGAACCTGAAATGGGTTTAGTACCTGGCATAGGCATTGAGTTTTCTGACCTTTCCCAAGAGTCCTTAAAATCTCTCGAAAATATTTTAATACAGTTGAGGCCCAGAGCTTTTATTCCAAAAGGTACAGATGGAGATTAATTTGTCCCATCTGAAACCTTTCAAGGTTGATATTAAAGGAAAGAATACCGTCGTTGTTTTAATATTGGCCGCAGTATTATTTGCATCGTATTTTGTCTGGAGTACTATTAATGAATACGAGAGTCTAACCTCCCTTCAGAAAAAATATTTGAAAATAATTGAACTCAAGGGCATCATAGATCAATACGACGAAGTCTTAACAATGTCGGCTCGAATGGCAGCCGCAACGGGAGAATTAAAATGGGAACTTCGTTATCGAAAAGTTGAACCATTGCTGGATCAAGCGATTAAAGAATCGATTAGCCTTCAGCCCCAAGGCGCACAAATGGCAGATAGTACAGATGCGGCAAACATCAAACTTGTTGAAATGGAAAATCAGGCTTTTAAGCTAATTGGGGCAAATAGACTTAGCGAAGCCATGGATGTTTTGTCTAGCCCTGATTATGAAAAATACAAATTAATTTACTCAACGGGAATGAAAGACTTATCGCACAATATATATGAGACCATCGAGAATGATTTAAGTAAGATTCAATCTAATGCTGCAAAATCCAAATTTTTAATGCTCATGTCCTTTTTATTCCTAGCCATAACTTCAGTATATTTTCTTAAGAAGTTAACACAGAGTAATCAAAACATTATTAGTCTGAATGCAAGCCTTGAGGGCAAAGTTCAGGAACAAGCGCAGATATTGGTTCAAGCCTCTAAAATGAGGGCGTTGGGTGAGATGTCGGCCGGAATTGCCCATGAGATCAATAATCCGGTCGGAATAATTCAGGGTAAGACTCAGCAACTGAAAAGGCTTCTTCAAAGTGAAATGTGGACGCCGAAGAAAGGTTTAGAGGAATTAGACAAAATATTTTATCAAACTGATAGGATAGCAAAAATTGTACGTGGACTACGTTTCTTTTCGAGGTGTAATGAGAAAGACTCCCCAATTCCTGTGGAGATTCAAACAATCATAGCTGATGTTGTAGAGTTGTGTGGCCAAAAATTCAAAATTAACAATGTGACTCTAGAAGTTAATATTAGGTCTGATTTGACAGTGCAAGGTCAGGTGGTTCAGCTAGGACAGGTTATTCTAAACCTACTAAATAATTCCTTCGATGCCGTAGCCAATCTTTCCGAAAAATGGGTGCGAGTTAGTGCTGAACCAATTGGTCATCGCGCGCGTATTACTGTCACCGACAGTGGTCAGGGAATTCCGGCTGAATTAATAGATAAAATTATGCAGCCCTTTTTTACAACTAAAGAGGTAGGTCTTGGCACCGGCCTTGGATTGAGTATTTCCAAGGGAATCATTGAAGAGCACAATGGCATTTTTTGGGTGGATCAAAAATCAAGAAACACCTGTTTTATTATTGAGTTGCCTCTCTATCTTTCGAAAAAAGATTTAAAGGTAGCGTAACTCACAGCTGTTGGCTTAATTCCCCATTTGTAAAAAATTGAAAGTACCCCCGAGAATAATCAGGTGCGCCAATATCTTTAATGTTTCAACAAAATTGAAAAATCATTTAAACAAGGTGTTGTATCTTTCGCGTGACAGGGGTGAAGCCATGAGAATTGTAAACCTATTGATGTCTTTATTTTTAGTATCCTGTAACAATTCCACTAAAGTAGTTGCGACAAATCCTAAAAAAACAACGCACCCTTTTAAAGTTGATGAGGTCAACTTAAGTGAAGCTTCTTCCGCGCGATTTATTTGTACCAGTGGCTTGCTAAAGTCTAATTTCTTGGTTTTTAGAGCCGATGCCGAGCCCAGCGTTTATCCTAGCCTTATTTCGCTGGTGACCGAAGCCGGATCCCAGCAAATCTTAGGAATCGAGGAATTAGAGCCGCTCTACAGTGTATCAGAAAGTACGGTAAAGGTGGTTTTTCGTGCTAAAGAATACGAGCGTAGAGCTTCGTGGACCGGCTGGCAGAATTATTATTATATTGCAGATATCGATTTTCTGAAAAGAAAAATAACGCTGAAAAAGATTGGCGCAGCTCCCCACTATCGTGATGGTTCTTTGTTGGCTCGTGACAACAGTTTTATGAGTGGCCCACAAACGCATTTGGTTTATTTTGAAAAAGAAAATAAAATTTTATTGCCACTTCAAAAAGATGGCGGCTTTTTTTATGGTTGGTATTCGCTCGAGACTAACGAGATTCTTTCGATCACTAATATTAACGCTCTTGAGTATTACAACCCGGTTCTTGATAGCCCCTATTTAATTTTTGAACGTCGAGAACTAACACTTAATAAGTACCAGAAAGTAATCTTTAATGTTGGCGAATTTACTCCATTCCCGAACTTTAAACACATGGGGCCGACAAAGGTGATTGACGACGATTGGCTTTGGCTCAGCAAAGAAGGGCCCAGTCTTAAACTGATCAATTACTCTAAACAAAAGAGTGAACTTAAGAATTTTGCTTTGCCGAGCACAGAAAATTTGCGAATTTATTCTGAAGCGCGATTTAGTTCCGATAAAAATAAATTAAAGGCTTTAGTAGCGGTTGAAGCCCCTATTTCGGGCCTCGGTGAGCTACGTTGGTTCGAGACAGATCGTGAGGTGGGAACTACAGCCGTTCTATCGACAATAGCCTACCCTCACTTTGTCAAACCGGTGAGCAAAGAAGTTGGCGCAGAGATGGTTATAAAGGGCTTATTTAGCATTCAAAATAGCAACAATGTTTTCGCTTCGTTTGCGATGTCAGAGGGAAGTACACGACTGTTTCGATATAGCGAAAAGAACGAGTGGCAACAGGTAAGTCGCGCATCATGCTCTAATTTGAAAACATGGCGACCTTTTGATTAGCCGCGGCCTTTAGTTTTTGTTTTTCCTTTACGAGCGTTACTCGCAATGAAATCAATGATCATTCCGGCAATATCCTTCCCGGTGACTTTTTCAACCCCCTCAAGACCTGGTGAAGAATTGACCTCAATAACCAATGGCCCTCGCTTAGAGCGAAGGATGTCGACTCCCGCCATGTTTAACCCCAAAGCTTTTGCCGCTTCTACAGCGGTTTTTCTTTCCTTAGGCGTGAGTTTTACTTCGACGGCCGCGCCTCCACGATGAAGATTTGAACGAAATTCACCAGGCTTTGCTGTTCTCATCATAGCCGCCACAACTTTGTCGCCAACGACAAAACATCGAATATCTGAGCCCTTGGCTTCGTCAATAAATTCTTGCACCAAAAAATAGGCGTCTAACGTTCGAAAGGCTTCGATAATACTTTCTGCGGTCTTATTGGTCTCAGCGAGGATGACGCCGATTCCTTGGGTCCCTTCAATAAGCTTAATCACCACGGGACATCCGCCCACGAGGCGAATAATATCCCTAGACATTTTAGTTGAGTGGGCAAAACTAGTCACGGGTAGGCCAACACCTTTTCTTGAAAGAATTTGTAGGCTTCGGAGTTTGTCTCGAGAGCGAGAAATAGAAACCGATTCGTTAAGAGAATACACTTTCATCATTTCAAATTGCCTGACTACTGCCGTACCGTAAAACGTGACACTGGCGCCAATTCTTGGAATAATAGCATCAAAACTATCGAGCTTTTGTTTCTTGTAGAGGACCATTGGTTTTTTAGAAGTAATGTTCATGTAGCAACTTAAGGTGTCAATCACTTCAACTTTGTGACCACGCTTAAAAGCCGCCTCCATTAGTCTTCGAGTGGAATAAAGCTTTGCGTTCCGTGAAAGTATGGCAATTTTCATAGTTAAACAATTATAACAATTCTAGTGAACTATTCTTCTTTTTTTTCATGAGAAATGATTTTCCTGGATCAATCAGAAAACGCCGTTTTAATGCTTGCCTGCCAATTAACATACGAAAGCCCATAATATCACGATTGATCAATGTGATCTCAATGGGCCAAACTTCGTTATCGATTTGTAGGTGAGTGATTATCACTGGTCGCTGGGTCACGTGGCCGCCAGAGCTTCTTACGGGACGAACATCCAGTAGTTCTGCCTTGACCTTTTTGGACCTCGTTTTATCCCGCTGAAACGGGAAAACCAGAAATTTAACATATTTTTTGCCACGAAATTTAATAATTTTAACGTCTTCGGCATGTAAGGCTGAGGTCTTAGCGCCTGTATCAAGTTTAGCTTTGATATTGTTGACCCCCCAATCGGGCAGCCTAACCCATTCTCTCCAGCCTAGACATTTTTTCGCCACAATCACTTAAGATGTCCTTTGTCAAAAAATCGGGTTATATTTGAATCATGAAGATCTTTTGCTCCCTGACTTTATTTTGTATCATTTTGTGCGCCAATTTCAAGGCCCTAGCTCAAGATTGGGATGACTTTGATCCGCCCCCACCCACTGAGTATGGCGGGCCGCAACCAGGAGGCATGGATCCGCCGCCGCCCCCACCAATTTCTGGTTTTGATTCACCACCACCTGTTTGGGATAATCCCGAAATTGGTAATTCGCCGCCTAAAATTTCAGGTGGACCTGGAAGCTCGCCTGGCGCAGTGGTTTTTAAGAAAACCGGAAAAGCGAAAGATTTGAGCAAAAAAAACCAACGAAAAGAAGAGCTTTTGAAAGTGAATCCCTAAATATCAGAAGGCACTTATTTTTTTTGATAGGTGCAGCTTAAATAGATAACATCGTCCATGGTTTTTAAGCCAACGTTGTCCACTTCGCAACAGTCATTTGATTTTTCTATCCTCTGCAGATCGACATTTTTATAACTTTCAACCACAATATTTTGGGCAGCAACATTTAAATATTGAATGCGGATTTCGGGATTTAGGGGCGTATCTTCATATAAGCCGCCCCAAGAAATCTCCGCCCTAAATTTTCCCGATTTAGTCTCGATACTTTTAGAAACCTGGTTCGCAGTTTCTCCGTTTATAGGCATCTCTAGCATACCTTTGGGCATTCCATTGGCAAATATCTGGCAGGTCAAAAGAGAGTCAACTCTCGAAGTTAATAAAGCAAATGCTAGAGAAAATTTTGGTAATAAAGTTATTAAAAGTAATAGTTTAATAATAGTTCTATTCATCGGTCCTCCTGAATCCTCTTTGATTAATTAAACGCCGCTAGATAAGCATTTTTAAATTGAGACATATATAGATTTCCCAAATGACCGCCTCTATCAAAGACCGTAAGGCGCTCACCCATTACACCAGTTAACCATTTTAGTAACTCAGGAGTATGCATTAGGCGATCATCAGAATTATGGAACACCTGAACATTTGGCGCATTTTTTAACTCTGCCTCGATGGCGAAAAGACTCGAGTTAAATTTTAGACTTTCAGGCGTCGCGCTGGGATTTTTGCTCATTTGCTCTGCTATGACGGCGTCATTAACGTATCTATGAAAACTGTAGTTTTTCTCGATCACTGCATAAAGATTTCGTCGACTAAAATATGAGGCCGGAATATTGAGGTCCTTAAGTGGTCCTTGGGTAATAAGCTCTGTTAGGCGGCCCAGCGAAAGGGCCACCCAAAGCGTTTCGCGTAAAGTAGTTCTAAAGGTAGAGCCGAGCGCCACTTGAGCTTGAGCATCGGGAATGGAGTGTAAAAGTTTGGTCTGATTGGCGTCACTACGAGCTTCGCTGACTTTACTTAATTTCAAAACAAAATTTAAATAATAAAGTTTTCGTTCCTCTTCGCTCCAAGACTTATACTTCTCGTAGCACTTGTCAAGAAACTCGAGACTATAATTGGGATCAATAGGCGGGTTAATGGCGACAAATTTCTCAATGCCTATTTTTTCTTTGGGTTCCAAGTTTTTTTCGAGAGCGGCTAGGAATAGTGAATGAAGGGCTCCATGTGAATAACCGGTCACAGAAATCTTGGTAAAAATATCACCTCTTTCATGCACCTCTTTTTTTAATATTTTCTTTAGGGTACGGTGAAGATCAAGCACATCTTGCGGTGTATAGCCGGGAAGGGCTGAAGTTAAAGCGCTCTCCATAAACTCAAAATTAAAGACATTGCTGGTTGATAGTACAGAGTAGCCAGCTTCATAAAGCATTTTAGCTAAGCGTAAATTGATGGTGCTGCGATAGTGGCTGCCAAGGCCTGGGATTATGATAATGAGCGGTGCTGGTTTTTTTTGTAGCCAAGTTTTGTAAGGCAGTGGGGTTGAGTCAACGGCAAGAGAAATCTCAGAGTCATTTCCTTGTTCATCAAAAGATTCGGCATCATAAAAAAAAGCTTGTGCGCTTAGCGTAGACTGATAAGTTCCGCTAAAAGGATAATTGTTTAATTCAATCTGAATGGTTTGAGAAAAACCAACTGATAGTCCAAGAAAAATCCCCAGTAAATTATAGAGAAATAACGAAAGCATCTCGAACTCCTATTGGCAGGCTAAGGCGGTTGACAACAAGTCTTGCAAAGTTTTTTGTTCAAAATAAGCGTCTGGCACAATCTCGCTGACCCGTAAATAACGTTTGCCTTTGTCATCCACATGTAACTCATTAAACTGCATAAAGGTTCGAAGTCCCGGTACGACGGTGCGAAGCCAAAAGAGGGGATCGAGCACCATATCGCCGAGGTAGCCGACAAAATCACGAGTGTTACTTGGCCCCACAAATGGCACGACTAAATAAACACCTGAACCCACTCCCCAGTGGCCGAGAGTTTGCCCGAACCCTTCTTTGGGAGGAGCTTCAAAACTCATCGCTGTGCTCATGTCAAATAGACCGCCAATACCAAAGGCTGCGTTAACCATAAAGCGGCCAGCTTCCTTTAGTGCGCTCCAAATTTTTCCCTGCAAAAGATTATTAAAAAATCGAATAGGAAAGCTAAGGTGCTCAGCCATGTTAGAAATTCCCTTACGAAAAAAGTCGGGAACTAATAATTCATAAACTTTTCCAATTTTTCGTACCAATAAAATCGCCACGTTTTGGTTAAACACGAAAAGAGTGCGATTCATTGGTTCCAAAGGGTCGGGGGTTTGAAAGGCCTCAAGTGGGGCGCCCACATTCAGGCCATTTAATAGCAAGCAGTTATTGACGCCTTCTTTTGGCAATGAAGGTGTAATTTCATTTTTATTCACTTCGTCTTCTAATGCATTCCAGGCGGCGATTGAGTCACCTTCAGCGAGTAAGAAAACGCCAAAGGTCGGCAAATAACTACAAACAATGGCTAAGCACAAAATGAATAATTTTTGTTTTAATTTCACGAAACCCTCGAGACTGATGTTTAGACAACAGCGAAGGTTTAGATAATAAATTTGCAAAAGTCTATTGTAATGTTTTTACACTCTAGCGCTGCTGCAGTCGCATTTTTGCCGAATTCGAAAACCCCGCAACCCCTAACCGCTGTTGATTGAGCGGAATTACTCTGAACGAGTACACTCCCCAATTAGGTACGGTTCTTCCGGGTATAAACTGAAACGTACTGTTTAGAGTGTTAAAATTACCGTACGTCAATCGATTTGGATCGGGTTGATTTCCATTAGGGTTTGAAAACTCTTGGTTAGCCTGACTTATTTCGACGTAGGCGCCGATCGCACCTTGACCAGCAAATTCGCTAACATCAAAAGAAAAAGTAACCGCGCTATTGGGGTCATTAATAGTGATATCTGTGGCTCCATTTAATAGTGGTGTCTGAGCGTTTGTGCCTGTGTCGGCTCCGCAACCACTTACTGTCTTGACTGCCTCTACAGCTTTATAAGCATTTACTCGAGCGCCACTTAAAATCCTGCCTTGGAGAGAACTCACTTTGTCGGCACTCTCAAGTAGCGCCTTTTTTAGTTCACAAACTGTGGCCTCAGGCTTCACCGCCAACATAAGAGCAACCACACCTGCTACTAATGGAGTGGCCATTGAGGTGCCCTGCATTTCTTGGTAACCGTCATTAGGTACCGAAGAATAAATTCCTACACCAGGTGCGCCTATATCGACGCTTGTCATGCCATAATTTGAAAAATTTGCGAGGCGATCACCAGAATCTGTGGCTGCGACGCTGACTATGTTAGCGTTGG
The DNA here is from genome assembly GCA_034439715.1 of Pseudomonadota bacterium. Lineage (GTDB taxonomy): Bacteria > Bdellovibrionota > Bdellovibrionia > Bdellovibrionales > SG-bin7 > JAWXAY01. The sequence goes on from JAWXAY010000093.1 coordinate 40,706, forward strand.
CAAATGCCGCAGGATAGGCTGGCTGCTGATCGGAGTTTTGTGAATTATTACCGGCGGCCGCAATGAAAATTATACCAGCCTGTTCAGCGCGATTTATGGCCCGCGCCAAAGATTCAGAACGTTGTGTGGAGCCCCAACTATTACTCATTATTCTTACTTTTTTAGCAATGGCGTAGTCGATCGCGCGTACGGCATTGTCAACATCGCCGCCGCCATCTGTGCCGCCCAAAAATTTAAGTGCCATTATTTTTACTTTAGGAGCTTGGCCAGCGCCACCAACCCCGTTGTTCGCTTCTGCTGCAATGGTGCCCGAGACATGCGTGCCGTGGCTGCCATCATCCATAGGATCACCATCCCTATTATAATAATCAACACCGTGATTGTCGTCGATGATTCCATTGCCATCATCATCTTTGCCATTGATGGGATCGGCCGGATTCTGCCAAATATTGTTTTTCAAATCCTGGTGATTGTAATCCACGCCAGTATCCACGACTGCTATTATGGTACTTTCCAAACCCTCAGTTATGTCCCAAGCCTGTGCTGATTGTACTACTTTGTGTGCCCACTGCCTTGAAATCGAGGGATCATTAGGTGTGCCGATAGCATAAACTCTATAATTGGGTTCAATGTAGTCGACATTTTCAGCTTGAACTAGCTTATTTAGACTTTTTTGAATTTTTGCAGAAGCAGAATACTCGACTGATATGAGATTTTCACTTACCTGTTCTACTTTTGCGTCCTCGCCAATTTCATTTTGTGAAAGCGTTCCAGTAAATGGCTTTAGTCCAATAAGGTATTTTCGGTTTTCAGATTTATCGAGATCTATACCACGAGGGTCCTGATATTTTTCGTGTGACTTACTGCAGCCAGCACCTACAAGTGCCAAACTGAGAATGAAACATCGCATCTTTTTCATAACTCCTCCTGATCTAAAGTCCAGTCTTAAAACTGTGATCGGAGGAGTGAGAAAATTTCTTAATAATCAAAAGTTAGACGAAAACTAAAAATATTGCGTTAGGCCAATTTCGCAGTAGCTGTCATTTTGCACGCCCATGAGTGGATCGACTATGGGGTCAGGAATATTTGAAAACGTCAAAGTCTTGAGCGAAAAATTCAAATTATCCATAATACGTCTATTGTATTTAAAACTAACTGTGCGGGCTTTTGTTTCGTCGTCCTCAGTGGCCCCAATAAATATATTACTCTCGAATGCATCATTTAAAGAAAGTCTGAAGCCTAAAAAATAATCGTCTTGAAATACAGAGGGTGCAACCCGTCCTCGATCATCATAGGAATATTCGACAATCAGACCCAAATGTGTTCCAAAAAAATCGCCAAACGATTGCTCAAAGCCCAGAGTGTAGGCCCAAAAATCATTGACGTCCAAAAAGCCCGTACGACTAATGATTTCTGATTTTAAAATTAAATTCTCAAATGAATACTGAATCTCGGCGCCGGTTTGATTAATTTCATCATAAATGGGAGTGAGCTTTGTAAAAAGTGGATCGATTTCAAGTATCGGTTCACGACTAGTTCCGTAAAAATGAGAAAGTGCTATGTCAAGTTTATCAAACGTATTACCCCAGCGAAGTGCTAAATCAAAATCTTCCGGCTTTAGAATCACTGGTGACTTGGTATCTACCGGAAGGGGCGACCGTAAGCGCCCATTGGCGCTTGCAAAAGTTCGTTCGCGAAAACCAGTCATAGCGATAAACTGCCATTGACCCCACTTTGAAAGCTCAAAACGAATCATGGGTTGTCCTAATTTTTCATTGGCGTCAAACGAAGCCACGGTATCACTTTGATTTACGATATCTACAAGGTGTTGGGTTTCAGTGACTCCCCAAAAAACTTTATCAATACCCAAAACCCAAAGTCCCCCAAAACTACTACTTTCGATGGGGATAGAAAGTGTGAGTTCTCTGATGTCAAAATGAGTGCGATTTTTATCAAATTCATCCCAGAGGTAGTAGGGTTCAAAATGAAAGTCGTACTTGTCAAAAACAGTGCTTTTGTATTGAGGCTTAATAAAGAATGAATTGTCGTTGGCATGTTGTTCAGTAAACTGTGGCACGTTCGGAAAAATGCGAAATTGATAGCCCAATGGAATATTCCAATTCTCTGACCATTTCTCTGAAGCTAAGGCGGCGTGGGGCATCACACTGATGATCAGAAGGAAGAGTCGAGAGAGCATGATTTACTTTACACGACTTATTTGCTCGGGCGAAAAATCTTTTTCGTTAAGGCCTGCATGAAATTTAAATTCTTCAAAACGAATGACCGTAGTATTTTTTGTTTGCAGATTGGACATCGCCATTTCGCTTGCAAACCAGACTTTGTCGAGATATTTCTTATAGCCTTTTCTTTCCATTTCCTTTATTAACTGGCTATTTTTATCAAAAAACTGCGACTTTTGGGGGCGATAAGCCTCGGTATCGTACCACACAAGTACTTTTGAATAGGTGTACTCCTTATCCTTAGGTGTTTGTTCTACTAAAAAACAAACAAGACTTCCGCAGTTTTCTTTTCGCAGGAATTTATAACTAAACTTATTAAGATCGTTAAAAGTCATGTCGTCGTATGTAAATTCGCTACCCATAAAGGCTTGGTTTCGCTCTTTTGAGACTATTCTCTTGGTTCGGCGAAGATCAGGTAGGTACAACCATTGGTCATTGGCTTTATTAGAATAAGAATGAGTTAAGAGGGCTGTACCTTTTACGTCAGCGGGGCGATCAAAAACGACAAGGCTTTTATCATCGTCGTTTTTTCCTTCGAGGTTTTTAAGTTTTAAAAACTTACTGGCCGATCTTCCGTCGCTAAGGCGAATCTCCATCTGTAGTGTAACGCTATAGTCTTTCCAGCCACGTGCTGATTGATAGGCTTTACCTGCAATGCGGCTTCCCTCAGAGTCGGTTGTGGTGGCCATTGCTGGAACAAAAAGTAAAACGTTAAGTGCCGCAATTCCTAAATAAAACAAAGCCATAGGGTCTCCAGTGCAAATGAGTTATCTTAGCCTAAAGGTTAAAGATCGACAACCAACTTTCTCAAAATTGTGTTGCGGGTCCTGCCTACTAAATAGTAATATTCAGGAGACGTGAATCACGACGAGATATATTCCCACCATCTTAAAAATGTCAGTCGCAGTTTTGCCTTCTGCATTGAACGCTTAAATAATCCGTTTAAACGCTGGGTAGGATTAGGCTATATTCTGTGTCGTTTAGTCGACACCGTTGAAGACTCTCCGTGGGAGAGTGAAGCTCATCAAACGGATGCCTTTGAAAGTTTTGAATCCTTTATATTGAGGCTTCCCGAAAAGACTGCGGTTAGTAATTGGGCTGCGAAATTTTCTCCGGAGATTATTGAAGCTGAAAAAGAACTCCTTCGTGAAAGTTATCTTTTCTTTTCAGATTTAAATAATTTACCAGAGAACGTAAGGCAATCTATGGTTCGCACGGTTTTAGATATGAAGCGGGGAATGGCCCATTGGGCTCATGGGGGCCAAGGCATTAAGTTGATTTCAATGGTCCAAGCTAACCAGTATTGTTTTTTTGTGGCTGGTATTATTGGCGAAATGTTGTCTGAGCTCTTTAGTTTCGCTGAGGACAGTTACCAGCTGACTGATAAAACTCTTGTAGATTCCTATCGATTTGGTTTTTTCTTACAAAAAATTAATTTGCTCAAAGATCAAATGGGTGACGAACCCCAAGGGCGGTTTTTGGTTCCTAATCGAGAAGAAATGCGTCAAAGCTTGTTGGTTGATGGACAAGGAGCGATAGACTATATTTTAGGTTTACCAGTGTCCCGCAAGGATTTTCGAATATTTTGTGCTTGGTCCCTATTTTTAGGGCTGGCGTCTCTACCTTACATAGATAAAAGCTATAAAGAGAAAACATTGCATAAGATTCCTCGTGCTAAAACGCTTTTATTGTTGGGAAAAGTTGAACTTATTATCAACAATAACGAAAAGTTAAAAAAACTTTATAACGAAATGCTTATTCAAAGTTTTTCGACGTTAATGACTGAGAAAAAAACCGCTCTAGCCAGCCGCGAAGACATTTGGCTTTATCGCTACTATCAGGGGCGCCTAACGCCAGATCAAATGAGTGAGTTAGATCTGGTTGATTAATAAGACCCATCTCTAATGTTCAAATTTTTCGATGAGAAATCCAATTACAATCTCTTTAGCTTGCTCTAAGGGCATTTTATAATGTTGGGACAGAATTAAGCTAACAATATCGATGGATTTTTTGCCGTCGAGCGTACTTAAAATCTGAAAGGCCAATTGATGTCGGGATAGCTGTAAACTTAAAGTAGAAGGTTGGGGAATGGATTCTCCGGGATTTTGGATCCAGCTAGGCAAGGTTGAAAACGGGGCGGGCGCCTTCGTTTCTTGAATTTTTTCAGCAAAATAACAAAAGACGCGCTCCCGTCGTTGGTTACCACTATTTGGCGAAGATAAATAGGGAATGTCTTCTTGGTAGCTAGATTTAATTTCAAATCCGAGGTCTTTAACTATCTTATTAACCTCATCGATGACGTAGTTTTCATTTTTATTAGTATGCCTAAAGCCAAGGGGGCCAAAATTTATCCAGTGGCCACCCTTTTTTAAAGAAAGATTGATTCGTTTAGCAAAGTCTTTAAAATCTTGCTTTACAATATCAATAAACCATGACGTCACGATACAATCGATGGATTTTGGTTTTACTGGCAAGTTGCAGGCGTCGGCAAATAAAAATGAGATGCCCTCAGGTTTTAATCCGGGTCTTTGTAATAGATGTTCAACTTCAATTCGTTTTAAGGTCAATGGTGCGATCGGAGTCTCTGAGAGGAGGTAATTTTTCCCCTCAAGCAGGCCTTTAAATACAAACATTAATAGCGGGTTGATATCAACTGCAACCGAAACATTGGGCTTGAGCAGTTGGTGAAGATCGTAGGTGAGGCGTCCCGCGCCGGCGCCTAAGAAGAAAATGTTTTGTGGCTTCAAGTCCTTGGGCAATACTTTAACCAACGCTTTGAGAGTTAATTGATTTTCGTCGGTTTCCCAGCTCCAGTCACGAAAAATATTGACAAAATAACTGTCAATCGTTTGCTCGAATGGGACTTTATCAATCAAAGAAAGGACAATGTCATTAGGTTTTTTCTGTTGGACTCCCATCAAGGGAGAAAGCAGATCTTTAAGACTCTTGAGATTTCGTTCGACACCTTGCACTCCACACTGCAAGCGTTCCTTAGTCTCTGGTAACAGGCCCACGCGCAAGAGATCATCTTGCAAAAGTCTTTTTTGGTATTCTAATTTTTGTAACAGTGCGGAAATCCGAGCTTGCCACTGCAGTATTGTTGAGTCGACAGATTTAAAAAACCAAGGGATGCCGTTAAAGTTCGGGAAGATAATCGAACAAGCATTACAACTCAGTGAATCGTCTTTTAATGAGACATCTTGTTTGCATTTGGGACAGTTCAAAAATTCGACAAGTGCTGCTGCCTGTGACAATCTTTCTCCTCACTTACTCCTGGCTTACTGCCGTTTATTTCATGTTCAATAATTTTTGTGGGATTGTCAAAATTCTCGACAGGTATTTTCGAATTATCAGAATGGGCCAATAAAAATTTTCTTCTTAACTCATTTTGAGCGGGTATGAAGTTAAGTAAATACCTTGGTCTAGCCGAAAAGGTGACCAGATAGTTGATAACTGTAAAGGAACTTTCCAGGATTGAACAGCCAAAGCTTCTAAAGTCTTCTATTTGTGGCCTTTTGATTGCAGATAGATTTATACGGGGAGGGATTATGGTAGGGGTACCTGGTCTCAAATTAAAACAATCAAGATTAATGACGATGGCTTTGTCCATATTAATATTAATTGGCACCGGCTGTGCTAAAACAGCGTTGCCAGGTCCTGATTCCTCGGTTTCTGAGCAGCTATCGCTAGGAGAAGAAAAGATCTTCACACAAAAACAGGGAGCAACGCGAATTGTGTCTCAGGCTGATGCACAAGAAACGGCAATGTTGATTTTTAGTCGCCTCGCGGGGTATCGCCCTCTATTTAATGATCCCAAAATTGTGGATATGGTGGCCAAGCTCATGGCTGGCCAGAGTATCGCTGCGGCTAAAGTAGCGACCGATGATCCCGCTTTTTGTAATAAAACCCTAAGGCTCGTGGCCACTAAGATGAGTTATCGCGATGAAAATCCGACGAACCCTAGCAACGATTTTGTGGCAACATTTGTTGGCGCCATTTGCAAAGAAGACATTGATGCTAGAAAACTATTAACTGATAATTTTTATTTTCAGTTTGATCAAGCGCAATTATTAACTGTCCCCGCCGCACCAGCTATTAATCGAACGAATTTAACAATAGCTGCTGATGCTGATCGTCTGACCAAAATTTTGAAATCCAACTTACATTATGAAACAATGGACGTAATACCAGGTGGATTTGACTATCGAAACCTTGTAAGAGGGCCTTCTGGAATATTAATTCGTGGACCTAACGATACTGTTTCGTTACTTCCGGCTGAGGATGCATCGGCCTTAATTTCATCGCGTGGCTTTATGTCGGCTCACGCTATAGCCGGGACAAATCGCCGCTTATACGAATTTATTAATAGAGAATTTAATTGCATAGCGATGGAAGATTTTGCAGATACTTCGCGCAGTGATGAGTTTGTCGCTCGTGATGTCAATAAATACGATGATAAATATAATTCTCAGTGTAAGGGTTGCCACACCCAAATGGATGCTATGAAGTCAGCGTTTGCCTATTTTGACTTTTTTGATGGTGGCGTCGGACAACAATACACAAAGCACTCAGGGGTTTACTTGGGCGTAAATCAAGTTCGCTTGGCTCCGGCTACGGCAGAAAACGCCAACCAATTTAAATCCTCGAACAACGTTCCTCTTGATCCTATCAATGTGTCGTGGAAGCTCAATAGAAACGCGGATTTTTACGGAAAATCTGTGATCGACAACAGATGGACCAACAATATCATGGGTACAACTAACAGAGCCTATTTTGGATGGAATGGCGCTATGACGGGTAAAGGCGTTCAAGCTCTTGGAGTCATGATTTCTAGTTCTGAACGCTTTCCGAAATGTATAGCGGAGAGGGCCTTTACCGAGGTCTGCAAGCGCAAACCCGGAGCTGCTGATCGCCCTATGATAGATTGGGTAGCTCAACAAATGAAACAAAATAATTATAGTGTTAAGACAGCATACCAGTCCGTTGCTACTCAGATCGAATGTATCGGTGAATAATTAATAAAGGGGAGTACGCATATGATATACAATAACAAAACATTGAGAACTCTAAGTGTGAGTTTAGTTATCGGGCTGGTTGGCGCGGTAGTGATTTTCGGAAATAGCTGCGCGGGTATTAAAGCCGGCAAGTTTAAATTTGAGAGCAGTCGACCCTCGACCGCCGTGGACACATTTGGCACGGCAGAAATACTAGGCGTGGAAGGGCAAAAGACAGTGTCTTTTGCAAGCTTTGCGCTTATTCAGGATCTTTTTGTGAGTCTCATGAATTCTCAGCTACCTCTCGGCCAATCTTGTACAGGTGATGCCAATATTCAACTGGCTTATGAAGCGAACAGGGGTTCTTTTTCATTAGATGGTGCCGCTAACTCTTATTCGGCAGAAATGCAAATGGCAGTCATAAAGCTAGCCGCGGCTGTATCCCTTTGTGGTGTTCAGCGGGGCGCAGTATTTTTAGGCGGGACAAACGCCGCAAGTGCTTTAGCATCTGTTGATGCCGCAAAAATTGCTTCGATCTCGCAAAGTGCAGGCATGGTTTTCTGGGGCGGAAAATACGACGCCGCATTGTTACCGCAACTGAATCTCTTGGTTTCCGATATTAAGGGCAGCATCAGGGCCCCTGCAACAGGCGCTACTCAACAGGTATTGGTGGGTCTATTGACCAGCATCATTGCTTCGTTTTGGGGTATAGAAGTTTAGTAATAGATTTCGAAAAGAATATTTTTTAACAGATTTTAAAATTTTTTACTTGGGGAGATTGAGATGAAAAAACAGCTGGAAATTATGGAGAATAGTGTTTTACAAAGCGAAAAAGATAAAAAGGACCTCATTAAACTTAGAGAACACGATCAAAACCAAATCGCCGTCGAATATATGCAGCGAACTGGTCACGCCAAACCTTCAACTCGAAGGGAGTTTTTGGCCTCTGGATTACTCAGCGCCTCGGGCGCGATGCTGTTGCCTAGTGCTTTAACTATGTTGGCAAACTCTGGAATAGCAAACGCGGCGGAGAGTTACACTTGCCCTACAGGAGAAGCCGCTGCAGCAGCCACACGAAAGCCAGGCCTGATGAGTATGCATTTATCCGGCGGAGCGGGAAATAAAGGCATGTTCGTAGGTACAGATAAAGGTGGCGGTCTTGTTAACGGTAATACTATGAACTTGGGAAATGTTCCCAATGTAACTCGACAATTTGGGGCCAACTTTGCGTCTGACCATCCATTTACAAACCCATTCCGCACCGAGCTTGCGCTTTCGGGAATAACCGATGCCCAAGTTAGAATTGCCCCTGTAATTGCACTAAGCAATAACGATAACTCCAATGATAGACTTGGCGTGCAGTTTATGGCAAGTCTCGCTGGCATCCAGGGACAAATTTTACCGGCACTTGGTTTTAATAGTGCTCCCTATTTAACACCTGTTGGGCAAGTGCCTCCTAGAGAATTATTTGTAACTACATTAACCCAAGTGCAAAATGCGGCCGTGATTACTGGAGCGCTTTCGCAACTTTCTCAGGCCAGTCAGGCCAGTGTGATTAGAACAGTCAGTAGTTTAAGTATGGATCAGATTTCTAGCCTGCAGTCGGGTGGCGTCAGTCAATTAAGACAATTACTCTATTGTTCTGGTGTTAGAAATCTAGAAGTCAATGCCTCTGCGGGCAGTTCAACAATTGATCCTCGCTTAGATGCGACATTTGGCGCGCAGATTTCTGCGGTTTGGGGTTTTAATGCAGCGACTCCAGCCAACAACAGAGATTTAGTGGCAGCAACCCTTTTGTATAATACGTTGCAAGGAAATGCAGGAATGTCGATATATTCAACCGGTGGAAACGATTATCACCAAAACGCGCTTGCAACTACTGACGCTAAAGATCTCGACAACTGGAGAGTTATTGCGAAACTAATTCGCACTTGCGCTGTCATGAATAGAAAATGTTTTTTCGCTATTACGTCTGACGGAAGTGTAAGAGGTAACGGCAGTGCTACCCGAGCAGGTTCAATGTGGCAGAATGATGATTCGAACTCAATGCAACTGATGGTCTTTTTTGATCCCACAGCCACTGCTGCGAATCCACTCAGACTGCTAAAGGGCCAGCTAGGTGCTTGGACAACTAACCAAACTGTGGATGCTACGGCCGGTGGTCCACCTAGTGAATCCGCAACGGCAGTAGCCTTAATGCGAGGTTATCTGGACTTTGCAAAGGCTTCGGAGAGTGAGATACAAAGAATCTCAAGTGCACCGATTGGATTTAAGGTAATATAAAGTAAAGTCATGGGACTACTCTTTGGAGTAGTCCTAAAATTTTTGTGCGTGGTTAACAGGGGGAGATTATGAGGTGGGGATCAGTTGCGTCTATGGTGAGCCTATTGGTTTTGGGCTTTACTTACGGCAATTGCCAAAAGAAAACGGACGGCTCAAGCAGTCAGTCTTCTTTAAGTTGCGAAGGAAACCTCAAAGAGGCTTTTAAAACCTCATATTATCCTTGGGCCCGTAGCAAGTGTGCCATGTGTCACGTCGCAAATGCTCCTGCTCCTGTTGGATCTGGTAGAGGATTCGGAGATCAAAACCTTAGTTTAGCTTTCAAAGATTTTTATAATTTTAAAGAACCTAATTTTCGCGCTAAAGCATTGGACCCAGGACATCAATCGGGTTTGACCGGACCGCAAAATGAAGGCGTGCTTGCCGGTTTTCGTACAAAATGGGAAAAAGCCGAGACTATTTTTAAAAATTGTGTGTTAGCCAGGAATGGTGGCCAGCCTGAACCCGCCCCAATTAATACTACGAGCAAACCGATTGCACGTCCTGCTACCATTAAATTTAATAATCCCGCGAGATCGGGTTGTAAAAACGCACAAGGCGTTGTGGTCGCGGCCTGCATTCTTGCAGATGCAGACTACGCCAGAATTACTTGGAATTTGGGCACAGATCTAATGCCAAACGCAAATAATCCGAATCTGGCTGGGATAACTTTTGATATCGAAGTTGCCATAGCCGACTATTCTCCGGATGCGCCCACGGCTGGCAGAAACTATTTCTATTATCATTTTAGAAGACCTAGAATAACTAATGCTGGCAGTTCGAATCTTCTCGTTGGTGGCTTGACGCTGAAATTAAACGGAGAAGCCTACACTGACGGAACTACATTTACGATGTTGAACCAGATCGTAAATGCCGGCAGTCCCATATTTACCCTCAATAATGAAACATTAGCGATGGGCGGCAGCTTTCTCATTGTCCCAGGCTCTGATTCCGTTTCAATTTCGTTTACTGGTACAGGTCCTACTACTTTGGTTGGCGGCATAACAACTCCCCCTCCCCCTCCCCCTCTAACTCCGACATTTACGCAGTTGTTTGGTGTGGGTGGATCGGTTAGAGGCTCGTGCATTAATTGCCATGGAGCAGCCGTGGGTCAGTCAGGAAACTTCAGGATTGATACTTATTTGAATGTTTTGACGGGCTTAAATGGTACAGGAGCAAAAGTTATTCCTGGAAATGCAGCTGCCAGCCGAATAATAATTCGCATGGAGTCACTGTTGTTAGTGGCGACACCGGGCCAATCGGTAATGCCACCTAATCCTAATCCGCGGGTCCTACAGACTGAAATAAACAGAGTAAGGGCCTGGATTAATGCCGGCGCCCCAAATGACTAAGAAAGGGCGACTGTTATTTTCGTTTTTTCTTGGTTTGGCTTTATTCTTGTCATTGACCTACAATAATTGTGCAAAAATGGATTCTAAAGGTGCCGACAATCCGTCGCTCGGCGGCGGTGGTGGTGGTGGTGGCGGTAGTATACCTGCCGGTCTGAACTGGTTTAATACAAAAGTGAAGCCGGTTTTTCAAAGTAATTGTGTGGGCTGCCACACCAATACTGTAAATGGCGGTACTAGGATTTTTGACTACGTAACTATGAAGGCAATGTTGAACGGGGCCAGTAGTATTAGTAACAACCTTATATTAAAAACTTCAGGTCAAATAAATCACGGAGTTGGTGGCAACAGATGTTCCCTTGGACTCGCATTCACGCCTTGTAAAGAAATTGCCGAATGGTGGACAGCTGAATATGGTGCCGGAGGCGGTGGCGGTGGCGGTCCGCCCATTGTTGCTTCACCTATAGCCAATGGTGAGATAAAACAGGTTCTTTCTTACGGGAAAATAACCGGTGTTGCTGCTAGACTAGGTAATCTGAATGAAACCGTTACTGTGTCAATTTATTTAGATGGGGCTATGGGAACGGGTATTGCAGTTGCCGTCGGTGTTCCTGCAAATCTTTTATTTTTGGATTCTTCCTCTCCTTATGATGGCTTCCATAAATTTGAAATTCAACTTCCCGATTCTGCTCTTAATGGCAGACTACATGACTTATATGCTTACGCCACAAGCTCAACTGGTACGATAGCTATTGGTACACCCTTTACGTTCCTGGCATACAGAAGGGTTGCGCAAGCATCATTCAACAGTTTTACATTGAATTGCGGCGCCTGCCACATCTGGAAAGCCAATCAAGGAAATTCCACAATTGCTGAATACTCGGCGGCCTTTGATACTTTAGGTCGACCCGCTAAAGCCGATGGCGCTACGGCCACTAACAATGTATTCTTTATTAAGGCAAGTGGTGGCATGAGTCACGCGGGCGGCAACCAATGCGGCAATATATCGGGCGGATGTGGCTCTATTTCTAATTGGTGGACAGCTGAATTTGGAAATGCCTTATACCCATCAAGTCGCATTAGGTAGGAAATCCCAATGAAAATATTAGGAATTCAAGATCACATTATGATCGTTCAAAATGTTTTGCAGCCAGAGAGTTGTGATCAAATAATTTCTCTCTTCGAACGCGATACCAATAAAAAAAAAGGACTTGGTATGAGTGCCTCTGGCGAGGTAATGGTCAATACAGATAAAATTAGTGTTGATCTTTCTATTCAACCTAGCGGCGAGTGGCAAGGTCTCCACGCAAAACTTCATTTAGGGATTACCGAATGTCTTAAAAACTATGTGCAAGCCTATCCCGGTTTGCAAGTTAAGCCACTAGAAGTTACCGGCTATAAAATTCAAATGTATGAGCCCAATGTGGGAGAGTTTAAATGGCATTTTGATGCTTTAGGACCGGGTGCGTGGAGTCGGCAGCTTGCACTTATATTTTATCTTAATAATGTGATTGACGGCGGAGAGACAGAATTTTTTCACCAAAATTTAAAAATTAAACCGGCCGCGGGCACACTTTTGCTGTTTCCCCCTCATTGGACTCACGTTCATTGCGGCAAGACTCCAACTTCCAGCAAAAAATATATCATTACTTCATTTGTTGAGTTTAATTTTACCTAAAACTTTCATAACAATTGATTCTGTGGGGCCGAGTCCATCCATCGCTTCAAAAACCAAATGCGCTAATTTATCATAATCGACATGCTTGAGATTTTCTTGAAATAAAATATATTGGACGCATCTGATGGCGCGATCTATGAGTTTTCCGCAGCTAGGTTTTACGTAAGTCATAATATTATTTTGATAGCGCTTCAAACGACCCATGAGTAAAGTTGAATGTGTATTCAAAAGAATTTTTAATACTAAATGTTGAATAAATAAATTTTGAGTGTTTACCAAAAAGGTTTTTTTTTGTCCATCAAGATCAAAACAAAAGCCACCGTCCTTAAATTCAATATTGAAAGTTTTGTTTCTGTAGTTTTTTCGGTGGTTATCAATAAGATCACTTTGGGCGCTACTCAAGTCGTAGCCGAATATCCAATCAACCCCCTTTTCAACAATCCAGTCGGGGCGGCCGTTAAGTTTCGGCGACCTCAATAAAAGTTTTTCCCAGGCTTCCTTTGCACTACTCGTATGGAGGATTTTTAGATAGCACAAGCTCATCTCGGCCAGGGGCTCTTGCCTATTTTCAAATGGCGCGAGTGAAAAAGTGGGTGAGCGCTCAGTTGTGTCGGTTAAGATAGTGATCCCGAACTCAGTGGTGGTGTATTGCAGTTTATCGCCAGCCATATAGATTTTTGACTCTGTTTCGATAAAGTTTATGAGATCCAATAGTTCCAAGTTCTTGATGGCCTCCCCATATTCATGAAAAATAGACTGAGGCGAGCCTGTGGTAACCATGGGAAACAATGCCGAACCCACTGCGAGTAGTAGCGCGGTCGTCGCTTGCAGTCGGGTGCTACCAGCCAAAACCATAGGGTCAATTGGCAGCGAGATCGAGCGAATTTGTTTATTAGTTATAACGCCTTTAGACCGCTCCACTTTTTTTATAAGAAGTTCTTTAGGATTGCAGAATAAAAAATAAGGCAAGCGTTCGCTATACTGCGCAGCCTTTTCGGTCGCCCCAATTACATAGGGGGTTTCTCCGCCTTCAGTGACTGAAATTAATAAGTCTTTTTTCTGAAAACCAAGACTCATAAGATGTTGAGCACCCATTTCTGGCAAGTCTTCGATGCGTTCAAGGGATCTGACGAGGGCCACATCGCCGCCCGCCATAAAGCCAATAACGCGGTCTTTTTGGTCTTTGGTTGCCAACTTTCTCCAAAGAAATTCAAGAGTGAGCGCTAAGCGGCCCGTCGCGCCACAGCCGCAAATAAAAATTCGGTGGCCTTCGTTTAGTGTCCTCTCAATGTCAGATTGAAGCTTCAAAATATCGGGGAGCATTGTGAAGACGTTATCCACAAGCTTTAATTCAATTTTCCGAATGATGGGTAGAATGCCGGCAAGATTATCATTAGCCATCTGTGAAAGGTTGGTGGTTAACGGATGCGGTTGCTCAGTGACCAAGTCACCCAAAAGATAGAGGTGTTTGGTTTTTAAAAATTCCTTTGCTTTTTCTTCGGCGCTTTCATTGGCGGTTTCATTGGCATTTTTTAGGGTGTTTTCTATAGCGTTTTTACGATGGTTGGGCATATTTCAGATTATAGTGTGGTAAGCCTCTCAACCGGCACAAAATTTTGCGGACTAGACGTTCGTCGGTTCCAACTAAAAGTTCTAGGGGATCTTGGGTGCTGATAACTTAAATGCCGCCGCGATCGTCAAAGTCGCCGCTGCTATGACATTATAATCTAAGTCGTAGCTTGAGTCTCAGCTTGAGTTTGAACGCAGCGGTTTTCCATACTGATTCCTGGCGCGATAAGGTACAAGGCCCAAAGTCTCTAGTGTATTTTGCAATAGATAGTCTTTCACACCAAGGAACTCGCGCTTCCAAGATGTAAGCACACGCGAATACATTATATGATCCCAAAACTTTCCAAATTTTTTACCTTTTTTTGCACCAGTCACGAGGCGTGCTATTAGCGCCGTCGTAGAAATATAAAACTTTTGAATTCCCACGCGAGTTTTGCCTCTAATTAAGAGGTGAAGGTGGTTACCAGAGTTGGCCTTTTCGTAAATCGTAACGCCAAACTTTTTAGCTTGTTGCGAAAGTATTTTTTCTATTCGTCGAGAGAAGTTTAAAAGAGAGAGCCTCGCTCTGGCTTTAGAAGACCGATAAACAAGATGAATGGGATGTTTCGTCGAAATCGGCCTTGCTATTTTGCGCTTACCCTTTCCTAAAGTCCCACCATGCTCAAGGGTTTGTTTTTTGAAAAACGACAATTGTTTTGTTTTTATCATTGGGGCAATATTATATATCTAGTTTTAATAGTCACGCATTCCCGAATTCAAGATATTACTGCAATAGGTTAAAGGAATTAGATAAAGGCCAGGCAACAAAGTCATGTCACACTTTTAGTTACCACACTGAAAGGAAC
>JAWXAY010000094.1:0-111007 GCA_034439715.1 Pseudomonadota bacterium
AAATATTAAAAACGATGCAGGACTTCTCGCTAATTACAATAACCAGAGGCAATCAACCGCGCCAATTTAAAGCGGAAGAAATTGCGTGAACACCACAGTTGCCGATAATGATCCTCAGGCGATAAAGATGGCTTACCACTCCCTATTCGATGCAGTCGTAATCGGCGCTGAAAACGATCATGGAGAAAGATCCATCACCTATGTTTTAGGTGATGGATCACATGAGGACTATTTTGGTCCAAGGTCAGAAATGGTGGAGGCGGGGGGAATCGAACCCCCGTCCGCGAGAGATCCTGCATAAGACGGGCTACATGTTTAGTCTGTAATTTGTTTTTGGCTGCAAGCGCCCACAGACAGGCTATCACAACCAATTTCCTCGGAATATTTAAGTGTTAAAGCCCGAGGAGCGCCGTAACACCTAGACAGCTAAAGTGTCGCTACTTTTGGCCCCGCCATCAATCAGCCAAAGTAACGCAAGCTACCCTTAGGCAGCGAGAGCAACGTTGTCGTTGCCAGATAAACAGTTGGTAAGTTTTTAACGAGCTCCTCATACCATGCCCGACATGCTTCTCACGATTCACTACCCACGTCGAAACCTTGTCGCCCCCAGTTCTTTCTAAAAAAATCCCGCAATGACTCACCTCCAACATGAGGTTAGTGGTTACATTTGTCAAATAATTAGACACTTCAGTTGAGCTAAGCACCTAGAATCACGCTGATTTGGCGGCATGGAAACTGCAGTATTTATATTTGAGTTCAATTTGGATGTACGGGAGATTTCTATGAAAGCATATAAAGATCAAATTTATATATTATTGGTGACCGGACTGTTAACAGTCGTAACTTTAGCCTTCTCCAACTGTGGAAAGGTAAAATTCGACACAACTTCAACATCAAATAAAACAGGCAACGATGTATTAACGGTCGATCCAGGTAACGTTAGATCGGGTGGTCCTGACGACTCGGCTAACGATCCAGCTGATGGTCCCGATGATGGCGATGATAATGATGATGATAATGATGATGATAATGATGATGACCATGACGGCAACGGCTGTCACGGAAACGGCGATTCCGACCACGATGGCAAAAAGGGCTGTAAATTTAACGGCATTAAAGACGTTATTGTTAATATCGCTAGAATTGAAATTCGCGGTACTCGTGGTCAGGTTCTTGTGATCACAGGTGACCTTGGTGAAACCAGCATCATTAACGGTGAATTGCCGATCTCAGTTGCCGAAGATATCGACGCTGTAGCGATCCGTCTCATACTTAAGGATGGCGGCAATATACTAATCGATAACGATAATAAAAGCTTCGATCTGAAAACACCCAGCGGACAGGAATCAGGTCTTAAAATACCCTTTAGAGGAAACACCAAGCTCGAAGGTCCTGGCGCCTACTTGTTGAAATTTCAGTTTAGTGCCGAATCTCAAATCGTACACGCCGGTAAAAAATGTTTGTTAAAACCTGTGTTAAAATTCGTGTCGATATTACCGATTTAATTTAATCGTGAAAACTTAATTAAAAAAGGCTCCGTAGGGAGCCTTTTTTTTATAGTGCGTACGGATTCCTATTTTCAAACCCGCATCGTTCCCTATTACTGCTTCGGAGCTTCTGATGGTGTTTTTTCTTCCATCTTTTTAATCCGCTCTTCCAGACGACCTTTTTTCTTTTCCATGTGTTCCATGCGTTTTTCCATGTGAGCCTCACGCATCATGCCATGGCATTTTTGCATGTCTTCTTGCTTTTGTGCGGCCGCCACACAGGTCTTGTGTTCCTGCATTTTTACTAGTTTTTCGTCAATTCTAGTTAATACTTCCTGTTTTTTTGCTGTAAAGTCTCCTTCAGCAAAACCAACGCTACTCATTAAAAGTGAAATCATAAAAACGGTTCTCATTTTTTTCTCCTAGTTTAAATGGTTTTTTATACGTATTTGGAAACATGGTTTCTAAATCACTTTGTGGGATGACGATGTCATCGATTTTAGCGTGGGTCTCAGTTTTTCCGTCAGGGTTTTTATGGCTTTTAAGTACAACCTCGGCATAATCATCACCGACGTTAACGCTAGCAGTGAATTTGAGATCACTCACTTTTCGTGGACTACCTTCAAAAAATATTATTTCACTCACAGTTTTAGAAACAGTGGCTACTTTTGAACCGTCTTTATAAATTCCATTTCCTCTAAATCTAACAATTCGGTTGTCAAGGAATCGAAAATCGCCAGTTGTCGAAACAGTAGTCGGGGCCCTTGGTCTTACATTTAGCCCCGTCGTGAGAAGAACTTCTGCCTTCCCCGCGCCCTGTTCGGTATCCCCAATTATATGTTCGTAAAAATAAATACTGCAAATTTGGCCATTGATTTTAAGTGTAGTTTCATAGCGAGGGGGATTTTCGTGATTTTCAACCGAATTTGTCCCAACTACGCAGTCTGTGCCGCTGGCCAAAGTAGCTTCAGCAATAACTTTTCCGGAGTAAATTAGGCTCGAAACCACTGTAGTTGATTGCAATAAAAACTTTTTTTCTTCAAAGGTGCGTTTGGCCTGAGCTGGTCCATTAGAAAACAACAGACTGAGTAATGCCAAACAGTGTTTCATGGGTTCTCCAAGTCCGTTTAATTAAACCAAGTTTAAATCTGGTTAAAGCGGGATGTCCATGAGAATATTGGCATAGGTATTGAAGGAGTAAATGCTATGACTAAATCTATATCCCTATTGGCCTTAACGGGCTTCGTATTTTTGAGTTTATGTGCTGTCGCCCAGGAATCAGTAGAGCCTGAAAGGGTATTCAATACCCTCACGCCCGACGACGAGAAATTCCTTGATGAGCTCGATTATATACTGACAGGCGGTCCAATGGGGCGGTTGAAACTCATACAGGCACCACAGTCAGTTAATACTTTGGTTGCCGCAGGATACTCAGTACAGCAACTCACGTACTTTGAAGCTAAAGAGAAAAATCACAAATGTGTAATTGAGTTAAAATTTGTAGGCCCATCGAAAAAGAGCATAAATATTTACTACGATGCGTTTACTATAGAAATGAAGAGTCGCTGCAACATCCAGGAGCCTTGACTGTCTTTTGTCTTTTTTGAGTGCCCAATTTGCGCTCTATTGGGCGTATAAAATAGATGAAATGGAATATAATAGAGTTGGTTTTGGCGCCGCTCTTGCTCTAGTAATCTCTGTCGTACGTATGCTGATTCTGTACGTTTGCTGCAAGGTCTTGGCGATGAGACCCCTCCCCTAGGAGTCAGAAGGGCCTTTAATATGGCTTTTTTAGCTCCAACTCATCGCTGAGACTTAGATTTTATCTAATTGTTGGTGGTCTTAGTTTCAATCTTCTCGGTCACCGGAAAAAACTGAAGATTCAGCTGATAAATTCGCTCACCTTTGGAATTCATGCGTTTTGCTTGAACATCCTTACTGATGCGTTTTTTTAACTGACGAATTTCAAATTTAATCTGATTAAACTCTTCTTCTGTCAGAGCTAATGTGGCCGCGCCAATTTCGCGATCGACCGGATTGTCTTTATAAAGTGATTCTAACCCCAAATAAATCAAATCTGTTTGAAGTTTTCGAATTAACTCAATAGGCACATTCTGCGCCGAATCCATCAGCTCGCGGCTCTTTTTAATTTCGCCTGAAATCTCATCGCGCTTTAAAATTCCTGAATCAAAAAGCTGGCGAAGTGATTCTTGAATTTCCTCAGGTGCGGCGCGATTGCCCAATGCTTGAGTCAATTCGAGTGGGTCAAAATTAACATTAGCTTGATCCACCATGCTGTACAGAGTCCAGACCAGCCAGGTGGGCATTTTCTCCCAAGTTTTTGCATTGAGTTCTCCACGCTGGATCTTTTTTTGAACCCGCATTGTGTTTAGCTCAATGAAATTCTTGTTCCTCGTCACGGCATCGCTGGATTGATTGTACATGACTAATAAGACAAACTCTTCAGAGTCGATCTTATTAAACTGTAACGCTTTGGCAAATTTTTGCGCCATATCTACAGAGAGATTGCGCTTGCCTTCAACGATGAGTTTTAAATAATTTGGCGATTTAATATCAGCTGCCGCCGAAAATACAGCGTACGAATAAGGACGTCTGCCTTCATCCGTTTTTACACGAAAATCGTAGTAGTCTTTTAAATACTTTCGATAGTCTAGGTAGTTGATGAGTATGGGGTGAGTCGCTTCATTCACATTTCCGTGGGGAAGACTCAAGGTCACTGTTTGTTTTACCGTATCCATGGTTTGCATAGAAAAAAATGTTCCCACAAAAATTTTTGATCCGTCAAAAACTTTAAGTAAGAACCTTGCGATGAGTCGTTACATATTTTTTAAAGAAGGGACTCGTCTACCCCAAAATTTCTGTTAGGAACAATCGTTATGCGTAGCGCACGATTCGATTCTTCCTGCAATCTCAAACTCTTGCTACCAAATGCCTGATTGCCTCGATTATAGGGTTGATTTTGTCGTAACAAACTCTTAGTGGCTTTGTCGTTCATAATTATGCTGCCATTATCGCCTGGTAATCCGTCACTAAAGCCATGCAGCTGGAGGCTAATCTGCAACATACCTCGACCATTGTTGTGGACTAATATGGCAGATTTTATAGTTTCATTGATAATGTCGTCGTAACCGTCTTCTTCGCTGTTTTTTTCTAATTTAGTATTTACGCTCACCGCAGCGCCTCGTTTAGTAACTTCAAGTTCGCCGCCGACTGTAAATGGAGAATAACCCAAGCGGTTAATATCGAGCTGGAATCCGGCTCGGCCATCGACAACTGCAAATGTTTTTAATTCAGCAATATTGTTCATTCCTTCAGTCGATCCTACAATGTAACGATAATCCATAACTTGAGCAAAAAACTGAACCCATCGGTCAATAATAACATCGCCCTGGGGTCTTAACATTAATTTAGATGTGTACTCGCCTAAGTAAAGGTTGGCTGGAGAATTTCTTAATACAATATAAGCTTGAGATTCGTCGTTATTTTTTCTCAACTGCACAATGGCCGTCGAACATTTGTCGCGTGAGGATTTAGAGACACAGGTTAGGAAGGCCGACAAAGCTTCCGAATCCTCTGAGGCACTACTATCGATTTCCATCTTTTCATTTTTAATGGATTTCTTTTGTTCGACAAGATCGCTAACATCTAATGAGTATATCAATTGGCCGATTTCGGCCACAGACACCTGAAGAGTGTATTTTTGTTCATGCTGACTTTTTACTAGACTTGCCTTAGAAATTCCGCGAGCGAGTTTTTCGTTTCCGCCTTGAACTGCAGAATTATGGCGTACTTTGTCGTCGTCGGCTGTCCAGTTATTTATATCAAGGTCTTTCTTCATTTTCTCATCAAATTTACTTTTTTCATCGACAGAAGTTCTGCGAGTACCCAATTTAATTTTGAGGGCATCCATAATATTGTCATCGCCGGCGTCTGTATAATCTAAAAGTTCTGAGCGGCCATATCCCGTTTTAACTACAACTACGTTAGGGTTCACCACGTGAGTGTAGTTTGTGGGGTCGTAAGACACTTGTGTGGCTTTATCTTTCGAAAAAACAATGTCGTCGCCTTTTTTATTGAGATTATTTAGATTATTGGGATCATTTTGATTAAGGCCGTTATTGCCATTATTTCCATTATGGCCAGGTGGGTACGGTGTGCGAGGTGACGCTGGTGTTCCGTTGCTATTGTTTCGGCTACCTTGGCAGCCCGACAATATGATGCCGAGTACAAGTCCCATAACTAAGTTTTTCTTTAAATCCATAATTTTCATAACAGTTTCCTCATGAAAAATTTAATCTCAACCATAGGAGTGCAAGGGGCAGGCCATGTCGCCAATCGTAAATGTCTGAATTGACAAGGGTATTAACCGGGTTTTAGGGGTGTTTGGGGGGCGAGTGACGGCATTTTCCGTCACTGTGTAAAGCTCGTGGACAGGCGCCGTTGACACCCGTGTTGTAAGGGTCTGCAAGTTGGGGGTACCAGCTCAGTCCAAAAATTCGCAAATATTTTGTTGGTGCCGTAAAGACATGCGGCACTCTCGATAATTTGAACAATGTAACTCAACCAATTGCCAAAATGCGCGCGAGTGATTGGGGTGCTTCAAATGCGCGAGCTCATGAATCAAAACATAATCGATAATTTCCAAAGGAAAAGTCATTAACTTCCAGTTCAAAGAGATAGTGCCAGAGGGGCTGCAACTACCCCAGCGAGTACGCTGACCACGAATTGAAATCGCTCTAAATCCTAGTCCCATTATCTCTGACCAATGACTTAGGCGTTCCGGCAAAAACTTTTTAGCCTGCCTCAAGTAAAATGCACGAAATAATTTTTGCCAGGCGGACAAAGAAAAACCTTCAGGTACCCCAGCTTTTAAATAGGGAGGAGAGTATTTAAGCGTTGGTCGCTTTTTCATCCCATTAGAAAGTTGCAAAGAAAAATTCTTACCTAAAAAAGGAAATTCCTCACCAGAAACAAACTGCTTTCGAGGCGACTGCGCTACGCGTGCGAGCTGGCCCTTAAGCCACGCTTCATTTTCCGACAAAAATCGTAAAAGTTCACTTTCGCCTGTGTTCACACGACACGAAATTCTAATCTTGCCACTTCTATGAACATTTAGACGCAGGGTTTTTTGGTAAGGTTTACGAAAAATATCAATCTTTTGGCCTTTGAACTCCAGGCTCGAAACTTGCATTTTTGGTCTTTTGAAAAAATTAAAAAGTTCCATAGACTTATCATTGACAGTATGGTCAAAAAAGAAGCCTTGCGGCAAGCAAAAAGAATGTGGCTTGAGAGGCTAAAGATTGTTAATTTCTAGCCAATATTTGTGGCCGGGTCCCATACAATGGCGAGCCTGCTAACCCCGCCAGGTCCGAAAGGAAGCAACGGTACCAGAACTCCCATGTGATATGGGGTGCTCGGCCAACCTAAAAGATGTCGGCAATAAAGGGGAAGAATGTCATATCAGGTAATTGCAAGAAAATGGCGCTCTAAAACTTTCTTAGAACTTGTCGGCCAAGAACATATTTCAGTAACGTTGTTAAACGCCTTAAAAACAGATCGTTTAGCGCATGCCCTACTCTTTACGGGGCCTCGCGGAACAGGCAAAACATCGGTTGCAAGAATTTTAGCTAAGAGTATTCGTTGCGTGAACGTCAAGGATTTTGTGCCCTGTGGAAAGTGTTCGATCTGCGAAGAAATTGGTTCTGGCACAAGCGTAGACGTCATCGAAATTGATGGGGCCAGTAATAACGGTGTCGATTCTATTCGCGAATTGCGAGAAACCGTTGCCTATATGCCGTCGTCGGGTAAATGGAAAGTCTATATCGTCGACGAAGTTCACATGCTTTCAACCAGCGCCTTCAATGCCTTACTCAAAACCTTAGAAGAGCCACCTGCCCACGTCATTTTTATTTTAGCAACGACCGAAGTTCAAAAAATACCAGCTACGATTTTATCGCGCTGTCAGCGTTATGATTTTCGCCGCATTCCTTTAAAACAAATTGTACAACACCTCGAAAAAATCTGTACCGCCGAAGGCGTCGAGATTGAGTCTGCCGCATTGTGGATGATCGCTCGCCAGAGCGAAGGTTCGATGCGTGACAGTCAGAGTTTGCTCGATCAAGTCATTAATTTTTGTAATAAAAAAGTCACTAATGAAAAAGTTATTGAAATGTTAGGCCTAACCGATCGCGCGCTGGTTATGAATACCATTAGTGGATTAGTGGCTCGTGATAGCAAAACTATATTAACAGTCATTGAAAAAGTTTTTAGGGGCGGCTTTGACGCCAAAATATTTTGCCAAGAAATTCTCGAGGAGTTGCGAAATCTATTAATGGTTAAAATGGCCGGACCCCAGTTGAGTGCGCTGGTGGATTTACCCGAGAGTGAAATCGAGTTTTTAAAGGCTCAGGCTCAAAACTTGTCTTCTGAAGATATTCACCTGCTATTTGATATGGCCCTTAAAGGGGCTGGTGATCTATTTAGAGCTCAAGACGGCAAGTTGGTTCTCGAAATGATTTTATTGAGAATGGCAGAGGCACCTCGCGTTCAGAACATTACCAGCTTGTTAGAGCAAATGAAAAACGGCGCGCCGACATCCGCAATTATTTCCGCGCCAACGCCAACGCCAGTGTCAGCGTCCATCGCAGCGCCAGCGTCCCTCGCAGCGCCAACGCCCATCGTAGCGCCACTTAAACATGTGGCGTACGTGCACAACGAAAATCATTATCAAGAAAAGTGGATAGACTTTGTTCATAAGATTAAAAATCTCAACGCCCTTATTGGTGCTAAACTTGAAAACACTCATTTATTGAAAGTCGAGGGCGATCAGCTCACTATTGGTATTCCTCAATCGCTCGAGTTTTTACACTCTCAAGCCAATGAACCTGAGTTTTTAAAAAAAGTGGCTAACTACCTCACTACTTTTTGGGGAAAAAACTATCGAATTGAGGTGGTCATCGAGGATAAGGCCTCAAAACTTTCACCGAAGGCTCACGCCGAGAAAGAGCAAATAGATCAAGCTGAAGTGCTTAGACAACAAATTGAAAATCACCCCTTAGTGCAGACTGTACAAAAACAACTAAAAACAAAAATACAAGCGATCAAGGAGTTAACATGAAAGGCTTTCCCGGAGGCATGCAACAGTTCGTAAAGCAAGCCAACCAATTGCAAACTAAGCTTAAAAAGCTACAAGAAGAGTTAGAAGTTCGTGAATACGAAGCCAGTTCTGGTGGTGGCGCGGTTAAAGTTAAAATCAAGGGCGACAGTGAAATTTTGAATCTTGAAATTAGCGAAGATGTTTTTAAAGGTGGCGATAAAGAAATGTTGCAGGATTTAGTTCTGACGGCTGTGAATGAAGTTTTAAAGGTTTCTAAAGCAACTAGCCAAGCGGAAATGGAAAAGCTCACCGGCAACGTAAAAATGCCAGGAATGTTTTAAACAATGTTAAATGTTCCCTCGATAGACAGTTTAGTTCATGAGTTAAGCCGGCTCCCTGGCGTCGGGCAAAAATCGGCACAGAGGCTCGCGTATTTTATTTTACGCGCGCCTAAAGGGTTTTCAGAATGTTTGCGGGACGCTTTAAAGGGCGTGGAAGAAAAAGTTAAAACCTGTCCTAATTGCTATAGTTTTACGGAAGAAAAGATTTGCCACTACTGTAGCGATCCCAAGCGTGATGATTCTTTTTTGTGCGTGGTTGAGGAGCCCATGGATATACTCCGCGTCGAAAGCTCGGGCGCTTTTCGTGGACGTTACCACGTGCTACAGGGATCGATTTCACCTCTTGATGGTATTTCTCCTAGTGATTTAAGGATCAATGAGCTTTTGGAGAAGGTAGAACAAAGCCATCAGGATGGTAATCCGGGCGTGCAAGAAGTAATTTTGGCTTTAGATGCAGATCTTGAGGGCGACACGACTGTGCTTTATTTATCACGCAAGTTAAAAGACAAGGTTATTAAAATCTCTCGTATTGCGCATGGGGTTCCTATTGGGAGCGATATTGAATATATAGATCATAGAACATTAGGCCGAGCCCTAGAAAATAGGATAGAAATATAAATGTCATTCATTCATCAAAATGCAAAAGAAATTCACTGTAAAGTTGTATACTATGGTCCCTCTCTCGGTGGTAAAACCACCAACCTGCAATGGGTTTATAATAAAATGGTAGGGCAAGATAAATCTAATCTTTACACGCTACCAACTGACGTAGAACGCACACTGTTTTTTGATTTTTTACCAGTGAGTATTGGTGAGATTCGAGGCTTTAAAACCCGATTTCATCTCTACACTGTACCAGGTCAGGTGGTCTATGATGCCAGCCGCAAGCTAATTTTAAAAGGGCTAGACGGCATTGTTTTTGTGGCTGATTCACAACGTGAACGTATGGAAGAAAACTTAGAGTCACTTTCAAACCTAGAAAAAAACCTCACTCAACAAGGTTATAATTTAAAAGAAATTCCTTTGGCTATTCAATATAACAAACGAGACTTGCCAAACGCCTGTTCTCTGGCGGAATTGAGGTCGGCCCTTAACCGTTTTAATTCGCCAGATTTTGAAGGAACTGCTTCTGAGGGTGTGGGGGTATTCGAACCTTTAAAGTATGTTTCAAAAACCATAGTGACAATGCTAAAGGGCGGCGACATATAAAGTTTTATGGAAAAAATTGAAAGCCAGATTCAAGATCTAAAAAAGAAACACAACGCCATCGTCCTCGCTCATTATTATGAAGAGGGCGACATTCAAGATATTGCCGACTTTGTTGGAGACAGTCTCCAGATTGCCCAGTTTGGACAAAAAAGTGACGCCAAAACTATCGTTATGTGTGGCGTAGTTTTTATGGCGGAAAGTATTAAAATACTTTCTCCTGAAAAGAAAGTACTGGTTCCCGATGTTAACGCTGGCTGTTCACTCGTTGCCGCGTCTCCTTTTAAGGATTACCTCCATTGGCGAAAATCGCATCCGCACCATGTGGCTATTACCTATATCAACAGTAGCGTTGAAGTAAAATCTATCTCAGATGTCATCTGTACATCTTCTAATGCTGAAAAAATAATAAATAGTATCCCACGAGAGCGAGGGATACTGTTTGGACCGGATCGACATTTGGGCAATTATTTATCTAAAAAACTAAAGCGTCCCATGGAGTTGTGGCCAGGCGCTTGTGAGGTCCATGTTTTATTTTCAGCCAAAGAACTTTTTTTACTGCGTGAAAAACATCCTGATGCTTGGATTTTGGCACATCCCGAATGTGATGACTCGGTATTAGCGCAGTCTGATGTCGTTGGATCTACCTCAAAACTATTAAGTGAAGTTCAAAATAATACTGCAAAAAGAAAATTCATCGTGGCCACTGAATTGGGAATTTTTCATCAAATGCAAAAGCTACGACCCGAAGCTGAACTTATTCAGGCGCCGACCGCCGAGGGCTGCGGATGTAATAAATGTCCCTACATGAAACTCAATACGCTAGAAAAAATTCGCGACACGTTAGTAAATCTATCCCCAGAAATTCGCGTCTCAAAAGACGTTTTAGAGCGAGCGCGTATTCCACTTGAGCGCATGATGGAAATTTCGTCTTCGCCAGAAACATGTTCAGTTGCAGCTAGTTATGATGATTCTCAGAGTGATACACCAACTCGAGCTTAACTTTAGTCTAGGCCTGCCGATAGGTTATTGTAACTATAAAGGTGGTAGGTTTTTATGAGAACTAATTCAAGATCAGCAATAAGAAAAACATTAGGTCCAATTCACTTTCACAATCTTACTTCACTTGAAAAGTTTGCGATTCTGGCAAGAGCTGGAGTCATTGTGGATGCTTCGAGCCGCGGATTTTTACTGCGAGTAACCCGGCGTGATCTAGTACCTAAAAACCTGCGTGGAAACTTAAATATAGATTGTTTGGTGGGCGAGAGAGTCATGTTAAAAATTGAAGAAATGAATCTCGAGATCGATGGCAAAATAACGAGAACTAGCATGATTGGTCGCGGAGTATTTGAGATAGCCATTGATTTCTCAGCTTCTGCACCAGATTATTGGCGCGAATGTTTATTGGACTTATTGCCAAACAAAGACGAATTTGCATTGGACTAGAGAGCAATAAATTTAGGTAGGCCTTTTTCTTCTAAAACTACAATTGAAGTATTAAACGGAAAAAACCAGCCAATTGCCTCCACAATCCCCTTATGTTCAGATTTCGGCGGATTACCCAGAGACTCAATTGAAAAACAAAGATCGAAAGATTTATTGTCAGAGGAGATCATTAACATCCTTGGCGCCAGAATTCCTTGGTGGTTAAAAAATTCTCTTAATATTTTTCGGGCATAGTGCGGAAAAAACTCAAGACTGGGCTCGCCATATGAAAATGGTCTATCTTTTTGCAATTCAAATTGAGAAGATTTTAAAGTCTCCAGTTTTGGTAATACCGTATTTTTTTCTTTAAGCCCCCAAACCATGCCGTATGTAAAAACATAGTCCGGCAGACCCTTTTGGGGATTTACGACCATGCCGATGCCACGGTTCGAAAGCCAATCAATTATCTTTGAAACAGATTCAGTGGCACGACCAGATGTCTTTACAAACAAGTAAGGAAAGCCCTCCGGCCCTGGTTGGGGAGTATCTACCAAGAGTTCGACGTGACCTTTACAAAACTCCGTTAAAAAGGCGTGTTCCCAGGCGGTGTTTCTAGCATTGTCTTTGGTGGTTAAATAGGTCTCTAGATTAGTCATGAGATAAATTATTTCTCATAAAACTAATTAAGTGTCATGGCCTTTGATTATAATTGAGGCTTTAGCGCTTGCGTTCTTTTTGGACTGTTTTTTTGGGAATATTAATTTGGAGCCCATCAAAAAGCGAGAGTTGACAAGATAGCCGCTCCTGGTCAACAAACCCTCGGTCTAGTGCCATTTCCTTCTCGAGAGTTTCTCGCGCCGGCAAACCATTGATATCGCTTTTGATTAATACCCGACATGTGCCGCAGCTTGCTCCGCCTCCGCAGGAATGATCAATACTAATGCCATTTTTAACTAACAATTGAAGCAGATTTTTTTCATCAGTAAATGGGATAACTACTTCTTGGGGACCTATTTTTATGAAGCCTGTCGGCTGTTTACTCTTTTTCACTACCTTGAATTATACCAAAAAGTTGGCTAACTTAAACGTATGAAATTTATTTCTTTTGATTTGGAGACTACAGGAACAGTAGCGGGCGTTGATCGTATTGTTGAAGTGGGTGCTATATGTTTTGAAGATGGACAGCCGACGCGACGATTTTCAACTTTGGTAAATCCCTTAATGTCGATCCCGCCGGGCGCCAGTCGCGTTAACGGGATATTTGACGAGATGGTCAAAGGTCAGCCCACGATTGATCAGGTTTTGGGCCCCTTAGCTGAGTTTTGTGAAGACATCCCAATGGTGGCTCACAACTCTCCATTCGACACTCAGTTTTTGGTTTCAGATATCAAAACTTTTGAGACCACAGCTCCTCGTGGAATAGTTTTTGACACTCTGGCTTTAGCCAGAAAGGTGTTTCCGGGGCTTTCTAATTATCGGTTAGAAACTTTAGTTCAACATTTAAAAATTCCGAGCGCTGGTTTTCACCGCGCAGAGGCCGATGCTGTCTATTGTGGAATTCTTTTTTCAAAAATTTTGGAGCGGGCAGCGATGACAACCATAGATTTTACAAAATTATTGGCGTTAACAAATCGGCCAGAGTTTAGGTTTCCCCAAATTATTCCTCAGCCCAAGCAGCTTGTGTTTACACTTTAGCATTATGTGCAATCGGAAAAAACCGTCCCCGGCCAAAAGCGTGTTGTGAGATTCTCAATATTGGCGGGGCTTGCCAACGTTTAAATTCACTGCGTAAGAGGGAATTTAAAAGCCAAGATTCGATTTCATTGCTGACAGGTTTTTTGTTTTCAACAATGTTGATAACGGCTTTATCTAATTTTTCATACTCTGGCAAAGTATCTTGATCTTTTTGGTTTGGTCGAAGCTCCGCTGAGGGGGGACGGGTGATTATTTCGCTGGGAATTAGCTCATGCTCTAGGTTGTAGTGATGCGCTAATGCATATACCTGGCCTTTAAGCAGATCTCCGATGGGCGCAAGGCCGCCACACATATCGCCATATAAAGTACAGTAGCCCGAGGCATATTCACTCTTGTTGCCTGTCGTAAGAAGTAAGCTATTTTTATAGTTAGCAAAGGCCATTAATACATTGGCCCTTATTCGAGCCTGTAGATTTTCGTGGAGTACAGAAAAAGCCAAAGGCTCCCAAGATTTTTCTAGGGTCGCAAGCGTTTGATTGTAGATGTCGGTTATAGGAACAGACTTAAATTCAATTCCCAAATTTTTTGCTAATTTTGCGGCCCAGGTGAAACTCTCTGGTAAATTAAATGGTCCCGGTAGCGCGATGCCGGTCACGCAAGTAGGTCTTAGGGCATCAGCAGAAAGGCAAGCGACAACTGCAGAATCTATCCCGCCGCTTAAACCCAGATGCAGGCGCTCAAATCCAACTTTCTGTGCAAAGTCTCGAATGCCGAGAACCAGAGCCTGTCTGAGCTTTTCGATTTCGCTCAACTTTTGGGGGCGTTTACCTCCCAAAGAAGTCTTCATATCAAACACATTAATATCTTCGTTAAATTGCACTGATTGAGTGAGGATTTTTCCGTTGGGATCAATCACAAAGCTGCCACCATCAAAAATGAGTTCATCCTGTGCGCCAACCATATTAACATAAACCAAAGGCGCTTTAAATTTTTTGGCCGTGAGCTGGCAGACAGTCTTTCTTTGGCTCTCTTTGGTGATTGAAAATGGCGAGGCGCTAATATTAACAACTAGATCGACTTTTTCTTTTACTTTTATTAACGGGTTTTTGGGATACAGATTTTTGTAACCCTTAAATTCCCAGGCCCATATATCTTCACATATTGTGATTAATATTTTTTTACTTTTAAACTTCAAGATTGTTTTACCAGTTTGCCCATGTTCAATGTGACGGTACTCATCAAAGACATCATATGTTGGCAGCAGCTCTTTGTGAAACAAGACTGGCTTTTTGCCCTTTTCCATAAAAACTGCCGAATTGAATAGGGCTTTGCCCGGGCCATTATTTTCTGTAATTGCTCCAAAGAGTATTCCAATATTTTTTGGGATTTCCTTGCCAATTTGTTTTAGATATTTCAGTTGATCAGATACAATCGGTTTTCTTTCTAACAGATCTGAAGGCCGATAACCAAAGAGGCTTAATTCTGGAAAGATCACCAAGTCGCAGTGTCTTTCAAGGGCCTTCTTAGTATAGGAAATAATTTGGCCTTTGTTATATTTGAAATCGCCTAGTCGAGAATTTATTTGTGCGAGTGCAATTCTCACAGTGGCAGTGTATTTTCCGTAGGTTTTAATTCATTAATAGAAATGCGTTTAGAGTAGCCATCAGATTTGCTATGCCAAAAACCTATCTTTTTTTCGGGGTATTTCCAGCAATAATAGCCATCATCTTTGGTTGGAAAGTCGCCGATCCACAGGCCGCGCGAAAGGATTCCCAACTTTTGCATTTTGGACTTCCAGGCCTCAATATGAAAATTAATCTCTTGCTCCGTTTTCCAAGAATCACTGCTAAGATTTTTTTGCCGTGTATCGATTTGTTCAATCAGCGACTTCACAATTTCGCTATGATGTTTCGTAATTCGACAGACGATGGGTAGAAGGGCCTGAGCTTCGTCTTCGCTAAAGGTGCGAGCTGTATTGATCGTGTAAATCTGCGACAAAGTTTTTCCTTCTGGTTGAGTTGTTTATGGCAAACACGACTCTGACTTTCAATATAAATATCATAGCGATTTAATATTGCCGCGAAGGTTTCAATCTAGATTATAACTGAAATTATTACAGCAGAGTGCGATTTGCTCGAAGCGTTACTACAAGTTCTTGGATTTCCCGAGCTGAGATCGGAAAATATTTAACGTGGGGCTCGATGATTTCCTGGGCAATGGCTTCAGGAATTTGCTCTGTAGTATCAAGCAAACTAGCGATTTGGTCCGCGATTCTTAAACAGATTTCAATGCGATTAAGACGGGAGTCTCTGATTTCTAGAAAACCAAAATCGTGGTGGTACTCGACTGCGGCCTCCCAGTCTTTTAACACCTCAATTTGCCAGAGAAGTAGGCTTCCAGCTTCTGGGTGTGAGTACTTAAAGGCTTCTTGCTCAAGCTCTACTTCAAAGGCGTCGTCATAAGGGTAACGGGCCTTGAGGTAAGAATGCTTAATCATGATATCCTTGTACTTTTCGGGATAACTAAAGGCGAGTAGTAACTTGCCAATATCGTGCATTAACCCTGTCGCAAACAGCAGTTTTTGGAGGGGAAGCTCACTTTTTTTATTACTGGTAAACGACCAAGACAATGAGGCCGTCCTCATGCTGTGCAACCAGGTTTTTGCAAATAAATTGGCAAAATTCTCTTTAAGGACGGAATTCGAATTGAGCCATTCCTCAAAAATATCAAAAACAAAGCCGGCAGCGAAGGCTGTACCCGAAAAGGGGCAGCCTAGAGACTTGGCAAGTGCTTCACTCTCTCGGGCACGTTGAATTTTGGCGCTGGAGGCTGCTATGGTTTTGAAGTTTTGATCCGATTTTGGGTTAAAAATACGGGATATCGAATGGCCAAGTATAAAATAAGTGGAGTGTTGAAGGCCGATCAACGAAACCGCATGAGATAAAGATTTCACGGGACCTAACTTTGAAAGGTTCGATGCTTCCAAAATAATTTGTTCTGTAAAAAATGCATCGTCAACAATGGCATTCTCGATGTCTTGCGAACTTTCATCACCGGCAATCAAGCGATTTAAAATTTTCTGCGCCGAGGGACCCACGTCAAACTTTTCAACCCCGACTTGATACAGGTCGCGAATATCCATGGTTAAACTAATCCCATTCCTTGCTGATTTGTAAGCCCTGGCTCCCTAAAAGTATAAATAGGGCTATAATAATTGCTGCGATAAACAGTATCCTCAAATATCCACCTAAACCGAAATCAATAGCGCTATCATCTTCGCTGCCTTTTTTCGCGGCTGACGGCTCTCGAACTGGAAGCCTTTTGTTATCTATTAGGGTCTGACCTTGCCCGGCATCTTCTTTAGTGATTTTGATTTTTTGTTTTAATTTCTCTGCGTCCACTTCGTCTAACCCAGTCGGAATTCTGCGGCGTTCAACCTCTGTAATTATGGCTGAGGTGCCCTCTTTTCCGCGTGACGAGATAATCGAATCGTCGCCGCCAGATTCGTCGCCTTCACTAGCGGCGTCAGCTCCTACTCTAGCTCCCGCCCCTCTGCCTCGGCCTCCTGATCTGGAACCTCGAGAACTAAAGGGTGAAGCGTCGGAGCCGCCACCACTGGCCGCGGTATCACCCTTGCTATTTGGTCCCGATTTTTCGGCTTTACCCTCTTCTCCATCCGTGCCTTTGTCTTCGCCAACGCCCTTAAATCCCTTTGCTGGGCGCCCACTCGCTAAACTAAAATCTTCGTATTCGGCCTCGCATCCTAATGAGGGGCCGCCGCCTAAACTTGGAAGTTCGCCGTATTCAAGGATACAGGCTAGATAATTTCCAAAATAGTTTGCGGCATATTTTTTAAAGGCGTCATTAAATTGGTACAACATTCCAAAAGCCAGTGAGACAACAAAGAACAATAGCAAAACATATTCTAAAATTCCCTGGCCCTTTTCAGAGCCCAATAAAGAATTCTGTTTAGTTTTAATCCGACGAAAGATATGATGGTTGAATGTCCAAAAGTTCATACCTGTTAATTATAGCAAATTCTAGAGTTTATCGGCAGGGGCTATCTTTGATTCTTTTTGTAGTTGTCTCGACCTTGGCAGGGGGTAGTAGTCCGGCTTTTGCCAAGAAGAAGACCAGAGAAAAGACCAGCGGAGTGCAAAAAATCGAACTTAGTCGAGAGCAGATACGCAAACTTCAAGAGCAAGCAGAATCGGGAGACAAGGGCCTTAAAGCTCGAAAAAAGCTGTCCGGGTATTATTTTTCAAATAAAGAGTACAAGAAAGTAATAGATTACTTGAGCCCCGTTGCTGAAGGTTTAGATCGAGAATCTCTCGGGTGGCTGACGACAAGTTACCGTCAGGATAAAAATTATCTCAATGAGATTCGAGTTCTCGAACAATGGCTGAGTCGTCAAGAAAATGACTATATTATTTTAAAAACGTTGGGCGATGCCTATAAGGCGATCGATAAAATCGAAGACGCCACAAAGCTTTATCAAATGTCGATTGCTGCAAACAAAAAGTATATTCCTGCCTATCAGGCCTTGCTCGATGCTTATGCCGATCAAGGAAACTTTGGTGACGCGCGGGTGCTGGTTACGGAGCTCATTTCTCAGCTTGGCGAAAAGCCTGAATATCTACATAAATTGTGTGAGTATTATTTTTCTGATGGATATCTCAAAGAATCTCGTTCTTACTGCCAAAAGGCCGTTTCTCGTGACCCCAAGTTCGCTGATTCGCATGTCATTTTAGGAATGACTTATAAAGAAGAAGAAAAAAAAGATCGTTATGAAAAAGTCCTAAGAACAGCGGCAAAACAATTTCCGAGGTCTGAATTGGCGCAATTTAAAGCCGGGGAGATGTCAGAAGATTTAAAGGACATGGCCTCAGCTTACAAATTTTATAAACAGGCAACAATTGCTGATCGCGAATCAATAAGGTCTTGGATAAAAATGGGTTTCACCGGAGTAGCTCTGAAAAAATACGAAGACGCGCTGGGTGCCTTTGTAAAAGCGTGTGCTTTTGATCGTTCAGGGGCAATGGATCCGTTTCGTACTGCCCTTGCTGAGCTCCGAAAGTACGGCCTAAATAGTTGGTACGAAAAGTATGATGCCGCTATTCAAAAATGCAAATACGATCCTCAAATAGTCTCAACAAGAAAGGTCAAAGAGTTTAAAAAAGGCGGATATGTGGAAGCGCCAATTCTGACGAGTCCAGCTCCCATCGTGCCGCCGGTAGTACCGATCCCAGCACCTGTTGTTGACCCCGTGGTCACACCACCACTAGAAGCTACCCCTGAGCCGCCCACTGGGACTTAACTGCAAGTGGCATTTCATTCAACACTTCACAAAAAGTATTTTTGTGTTTGGCTTGCGCTTTAAAGTTTTCACAGGCCGCTTTAGGTCCTGTTAGGAATGCTATTGCTCTGCCATTCATGGCCCTGCCAGAATCAATTTCAAGAATTTTTATATTTGGATTGTCACAGGCCAGTTTTACTAAACGAAAACACGAGGCCAAGGTTTTTGATTCTATCACGATGACCGACTCAATAAGTACAGGCTTGATGTGACCATACAATGCATTGAGGAGATTTTTGTGATCACCGATACAATTATAAAAATCTAGAATGTTTTTTTTATTTTTTTTGAAAGCCGCCAATACTTCCTTAGTTTTTGTTGTTTCAAATAAAAATATGAGTTTTGCAGGGGCCTGAGAGAAAATCTCAATCACCTCAGGGTTAAACTTCTGGACCAAGGAATTGACCATAAGATAGCCAGTGGCAATGGTTTTAAACTCTACTATGAAAAAACTTTTTACAGTGTCCATGTTTAGTGTCTCAAATTGATACATATTTAAAATCGGAAGTAGCTAAAATTCAAGTAAGTTTCGCAGGCGTATCAGATTAATGCTATAATTTGAGGTGCACCATAGGCCTAAACGTGTTCTCCCGTTTTCAGTGGCCAGAACTTAAGAAATCTAAGCTATTACATGCAGTTTTGGCTCATGGCAGGCGTGCTTTCGCCGATAAGTAGGAAGCAATAGTGTTAGAAAATTAATATAGGGGGAAATGTATGAAAAACATTAGGAAATTTATCAGCACACTTTGGAAAGACGAATCCGCTCAAGGTGCAACCGAGTATATACTTTTGTTGGTCGCAGTAGTGGCCGTAGTTTTGATGTTCAAAGGGAAAATCATGACCATGGTTGAAGGAATGATGAGCAACCTTCAAGGCAGTATTAGTGGCGCAACGGGAAATTGATAATAAATGTCGTTAGAATTAGTACTTTTATTATTTTTATACGTGATTTTGTTAGGCGGCGCTTTTATGGGCGACAACGGCCCGCGCGCCACTTTTAAGGAATCGGCACCCAGACTGGCCGCGCGTATTGAACAACAGTTAGCCACGGGTGCTGATTTTAATGATCCAAAAAATCTCGGCCAAAAACAAAGTTTTAAGAAACCGAGTTCGAAGCCGCCAGGAGGCTGGTAAATGAGTAGCGCCATTGTTCCGTCATTAATCTTACTCGCGGGAGTGATCGATGATGTAATGACAAGAAAAGTACATAACACCCTTGTGATTATTGGTATTGCTGTGGGTGGAATATATGCTTACTTTTTCGGGGGCGTAGACCAGTTAGTTTTGGGCCTGTTGGCTATGGTTTTGGTATTAGGGCTATATGTGCCGTTGTTTTTGTTTAAAATTTTGGGCGGTGGAGATTTAAAAATAATGTTAGCCTTTGCTATTTCAACTAACTGGCAAACAGTATTAAGTGTCACCATTTCGGCCATGATCTGGGCTTTATTGCTAGGCCTCGTTCGAGCTGCCCTTGATAGAAAACTTTTTAGTATTTTCAAAAATGTGTGGCAGATGATCTCAACTAAGAATCCCATTTCACCAGAAAAGCTTAACCGCATTCCGATGACAGTGGCTTTGTTTTTTGGCTGGATGAGCCACTTGGCACTCAACAGAGGTCAGTTATGAAGGGGCAAATGTCAGTCGAACTTGTTTTAATTATGACAGTTATGCTTGCCGTATTTTTAGTGTTTACTCGCTGGGTAGAAAGCGAGGAATTTATTGAAAACCTCTCAATAAATCCATGGAACTCAAACATTGCGGGAATGATCGAAAATGGAGTCTGGGGCACACCTGAACAGACTCGAATCAATCACCCCCATGCAGCTAAGCGGCATGTAAGTGTGCGGGGAGAGCCAGTCAGATGATGAAAGACAAAAAGCACTCCGCTGGGTTTATTACAGTTGATTTCATCTTTGCACTAATCACAGTGTTTGGTCTGTCGACACTCCTTTTCGCATTAACTTTTACATTATCAGTTGTTGAAGTAGTCCAATATATAACATTTTCTTCGGCTCGTTCATTTTATGCAGCCCATTTAGGTAAAGAAAAACAAAAGGAAATGGGAATAAAAAAGTATCAATCACTATTAGCAAATAAAGTGTTCGCACCACTTTTTAGAGCCGGTGGCTGGTTTGAACTTAAAGGCGGTCCAGGGTTTGACGAAAGTCTAAGTGGCGCCTGGAACGACGTATACCCAGGAAACTCTAATCCCACCGGCAAGGCTTATTTGGGTTCAAGGGTAAAATTAGTGGCCAATCTTATGAATATTCGCATTCCTATTCTTGGCAACACAGGCGAAAAACCTTTTGCAGCAAATGTCTCCTCATTTTTATCGCGAGAGCCTAACGAAGATGAATGCATGGCTTTCATGGCGCAAAGACTTAATTTTTTATTGCAAAAGCCAGAGTTTGCTGGCGGCACTGGGATAGACAGAGAAAAATATTTTTTTACCCCGGATAATGGATGTTGATCATGAGCAGTAAACGAATTTTAAAATCAGAAGAAGGCATGGCGACAATTGAAGCTATTCCGCTTCTCATTATATTTGTCATGTTTGTGGCTTATGGGGTTGGAGCTTTCGGTATTATCCATACCGGAATTTTGCATTCGATTGCAGCGCGAACATATGCGTTTGAAACTTTCAGACACCGCACCAACTTAGTGTATTTTCGCGATCAGAGCAGTGCGACCGGACCCAGAGGGGAATACTATTTGGGTGGTACCAGAATCCACGGAATTCAATCGGAAGTTGCTGATGATAGTGGTGAATATATTTTGGCCTCTGAGAGAAGTATTTCGAAAGGCCCGATGGAGTTGAACGTTGAAAATAGAGAAGAGGGTTTTCATAGTTCAATGTCCTCAAGCACCGGCCCACAGCGAATAGGTAGAGGCGTTCACCCGGCCTGGATCAGGGTGCAGTATGGCATTTGTTTAAATACTCAGTGTGGTGGAGATTGATATGAATTCAAACGAGACGAGAACACTTTGGATTTCTGTGGGAGCTGCATTATTTTCGGTGTTTCTGTTATATAGCCACTCACAAGAACGTGAAAGCGAACTGCAAAAAAAGTATGGTGTTGAAGAAAGCGTTGTGGTGGCCAAACAAACCATTAAACAGATGCAAACAATTGTCGATACCGATTTAGAAATTATTAAAAAACCTAAAGACTACGTAGAGCCAGGTGCCATTGCTAATCCCGAACTTGTGATTGGCCAAGTTGCCGCCTCACCGATTTCTAAAGGTGAGCAAGTATTAGAATCTAAACTTCTTAGTCCTGGTGCTGATACGGGCATAAGTTTACAAGTTTCGCCGGGTAAAAGAGCGCTGGCCATACCTATCGAAGACATCAGGGCAGCTGGAAAATTAATTCGCCCAGGTGATCGAGTCGATCTGATCGCGGCCTTAGATATCGGAAAGGGAACCAACCAACGTCGTGAAATTAAAACAATGATGCAAGATGTGGTTGTACTAGCTACGGGATCTACAATATTTAACAACATACCGCGAATGTTAGATGACGATAAGAAAAACATTATTAGCTATGTCGGAGACTTAAGGTATTCAACTATTACAATTGAAGCGACACCTAAAGAGGCTCAGGACATTATTCTGCTATTGTCGACCTCACCCAGCAGCATATTTTTAACGGTTCGTAATCCCAATGATAGAGGTGTGGCGCAGATACCTTCAACTTCAATGGATAACATGCTCGGCGCTAGTGGTGGCGGGTTTGACGGGGGATATAGAGTTCCCGCTTCTGCAGTACCTGCTTATGTACCACCGGTACAGACGATTTTACCAAAGAAAAAGAAACAAGGATCTTTCATAGATTTATAACCTTTAGGGGCGGTTTTTATGATGAGTAATAATAAAAAGATGTATGTAGGCTGGCTCTTAGCAGTGCTTCTGAGTTTTTCTTTTGCCCAAGTACAAGGGCAAGAAGCCGGAGATAGCTCAAAGGGAACGGGTAAAATTATTTATCTAGACCTCCTAGTGGGCGTTTTGTTCACCAAAGAGCTAAAAGATTTGCCTTCGGGAATCGAATTTAAAGGAGACTTTAAATCAGTGACTAAGGCTAAATGGGACCCCAATAACGGTATTTTGATTTTAACACCAAACAAAACCGGTGTAGCGACTATGAATATCGTTGATTCCTCAAATAAGATCATTCAAGAGATTCGTCTAAAGGTTACAGAAAGTAAATTAAGTAGCGTCGCTAAAGAGGTGACATCGTTACTAGGTGGTATTGACGGCATAAGTGTGAAAATCGTAAATAATAAAGTTATCGTTGATGGTGAGGTTCTGCTGCCCGTTGATATGAACCGAATCAACGCCGTTCTTAAACAATTTCCGGGCCAGGCATCATCAATTGTTACGATGAGTCCCTTAGCTTTGAAAAAAATGGCAGAAATTATTGAGCGCGAAGTTAATAATCCTGAAATTCACTGTAAAGCGGCCAATGAAAGTTTTATTCTTGAAGGCTGGGCGGCAGACAAAAATGAACAGCAACGAGCAGAAATTATCGCGAAAACCTTTGTGCAAGAACAGTTTGTAGGGCCTGATCCGGATGCGGGAGCGAGATTAAAACTAAATGTGGCCAAGGTTATCAATCTAATAAATATCAAAGAGTCTAAAGCCGCTGAGCCCAGTAAGACAGTGAAGCTTAACGTCCACTACGTAGAGCTGCAAAAAGATTACGAGAAAAGTTTTAGATTTCAGTGGATGCCCGATCTTTCCGACGGTACTAAATTAGCATTTGAGTCTGGCGGAGATCGCGGACCAGGCGGAATACTAAGTACCATTACGGGCACCATCACTAATTTACTTCCAAAACTGAATTGGGCAAAACAACATGGTTTTGCGCGAGTGCTTCAAAGCTCCAGCATCATGGTCATGGACGGGCAAAAAGGTGATATACGTTCAACGGTTCGAGTGCCTTACCTGGTGGCTGGGCCGCAGGGCACACAGTCGACTAACTTTGAAGAGGCGGGACTGATTACTACAGTTACACCGAAAATTATGGGAGCTCGATCTGACAATGTCAGATTACAAATGGAGTTTGCCGTAAAGAGCCTACTTAGTTACACTCCCAAGGGCCCGATTGTCTCTAACAATTCGGTTAATACAGTGGTTGTGGTTCGCAGTTCTCAGAGTGCAGCTGTAGGTGGTTTGGTCACAGCAACGTCTGGTACGAACTTTAATAAATTGCCTCCGGATGTAAGTAAGAACCCTCTTATCTCTCTTTACGCGTCTAAGGACTTTCGTCGCAGTCAAACCCAATTTGTGGTGTTTGTAACTCCGGTGATTCAGGCCTCAGCCAGTGAAGGCGTAGAGCAAATAAAGGCCCGATTTAAAGTAAGAGATCGCTAGACCTTAGACCGATTGATTCATTGCTGATACCTTCCGATTAGAAATTGGGAGTGTGTCTCTAGTGCCAATTAATCCAAATTGTTATGTCATAGGCGTTTTAGGTGGTAAAGGTGGTGTCGGCAAAAGTGTTTTTGCTGCCAATTTTGCTTTAGCTTACATGATTGAGTTGAAGGCGCAGACGCTTTTGATTGATCTCGACGCAAATTCTGGTGCTGATCAAGATATTATTCTAGGCGTTCGTTCGATAAAAACTATTTCAGAACTTGCCGCATACTCAGGACAAATCAATGTGCAGACAATTCCTACCTTGGTGGCTCGTCATCCCAGCGGACTAATGTTTGTGGGTGCGGTGAAGAGTCCCTCCGAGAGGCTAAATTGTGAACCAGATCTAGTCATCAGACAAATTGAAAGCCTCAGTAGATCATTTAATTGTATAGTTGTAGATTTAGGTTCTGAACTTGGCGCTCTCCAGCGTGCAGTGGCAGAACTATGCACTGTGCTTTGTGTGGTTACCACCGCAGAGGTATTAGCGGTCAATCAGACTGTACGCTTAGTTAATGAATTAGCTACAGCTGCATTTCCGTCGGACATGGTTCAGATCGTCGTCAACAAGTCGGGCCAAATGGGACTATCTCCTCAGAAAATTGGTCAGTCACTACGTCGAAATGTCTTTAGTGTTATTCCACAGGATGATGTGACTGTTAATATGTCTATCCAAAACTATCAACCCTTTGTAATTTCATCACCCAAGTCACCAGTGTCGTCAGCCTACCATGAAACCGTCAGACGGCTTACTGGAGGAATACTTCAGCGTCTCGTAAGCATACAAAAGCCAAAAGGTACATTTGCCTCGCAAGGTTCAGCAGTGGCAAGCACATCAAGTGTGACTTCGGCTGGCGGCATAAAAAACTCCCTGGCGCCACCGGGAAGAAAACTCGACGAGAAAACATTACTTAAATTACAAATTCATGGTGAACTTTTTAATCAGATGGATTTAAAAAAGGGAATCACGGATACCAAAGGTGATGTTGAAAAAGAAAAATCTCTTCGCGCAAAAACTCAACAGAAAATTTCAGAAATATTGGATGTGCAAAAGCAAGGTCTTCCTCGCGAGGAGCGCGCCAAGATTATCAAAGAAGTGTTGGATGAAGCACTCGGTTTGGGACCATTAGAAGAACTTCTGGCAGATGACATGGTAACTGAGATTATGGTTAACGGCTGCGACAAAATATACATTGAAAAAAGCGGTAAAAAAAGCCTTTCACAAACTACCTTTACTTCTAACCAACAGCTGAGAAATGTTATTGATCGAATTGTTTCGCCACTGGGGCGCCAGATTAATGACTCAAGTCCTTATGTCGACGCTCGTTTAAAAGACGGCAGCCGTGTTCATGCGATTATTGAACCCCTTTCTATCGACGGACCGACAGTCACGATCAGAAAATTTGCTAAAGACCCCGTCACGATTGATCATTATATAAAATGGGGAACGGCCTCAAAACAAATTTTGGACTTTTTAAGAATCTGTGTCGAAAATGGTATTAACGTTGTCATCTCAGGCGGTACGGGTTCAGGTAAAACTACGCTATTGAATGTGCTTTCGAGTTTTATTCCAAAGACAGAAAGAATTATTACCGTTGAAGATGCCGCCGAGCTCCAATTAAAACAAGAGCATGTTGTAAGACTTGAAACCAAGCCTCCCAACATGGAGGGCAAGGGTGCGGTTACAATCCGGGATCTCATACGCAATACCTTACGTATGGCACCTAACCGCATAATAGTAGGGGAGTGTCGCGACGGGGCTGCTTTTGATATGTTGACCGCTATGAACACTGGCCATGATGGATCAATGACGACAATTCATGCTAATAATCCTACCGAGGCATTATCAAGAATTGAAACACTTTGTATGATGGCGGGAATGGACCTTCCGGCAAAAGCTATCCGACAGCAAATCGCTGGGGCGGTGGGACTTATCGTACAAATTGGACGCCTGTCCGACGGATCCAGAAAAATAAAATATTTAACGGAAATTGTGGGCATGCAAGGTGGAGATGACAAAATCACGGCCCAAGATATTTTCGTATTTAAAGAAACAGGATATGACAAAAATCGAAAGGTTAATGGGTATTTTATGGCGACTGGCGCCATTCCAAATTTTTTGCAAAAACTAAAAGCTAAAGGTGTCGATGTGGCCACCGATCTTTTCTCGTCAAGTGCACCAACTGGGCAAGACCAAGGCGGAACGGTTACGTCACCCCCTCCACCATTAAAAAAAGTAGGCGGTTAGACTATGGCAAGCATTCTCTCTAGTAATTGGATTGTTATTCCAGCGGTAAGCGCACTCATTTTTTTGATTACCTTTTTATGGGCCGACCGAGTGATTGCTTGGTTTCATTTTCGCAGTCTTGGACAAAGAGCTGAAGTCATTAGATTGCTCGAGCTGATGTTCATTGAAGTTAATGAGAGTCGAGTTACTGCGATTATGCTACTCACCAGCTTTGGTTTGGGATTTGTGGTGTTTTTGCTCTGTTGGCCCAATATTATATTGGGTTTTTTTGTGGGCCTAGTTTTTTCTTTACTGGGTGCCACCGTGCCAAAACTCACGGTGACTGTTTTATATGAAAGAAGATGCAAAAGATTTGTCGATCAAATGATTGATGGAATGACAATTATGGCAAATGGTATCAAGGCGGGACTGACCGTACAGGTCGCCATGGAAAGAGTTGCGCAAAATCTAAGAAATCCAATTAGACAAGAATTCAATTATGTTCTCAGTAAAATTCGCATAGGTCGAACTATTGAAGAAGCTCTCATTGAGCTAGGCGAGAGAATTCCTAAACCCGATGTCCAAATGTTTGTGACCTCAGTAAACATTTTGCGCGAACAGGGAGGCAATCTGGCTGAGACTTTTGAAACAATTGCCTATACGGTTCGTGAGCGCCAAAAGATCGAAAAAAAAATAGATGCTCTAACCGCCCAAGGTGTTACTCAAGGGGTTATTATTACTTTAGTCCCGTTTGTATTAATGATTGTTATGTTTTTTATCCAACCAGACTTCATTAAACCTCTTTTTACGACCTTTTTAGGCATTATTTTCCTGTCCGTAATGCTAATTCTTCAGATTATAGGTGGCATTATGATCAGAAGAATTGTTAAAATAAATGTATAGTCAGTCCATAGATTGTGGGGTTTTAGGATGAGGCCTTTGCTGTTGATTTTTACACTACTTTACAGTGTGTTTACTTATGCTGTCGTCGACATGAAGAACGCCAATTTTGCCGATACCTGGGAGGACCTAATCGTTCCTGGCACCGGGTTTGATTTGAAGGTGAGACGCACCTATAATAGCCGCTCCCTCTTTAATGGCATGTTTGGTTTCGGTTGGTGCTCTGATTTTGAAACCAGTCTGAGTTTCTCTGACAAGGGATTCATAAAGCTGACAGAGTGTGGGGGAGGACTCGAAGTTATGTTCACTCCAAAGTTGGGCCAACAGCCAGAGTCTCGCAACCTTGCACTTATGAAGCCCGGCACAACTTTTTTTGCCTTTGGATCTGGTTTGGAAAACATTGAGTATAAAGGTGAGTTTTATCAACGAAACCTCGTAGACGGCTCCACGCAAAGATACGATAAAGAAGGCCGTCTAATCCAAATGGCTGACAAAAATGGAAACTTTCTAAAACTTATCCAAAGTGCTCGTGGTGTGACAGAAATCGTCGACAACAATGGCCGCAAACTTTCTTTTGCTTACAACGAGAATAAAAAGATTAAAAAAATATCTGGTCCAAATGGTCTTGAGGCAGAATACAAATTTGCTGGTGAAGATCTTATTGAAATCAAA
Source organism: Pseudomonadota bacterium (assembly GCA_034439715.1). Lineage (GTDB taxonomy): Bacteria > Bdellovibrionota > Bdellovibrionia > Bdellovibrionales > SG-bin7 > JAWXAY01. The sequence goes on from JAWXAY010000094.1 coordinate 27,840, forward strand.
AATGCCTGGACTAACACTTACTCCTACAAGTATGACGATTTGCACAATTTAACGCAGATTGGTTTTCCGGATAAGACTTCAAAAAAGATTAGCTACAATACGGACAAGGACTGGGTGACCAGCTTTACTAATCGTAAAGGCTGTCTTGAAAAGTACGACTATAAATTGTTTGGCGAAAAAAAGGATCACTATAAATCTGACGTAGTTAAAACATGCGAAAAAGAGGTCACAAACAAAAGCTCCTACGAGTTTTGGTATAAAACTCGCGGTGATGGTAGTAAGTTTCTTTCTCGGGTAGCGACCAATAACAATGGCGATTTGACCGATATGGAGTACCACGAAGTGTTTGGTCGCCCAACATCAGTCACTAAAAATGGCCAGAAGGTATTATACGAGTACTTTCCTAACGGTCAGGTGCAGCAACAAGTGACGACTGACAAGGTTGTTAAGTTTGTATACGACAAAGATAAAAATCATCTTAATGAAGTTACAACGTCCATGTTCAGTGCTGACAAAAAGAAGAAGCGGATATTTAAAACGAATTTTAAATATGATCCTAAGGGTAATTTGGCAGAAGCCAATGATACCCTCGGACGTTCGGTTAAATTAACCTATGATGGCAAAGGACGCATCTCTAAGATAGAGGATCAGGCCAAGAAGGTCATTAAGATAGGTTATGAGGAACGATTCGGTAAACCTTCGACAGTTGAAAGCCATGGCGTGGGTTCGATTAATGTGAGTTATAAATCAAATGGTGAGATTGAAAAGGTTAATAGTAAAGAGGGACCAGTTGTGGCGGTTCAGGTGGCAGCGACGTTTAATAACTTGTTAGAAATAATTGCGCCGGCCAACACACAGTTAAAGTTATAGAAATTACGGAGGACGAGGATGTTTAGAACTTTTCTTATATTAGGAATGCTTTTAGTGTCGCAGGTGGGATTAGCGGACGATAAAAACTTTATAGATGTTGAGCCAGCGAATCAAACTGTGGCGGCAAATGCCGATGGCTGTCCTCCGCATAATATAACAGTGGGGTTAGAGAAAAATACCAACACGGGCAATACCCCGGCCCCTGGAAAAACTACTCCGGGTACGGGCAAAAATGATCTTGAAATCAAGAGAATGCCCATTCAGTTTGACGAGGCACAGGTGATGGTCGCTGTTCACAACGATCCTTTTTCCCGGCCCTGCCAATAATCGATTTTTCATAGTCTAGTGCCAAATATTGTCCCGTAATCAACGGCTTTACGTTTTTACGTCTGACCTCCCTCTATTTGGACCAATCAAGAGTACCTATATTCGAATACGAACTGAAGTTCACTATTCGAGGTTTGCCCAAAAATTGCATATTTCGAATACGAATGATTACAGACCGTTAGACGAGAAAAAACCATGAACTATCAAAAAACTTTATCAATAGCAGCCGTCGTATTTTTCGCAATCTTTTTGTCAGGTTCGCAGCTCTTTGCCCAACCTGAAGTTAAAGAAAGCCAACTGCTCTCTAAATTTGATAAATTATCCAACGCCGCTTTTGGCGAAACCGCTGTTAAGTCAGTAGATCTGGAAACAGTGAATGCAATTTACAAAAGTACGCTATCGAACCCTGTTAGTAAACTTGAAGTTCTAGAAAAATACGATCCCACCGGAATCATTGGGTTTTGTTTTGGACGTGCCATGACCGCCCATTTGACGGCTCGCGATTTTCGTATAGAGCCTAAATCAATATTCAAACTTTTTTTAGTGGGAGACTTACGGTCAAATGGGAGTAAACCCGAGTGGCGATTTCACGTCACGACAGTAGTGCCTATGAAGGATGGTGCGAAATTAATTTGGATGGCAATTGACCCTATAATGAAGAAACCAATAACTGTAGCACAGTGGATTCAGGAAGTTCGAACGGGTTGGGATTCTTGGCATGCAGATGAAAAACATCACGCTAAGTTATACCTTGTCAAAAATGATGCCGTGATGCCAGATATTAGGTCCTTTCCTGAAGTGGAAACAGGTAAATATTTGATTGAATTGAAATTCAATCCAGAGGCCAATGGAATCAAAAAAAGTGTCAAATGGGCCAATGCCTTCGACGTAGATGATCAAATTTACGCGCCTACGAGTGTTAAAGTCGACAAATTTTTCTTAGTTACGAAATCAAATTCACGTAATCAATTTTCATTTTTGGGACTCAAAATAAATACCGACGACATATCTTATAACAATTACTTTGTTGATCTATTGGCCACTTTCACCCAGCCGACATCTGAAGATACAAATTTAGAAAGCGTAAATAAAATGCGTTCCTTACATCCAACAGGTTATCGTCCAATGGGCTTTCAATTACATCGTCTTGTGGACCCAAGCTTTGGTGATTAAATGAAAAATCTCTTAAGCCGTAAATCGGGTCCATTCTATCATGAATATGAGGCCTTCTCAGAAGAGCGGCGGCAAATTATTATTCGTACTAACCTTGCTAAAATTTTAGAAATAGCTAGTCAAACCGATTTTTACCGCGACCAATTGAATTCCGTCAAATGGGACGTAAGTGATATCCATCCCCTTAAAAATATTGCACCGTTGCTGAGTTCAGATTTACGAGCCAATTTGCCTCCGGAAAACTCACGGCTATTGAGTCGGCCAGGCACAGGGTACACTGTTTTTCAGAGTGGAGGGACAACAGGAACTCCAAAGACTTCGCTTTTTTCGTTTGAAGAAATGGAATTAATAAATGAAGGCAATGCCCGCGGTTTTTATGCTGTCGGACTAAATGAGCAGGACAGAGTGGCAAATCTTTGGGCGGCGGGCGGTTTATATATGACCTTTATTCATATGAATCGCATGCTCATGGATTATGGTTGCATGAGCTTTCCATTTTCGAATCATACTCCGGTGGATTTCATACTAGAGGTTGCCAAAGTATTTAATGTAAATTGCTTTACAGGAATCACTAGCGTTGTTTTAAACTGTTTGAGAGAAATTCACACAGTTGCACCTGGAACATTAAATGTGGATAAAATCTTTTTTGGCGGCGAGCATATTTATGAGGCAGATCGTCGAGAAATGAATCAAAAATTTGGTGTCAAAGTCATCAATGCTCCAGGGTACGGCACGGTAGACAGTTGGTATCTGGGATATCAATGTTCACACCTCTCCAACGGAATGTTTCATGCTTTCGACGATATGGTCTACATCGAAATAGTAAACGAAGAGGAAAAAAAGCATTGTGTGCCAGGTGAAATAGGCATGCTCCTTGCGACCCCGTACTTTAGAACCTTAACTCCTATCATTCGGTATCGGGTGGGAGATCGCGCTCGCTGGCTTAAAACAGCTTGCACCTGTGGCCGAACCACGCCTCTCTTCGAATTGCTGGGACGCGGAGATGACGTACTTCGTATAGGATATGACTCTGTTGATTACGATTTTGTACAAGAAGTAGTTTCCCGAGTACCGGGAGCCAGCGGACGCATTCAAATGCAAAAATGTCGCCTTGATGGGCGAGATCTCCTCACTATCAGAGTTGAAACTTCGCAGCCTGTTTCGGAATATTCAACAATGTCTAAGATACTTGAAGACATTTTCGATTTTGAGCGCCCTTCGTTTCGAGAATTTGTAAAAAAGGGAACTGTACTTCCGCTCAAAGTAGAGTGGCTACTAGAAGGACAATTACCGCGAAATGAGCGAACTGGAAAATTAATTCGCGTGGTAGACTCGCTATGAATACCAATCGCTTACACCTTCAAATTGCAAAGCAGAATATCAATTCAGTCATCACTTTTATTGACTCGTGGGGAAGAGAGAAGGAAATACCGGAGAACCTTCTGACAGAAATATCGGGATCGCTGGGCGCGACTCTCGCGATGATAGTTGAAAAAAGTAATCAATGGAACGCCAATGGAGAAATTCGCATCGACCTATTCCGAAAAGATAACGAATTTGTAATTGAATTATTGAATTCAGGCATTCCTTTGTTTCCGGGTGATTTTGAGATTTATTCCGCAAGACCACAAATTGAAGCCGCTCGCAAGAGAAGAGGTTTTTCTCGCTTAGAGTTCGAAAACTGTGGGCGCCTGGGTCAGAAGTTAACTTTCGGTATAAGTACAGAAGTTTCATCAACTCCTATTCTGAAGGGGAGCGGAGTATTAGAGCGACACAGCATGGACGAAACCATCATTCGAGTGCTCCGTCCTGGCGAGGAAAAGCAATTGAGTCGACTTTTTCATAAAGTTTACGGATATCGTTACATCTCAGATTTCGTATACTACCCAGAAAAAATAGCTGATATGATTAAATCGGGTCGACTCATTTCATTGGTTGCCGAAATGTCAGACGGCAGTTTGGCTGGTCATGTCGGACTCTTACAGCTAAATGATTCACCGTCAGTGTTTGAAGCGGCGCTCGGCTTAGTAGATCCAAGTTATAAAACAAACGGGCTTTTTGGACGTATCTTTAGTCGGCTACAAGAAATAAAAAAGGGTCGAGACTTTCAATACTGCATTTATGATTTTGTCACTAACCACGAATTTAGCCAGAGGTTGGTTTCTAAATTTGGCTATCGAGATTTGGCGCTCTTTCTGGGAAGTCAAGTTTCAGAGACTCAGGCACGTCTTTCTACCTTAGGAATAGGTCAGGATGCGATCGATATGGATCGATATTCTCTTCTCGTCGCAGTAGAGCCGGGTGTCCCCCATCCGTTCGGAAAAGAAATTTCATTGCCCACCCAAATTGGCGAAGCCACCGAATTTTTATTGAGCCCTTTAGGTGTGACGTGGGTACCAATCTCGCGCTTTCATCCCTTGATGAAAGAGGGAGATTTCTCGTTAAAACTTCAACCAGAGCAAAAAGCTGCTGTTTTTGATTTTCATAAACCAGGATTCCAGGCGCTCGAAAAAATTATCCTGAAGTGGCGAGAACTTTTAAAAGATAAATACGAGTATGTAGCTGTTGATTTTCCGGTGAATTTTTCGGGACTCGGTCAGTTGTATGACATATTGGCGTCCCACGGTTTTTTTATGGCTGGCTTTGTACCTTATCATTACTCGACAGAATTGGCCTTCCGTTTTCAATTTCTTACACCCACAAAAGTGAGTTTTGACAATATAAAGATGCACTCGGTAGACGGCAGAAAATTGCTGGCGATGGTGCGAGCGGACTACGAGAGGAACACAATCCTATGAAATTATTTGAGAGTTCCGAAAAAATTAGCGCCATCGAAAATCCAGTAGACTGGACACCCGAAAAAAATACTTTGTTTTATAAATCCTGTGAGGAGATGGCCAATTTTCATTATAAAAACAATCACGTCATTCGACATTTATACGACCGACATGGATTTGACCCAAACTCTATAAAATGCGAATCCGATGTCGCCCGAATCCCTTCTGTGAGTGTCACGGCTATGAAATACCATTTACTGACCACCCTTCCACATACAGACACCGTATTGAGACTAACTTCAAGCGGCACACGCGGACAGAAAACTCAGATTTGGTTCGATCAACAAAGTTTGGATCGCGTTCAAAAAATGCTCGATGTGTATTTCGAACAGCTGTCTTTTGTCAGTAATATACCTAACAATTACATGATTTTTAATTATGACCCTGACGACGCCGGCGATTTGGGAATCGCGTTTACCGAGAAGAATCAAATGCGCTTCGCTCCCATAGCAGACTCTTTTTTTGCAATTAAAAAAGACTCTCAAGGCAGTTGGTATTTTGATAAAGAAAAAGTTATGGCAAAATTGCGAAAATTTGAGAATGAAAAAAAACCGATTCGAATTTTTGCCATGCCGGCGTTTCTTTTCGAATTTTTAAACTGGATGAGAGTGGAAGGACATCAACCTTTGAAATTCTCTTCTGAAAGTTGGATTATGACAGGTGGTGGCTGGAAGGCTGCAGAAGATAAAAAAATCACCCGAGAGGCCTTTCGCATAATGTGTCAGGAAGCATTTGGTATTCCGTTGCACCAACAGCGGGATGCCTTTGGAATGGCCGAACATTGTGCCCCTTATTTTGAGTGTGCTCAACATCGTTTTCATATTCCCGTTTTCAATCGAATTATTATTCGTGACCCATTGACTATGACAGAAGTTCCCAAAGGGGAATCTGGCCTTATGGAATTTGTCACGCCGTTTAACGCAATGATGCCGACGTTATCTATTCTCTCTACTGATTATGGCCGAATTCGCTCAGAAGCTTGCGATTGCGGTGGCGCATCGCCCACTTTTGAAATCCTAGGAAGAGCCGGTACGAGTAAACACAAAGGTTGTGCACTAACAGCTTCAGAAATTGTGAGGCGCGTATGAGTCATTTGAGATATTTATTTGGTGAAGTCGTTGTGGCAGATAAGCCACTCTCAGTAAAGGATGCTGAGGAGATATGTCGACGTGCAAGTCTTGCTCGTTCCCGCATGAATTCTTACCCCAACGATAAAGTGTTAGCACTCCTTGGACGGGTTCAAAAACTTTGGGCTGATAAAAACTCAAATTATAGAAGACGAGCTATGGATAAACTTCCTGAGTTGACCGGTTTTTCGCTGCCGATGTTGGAACTTGGGATGCAAGAGTTGGTCTGGAGTCTTGACCCAGAAGTTTTAAAGAAAAAACTAGATTGTGAAACTCAGAATATTCCAAAAGTTTACGGAGAAAAATTCAATTCTGAAAATAAAACATTGTTACGCTATTACCCCATAGGCACGGTATTTCATGTGCTCTCCGGAAATGTTTTTTTAGTAGGACCCGGCTCCCTAATAGAAGGTTTGATAACGGGAAACGTTAACATTCTTAAAATGCCTTCAGAAGAACGGTTTTTTCTTCCTTGGTTTTTAGAGTCTTTAAAAGAATGTGACATAGATGGAGTGGTCTCATCTTCAATTGCGGCCATTGATTTTTCGTCGTCTCAACAAGATGTACTTGATACTTTTAAGAATCAGATGGATGGAATCGTGATTTGGGGTGGAGAGCAGGCGGTACAAGGATATAGAAACGGTGCGCCAGCAAGAACGCGAATCATTGTTTTTGGTCCCAAATTAAGTTTCAGTTTAGTCACAAAAAAAGGTGTCGAGGCACTCGGTATCTCGCGAATTGCTCTTGAGATTGCCAAAGAAATTATAATATGGGATCAGCAAGCCTGTACAGCACCACAAGCCTGCTACGTCGAAGGATCCGAAATCGCAAGCCTTCTTTTAGATGAGCTCAAAGTAGCCATGGCAAAACTGGAAGTCCAATACCCTGCCGGGTCCCCGTCTCGAGATTCTGCAGTAGAAATTAGAAAATTGCGGGGAATCGCTGAGATCCGCGAGGGCCTAGGAGCTGGCAAGCTTGTGGATTCGGGTCACAACAATTTGAATTACACTTTTTTTTCTGACAATAATCTTGAGCTGGATCCCTCTCCGCTAAATCGAACTCTTCGCATCGTACCTTTCTCGAATATTAATGATGTCTTGGAATCCATAAAGGGGCTGCGGGGTTACTTACAAACAGTAGGGGTCGCGGTTGGTACTTCAGAATGGGGTCCATTGGTACATGAATTTTCTATGGTAGGTGGCCTAAGAATTCTACCGTTAGGCTCAATGGCACTTGGAGAAATTGATGATCCTCATGATGGCCAATACGATCTCGCCCAATATTTAAATTTAGTCGTGGCCCGCGGGCCCCTGGACGACCTTACCCCGTTTGATGTTGCCAGCGATGAGTATCGTGAAGCCCTTCGCGATCAAAAATTACGCGAAATGCTCGCTCACGCTAATAAGTCGCCATTTTATCAAGAGCGTTTGAAAAATATTAGTATTCAAAGTTTAAAGGATCTTCATAAAATCCCAGTCCTATCTCGCCTGGAATGGGAAAACAATATGCCACCAATGAAAGAGACTCTCGCGACGACACCACCCAAGGGCGGTTATGTCACTAGATCCGGCGGCTCTACCGGCGTCGCAAAGTTTTCATATTTCGATAAAAGAGACTGGAATGCCATGCTCAAGAGCGCTGTCAAAATGTTCCAGGCGAGTGGATTGAGTTCTGAAGATCGTATTGCAAACTTCATGTCGGCAGGCGATCTCTACGGAAGTTTTATTTCATTTAATCATGTAAATTTTGAATTGGGTGCAACCTCTTATTGCTTTGCCGGTGCGACGGACCCCCAGAATTTTTTAAATATTGTGGGATCCTTTAAAATTAACGTGATCCAAGGGATAACTCCCGTGGTAATGAATGTCTTAAGAGGGGCTAAGTCCTTAGATCCTAGTTTTGAAATCGAGAAAGTTCTTTTCGCCGGCATGCCAATGTGCAGTGCTGATAGAAAGTGGATCAAAACTGAACTAAAAGCCAAATCTATTGTTTCAATTATCGGCACGACCGAAAGTAATCATATCGGTTACCAATGTGAATTTTTAGAGGGACGATTTCACCATATTCCCGAAGATTATAATCATATCGAAATAATTGGTGGTCGTCTCATTGTCACAAATCTTGATAAATGGAATTACCCGGTTATTCGCTATGATATTGGCGATGCGGGAAAGTTTACTGAAACGGCATGTGCCTGTGGCCGAAAGGACCGCGTATTTGAGTATTTTGGCAGGTGTGACGATCTCATAGCCACCGGCATGATGAACCTATCCTATAGTGATTTGGTAAAAGCTCTCGCCCCTACTGAAGCCTCCCAAATCCAAATCATAATAGGCTTTAAAAATAATATTGATAATCTAACTATCAATATAGAATCGGGAATAAAGGACAAATTGACGAACACCCAAGTCACTGAACTTCTTGATGCGGGCCTTACAGATTTTTCACTATTCCGAAATAAATATTTTGGCTTAGAGATAAATATTTTAAAACCCGGAACTCTGAAACTCAATGATCGTACTGGCAAAGTGAGTCTAATAATTGATGAGCGCTAATATACTGCCACTTCGCAATCGTGAGTTCGGTAAACTTTGGTTAGGGCAAGTGTTTAGCCAAATGGGCACCCGTATGTACCAAATTGCCATTGCCTGGTGGATAGTAAAACGCGGCGGCGACTCCCAGGGACTTTACCTGGGAATCCTTTTTGTCTTGGCAAGTCTACCCGCTTTGGCATTTGTAAAAAAAATTGCCCGCTTGGTTGAAGAATCTAACGCGAAAAAAATTATTTTTTGGAGCGATGTTAGTGCCGTAATCGTGACCTTAAGTTTGTACTTATTTATCTCCGCAAATTTCGATTTATTGCTTCCTATTTATTTCGTAGGATTCTTGTTAGCCACTTTTCAGTCGGCAATAGATCCTTCGCTTTTTAAAGCTGCGTCCGAGTCCGTTGCCAAAGAGGATATGGAGTCAGCGGTTGGTCTCATAACCACGACAACGACCGTCGCCTCGTTTTTGGGAGCCTTTGTGGGTGCGGGCGCCATGAGTGTCCTTAGCTTTGAAGCATTGGTCTTGCTAAATGCTTTAAGCTACGCTTTATCTGCCGTTTTGACGGCATCGGTAAAATTTAAATTCTCAACAAAAAATAAAGCGGCTGTAGGGCCTTCGGCTCCCAGTGCAGAGCCCGAAACATCACTCGAATCGATTCCGGCCTATAGTATTATCAAATCAATTTTACTAGTTTTTGCCAGTGTAAACTTTTTCTCCGTTCCCACACTGATCTTGATACCGATATACACAAACCGAGTATTAAAGGGCGAGGCCTCACAGTTAGCCTTGATGGAAGGAGCGTTGGCACTCGGTCTGTTGTTGGGTTCCCTTTTGTCTAGCCGCTTTAAAACTTCTGCTGTTCCCATGAATACCGTATTCTGGTGCTTGTTGAGTTTTGCCGGTTTTCTTGCACTACCAGTTTTTCTGAAAAGCAGCAGTTGGTACTTCTTGTCTCTCTGTGGTGCCGGATTTTCTATGGGACTTTCCAATGTTAAAATTATCACATATTTTGAAAGTGCCATTCCGGCCGGTTTAAAAGGTCGATTCTTTGCCTACTTAAATGCAGCCGTTTCGCCAGCTATTCCAATTTCTTTTTTTATTTTCGGGTTGGTGATTGGGATGATGCCTCTAGAACAAGTCATTTTAATACAAGCCGCAGGCGTAGCCATCCTCTCGTTTCTAATTGTTAAAATATCTAAACGCGAGGCCAAGCTATGGCGTTAACTTTTCGTCTTGCCCAAGAAGTCGATGTCTGGAGTTTAATGGCCCTTTATCAACGGGTGGGAAGCACTTACACCGAGGACGCCATTTTCTTGGATTACCAAAAACTTTTGCTGGCCGTAAACTCTTTGGATAATATCTGGGTCATTGCCGAACGCGACGGAGTAATTACCACGACAATCAGCCTTATGATTGATCGAGAACAGTGTCTCGCGAAAATTGCAAGGATCATTGTAAATCCACAGCTTTCCTCTGTGCGTTCTGATCTCAAAGATACGATTCGCTATTGCATAAAATTCCTCGAAGAATCAAGTTCTAAAATTCATGTATTGTATTGCACCACAATGACGGTGCCGATGCAGTTTCAAGAAGTAACTTTAGAAGAAGGTTTTAAAATTCTCGGGATTTTTCCGAACGCTATGGGCGTCGATTACACTCGACTGAATGGCCTTACTGCGTATTACTTTGGTAATACTTTAGCTGAGGATCGGGTCAGCGGCTTTGCCCTTCACCCCGAATTGCGCCCATTTTTTGAAATATCCCGCAGTCAATTAAACTTACCTGATTTACCCGTCGCAAATATTTCTGCTTTGTCTAACGACAATCAAGCGGATTCCATTGGCATGCTTGAAGTGGTGAATGCGCCAAATCTCGTGGCAGCAAAATTTGAAAAGCTTCGACGACGGCGACGACAAATGAATGACTTTTATCCCTTCTATAAGCCTAACATTATGATTTCTAGTCCGGATGAAGACATCCAGCTATTTGCGAAGGTCATTGAATCAAATCATTTTGCAGCCTTCGTAGGCGAAGAACTGCTCGTCGCCGTAAACCCGGCAAAATTGTATCAAACCGCCGTTCAACTATTAAAGGCCCAGAATATAACCTACTTTGAAATAATTAACGATGCCGCTGACACCGTCGGCAATCAGTGGCTCTTAGAGGCTTCATTTGTTCCCTGCTGTTATATTCCGGCGTTCAAAAAGCAAAATGAAAAGCGCAGAGACTATGTGGTTTTTTGCAAAACATTTGAATATATAACACGTCCTGATTTGAAAATTCGAAAGCCCTTTCTAGATTTTTTTCGAGAATTCTTTAGCATGGAATGGAAAAACTACGTAGGAACTGGCGAGTTATTTTCGAAATCCCACTATGAGACAAAAAAGTGAATTGGCATTCAACCGTCTAAAAGTTAGACAACTTTAGAGCTCCGCAACACTCTAAGTTATTGAAAATACTAGGCTTTAATATTGGCTCTTGTGTTACTTATTTGGCACGGGATTAGCTCTAATATGTAATTAACAAGACAATTAATGTCTGGAGGTAATACATATGAAAGCAAGTTTATTTGTCCTAATGGTTATGGGATTTAACGTTTCGCACGCAAACATCATACAGACTGAGCTGGGTAAGCGCGATGTCCCGAGCCAAATTGCCAACTCTTTTACTAGAGGGCACACAGGCAAAGCAAATGACCCACAAAACAATGGTTCTGGGTTGGCGTGTGAGCAACTTGGTAAAGGTGAAACATTAACATATTCAGCGGCTGTAGGTAGATCAGGCGAACAAATAGCGAAGTAATTCACTCGCTACTTTGTTCGTCTTCGTTCGCCTCGTTCTCGATAGTGTCAGTCTGTGTGGCTGTGTGCTCGTCGATCTTTTTTCCTATTTTTTCAGTAACTTTCTTTTTAGCATTCATAGCCTTTTCTTCGATAAAAGCTCCGCTGCGTGCTAGTCCGGCCCTTAAGTGACGAAAGCCTGCTTGATTTTCTTTGTCAAAATTCTTAAAAAAATCTGCATTCATATTCTTGGTCACGAAAGAAAACATTTTTCGCATTGCAATGATTCCTCCGTCAGCGACTTCTTGCAGCTGATCAACCATCGATGATGTGCGAATCCAGTTCAACGAATGTTGCTCAATTGTTTGAGTTCCCATTTGAATTTGCATTAGCATTACTATAACAAAGGTTAAAAAGCCCATTTTTATTGTGAAGAATATTTCGCCCATAATTAACTCCTTTTAGCTCTTGCATGAGCCGAACTCATGACGTCGATTAGTTGTTTGGCCTCAAACGGTTTTGTAATGTAGTTCACACAACCGGCGTCAAGTGCGCGCATAATGAGATTAGGTTCATCCACAGTAGAGCAAGCGATGATCTTCAATTCTGGAGCGGCTTCTAATATTTCTTTGGTGGCGTCTATTCCAGATTTGTGAGGCATAATTAGATCCATAATTACTAGATCAGGTTTCTCGCGGAGCGAAACCTCTACAGCTTCGATTCCATTGTCGGCCTCACCCACCACTTGCCAACCTTGTTTTTCGCAGACCTGTTGGATAATCTCGCGAATAAACGCGGCATCATCGGCTATGACGATTCTTAAACTCATGATTTAATTATAATACGAGCTTGAAGCTAAAGAGACCTGGTTTTAGGTCTAGAATCAGTCACCCCATTGGTAACCAATAAAAAACATGACTGTGCGATTGTATACGGTAACTCCGTTAAGCAATTGATTTGTGGCCGGGTCAATAGGCGACGCAATACCTTTGAAAACGTTTTTTTCTAGGCTGGAATTTAGGCTCCAAAAGATGCTGTTGCCATCTGCCAAGGAATGAATGTTACCAATTTTGATACCCACTTGACTAGAGTCAACTTTATCTCCCGAACGTAACTGTACGGTGGTGGAAACTTCCTTATGGGTTGCTTTTGGCATGATTTCAAACTCTACAAACGTTTTAAGGTTACGGGACTGAGGAATTTTCGCCTGTAAAAAAAATGAGGCCCCAGTAGTCTTTAGGCGTCCCCGATTGGCACTATCTAGGGGGGGCTGAAACTGAAACTCGGAATACTTAACGCCAAAATCGAGCTCCGAGTTTGAGTCACTCTGGCTTTTCCAATTCCTAAACTGAATACCGTAATTAACCCATTGCTGTGAGACAGCAGTTTTTGAGAGATCAGCCGGGCCAGAGCTAACATCACCACCTATGCTTGATATAAAAGCGCACTTGAATCCAAAGTTCGGTGCAATCCACAGAGAGGCATTAACATTGAATCCCGGGCTCGTAGATTGATATTTACGATACCAATAATTACTTTTTGAGTCCACGTAGACTAAACCCGGCGCAATTTGAATTTCTATAAAACTGGGTCTGCGAAACGGCAATGGGTCTGACTTTATTTCTGTTGAAATAATTTCTTCTTTGGGCTCTAAATTTGATTTTGCCGTTGCCGGCTGAGTTGAAATAGGGTCTAGAGTTTTAGGTTCTTTTTCTTTGGTGGCCTTTAGTTTGGGTTGCAAAGGTCTGACCGTGTAGCGTCGCGATGTGGAGCTCTCTTCTTCTAGTGACTGAGAAGGTCCTGTCGGCACGATGAAGGTCTGGGGAGAATCCACTTGCGCCCGGCCATAATTACAAAAGAGTATTACTAATAATAAGTAGACTCGGCTCATGTCGCAATTATCGGATTTTCAAGACGAATACTTAATGTCAAATTTGACCAACTCATCAGCTAATAGCAGAATTAAGAGGAGATGATTCAATCGATTTTAGTATTTCTAATTATAGGTCTAGACCTCAATGCTCAAGCTCAGGTCCTTGCGAAGAGCTCGAGTTATAAAAGCGAAGTCGATGAATCTCTTACTATCTCACGAATAACGCTTTTGCCATTTTCTGATAATGTTGATGGAATCTACGCAAAGCCGGTTGAAGCCACTATCAAAGAATCGCTTTCTCAAAATCATCATTATAGCTTTATCTCGAGTTCATTGGCGGGAAACATCGTGACGCCGAGGGAGCTAGAAGCTGATCCCGAAAAAGTAAAATCGCTAGGTAAAGAGTTAGGAGTAGACGCTTTTATTGCCGCAAGAATGTCTAAGGGGCCAAAAGGAATTGGCATCCAGATGAGTCTATTTTTGACTAATGACGGACGACTATTGGCGCAGGAGCAACTAAAAAACTTTTCAAGATTTGAGCTGGCGGGAGTAATCAACGAGGCTAAAGCGGCAGTACAAAAATTATTGGGTAGTGTGCCTTATGATGGGCGAATATTGAGCCGTGACGGATTAAGAGTGACACTTAATTTAGGTAAGCGCGATGGTCTCGATAGAGACAAAGTGGTTTCTATTATACAAATTACCAAAGCCGTCCGTCACCCCAAATTCAATTTTCTAATCAGCACCGAAAAAGAAATTATTGGCACTGTAAAGATTCAAAAATCAGATGACACTATTAGTTTTGGCTCCATTATTAGCGAAAAAGAAAAAGGTGTTATCTCAAAAAATTCTAAAATATCAGGGCTAAATCCGGTCACCTACTCAGCTGTTGATGCCTTTGGTGCTGGTGCCTCCGAAAAAGATCTTTTAGCTGAATCACCTGATAGCTTACTTAGTTTCGGCGCTAATCCTGAGTTATGGATTCCGCGTAGGCCTCCCCAATATGGTCAAGTCGGATTTAATTTGGGTCTTAGTAATTATTCGGGAAAGATTAACCCACAGACATCCGGCCCTCTAGAAATGAATTCCTCCTATTTTGCTGGCGTCGGAATGATGGGCGAAATCTGGCTAAATCATGAGTGGGCAACCCGAGCACAAATACGCCAATCGGTATTTTCGACAAATAATCCAATAACGGGGTCAACTCCAGAAAAACTTTCGGTTAGTCTTCGCAGTTATGAACTGGCTGTGAATTACAATTTTTTATTAGAAGAGGAGTTTTTTAGTTCTAAAATTGAACTGCGCGGCGGCTTTGGTAATTTCACCTTTGATGTCGATCACTCTGACCTCTTGGGGTTTACTTCAACAGATTTTAATGGTCTTCTCTTCGGCGTAAAGGGTTTATTTCCCATCACTAAACAGAAGGATTGGTTGGCTGCGGCCGAAATGAATATATTCCTAAACCCAGGATTTAAAGAGCGTCCGGTAAACTCTGGACATGGTGGTAAAAACACGATTACCGACTACGTCTTTACTGTTTCAAGGTTAGTGACCTCTCATCTTTATATTGATGGAGCCATCAATGCTACTTTATTGCGAGTGCAGTTTGACAGTGCCAGCAATCGGACGTCGGGTGGTCTCCCTGACTCAGCCACTAACATCAGCCAGCGCCTTACTACATACAGTATGGGCTTTCGATATTTGTTTTAACGACGATCGAGAGAGTATTTTCCAGGACCTAACAAAAGAATTGCAACAAAGCCAAAAAGGTAAACTAGCGCTAGTTCTTTTTTCATAAAGGGATCTTGTGCATGTATGTTGAAAAATGCCACACCCATTGTAGCGATCAAAGGCCAAATCGTATACCGAGTTTGAAATCCGATAACCACCGCTATAGCACAAAAAAATTCAGCAAATATAGCGAGGCCTAAGCTAAGACTTGAGCCAATATGTAGCGGGTCAGGAAACCCTGGGGCTTTTTCTGCAAAGCCCATTAACTTTGTCAGGCCATGTCCTGCGAGCATCGTGCCGCCAAAAGAAAGTCGTAAAAAAAGTAAACCAACTGGGTTCATGATTTAATTTTGGTTCATTTTTGCGAAAGAAGTCAACCATACCTGGTCTATACGAGAAAGGGCCGCTTTTCAGCAGCCCTTTTAAACTAAATGCCTAATGCTTATAGTTTGTCTTTTTTGGTTACATCATTCCCATGCCGCCGGGCATTCCACCCATGCCGCCGCCGCCACCGCCGTGGCCGCCGGACATTCCGGCATCATCCTTTTTAGGAGCTTCGGCAATCATAGTTTCAGTTGTCAGCATGAGAGATGCTACAGAAGCGGCATTCTCAAGTGCACAGCGAACTACTTTAACAGGGTCGATTACGCCAGCCTTAATAAGGTCAACGTACTCTTCAGTGTTAGCATTAAAACCGTAGGCAGCGTCTTTAGAATTTACCACACGGTCAACTACGATAGCGCCATCAAGACCTGCATTATGTGCAATCTGACGAATTGGCTCTTCGCATGCACGTTTAATGATTTTGGCTCCCCATTTTTCTTCGTCATCAAACTTTTTAAGGTCGACTTCAAGGGAAGCTCTTAATAGTGCAGAACCGCCACCAGGAACAATACCCTCTTCAACAGCTGCTCGAGTCGAATTTAATGCATCTTCAACACGAGCTTTCTTTTCTTTCATTTCAACTTCAGAAGGAGCTCCGACATGAATGATTGCGACCCCACCAGCTAATTTAGCTAAGCGCTCTTTAAGTTTTTCAACATCGTAATCACTAGTTGTAGCTTCAATCTCTTTACGAATTTGAGAAACACGGGCTTGGATATCAGCCTTTTTGCCGCCACCGTCAATAACAGTAGTGTTATCTTTGTCGATAACGATTCGTTTTGCGGTACCAAGATCTTCAACAGTTGCCTGTTCAAGTTTTCGGCCTGTTTCTTCGCTAACTACAGTTCCACCTGTTAGTGTAGCAATGTCTTCTAACATTGATTTGCGTCGATCGCCAAAGCCTGGGGCTTTAACAGCACAAACGTGAAGAGTGCCACGAAGCTTGTTAACAACAAGAGTGGCAAGAGCTTCACCGTCAACGTCTTCAGAAATAATCAGAAGAGGTGAGCCAGCTTTTGCTACAGCTTCTAAAATGCCTAGCATGTCTTTCATGTTAGAGATTTTTTTATCAGTAATAAGAATCTTAGCGTTTTCTAAAACGGCTTCCATTCTCTCAGAATTGGTGATGAAGTAGGGAGAAAGATAACCACGGTCAAATTGCATACCTTCAACAACATCAAGTTCTGTTATTGCAGTTTTGCTTTCTTCTACAGTGATAACGCCTTCTCGTCCGACTTTTTCCATAGCTTCTGAAATCATCTCACCAATTTCATTGTCGTTGTTGGCAGAAATGGTTCCTATTTGAGCGATTTCTTTTTTGTTCTTTACAGGTTTCGCCATTTTAGTAAGTTCAGAGATGACTGTTTTAACAGCTTTGTCGATTCCTCTTTTTACTGTCATAGGATTGTGACCAGCAGATACAATTTTTGAGCCTTCGCGGAAAATAGCTTGGGCAAGAACTGTAGCCGTCGTTGTTCCGTCACCAGCATCTTCATTGGTTTTGCTAGCAACTTCTTTAACCATCTGCGCGCCCATGTTTTCGAATTTATTTTCGAGATCGATTTCTTTCGCCACAGTTACGCCATCTTTAGTGATAAGTGGTGCGCCAAAAGATTTTTCGATAACAACATTGCGACCTTTAGGACCAAGTGTGATTTTCACAGCGTTGGCAAGGGTGTTAACCCCTTTCAAAATCAGATTACGAGCGTCTTCGCTAAAACGTAATTCTTTACTCATTGTTTATTCCTTTCAAATTTAATTAATAATTCCAAGTACATCATCTTCTTTAATCATCAAATATTCGGCGCCTTCAAGTTTTAACTCTGTGCCAGAATACTTACTGAATAGAACTGTATCACCAGATTTTACTTCTAGCGGTACAACGCGGCCGTCTTCAGTGACTCGACCTTTACCCGTGGCAACAACTTTGCCTTTCATAGGTTTTTCTTTTGCAGTATCCGGGATAAAAATCCCACCAGTCGTTTTCTCTTCCTCCGTAGTGCGGCGAACAAGAATTCGATCGTGTAACGGACGAACATGTATGTTGGCGCTTGCCATATTAAGAACCTCCTAAAGTTTATAAGTGCCTAGATTTAAAAATAAAAACCCAAGTTTGTTGATTAGACGTCAATAAATATGGTGTGACGGTGTTTCTTGTCAAGGGAACCTCCAGAAAATAGAAAAGTTCTACTCTAGGTCTAGGGTTTGTGCGCTACATCAAATAGAGCAATTAGGGTTTTGCTGAGGCACTTGAGGGTGCTGAATCAACAGCTGACTTGTGTGAAGCGTCCGGTGTAACTACGGGTGATACTTCAGGCTTTTCTTGCAGGTTACTTCGGTAGGCCAGTAATAAGGAGGCAGTTTCGTCAGGACTCATTTTTTTCGCCGCTTTCATGATGGCGCCCTTACCATCTTGATGGCGGCTCAAATACACAATGAAATAATCGTTAATAGTAAGGTCCTTGCTTAGCTCTACTTTTAAGAGTGCTTGGTACAGCAGGTCCGTGTGATTATCTTTCTTTGGCGCAATGTTGGCTCTTTTTAGTGCCTGCTCTGATTCCAGAATTTGTAGGGCCTTCCAGTTCTTAAAGGTTAGCACCTGCCCATAGGTCGTCTGACCCAGGAGCGAAATTGCCAAGCCTATTGAAAGGTATATTTTTTTCACACCATTTTTCCTTTATGAGCTTCATGATCATGTGACCACTGGAGTGCTCATAGGTCTTATGTTCAATCGCTATGCCACATTGCTAGGTTAGTCGAGAGTTATGCCAATTCAAATGAGGCGCTAAGAACCAATAAGCGGTGCCCTGAAAAGGCGAAAGGGTGACCAGGCTCGTCACGCAATGCGGCGCAGATCACTTACTCCTGTTCCAAATTTTGGCCATATACGTAGAGTTTTTTCTCGGCATATTTTTCATAGGGAGTTTTTTCTACCTCGAATGTTGCTTGAAAAAGCCGTCATTACACGCTGAAATACTCGCCAATGCCACTAATAATAGAGACTGAGAATCTCAGCCGAGTTTTTAAATCATACAAAAAACCTAAGGGTTTATTAAATTCTCTTAAGGGTTTTTTTTCTAGGCAGTACGAATCTAAAATTGCTTTAGCTCCCACAACCCTAAATATAGAGGGTGGGCAGGTTATTGGTTTGGTTGGTGCTAATGGAGCGGGTAAGACCACCCTTATTAAACTTTTGTCGGGACTAATCTCGCCATCGACTGGCACATCTAAAGTATTGGGGTTCAACCCCAATGACCGAAAAAACGAGTACTTAAAAAAGATCAGCGTTTTACTGGGTCAGAAAAACCAATTGTGGTGGGATATCGCCCCTGTTGATAGCTACGACCTTCTCGGAAAAATCTACGACATCGAAGCGAAAGAAGTTGACCGGCGGGTCGAAGAGTTGGCCGAAATCTTCAGTTGTACAGATCAGTTGCAAACTCAGTTAAGGCGGTTGTCATTGGGTGAGCGCATGAAAATGGAAATCATTGGCGCCCTTTTACATCGACCTGAAGTTCTTTTTTTGGATGAACCCACTATAGGTCTTGATATAGTCGCCCAAAACGTGATTCGAAATTTTATTGAGCAATATATGGCTCGATACAAACCGACGATTATATTAACCAGCCATTACATGGATGATATCTCACGATTAAGTGATCGGCTCCTGTTAATTAGCGAAGGTAAAATAGTATACGATGGCAATGTTGACGAGTTTACCCTACGAGCTGAGACCAAACAAAAGCTGATGATAGTGCTTGGTTCGCCAACTCAAGAGGCGATGGAGTTTAGCGGAATCGGAGCGATCAGTGTTGGACAAAAACTGATCGACCTTTCAGTTCCCGCAAAGGGTTCGGGAGAAGTCATTTCAAGAATTGCGAAATTCAATGTCATACAAGAAATCAGAATTGAAGAGTCAGGGTTTGAGGAAGTCATTCATGAGTTTTTGGCGAAAAATGTACGGCACGGCAAAGTTGGCCGTGGTCTCACAGTTTGAATATAGAATAAATTTATTCGTTGATGCTGTGATTCAGCCGCTTATTGGTTCTCTTATTGAAATGGCCATGTGGTATGCTATCTTTTCGAGTTTGGGACAGCTAACTCTTGCGGGCTATACGCGCGACTATTATCTTGTCTATGCCCTCTGGGCCTCATTTTTTTCGCGGATTTCGGCCAACTGGATGTACGAGTTTCGCATGATCGATGAGATTGAATCCGGAAAGATCAATGGCCTTCTCCTGAGACCCATTTCGTTTTATGAATACTATTTAGGTCAATACCTGGGGTACAAGTCTCTGACGGGAGTATTTTCTTTTTTAATTCCAATATCGGTATGCTTAGTGGTTTCGAGCCCCGTGCAATTAATCCGCTTGCCCTTGGCAGTTTCTTTATTATTTTACTATGTGATTTTTATTCATACTGTGAGTTTTTGCATTGCGAGCCTGGGATTCTTTTTTAATAAAATCCACTCCGTTACTATTGCCAAAAACATTTCCATTTGGCTTTTATCAGGAGAAATTTTTCCGCTGGATTTAGTTCCTGACCCTTACAAAAAAATACTTTTGTGGCTGCCGTTTTCAAGCGGTGTGTTTGTCCCTACGGGATACCTAACGGGGAGGCTGCAGGTTAGCGACGTAGTATTGGGGTTTAAAAGTGTTTCGTTGGGACTTTGTGTGTCTGGGTTGGTGGCCGCCATAGTGTGGAGGCAGGGGCGCCGTGTATATAGTGGGACAGGCGCATGAAAAAACATTTTAATCTTTTATTGGCATTTTTTAAGGTCAGCCTCATTGCTGAAATGGAATTTCGCTTTAACATGGTCTTAAAAATTGTCGCTGATGTGGTCTGGTATGTCGCACAGCTGAGTATTTTTGAGATTTTGTTTTTGCACTCAACTCATTATGCAGATTGGGATTTACCCTCGGTTCGGGTCTTTTTAGGAATACTGTTTTTTACAGATGTTTTTTATATGTTGTTTTTTTCTGAAAATCTCAGTCGGGTGTCTACCATGGTGAGAAATGGCGAGCTCGATCTGTTGCTTGCTAAACCAGTCAATGCACTTTTTATGGTGAGTTTTCGAAAAATAGACATCGGTTACTTTCTAAATCTGATCATAGTTGTGGGCTACCTCTTTTGGGCAATTAATAAACTGCCCATTGATCTTACGGCTTGGAATATTTTGTGGTTTTGCTTAATGGCGCCGGCCTCATTGGTCGTGTCTTATTCAGTTCGAGTTTTTTTTGCAAGCCTTTCTATTATATTTGTAAATGCCGAAGGGGTGTCTTATCTTTGGTATAGTCTTTATAGGCTTGGCACGAGACCCGATTCAATTTATCCAACGGCCCTAAGGTATCTCATTTTAACTGTATTGCCAGTGGCGTTTCTAGCCAGCGTACCGAGTCGATTTCTATTGGGTAAACAAGAATCATGGATGTATTGGGAAGTCCCATTGGTTTGTTTTCTTTTATTCTTTGGTTGCATTCGATTTTGGAATTATTCGCTGAAAAAGTATTCGTCTGCTAGTAGTTAAGGTCCTTCAGTTAGTGAAGGATCTTCTTTAATGGCAATCTCTTTGACACTTTTGGCGCCCAGTTTTTCCAGTTTTCGGGTTTGAGAAAGAACGCGTGAATTAAGTCGTGTTTTTGCGGCGTCGTACTCATCTTTAGCCTTAGTTAGGCATTCTCCAAGGTGGACAAAGCCCTCAACAAAATCAGCCACACGTTTGTGAAGTTCAATGCCGACTTCAGAGATTTGTTGTGCGTTTCGAGCTAATTTTTCTTCGTTCCAACCAAAGCTGATTACTTTTAGAAGTCCAATAAAAGTAGGAGGTGTGGCAACCAATATTTTTTTAGACATCGCGTATTCGATTAGGTCAGGTTGAGATTCAAGTGCGGCATACAAAAAAGACTCGTTTGGTAAAAACATAACTGTAAAATCAGCTGAGTTTGTAAATCGTGTCGAGTAGTCCTTAAGACTTAATTTTGTGATGTGGTCTTTGATGTGCTTACCATGGCGAACCCACTCTAATTTTCTCTGCTCTTCGGTGGGGGCATCTAAATAGGCTAAAAAGGCATCAATGGGAGTCTTGGCATCAACCAACACCAAGCGGCCGCCGGGCATTTTGACTGTCATGTCGGGAATGAGTCTTTGGCCATCAAGATCAGTTTGCACATCTTGAAATACGATATCGGCGTACTCTGACATGCCAGAAAGCTCGATACAGTTTTTTAGCTGCATTTCGCCCCAGCGTCCGCGCACGTGGGGTTTTTTTAGACTGTCTTTTAGGGCTGAAGTGGCTTGAGTGAGCTCCCGGTTTGTTAATGCAATTCGCTCGAGCTCACCTTCGACTTTATGGTAAGACTTTTGCCTTTCTTTTTCTAACTCGTTAATTTGAGTTTGATACTTTTGCAGGGTTTCGCTGAGTGGCTTTACCAAATCATCGACCGCTTTCTGACGCTTTTCAAGTTCATGGCTTGAACTCATTTTTTCTTTATCCAAGACCGACTTTGCGAGATCTAGAAATTGTTTGTTATTGCCCTCTAGTGCGGTAGAGGCGAGACTCTTAAAAGCGTCTTGAAGACTGGCTTTGCTTTGAATTAAAAGAGAAGCTTCGCTTTGGCGCAACTGATTAATGTATTTCAGTTCTGAGTTTAACTTTTGAACTTTAAAAAGTTCTCGCAAAAAGAGTATTGCGAGAATTCCTGCCGCGACTATTGAAGCAATGAGACCAGTTAACATCATGATTTAGTATTTTGGTTTCATAAGTTTTAAGACATTTCCGTCAACGTCTTCAAAAACCAGCATGTGTCCCCATGCGGCGTCGTCTTCTCCCAATATTTTAGCGCCATGTTTTTCAAGTCGCTTTCGGTCCTCGGAAATATTGTCTGATTTTAGGGTTAAGGTCCCGCCGGCGTAGGCTCCATGAGAATCTCGCGCAAATTTGGGGATATCATGTTCTACCGAGTGCAGGCCAATGTGGGCTGAGCCGCATTCCATTGAGGTCCAACCTTTCTCTTGAAAACTGACCTTCATGCAAAGGGCGTCGGTATAAAACTGGACGGATTTTTTTATGTCTTTTACATTATAGTGAAAATCTTGAATACCCGTGATCATAAATGATTCCCCCAAAAAAAGTGGTGGCCAGGGACGGAATCGAACCGCCGACACAAGGATTTTCAGTCCTCTGCTCTACCGACTGAGCTACCTGGCCACCAGAATTGGTTTCGTCTGTTGAAGTTTAAGGGTAATTAATTAAAATGGGGGGGTAACTTAGTCAAAAGATTCCGTGGGTTTGATTAGAGTTTTAAATTAATCAGCCCGATTGTGCCGATAAATTAAGCGGGCGAATACCAAAACTTGAAAAAATATTGCGAAGATATGATTCCGGCAAAGATAGTGCTGGGGACAGATATGTCCCCAGTTTGTGGACAATTGAGTAGACATTCCTAGAAATACTTATTTAAGATTCCTTTCTGAGGGTTAGAAATGATTGAGACTCAAGACCTGCGTACTGACGATCTTAAGCACCGATTACAATCGGAACTGATTGAACGCTGCCGAAAGAATCCTAAATACTCGTTGAGAGCTTTTGCTAAAGCCTTAGATATGGACCATTCACTATTATCCAAAGTTGTTCGCGGGCAGAGGCCTCTGGGTAAAAAGCTCTCTCGAAAATTGCAGGCGCAATTAGGTTGGACGGACTCCCAGGGCAGAGAATTTGGCGCGAATTACCACACTATTCCCAGTGATCACTTTTCTTTGATAGCAGATTGGTACCATTTCGCCATTTTTGAACTTACTTCTGTTTTGGGATTTCGAGCTGACCCAAAGTGGATTGCGCAAAAATTAAATATTACGGTATCTGAGGTGAGAGCGGCTATAGAGCGCTTAGTACGAATGAAATATTTGTCATGGCAGAATTTGCAATCGCAGGGAAAGACAAAAGAGGAAACGCTTGTCAAAAACCGCGATAATATTACGACGGTTGGCAATGATTTCACCGTCGCAGGCTTTCGAGTGTTACAAAAACAGGTTTTAGAAAAAGCTCTTTGGGCCTTAGAAAACGTGCCCTTTGAGTGTCGAGATCAGTCCTCGTTAACAATTGCGATTAATAAAGCTCAATTGCCTGAAATCAAAAGAATGATTAAGGATTTTCGCCGGAAGATTTGTAAGTTTACGTCGGCAAATTCAAAAAAAACAGATATTTATCAGTTAGGAATTTCTTTTTATCCAATTTCAAAAAATGAGGGGGAATCATGAAAAACTATCTATTATTAATTGTTACGAGCTTGTTAATGTTTTCTAGTCTTGGATTAGCTGACGGCGGCGAAGGACATGGCGGAGATGATCTGCGTACACTTTTTTATCGTGCGCGAGCATTGGCGGAATACAAACTCAAACACCTTAAGGCGTGTAGTTTTCAAGGGCGCGTTGATGAATCGACAAAGCAATGGATTTTGGATCGCAGAGACCAACTGGCTGAAGACGTTTTAAAAAGCAAACATATTTGGTTAAGCGATATGCAAACTACGTGCGCCTTTACTAAGATACATATTGGCGCTGACATCTATTTATCGTTTCCAGCTTGTCGCAATATTACTCAGATAGAGCAGGCGGCTGAGCTTTTGGTGCACGAAACGGCTCATCACTTTGATATCACTGAAGAGGGTGAGGCCGATCGCATTGCCGTTGCAGTAATGACATCACGCGATGTTGATAGTTGCCCCGAGGATCCCGAAGACCCTTTCAATCCGCGCATTTGTGCGGGCGTTCCGATGACGAAGGATCAAGCGTTAAGATACTTTGAAGCGGGAACAACAGTTTCGAGGGTAGTTGGCTATTCTGATGTCTATCATCGTATTCGTAGCTGTAATAAATTTACAGGGTGTAAGCCCTGGGAGATTACTAAAAATATAATTCCGCTGCGCGTTTGGGAAAATGGGGGTTATCAAGTAAAAAGTTTCGACTTTTCTCGCCGCGCAAATTATTTTCAAATCGTAAACAATAATCCTTCCATTATGATGAAACAACTAGACCCGATTTTTATTCGATGTGACTCGGTTGGGGATAATATTTCTAATTGCTCCGCCCTCTCTTCAAACGGAACTGAGGTTCTCTTAAGTAAAGGATCAGCTATTCGGCTTTCGGGAACAATTAAGCCATCATGTGCCTGGTTTAGGCATGCCGATATTAGTGTAATTTCAAAAGAAGGTAATTACACAGAAAACGAATTGGTATTAACTAGTTTTTACTAAATTTTCTAAAAAGAATAGAAGGCTATAAGGGCGAGATCTTCTCGCCTTTTCCAACCTTCAGTTACATAACAATATTGTCTAGATATTTGTCCAGGTTAGTTGTGGGTCTTTTCCCTTTACGAGCCCTGAGACGCCTGATCTAATTAATTAGATCTATAAAAAACGGAGGTTTTATGTCTCGGATCACTAGACTATTAATTTTATCACTTTTGCCGAGTGTTCTGGCATCTGTTGCACTTGCTGCTCCGGAATGGACAATTGAAAAGGTTGATAGAGCGGCCTCGGGGAATAGGATGGTCCAACTCAATATTTCTAAAAATGGTGATAAGCATTTAGTTTATACCGGTTGTTCTGACGGGCCATGTGCTCGAAGCGAACTTTTTTATTCTGTTTTAGCAGGGCGCTCTGACTGGCAAAAGACTTCCGTCGATGCTTCGACAGATGACACAGGCACGGGTTGGTTTCCGAGTATTGCTTTTGACGCCAAATCAATTGCTCATATTTTTTATGCTGACCATGAAGCACAAACTCTTCGCTATGCTACGAACAAAGATTCAAAATGGAAAACTCAAGATTTGGGATCGGGTCGCGGTGGCTGGTGGACATCAAGTGCTGCAGCTAACGGAAAAGTTTATTTTGCCCATACAAAACTTCCAGAACAAGGTTGGGAGAATGCGGCTCTTGAGGTGGGAACGCTTGAAAACGATAAATGGACTCTTGAAGTAGTGGATGGGGCTCGCAATGCGGGTTGGTTTACTTCAATGGCCGTGTTACCCAATGGAAATCCCGTCGTAAGTTACAATGCTGTTTTTAGTCAGCCAACGGGTGCAATAAAAGTCGCCATTAAAGGCGCCAATAATTGGGACATTGTTGATATCGATAATACATCTGTGAAACATCATGTCGCCGTGGATAGCGCGGGCAACATTCATCTTGTTTATCAGAAGGTGTCATCTGGTCAGGCTGCGAAAAGCGCATTTTCGTTGGTTCATGTGACAAACGCCAGCGGTACTTGGAAGCGCACTAATCTACAAGAGGTCGGAGATGAGGGCGTTAACAACACGGGCTACTTTCCAAGAATTACTACAGACGCCAGTGGGGGTTTGCATATAGCTTACACCACGATTAAAGATCAGATGATTTATGCGCGAAAACTAAATGCGAATACTAATTGGGAGTATTATTCCTTCGACGACCTCGGCGGAACTTACTATCCGTGGATTGAAGTTGAACCCAGTGGTATGGTAAGTATAGCTTACGAGCGTAGCGGTAATATATATCTCGCGACTTGTAGCAACTGTTCATCAAGAGGGAAACCTTGAGATTTGTCGGGAGGCTCGATGATCGTCCTAGCACTTCTTAAGTGCGGTTTCCAGATCGTTTAATAAATCCACCTGTGATTCAATTCCTACACTCAAGCGCACGAGTGTATCGCTAATTCCAAGTGCCTTGCGGTTTTCTGCCGGCACGCTCGCATGAGTCATAATTGCGGGGTGCTCGATCAACGACTCTACGCCACCTAAGCTTTCGGCCAATGAAAAAACACGAACGGATTCTAAAAATGAGCGCGCCGTTGCGAGATCACCTTTAAGATAAAAAGTAATCATGCCGCCAAAACCCGACATTTGTTTTTTTGCGAGTTCATGTTGTGGGTGACTTTTTAAGCCTGGATAAATCACCTTCTCAACTTTTTTATGATCTTCTAAAAACCTTGCTAGTGCCTCGGCATTTTCTTGGTGGGCTCGCATACGAACTGCCAGGGTCTTTAGACTTCTTAAGCATAGAAAAGAATCAAACGGTGCGGCAATGCCACCTATGGAGTTACTTAAAAAAGCAATTCGTTCTGCAAGCGCGGGGGTATTGGTTACCGCTACGCCGCCCACAATATCGCTATGGCCATTAATAAACTTAGTCGAAGAGTGCATAACGACATCAGCACCTAAATCTAAGGGTTTTTGAAAGTAAGGGCTCATAAAAGTATTATCGACCACAGTTATTGATTTATTCTTGCGTGCAATATCAGATATTTTTTTTATGTCGACAAGTTTAAGCATGGGATTCGTCGGTGTTTCAACCCACACAAGTTTTGTGTTCTTTTTGAGAGCGTTATTTAGGTTTTTCATATCGGTTAAATCGACATAAGAAAACTCAATGCCATTATGCTTTAGTACCTTATCAAAAAGTCGAAATGTTCCGCCGTACATATCGTCGCCCGCAACTACATGATCACCAGCCTTCAGCAAGTGCAGTATAGTGGTGGTGGCTGCGCAGCCCGAAGCAAAAGCATAACCAAACTTACCTCCCTCAAGGCTAGCAATACAATCTTCGTAAGCCTTTCGCGTGGGATTACTTGTTCGGCTATAGTCGTAGCCTTTGTGTTTACCCGGAGAAGACTGAACATATGTTGAAGTGAGGTAAACAGGCGTCATGATTGCACCCGTCGTGGGATCGGGTTCTTGACCCGCATGAATGGCACGTGTCTCAAAGCCAAATTTATTAATTGGCCAATCCATATTTGTCTCCTTTTTTTAGGTCCCTAAAGGTGTTGTCCCATGTATTCCAGCAAATCAATTTTTGTGACAATTCGCATTTTACCCTGTTGATTTTTTACCAGTGCCACCATGCCCTGTTTAAAATGTTCTGCTAATTGTTGTAGGGTTTCATCCCATTCAACCCAAACTATATTACCTTTAATAAGATGTATTATGGGATCCTGAGGTTTAATTTTTCCGCTAGCAAGTGGCTCTAAGAGATCGGACTCGTCGATTATGCCGACCAGGGTATCGTCTGAAAAAATCGGAACCTGAGAAATGCCCACTTTTTTAAGTGTGGTCACAACGTCCATAACAGTCTGATCGACCTTACAAGATATGACGTCATGGTCTTTGGCGCGCAATGCAATAAGGTTTCCGACAGTTCTTTCTGTAAGTGGAGAGGGTAAAAAGCCATTATCTCTAAGCCAAGCATCATTAAAGGCCTTGCTGAGATAACTTTTGCCGTGATCTGGTAATATGACGAGAATATTTGACGGTTTTTCAAGTTTTTCAGAATACTCAATGGCGCCAGCCAAAGCCATTCCCGATGAGGGCCCGACACAAATTCCTTCTTTAGCTACCAGCTCGCGACACATTACAAAAGATCTTTTGTCGTCCATCCTCAAAAAAGCATCAACATAGTTAAAATCCCAAACAGTCGGTAAAAAATCCTCACCAACTCCCTCTACTTTATAGGAATGTGCGGGTGTTCGGACTTCTTTATAATAATAGAGATCAAAGAGAATGCTCCCGATAGGATCGATCACCACCATCTTTATGTTTTTATTTTTCTCTTTTAGAAATTTTGAAACCCCCGTTACGGTTCCACCTGTTCCACCGCCGGCAACAACGACGTCAACTTTTCCACTCATTTGTTCCCAAATTTCGGGACCCGTAGATTTATAATGGGCCAATGTATTGTCTTGATTGTGATATTGATTGGAATAAAAACAGTTGGGGGTAATTTCGACGAGTTTTTTAGCGACACTATAATAACTGCGTGCATCTGAAGGTTCTACGGCAGTAGGGGTAACGACAACTTTAGCGCCATAGGCTCTCAAGATCGAACGTTTTTCTTCGCTCACTTTATCGGGCATTACAAAAATTGTTTTATATCCTTTTATGCAGGCGGCAATTGCTAGGCCTAAGCCTGTGTTTCCTGACGTAGCTTCGATAATTGTGGCGCCAGGTTTTAACTCTCCACGGCGTTCGGCTTCCTCTATTATATATTTGGCGACGCGATCTTTTACACTCTGACCTGGGTTAAAGTATTCAATCTTACCAAAAAAATTGTGTTTGCCCTTAGGTACAACGTGGTTAAGTCGTACAATGGGAGTATTTCCAATAGTTTCCAAAATGTTATCTCTGACACCCTTCATGAAAACTCCTTGCGCGGGGGAATCGCATCTTCTATGCTTTAATTTGTAAGATATCAGGCGGGGGAATGTCATGCAAAATTCCAATAAAAGCTTTAAATTACTCGTGCTTTGGGTTTTTATATTGTATTCGGCAGTTGTTTTCTCTGCCGGCGTGGCATTGGGCGGGGTCGGAATTTCAGTTCGCCTTGAAGAAGACGGATCCTTTAGAATCTCTGAAATTGTAAGTGGAAGTCCTGCCGAGAAGGTAGGCCTAATCGTTGGCGAAGAAGTTAAAGGTGTAGATGGCGTAAGTACTTCACGTAAGACTTTGGAAGAGGTGGTAAATTTGATTCGCGGGACCGAAGGGACCTGTGTTCTTTTATCCCTAAAACATACCACTTATCCTAATCTAAGGCATATTAAAGTGCGACGATACATATTAGCCAACATATTCGCCTCAGAAGACTGTATTTAATTGTCCGTTTTCTTTCCCCAAAAAATATAACGAAGCTTCTTTTTTTGAGCACTGATAATTTCAATGCAAGCTGGACTCATAGACTGAGGGTAGGAGTTAGGGAGTTCTTTTTCATTAACGTTGCTGGGCACTGAGTTTAGACATTGATTATCGTAGGTATTAACTGCAAATTGATAATCCGATTCTGAAACCAAATCTAAAAATTTTAACCTTTCATTAAGCCAGTAGCAGTTTAGGGGTAGAACTTTCTGAGAAAGCTCAACTTCGCACAGAACATTGAATTTTTTAAGATCCAATGTATTCTTTCTGCTCTTATTGAGGTCAAAGAGAGATTTGGCCAAGGTTAACGACCAAGTTTCATGCTTTTCAATCAGTTTGAGCCCCTTTAAGTCAGTATTAGCTGAGGCGCTAAGCGCGCTGATCAAAAATAGGATGAGAATGAGTGGTTTCACAGATTAAATCCTTCCATCAATTGTTTAATGATCGGTCCAATTAGTAAAATTAAATAAGCAGGAAACAAGAGAATTAGCATTGGCACCATGAGTTTAAAAGGCAACCTTTGCAATGCCAGCTCAAGCTCTTGTTCGCAAGCATAGTTAACTTCTTCTTCTAACTGGCAGAGCGGATCATAAATCATTTGGCCTTTAAAGCCTGACTCCAAGATTTGAAAGAATACTTTTCGATACGGACTTGTACAATTGTCAATTATTCTAGAATTATCTGATTGGTGCTGAAGTCCGATGAACCATTGCCGAACGAGTCCACAAAATTCACCTTCATTTTTTTGTAAATAGAGCTCCAGAGCGGACTTTGTTGAGAGGCCACTTTCCATTTGCATGCGGAGCTCAGAGATCAACTTAAATAAAGGATTTATATCAACCATTTATGTTTCCTCCCAATCGAAAGGATTAAAGCAATTCCAGATAGATACAAAACAAGCGAAGAAAGAATGAGTAGAAAATTTTTATGGAGTCCGTAGCTTATCAATACATATGCAAGCAGTGCTATGTAGAGGATGGAAAGTAAGATGGTCTGAATGAGACTTTGTTGGCTTAAAACGCGCGCCTTTAACTTAAATTTTTCTTCTCTTAGGAGCCGTTGCCTTAAGTTTTGAATGCCTTTTAATGCATTATGAGGTCTATTTTTAATCTGCAGGAGGTCGCCAACTATTTCTCTTAAGAATGCAGGTAATGAGCTAGGCTGTCGCTGATTTTCCAAAAACATCAGTGAATTGTAGATTTCGACAAACCGCTCTCTATAAAACGTCGGTAATTGCTCAGTTGCTAGCAAAAATGCCTGCGAAAAATTTTTTCCGGACTTCATTTGAAGAGCTGTTACTGTTAAAAAACCGATTAATTGAGTTTGAAAACCAGACATTCGCATATTCCGCAGCCATTTTTCTCCCAAAAAAATAAAAATAATGTTCGTGATAAGGAGAATCGGGCCAAAAAAAATGTTTTTAGGTACAAAGACGAGGAGAAAACCGTGAATTAAGAGCAAAAATGTGCCAATTTTTGTCAAATGGTGTTTTGAAATGAGTTTTTCTGAAAATAAATTCTCTAAAATTCGCAATTCGAATAGAAATCCGGACAAAAAAAATATAAACGTAAATATGATCATGTGACCTCTCGGGGATTATATTTTGCAAAAAGTGGGCACATTGTATTTTTTTTGTTGACGAAACGGTGGGTATCAGTAAACTAATTGAGATAGGTCAACAACAAACTATATCCTGGGAGGGATAAGATGGCTAAGAAGAAAAAGAAAGCTACAAAGAAAAAAGCTACTAAAAAAAGAACTACCAAGAAAAAAACTTCTAAACGTAAGAAGTAGTTTTTTAAGTAGCATAGTAATTGAAACCCCGGGCCTAGCTCGGGGTTTTTTTTATTTTAGAAACAGAATTAGAAAATTAGAAATAAAATGTCTTAGAAATAAGATGTCTTAGAAATAAGATGTCTTAGAAATAATAAGAGATGCCAAGAGCGCCGGTAGTAGCCGTTTGAAAGTCGTCGACATCAACTAGAGCTTGCAGTTCCAAGTACATCGAAATTCCTGCCCAAGGACCAGAGAGCTGCACATATTGCAGGCCCAGTCCAGGATAAATAATATCCTCTGAAAATTGACCGCTTTCTTTTTCGCCGGAATTGAGAAATCGCTTACCGAGAATATTAGGTAGGGTAGTTTCAATGGCTTGGCTTTCCGCTCTCTTGTGAGTCCAGCGAACATAGCCGGCAGAAAAATAGGGAAGAAAACTTGTTCCCGAAACAAATCTTTTTATCGCAAAGCCAAAGGACTGGAAGGGGTCGCCAACTCCAAACAAGAGGCTGAGCGCAGCTTGGTCAGTCAAATTAAGATCTAAATTAATGCCAGCAATGCCAGCAGCGCCCCCAAAGCTTGAGCCAATGGCCACGCGGCGTTTTTGCCGAAACTCGGTTCCATCAAGGGCTGCCTTTGACGAAAGCCTATCGACGTTAGCCATCCTTTGGCGCGCTGACCAACTATCAAGAGGCGCTAACAAAATAATAAGGATCGCAAACCTTTTCATTAAATCTCCTAGAACAATTTAGCCTTGATTCCATCTTCCTGAAAAAATTTCTTGAGGGCCTTGGCATCTAGACCTTCTAAACGCCAAAGTAGCCGCTGAATAAGCTCAAAAGTCTTTTCAGATTTGGGATCTCGTAGGTTTTTAGAAAAATAGGCCATGTCTTCAGTTAGCTGAATCACGTTTTCTATTAATTTTTGCGTATCTTTGTGACTGGACATTTTGTCGACCCGAGTGAGGAGACTATTGAGGTTCGAGACAAGCTTATCGGCCATTTTTAGCGTATCAGTAATCGAACCCTCATTTTTTTCAACCATGTCGAGAATTTTACCGGCTAAGCCGTAACTTTGGGAAATAAGTTGATCGATCCTCGGCGGGTCCTCGCCTCTAACAAGTGCGCCTGGCCTCAGTTTTGGGGCTGAATTACTGCCGGGTGTGATTTCTATAAATTTTTCGCCGATAACGCCAGCTAAATTAATAAAAAACTTGCTATCATTACGTAATGTATTCCAAGCTTTTTTTTCGATTCCTATTTTAATACGCAGCTTTACTTCTTCACCGCCGCCAGTCTCCATATAAGGATCAAAGGTAATAGACTTTACCTTTCCGACTTTAATTCCCATGACCCGGACCGGAGAGCCTATCTCAATTCCGCCGGCAAAATTATAAGCTAAATCTAAGTCGTAGGTATGAACAAATGGATTTATAGCTCCCAAAAAATAAGCGAAGGCAATAACTAAACAGATCATTGAGATAAAAAGTAAACCAACCTTGGTTTCAGGCTTCATCAAATTATAGTAGCAATTAATTTTTAGAATGACAGCACCAAATCCATTTAGGCGTGCTCACATTTTTGGCAAACTCAATGAGAGATTTAATAAAAGAAGGAGAAAATATAAGACAAGACAAAATCAATCATCAATATAGCCACAGAAGTTGCAACCACGCTGTTAGTAGTAGCCAGTCCCACACCCTCGGCGCCTTCGGTACATTTAAATCCGTAGTAACAACTAAAAAGTGGAATGACAGCACCAAAAGACAGGCCCTTGATGCCAGCGAACACGAGATCTTTGAAACCTACGAAGGCGCTAACTGCCGCCATAAAGCTGCCGGGTGTATGTCCCAGTTTTAGTGTGCTAACGAGCATGGCGCTGTAAAGGCAAACAACATTGGCGATTATACTGAGTGTGAGTCCGCCAATAGCACAGGCGATAAATCGGGGAACCACAAGATATCGTATGGGATTCATTCCCAACATCTGGTACGCCTCAATCTGCTCTGTTATTTTCATCGAAGCCACTTCGGCCGCCATTCCGGCTCCAACTCGCGAGGTCAATAAGAGACAAGTGACCACGGCGCCGAGCTCTCGCAATATCAGTAAGGCTGCAAAGCCCGGAACCATTGAGTCATTTTGGATTACAATTTTCATGTGATAAGAGGCTTCGATGATTGTTACGGCCGCCGCAAAACACACGCAAAAAATAATGATGAATAGGCTTTGATTGGCCACAAAATAGATTTGCCTTAAAGTATCTTTGAACCGAAATGGCGGTATGATGACGTTACCAAGTGTTTTGGTAGTGAGATCAACAAATCCCCCAAGAAACTCCAGACTAAATAGTACTTTTACGCCAAGAGCAGTAATCATCTAAACTCCTAAGAAAAGCATTAGGATGGTGTCCCCAATTAAACTTGTCAGCCAGTCGGCAACTACAATCCCTACCATCGTAACAACCGCAGTGCTAACGACGGCTCGCCCGACTCCTCGAGCGCCTCCCGTCGTATTGTAACCCTTGTAGGTGCACACCGAAGCCAAAACAATTGCGAAAACTAAACATTTAAAAAGACCTAGTGCTAGTGAGGCAGGAGTCACTATAGTGGGAACGTGTCTTAAGTATTCTTCGGGGTTTATTCCTGAAAAAAACATTCCTAATAACAGTCCACCGAAAATAGACATTAAGAGTCCCACTGCCAGTAAAAAGAAACTAGAAACAATAATACCGATAAAGCGTGGAAGAATAATTTCGGTAAACGGATTTGCACCCAAGCAGCGGATGGCATCGATCTGCTCTGTAACCTTCATTGTGCCGAGTTCAGCCGAGGTAAAAGCACCCACTTTTCCGCTAAGCATAAAGGCGATGAGTAGGGGACCGACTTCTCTCACTGTCGCACTTGTTGAAAGCCCGCCGAGGTAGCCCAAGGCCCCAAACTGACTAATCTGCATAGTAAACTGAATGGTCATGATGGCTCCCACAAAAAATCCGGCAAGAGCAGTTGTTGGTAAGCTTTGAACTGTTACGTACCAAATTTGAGAGTTTATTTCTGAGTAAGTACATGGTTGGCGAACGGCAGTGTGAAATATTTGCCTAACAAATAGTAGGCATCTCCCAATGTCATCGATGATATCGTACAAAGCCTTCATTGCTCCAGCGCCTCTTTTAAAAAATCCCTAACTAAAGGCACTTGGCTCTTTTTGAGTTCACTGGGAGTCCCCATTTCTATAATATTGCCTTCAGACAAGACGATAATGCGGTCAGCGATGTCTAGCGCGCAGTTCATGTCATGGCTAACGACAACCGATGTCGTTTTTAACGTACGCGACAAATCAAAAATCAACTGGTTTATTGATTTTGTGGTGATGGGGTCAAGGCCGGTGGTGGGCTCATCAAATAACAGTATTTTTGGTTCAATCGCTATTGTGCGGGCTAAACTCACGCGTTTTTGCATTCCGTAAGACAGGTTACGTGGAAATTTGGCTTCGACATCTTCTAAATGAACAAGACTGAGACATTTCAAGACTCTTTCGCGCAGGTGCTCTTCGCTCATTCGATAATGTTTGCGTAGTCCAAAAGCCACATTTTCGAAGATCGTGCGAGAATCAAACAATGCGGCATGCTGAAAGACCATGCCACATTTTTTTCTGACCGAAAAATACTCTTCTTCGGTGAGCTTTGATACCTCTTGACCATCAATCCAGATTTCGCCACCATCCGGCCGTAATAGTCCTACTATATTCTTTAGCAGAACGGACTTACCAGTACCTGAAGTTCCTAATATAAAAATAATTTCACCCTCGGCGATGTCAAATGAGAGATCTTTTAGAATTGTACGAGCGCCAAATTTTTTGGTTAAGTTTTTGAATTTAATCATTGGCGTCTCTAATGGGAGGACGCTTGATTTCACCACGAATAAATTGTTGGACGCGGGGATCTGAGTGGAATTTGGTTTCTTGTGGGGTGCCCGTTAAAATTACCTCGCCATCGATAATCATGGCTATTTTATCGGCCATTTGATAGGCGCGGTTCATGTCGTTTGTAATTGCGACAACCGTTGATCCATAGGTTTTTTTTAATTCCAATATCAGCTGAATAATTTGGCGACTGGTTATTGGATCAAGTCCTGCCGTGGGATCATCATAAAAAACAATCTTAGGTTCTAGCGCCAATGCTCGGGCAATGCCTAATCTCTTTTGCATGCCGCCGCTTATTTCGTCCGGAAATAAATCTTTAGCGTCAAGAATTCCTACACTAGAAAGAAAGCGTGAACAGATCTCAAGAATTTCAACCTCTGATTTTGTTGTTGTTTCTCGTAGGGGAAAGGCAATATTGTCAGTGACGCAGAGAGAGTCAAATAGGGCGTTTTTTTGAAACAAAACTCCCATCTTGCACAGGAGCCTCTGCTTTTTAGATTCAGTAATATTTAAAAAGTCATGTCCTTCAACGGACACATCTCCCTGAGAGGGGCGAATAAGTCCACACATGATTTTTAAAAGCACCGTTTTACCGTGCCCACTGGGACCAATAAGAACCAAAGTTTCACCTTTGCCGACAGCAATGTTTACTTTAGTAAACAAGGTGTGGTTATCAAAAATCATACGTACATTCTGAAGTTCAATTGTTGGTGACGTCATATTTACTCTGTTAGATATGTTATGGTGTAAAATTGACACGTGTCTACAAAAGAATTAAGGCTAGTGACGCATTGGAACTGCACGGGGCGATTTGGGCGAGTTTTTTACTTTGAAAACGATGCCTTTTGCCTCGGAAGATTTGTCAATGACACTGTATTCACGGTCGACTATTTCTGCAAAAATTTTTTAAAACAACGCCATTTTGTTAGATGACCTGAAGTTAGAAATATCGATATGGACTTGTAAATTCCATTGGCTTTTATTAGATACCAGGCATGTACCTCTCTAATTTAAAAGTCATTGACCCACCTTTTTCTATTAAGCAAAACGAGGCGCTTCGTTGGATCGCAAAGGCTCATGCCTTAAGTGATCCTCATAGAGATTTTTTGCGTCTAGTGGAGCGCTATGGCTGCAGCGCGGAGCAAATCAATCAACGGTTTCATTTTAATTCAGAATTATTTTCTGAGCCAACTTTAGAGGGACTAACTGCTAATTTAAAGCCAAACCTTCAGGAGAGAATGGCTTTTTATACTAAAATTGTAAATGAGCTGTTTGAACAAAATTATCGCGAAACAAATAATCCTCCCGACGGTATTTTTCATGTCACTTGCACCGGCTATCAGTCGCCAAGTGCCGCACAGAGATTAGTTTCAAAAAGAGCTTGGCCGAGCCAAGTTGTTCATCTTTACCATATGGGCTGTTACGCGGCCCTGCCAGCTGTGAGGTTAGCGAATTCGATTCTTAATTTTGAGGGTTTTAAGCGTATAGACTTAATGCATACAGAGCTTTGCACCTTACATTTTCAAAGCCAAAATCACGATCCTGAGCAATTGGTGGTACAAAGTCTTTTTGGCGATGGAGCGATTTCTTATTCACTCGAGCTTTTGCCGCCACGTATTGGGTTTAAGCTTTTGTGGAGTGGGGAGCGAGTGATTCCTAATAGTTTGGATTCCATGACTTGGGGCTTGGGACCCAATGGGTTTACGATGTCTCTAAAAAGAGAAGTTCCGAAATTAATAAAAGAAAATATTAAAGCTTTTGTAAATGGAATACCGCTAAAAAAATCCAAGATACTTTGGGCAGTTCATCCGGGCGGGCCAAAAATTATTGAGACAATCGCCCATGAGCTTGATTTAAATTTAGAGCAAGTGGGCGCTAGTATCGATGTACTCAAAGAGCGAGGCAACATGTCTTCGGCAACATTGCCGCATATCTGGGAAAAAATCCTAAAAATCGCAATGCCTGGAGATCAAGTTGTAAGCCTGGCCTTTGGGCCTGGATTGACCATCTATGGATCATTAATGGAGGTATTGTGATTTGGATTCTACCAGTCATAGTGCAAGGAATATTAATGGCTGTAGATGAATTTTATTTTCATCGCCGTCGAGGACTACCAAAGTGGGAGATATGGGGGCATCCCGTAGATACACTTTCGGTATTGCTTTGTCTCACGCTAATTATACTCTTTCCACAAATGACCTGGCAATATTACCTCGTACCCGCTACGGTTTCGTGTTTGTGTGTGACTAAAGATGAATGGGTGCATTCAGAGTTGTGCGAGCCCTTTGAAGGCTGGATACACTCTTTACTTTTTATCATTCATCCCTTGGTCCTTTGGTCATTTTTTGAATTGGCCAAGGCTCATATTTCGTTTTTGTTTTACTTGCTCCTGGGGCTGCTTGTTTTTCTGATTTACCAGATTGTTTTTTGGGGGTTCCTTAGAAAAAATGAAATCAAAAGCAATTAATAACGAATTTTACAATGATTTGGGTGACAGGTGGTATTTCGCAAAGGATGACCCGGTGGCCCTACTGCGTGCAGAGAATAAAGTAAAATATGCCTGGATTAGTCCAAAACTTATGGTGGGTTCAAAAATATTAGATGTCGGCTGTGGGGCAGGGTTTATGGCCAATCAATTGGCTCAAGATGGCTTCGATGTGGTCGCCCTTGATGCCTCAAATGAGAGTTTAAATGTCGCCAGAAGATTTGATTCTACTAAAAAGGTCAAATATATATTGGGCAATGCCTACACGCTGCCCTTTGACGATCAAAAATTTGATTCGGTAGTTTGTTTAGATTTTTTGGAGCACGTAGAAGATCCGGCTTTAGTTATCAAAGAGATCAGTCGTGTGCTAAAACCCGGGGGTGATTTTTTCTTTCACACCTTTGACAGAAACTGGCTCAGCTATTTAATAGTTATTAAAGGGGTTGAGTGGTTTGTAAAAAACACGCCAAAAAATATGCATGTTTATCCCTTATTTATTAAACCGCAGGAGCTGCAAGGCATGATGGATAAAGAGCAGTTGATAGCCAAGGAATGGGTAGGCATAAGGCCAAAAGTTTTCAATCGAGCCTTCTTTAGCTCACTTTTTAATCGAATTGTGTCGGATAATTTTGAGTTCACTACCACTAAGTCACTTAAGATTTCTTACTTGGGCCATGCGGTAAAGGCACAAAGGGCCTAACGCCCCGCCAAACGCCAGCTTGTCTTTGGCAAATCGTTGATAATCCACTAACTTTTATTGTTGTCCAAATCTATAAATCCTAAAAGATGAGGAATCTATGGCCACCTTTACAAAGATTAAAGTCCCTTCCCAAGGCGCAAAAATAAAAGTCGCTAATAATTCAAAATTACAAGTCCCCGATAACCCCATACTTTGTTTTATAGAGGGCGATGGCACGGGTGCTGATATCTGGGCGGCTTCGCAGATGGTATTTGATGCCGCAGTCGAAAAGGCCTACATGGGAAAAAGAAAAATTCACTGGTGTGAGATTTTTGCTGGCGACAAGGCCATAAAAGTTTATGACCAATTTTTGCCTGAAGAAACTCTGGCTGCGATTAAAGAATTTACGGTGGCCATCAAAGGCCCACTTTCAACTCCCGTTGGCGGAGGAATTCGCTCACTAAACGTGGCGCTAAGAAAAGATTTAGATCTTTATGCGTGCGTGAGACCTGTCAAGTGGTACCCAGGAGTGCCGGCGCCAGTCACTCATCCTAATTTAGTTAACATGGTCATCTTTCGCGAAAATACCGAAGATGTTTATGCGGGTGTTGAATGGAAGGCAGGCTCACCCGAAGCCAATGAAGTGATCGCACTCGCAAAGAAGTTTAATAAAAATATACGTGAGAATTCAGCAATTGGCATTAAACCCATGAGTGAGCATGGCTCAAAACGACTCATCGAAAAAGCCATTGAATTTGCTAAAGAAAAAAATCTTCCTAGCGTTACTTTGGTTCATAAAGGCAACATCATGAAGTTTACCGAGGGGGCTTTTAAGGACTGGGGCTACGAAGTCGCTAAAACTAAGTTTGGTGATATTACTATCACCGAGGCTGAAGTTTTTGAAAAGTTTAATGGCAAAGCACCGAGTGGTAAGATTGTTGTGAAAGATCGAATAGCCGATAGTATGTTTCAACAATGTTTATTGCGACCGGATGAGTATTCTGTGGTGGCAACACCAAATCTCAATGGTGATTATATTTCTGATGCCTTGGCTGCGCAAGTTGGTGGATTGGGTATCGCCCCGGGGGCAAACATTGGTTATGGCCTAGCGGTTTTTGAGGCCACTCATGGGACAGCGCCCAAGTACGCAGGCCAAGACAAGGTTAACCCAGGTTCTGTGATTTTATCAGGAGGGATGATGCTTGAATATATGGGTTGGATTGAAGCTGCAAAAATGATCGAACAAGGAATAGAAAAATCCATAAAAAATAAGCGCGTCACCTACGACTTTCATCGTCAGATGGAAGGGGCAACACTTTTAAAGTGTTCTGAGTTTGGTCGCGAAATCATAAAAAATATGTAAGGAGAATTCTCATGTTAAACGGACGACATAAAATAACAGTTGTAGGCGCCGGTTTTGTTGGTTCTACATGTGCGCATTGGGCCGCATCTAAAGAACTAGGCGATGTGGTATTAATTGATATCAATAAGGGTGCTGCAGCAGGCAAGGCACTAGATTTGTTTGAAGCTTCACCTGTCGAACAATTTGATTCAAATGTTATAGGTACCGACGACTACGCTCAATGTAAAGAATCCGATGTCGTAATAATCACAGCCGGAATACCTAGAAAACCGGGCATGAGCCGCGATGATTTAC
Organism: Pseudomonadota bacterium; assembly: GCA_034439715.1. GTDB lineage: Bacteria > Bdellovibrionota > Bdellovibrionia > Bdellovibrionales > SG-bin7 > JAWXAY01. Next base: position 67,660 of record JAWXAY010000094.1, read on the forward strand.
TGTCGACAAATGCAAAAATTATGAAGGCGGCCTGTACCGAAATAAAGATACATGCACCAAATTCCGTGATCATTGTGGTGAGTAATCCACTCGATGCAATGGCCTATGTTGCTAAAGAAGTAACTGGCTTTCCACGAAATCGAATTATAGGTATGGCCGGAGTACTCGATAGCGCGCGATTTAGATCATTTATTGCCGAAGAACTTAAAGTGAGTGTTAAAGATGTTCAGGCTTTCGTGCTGGGTGGCCACGGTGATACTATGGTGCCTATGCCCAACCATGTTTCGGTGGGAGGAGTGCCGCTAAAAGAACTTTTATCAGAGGAGCGTATCAATGCCCTCGTTGATCGCACTCGTACAGGTGGCGCCGAGATTGTAGGTTTACTCAAAACAGGTTCTGCCTATTATGCACCAGCGGCAAGTGCTGTGCAAATGCCTGAATCCATAATTAAAGATCAAAAAAGAATTCTTCCGTGTGCTGCTTACTTGGAAGGTGAGTACGGAGTTAAGGGATTATTTATTGGTGTGCTTTGTAAACTTGGTAAAGGTGGAATGGAAAAAGTTATTGAAGTCAAATTATCGGATAAAGAAAAAGCTGGTCTAGCAAATTCTACTAAGGCTGTGCAAGAACTTGTCGACGCGCTAAAAAAGGTGGAGTTCTAGTCAATGAATATTCACGAGTATCAGGCGAAAGAAGTTTTACGAAAATTTAATGTTCCGACCTTAAAAGGTAAAATTGCAAAAACCGCAGACGAAGCTCTCGCTGTTGCTAAAGAACTCGGCGGCAGTATTTGGGTGGTGAAAGCCCAAATTCATGCGGGCGGCCGCGGTAAAGGTGGAGGCGTAAAACTTGCAAAGAGTCTCGATGAAGTAAAAAAACATGCCACAGAAATTATTGGGATGAATTTGATAACCCATCAGACGGGTCCCCAAGGAAAACGAGTCAACCTAGTTCTTATCGAAGAGGGTTGTCAGATATCAAAAGAGTATTATTGTGCGTGCTTAATCGATCGCGCCTCTTCAAAAGTGACGATGATGGTGAGTTCTGAGGGTGGCATGAACATTGAGGAAGTGGCCCATTCAAAACCCGAGGCCATTATTAAAGTTGCCGTAGATTCTGCCACAGGACTTGGAGCATGGCAGGCACGTAAAATGGCTTTTGCTGTTGGCATGAGTGCCGAAGTTGTCAACAAGGCGGTCCCTGTTTTGATGAATCTCTATAAGGCATTTGTTAATAGCGACTGTGCACTTCTGGAAATTAACCCTTTAGTGGTAACAAAAGATAATAGTGTTATTGCCCTGGACGCCAAAATGAATTTTGACTCCAACGGACTTTTTCGTCACAAAGATATTGTAGCCTATCGAGATATCAGTGAAGAAGATCCTGCTGAGTACGAAGCCAGTAAATTTGATCTCGCGTTCATTAAATTGGACGGTAACATCGGCTGCTTAGTTAATGGCGCTGGCTTGGCCATGTCAACTATGGATATTATTAAAATTCACGGGGGAGAGCCAGCAAATTTTTTGGACGTGGGCGGTGGTGCTGATCGCGAAAAAGTGACTGCGGCTTTTAAAATAATTTTACAAGATAAAAACGTTAAAGCGATTTTGGTAAATATTTTTGGTGGCATAATGAAGTGTGATGTGATCGCTGAGGGAATTATTGCGGCCTCCAGGGAGTTGGGGCTTAAAGTTCCACTTGTCGTAAGGCTGCAAGGTACTAACGTCGAATTAGGTAAAAAGATTTTACAAGAGAGTGGCCTCAATATTACGCCGGCCGATGAGTTAACTGATGCCGCATTGAAGGTCGTTAAGGCTGCAAGGGGACCCAGATAATGTCGATCATGATCAACAAAAACACCAAAGTCATTTGTCAGGGCTTTACCGGTACTCACGGTACTTTTCACTCTGAGCAGTCCCTAAAATATGGCACCAAACTTGTTGGTGGAATAACACCTGGTAAAGGCGGAACTAAGCATATAGACCTGCCCGTCTATAATACGGTAGAGGAAGCAGTAAAAAAAACAGGGGCCAACGCCACTATGATTTATGTGCCGCCACCATTTGCCGCTGATGCTATAATGGAAGCTGTAGATGCCGGCCTTGACCTTGTCGTTTGCATTACCGAGGGTATTCCCGTACTCGACATGCTCGGTGTAAAACGTTTTATGCAAGGAAAAAAAACGAGACTTATAGGTCCAAACTGTCCTGGCGTCATTACTCCCGGAGAGTGCAAAATTGGCATTATGCCAGGGCACATTCATAAGCCGGGAAAAATCGGAGTGCTTTCGCGTTCTGGCACACTCACTTACGAAGCGGTTCATCAATTAACTAACGTCGGATTGGGGCAAAGTACTTGCGTTGGCATCGGTGGCGACCCAATCAATGGCACCAATTTTATTGATGTCTTAGAAATGTTTAACAAAGATTCCGATACGGATGCGGTTATTATGATCGGTGAAATTGGTGGTTCGGCAGAAGAAGAAGCCGCTGAATATATTAAGCGCGAATTTAAAAAACCTGTCACTTGTTTTATTGCTGGTGCCACAGCTCCCAAAGGCAAACGTATGGGTCACGCTGGAGCTATTATCAGTGGTGGCAAGGGAACAGCCGAAGATAAATTTGAAGCACTTAAGTCGGCTGGCTGCCATATTTCAAAAAGTCCGGCTGACATGGGCACGACTTTAAAGGCGTCCTTATAGATTCATGGCATATTAAGTGCTCTTAATCTTCTTGCCCCATGCAAGGAGAAATTAGAATGCTCGCCTACCAAATCGTGGCCGGTTTTTCGGAAATCAAATCTCAATTACGGAAACAGACTAACCTTTCTAAATCTTTAGAAGTGTTGCAGTTATGGTTTAGTTTTGAAGAAGATGTATTGTATGCGCATGACTTTCATGATCATAAAAAGTGTATGGCGCTAGCGGTTTATAAGAGAAATAACAGTTCTTGGTTAGTAACGTTTCGAGGTAGTGCTTATGGTAGACAGGTAATTGAGTATGGCATTAATAGATCTGAACTAAATAAATTGGCTTATATCTTCAATGATTTGTATAAGTCACACGGGTATATTTGACTTCGATCCGGCCAGCGCTTCCGCAATTTCGCCAAAACCACGGTCAAGCAGCTCGCGTGGTGGCATGGGGAAGTTTTCTTCATTTCTATGCTGACGTTCCATGGGTCGGTGGTTTAGTGTTTTGTCTGGCCAAATTTCAAAGCGATCGGAATAAAAAAATCCCAGACATAGGACTTCATAGCGACCTTTGCAGAATTTAAGCATTATTGCGGTACGCATGAACTTGGTATCGTAATAAAAATCAGCAAAATCGTCTCGACTACTAAAAGTTTTCTGCCATATGATTTTTGAGTTTTTCTCACCTATGTAATCTAATTTAAAAAAGTAAATAGTGTTTTGGTGATGATCATAGTTTCTTTGGACTTCTGAAATGAGCAGATCCAGCAACTTGGGTTCAGATGTGGAATTGTTTAGAAGCGCTTCGAAAGCCATGGCAGCTTATCGGCAATGACCCAGCGAACATCAGCTCGACTTGGCTTTGGTCGGGGTGGGGGGCTCTTCCGCTCACGAAGTCAGTGCGTTTTAAAAATCTAACTTTAAGAAAGCAAGCGGTTAAATGACAACATCAATTACTTTCGCTGGAGGACCCTTTAGCTTAAGATCTTTTAAAAGCTGAGCCAGATTTCTGGGCACAAACTCCTCTTTTGAATTAGAGATCTCTGTAATAGTCCACCACCGGAACTCTTTTAGAATTAACATTTCAGAGTCATCCGGATTTAAAGTTGGTTGTGGCGCAAACCGTTCTGTCAGAATGAAAAAAAAATCTTCATGCTGTTCTATTATTTTTTCTTTCCACTGAAAGCTATGGAATCGTGTCCAGACTTTAGCACCTAAGCTATCAATTTCCAATCCCAACTCTTCGTAGAGCTCACGTCTGAGAGCAGTAGCTTCATTTTCGCCAGCATCAATTCCGCCACCAGGAGTAATCCAGCCTTTCCAGTACCCATTTGGATTTTCAATCTGAATCAAGAGAACTTCGTCATTCGGTGTAAGCAGTATAGCCCTACAACATTTGCGTTTAATAGTTTCCATGTGACGACACTAAACTCTTCAAGTCTCCTTGTCCACCAAAGTGGAATCCCAAACCGACCACCTTTAGACCACAAACGCTCAAAAGTAATGACCGTCACATAAGCGTCTACTTACCGACATAACAGGCCCTAGGTCTTGGTCCAAATTGACCTAGGCATAACCCAACCATTAAAATTGAATAATGAAAAATATCAAACTTATATTGTTAAAAATAGTGGTAACAATTTCAATGGTTTCGTTAACAGCAAAGCTGCAGGCTCAAGACATGCAGACATTTAAATTAATGAAAGGGATTGGTGCCTGCGCTAGTCTTCCGCAAACAGATAATAATTTTGAGTGTAAAGCTATTGGTTGGCCTGATCAAAACTCAAGAGTTGATCTAATTAAGCAGGAGTTTGTTGAGAAAAATGGTAAACAAGTTCGGTGGGGACAGTTTGATTACTACTATTTTTTTAGTGGAGTAAAAAAGTGTGAGTCGCATAAGTCTAAAATTCTAAGCCACCTTAAGGAACGAAAGGACGTCAACGAGCTTTTAGAAGGACTGGGTGCAGACAGAGACTGTATTCGCCAAGGTCGTGGTTGGATTCAAACTCGAAACGTTGAAATTTGGACCGACAAAACTGAAGAAAAAAATCAGGAAAAGAATCAGGAAAAGAAAGAGGAGACAAGCGTCGCGCCCAAGCAAGACTATATGACGGTAGAACTAAAAAAAGTTAAGTCTAGTTCCAAGAAAACTACAGTTATAAAATATGATGAAGAGCGAGAACCGCAATCTTCTCAAGAAGCCACAATAAAATCTCCGACTACCGAGCGATTACCTAAAGAGTATTTTTAAAAGTGTTTCCACTTTCTCTAGAAAAAACGAGATAGAGTACCAGGTATAGGATAACGGTCACACCCAAAGACGAGACAGCCAGAACAAGAGTTAAAAATCGTGTTAGGCCAACCTCTGTCTGAAAGCGTTGGCTGAGCTCGTTGCATACGCCCAATATTTTAGGTTGGTAGGCTTGCGCTACTTGGCTTTCGCGCGGCAAACTAAACATTAATCCCACATAGACAAAAATACTGAGCCCCAAAAACAAGATACCTATGAGCCAAATTAGCCTAACGATCCACGGCTCAATACCCAACGCTTTAGCCAGCCCTTCGCAAACGCCAGCAACCCAACCATCGTTATTGCGTACCCATCGATCAGTGTCTCTATTAACATTTAAAATCATGGCAAGATTCTTACTCCTTCTCTTGCCGAAAGGGCAAGAAAATTGTTAGATTTGGTTCTATGAAGTATCTTCATGGCTTTCAGAGGACAGAACAGAATCGCCTTTATACCCAAGCTCGTTTACTAGAAAAAGAAACATTTGGTGGCGTCGACTTCTCTAAGGCAAAAAAAATTATCGAAATAGGTTGCGGAGTGGGAGCTCAAACCGAAATTTTGATAAGGCGGTTTCCTCAGCTTGAGATTTTCGCCCTTGACGCTTCAAAAGTGCAACTAGCACGCGCTAAAGAAAAATTTAAGAAACACCCAAAAAGAAAACAAATTCATTTTATTCAAGGCAATGCCAAAAATATACCCTTTGAGGACAACACTTTTGACGGTGCTTTTATCTGTTGGCTGCTAGAACACGTACCTAATCCCATTGACGTCGTCAAAGAGGCTAAGCGTGTGCTCAAAAGAAATGGTAAAATATTTATCAATGAAGTTCTGAACTCCACTTTTTATGTCGAACCCTATAGTCCAAGCGTATTAAAGTATCTTTTTGAATTTAACGATTATCAATGGACCATAAAAGGCGATCCTTTTGTCGGCGCTAAGCTTGGCGTTTTTTTGGCTGATACTGGATTTCGAGATGTTAAAATAATCACCTGCCCACACCATTTTGATAAAAGACAGAAAAAAAAGAGAAACGACTATTTAAAACTATGGCGGGACATATTTTTGAGTGCTATTCCAGGATTACTCGAAACAAAGAGAGTTACCGCTAAGCACATTACAAATATGAAAAAAGAGTTTGAAACTTTAAGGCGTCGACGTGATGCTTTAATTTATTGGTCAGCAATTCAGGGGCACGCACTCAAATAGGGAGTTAGAAAATGTTTTTAATTTTAGGTCTTTCATTTTTATTCAATTCGGCTCTGGCTGAGAACTTAAAAATAATAAAAGTGGAATCTGCCGCTCATTTTGTCAAAGTAGTGCCAAGCTCGAGTATAGATGATACGGACCTGAGAAAATATGAAATTCTGCTGGATCTAGGTGCCGAGGTTTGTGAACTGTCCGTTAAGAAAACCGGCGATAAGGAGTGGGAGTTCTCAACTGACGGTTGCGACATCGAAAAACCGCTCACCAAGAATTCTCGAATCTATCTGGAACTGAAGCCGGTTGCGCCTAAAGTTGAACCTAAAAAAAAATACGCTAAACGAGAGGATGTCGCATATAACATTTCTTTATTCTACAGTTCAGCAAGCACATACCGTGTACTCGGATCCTATGACAGCAATTTGAATTCCGGTGATATTGATATCAGAGGAAAGATGTCGGGTGGGGCGCCGGGAATTGCGTTCGGGTTGACCATTCCTGGATTAAAAATTTTTGAAGTAGATGGTGGAATTGGCTATGAATTTGCCCGTAAGGTTAAAAGCGAAACCGGTACACTCGGTGGCACTTCAATATACCAGGATTTTGGAGGAAGAAGTCCGACATTTAAAATTTTGTTTCTCTATGGCAACCTGAGATTTTATATGCCCGTAGAAAACCTCTATCTTTATGTAGGGTATGTTTACGGTTTTCCCTCAGTATCTGAAGAAATTAGCAGTAGAATGAGCTTGATGAGTGGATTTCAGGCTGGAGCTGGCTACAAGATATCAGAATTACTATCCGGGGAATTTGGTATGCGACTACTGTCGGCAAGCTACATCGAATCAGGCACCTCGGGAGCGACTACTTACCAAGAAGATGTAGATAGCTTTTCGTTAGTAGGATTTGTCGGTGCCCTAAAATACGAACTCTAAAACCCTAAATCTATAGCAAGTCTCACTGACTCAAGCACATCTAATTCGCCGAAGCCAAGTTTGGGGTCCCAAGTGTAAACTCGTGTAAATGCCGACTTCAACAATATGTCTCTCTTCTCTTTTGCTGTTAACCTAGGATTGGCCTGCGAAATAAGTGCCAACGTACCGGTTACAAAGGGTGCGGCCATCGAGGTGCCAGTCCATTCCCCCCAAAGATTTCCCGGCAGTGTCGAAATAATTTTATCTCCGGGCGCGCTAATTTCAGGTTTTAATAAAGTAGAGCCGTTAAAAACAACAGGTCCTCGACTTGAAAATTCGGTTGCAACTCCATTGGCATCAGTTGCTGCTACCACAATCGTCGTGGGATAGTTTTTAGGCTCAGAAATAGAGCCTTCCTCAAGCCCATTATTTCCAGCAGAAAAAACAGCAATAATCCCCAGCGAATCCCAAACCTGAAGGGCTCTATAATAAAGTTCAATCTCTGGTAAGTTGTCTTGACCCCAAGAGTTATTAACTACAAGCGGCCAATCGTTAGTGCTCGGATCGCCATCGGGGTCGGTTAAAAACTCCATGGCTCGAAATGCCGTTTTGACATCATGGATCTGTACTGAGATTATTTCGCACTTAGGTGCTACTTGGGCCACTATTCCCGTAACGTGTGTTCCATGTCCCGAAAAATCTGAAGCCCTAGATGGAGCACCTAGATCAGGGTTATAGAAAATTTTTATTTTTTCTTTCAGAAACTCGTGGTCTGCATCCACTCCCGTGTCGATAATACCAACTTTTACTCCATGACCAGTGATCTCAGGATAAAAGGCATTAACGATGTTCAGTTTAATGTTTTCTGCAAAATACTGTGCTTTAGGGGCAGTGGGTTGCGCTGATTGAACGGTTTCAAATTTAAAGGGTCGATTAAAAAAAATACTTTTGATGTCTTGGTTTTTAAGAAGTTCAGCCAAGATTTTTTGATTTATTTTTGCATAAAAACCGTGGGTGATCCAAAGTGGTGTGGCATTGATATTCCCTAAATTCTTTAGCTTCTTTTTCGTCAAGGCTTTTAACTGGGAGATGCTTAAAGTTGCAAGGGACTCGGTTATATCAAATATCGCAATTATCTCTACTTCAGGAGAAGCGGCTAAAGTTTTAATGACCATAGGGTCAATTACTGCTGCCTGGGCAAACCCAATAAGAGATAGACATAAAAGTATGAATTTCATAGTACTTTTCCTATAAACAAGCCCATTTTTAAGTAACACGGCTAGAGGTTAAATAGGCACACAAATTTTTTGCTGGTGAAAAAAAGATATGCTAAAAGACCGTCAATGGTTAAATTGAGTGTAAATATAAATAAGATTGCGACATTGCGGAACGCCAGGGGAGAAACAAACCCGAATGTGCTAAAGGCGGCTTTAGATATCGAGTCTTATGGTGCCGATGGTATTACTGTTCATCCGCGGCCCGATGGTCGTCATATTCGCTTTAGTGACGTTTTCGACCTAAAAAAAAATATTAAGGTTGAACTTAATATCGAAGGCTATCCTTCCCACGAGTATATTAAATTAGTCTCTGAAATAAAACCAGCACAAGCGACTTTAGTGCCAGATCCCCCAGAAGCTTTGACTTCAGATGCCGGCTGGAATGTTAAAAAGAATGAAGCTTTTTTGTCAGCCGCAGTTCAAAAATTAAAACCATCAGGCGCAAGAATTTCGTTATTCATAGATCCTTTGAATGTTTCCACGCAGGAGTTGGCAATAATAAAGTCTTTAGGAATAGAGCGTATTGAGCTTTATACAAAGCTGTATGCTGACGTTTTTCATTCTAAAAAACTCCAAGAGACTTTAGAGTTTTATAAAAAAGTGGCGCGTGAGGCGGAAAAGGTGGGCCTAGGAGTGAATGCGGGACATGACCTAGATCTTAAAAATCTTGGTTATCTGGTGAGAAATATCCCCGAGCTCTTAGAAGTTTCTATTGGGCATGCTCTAATTTGTGATGCCCTTAATTTTGGTCTTAAGGATACAGTCCAAAAATATCTACTGGCCGCTAAGGGTTAAAAACACCAGAAAAAATTTTCAGATAGTAAAAAGACGCCAATTTTGCGAAAATAACTAGTGTTATCAAGTGTTTGTAATTTTTACAGTGAGTCCAAAAAATCCCCTAAAAAATTGACACATCGCGTATAATGGCCGTTAAATAGAACAAAATGAACTCGTCGGTCGTCTCGTCTATCGTCGCGAAGGTAATAGTGAAGATAATTTTAATCAGCTTAATTTTAATTTGTGAAACTCTGGCGGGATCAATTGCTTTCAGCGCCGAGGAGGTAAATTTTGTTGAACCAGTGGGAGGGTTTGATTTCGATTTTTCGCAAGGACCCCCTCAAGTTCACGATGTGTGGTTTGCTGAAAATCATTACACAGCAGAAGAGTGGAAATCAGCGGCCATTGCAGGATACGCTAATCCCTTTGTCGAAGAGGTTACATTAAAGCCCCTTGTTAAAAATGGTAACTCTCATATTATTGCCATGAAAACCGCTTTCGTTATTAGGAAACCCATTACTTTTATAACAAGAGAAAAATATTTATCACCTGACTTTCACATAAAGACAAATCCCTCTATAGAAGAAATGAAGGTAATCAGCCAAGTCCCGCTAATTTTTGATACCAAAACAGGTATTTTCGGTTTCATGGAACTGAATTCATTGGTACATTTTTTATATTTTGATGAAAACGAAATTCAGGCGCGGCCCAATTTGCAGCAGATCACAAGGTATCATGGATTAACCAAAGTCCCACCTAAATTCCTAATTTATCGGTATGCTGAAAAATTCAATCGCATTCTAGAGTTGGCAGTTACGACCTCCGAATTTTACCCCATTGATGCTAATTCCACTCTCGTATTGTCGTTTGCTTTTGTCTCTGCCAACGGCAGTTGGTTTACTGGGTTTAGTGGAGCATTTGCCAAGAGAAAACTGCGAAATGCGTTTGAGCAAATAATTAGAGATAATATACATGCCATTGACAACCTTCCGTAGAAACTTAATTTTCGTAGGCTTGGCACTTTTACTAACGGGATTTAATTTTGACGAAAAATTGGATCAGTCGATTTCTAATACAGTAAAATACCTCAAGGAGCGACAACGGCCCGAAGGCCATTGGGCCGGCGCTTATGTTTGTGATGCCTCATTTGATGCTTTGGCTTTAGCACTCGGAAAAAAGCTGGGACTCTTGAATGAAGACCTAAAGGTCGAAATCTACAAATCCATTACAGATCGAATTGACCCATCAAAGAGCGGGTGGACGACTTATGCTGGCGGTCCTATCGATAGGGATGTCACTGGTATTATTCTTTTGGCACTTCAAAGTGTGGGGTATTCAGAAGCTGATCCCCATCTCATCAGAGCATGGCAATGGTTTCACTCCCAAGGTGGATTAAAAATTTTGGGTCCAATTGCTAAGGCTCAATTGATTCCACTGGGTCTCGTTAGCAAAAAACTCGTACCAATGGTTACTGCGAGAATACTGGGACTCCCCAAATTGTCGCCAGTACACATAAGTAAACTCGGTCATGTTAAGGAGCTCACGATTCCATTTATAGGATGGCAAATCTTATCTGAACTTAAGGACAACTCCCTTTCGGCAGAATTTCTAAATCTTACAGCGTGGATGAATGAAAAAGTGAGTATCGGGACTTACAAGTTTCCGCAAATTGATGGAACTTCACAAGAATTTACGAAAGATCCTTATGTTGATTTAGCAAACTCCTTTATAAACCTCCTGGTTGGTGGCAGCGATATCTTTTGGGCCAAACAAGTTGTCGCCTATGCTTTGCAAAGGCGTAATCCATCTGGCAATTGGTTCGGTGTGAGTTTTACGATGGTAAACTTATTAATGCTGTCAGAGGCACAACGAGTGGGGCTGGGGGATTTCTCAGGTCTACTAAATCAAGGCTGGCAGAGCATACTCAGGTGGCGTGCTTTGAGCGGCGAGGGAATCTCAGTTCAACAGGTTATGTCGAGCGATATTTGGGACACCTCAAATACTTTATCTGCCTTTCATAAGTTAAAGGACACTAAATGGTACGACTCACAGATGGTACAAGGGATAAACTTAGGTGCTAAATGGCTGAATGATAAATTCATATCCAGTGCGGGCTGGAGTTTTGATAGCTCAGATAGAACTCTCCCCGATCTTGATGATACGGGTACCGTCCTTCATGCCCTAGCGGGCACTCAAGAAGTCGAACACATTCCTTTCGCGCTTGACTGGATACTTGAAAACCAAAACGACGATGGGGGATTTCCGGCATGGAACAAGGGTGTCTCGCAAAATACCTTTTTACTAATGGAGGGATTTTTTCCGGATATTCCAGATATCGCCGACATTAGTCAAACGGATCTCACGGCACGGGTACTGGTTACTTTTTCGGTCTTAGAAAAACAGGGCGTTGTTTCAAGACGAACTTTAACTCCAATTCGCGAACGCGCCTGTAAATTTATTTTAGATAAATCAGAAAAAATTAAAAACATTGATGCTCCCGCCTATACGGGTCATTGGTTTTCAAACAATGTATATGCGGCTAGCACAGCGGCTATGGGGCTTGTTTATGGCAATTGCAATCAAAAAACTCTCCCGCAGATTTTGAAGTGGGTTGTCTCGGTACAAAATTTAGATGGCGGTTGGGGTGAGGGCAATGGCGGGTATAAAACAAAGGAATTTTTTAGGGGGCCTTCAACTCTATCACAAACAACTTTGATATTATTGGGGTTAGTAGAAACTTACGGGCAGTTAAAAACAAATGGCAATAATATTGCTTGGTTAAAAACGAGCATTGAAAAAGGCATGGATTTTGTGATGAGCCAAAGTCAGCTAGGCACTAATTACTTTGACCCCACATTTACTGGCATAAATATTAAAGGAGCCAGTTTTTCGCGTTATGAGCTCTTACCTGCCTATACCGCGCTTTATGTTTATGGCACGTGGTTGAAATATTTGGGGTATTGATTACTTCGCTAGCTTAAGCAAAGTATTCACGGTCTTTTTGATTTTATCGACTTCAAATGGTTTTTTGATGTAGTCATCACAGCCAACCTGAAAACCTCGTTTGATATCAAGTTCGTTGGTTTTTCCTGAAACAAAAATTAGTGGAATACGTTTTAAATCTTTATGTTCTTTTAATAGTTGAGCGAGCTCATAACCGTTAATCCAGGGCAGTCCCACATCTAAAATAATCATATCTATTGGCGCGTCGTTGAGTACGTGTGAAAGTTGCGTGCCGTCGGCAGCAGGCAGAACCTTATAGCCATCGCTTTCAAAAATTCGCCGCATGGCCTCGCGCATGGTTTCATCGTCTTCGATGACGAGTAGAGTTTTGGGTCTTTCTTTTTTTGCAACTTTTCGAAAACTATCGAGAGAAACAATGCCATCTCTGGCCACTTTTTCGCGGGTGATACGTTCAATTTTCTGCACTAGCTCTGCAGTATTAACACCCTTTTTTTGACTCATTTACTCTCCCTGTTTTTCGAGCCACCTTTCGCAATCGATGGCTGCCATACAGCCGCTTCCTGCTGCTGTAACTGCTTGCCGATAGTGAGGGTCTTGCACGTCTCCGGCGGCAAACACGCCATCGATCGAAGTGTAAGATGTTCCCGATTTTGGTTTGATGTAACCAACTTCGTTGAGCTCCAAAAGGCCTTTAAAAATTTGGGTGTTGGGACTATGCCCAATCGCCAAAAACATGCCTTCAACAGCAAGCTCACTTAATTGGTTGGTAACGGTGTTGCGAATTTTTAATTTCTCAACAACCTTACCACCCAGGACCTCTTCCACAGTCTCGTTGACCCTTATCTCAATTTTGGAGTTGTTTTTGACTTTTTCCAACATGATTTTTGAAGAGCGAAAAACATCCCGACGATGGATCAGGTACACCTTTTTTGCAAAGCGGGTTAAAAATGAGGCTTCTTCCATTGCGGTATCTCCGCCTCCGATAACAGCGACGTTCATGTTCTTAAAAAAGGCTCCGTCACAAGTCGCGCAAGCCGATACACCTTTGCTCATGAATTTCTTCTCTGATTCTAGACCAAGGTATTTGGCTGAGGCGCCAGTCGCAATAATTACACTTCGAGTTTCAAATAAGTTCTGCCCTTGCCATACTTTAAAGGGGCGTGTCGAGAAGTCGACTTTAGTCACATTTTTAGCTTCAAATCTCGTTCCAAAGCGGCCCGCTTGTTTGCGAAAAATCTCCATCATCTCTGGTCCAGTAATTCCTTCTGCAAATCCCGGATAGTTTTCGACGTCACTTGTTAACATGAGTTGTCCGCCGACTTCTTCGCCTTCAAACATTAGTGGATTGAGCAAAGCACGAGAGGTATACAATGCTGCTGTATAACCCGCAGGACCTGAGCCAATAATTATGACTTTTTCAATTTTACCCATTTTGTACTCCTCTGATCTTTTCTCTAAGATTTTAATTGATAGTGCCAAGTTGCCCCGGGTTCAACTACCCAAGTTAACATTTTTTGAGCGGCGACTTCAGCAGTTAGAATTGGTAATTTCATGCGACGCGGAAGGGCATTTTTTGGGAGAAGGTCGGTGTCAATATAGTCAGGACTAAACAGTCTAATTTTAGCCTTGCCATTTTTTTCCGCAACTATCGATTGAATTAAACTGTGCAGTGCATTTTTTGCGGCACCATATGAGGAGCCAAGTGGATGCTCATTATTTTCGGCCACAAGTGAACCAACAAAACAGATTTGTCCTAAGTCGTTCGGTCCCTTTAAAACATGATGTAAGATTTTGGCGGGGGTTAAAAAATTAACATGTAGGGCCCACTCATGATCTTTCCATTCAAAAGAATGAAACGGTCCGTAAGGGCCACCACCTGCAAAATAGAAAATCTGCTGAGGCTTGATTTCATCAATCAGTTTCAAGAGATTCTGTTGGTCAGCGGACTGAGAGGCATCGAACCTAATGTACTGATGTTGAGTCGAAGTTAGAGATTTTCGTGAGGCCAGAAAAATCTTGAGGTTCGGATATTTTTTATCAAGCTCATTCACAAAGGCCCGCCCCAGTCCGCGGCTAGCGCCAATTATCAGTATATTTTCCTTGTCCCACATTGATTTGCCCATTAATTTAAGTAACTACTATGCCATGGATAAAGTTTGTCAAAGGGTTTCCCGATATTGAAGTCCCAAAAGGCTCTAACTTGCGGGAGACCTTGCGTGAAAATGGTCGTCCGGTGGCGAGTTCTTGTCGTGGCCAAGCGGTCTGTACAAAGTGTGTTATTAAAATTATTGAAGGCCTACAGAATCTATCTCTTCAAAATCAGGCCGAAAAAGATCTGCGCGATATCCACGATATACCAAAAGACTCGAGAGTCAGCTGTCAGACGTCTGTTGAGGGCGATATTACCGTTGATACGACTTACTGGTAATTATCGGTTGGTTCCGAATAAAATCCTGAGTTCGGACATCGTTTTTTTTAAAATGGTTTAAACTTAGTTTAAAGACTGACCCGCCAAATGCAGTAAAGGCTTTCAATCAATGGAGGTCATTCATGAAAATAAATAAATTACTCACCGTTTCCTTGCTTGTTCTAACGTGTGCCTTAGCTTGTCAAAAAAAAGAAGAAACAGAATATATCTTTCCGCTGTTGGGCAAAGGAGGAAATGCGGAAAGTCTCGAGGTAAAAATTTTGGCACAAAATATTGAAAAAATCTCTCTTGATGACGAAATTGTCATTGAAAGTGCTACTGATGAAAAGCCAGAGGGACAAAATTTGAGAGAAACTAAATCAACGTCATTGAATGTTTCATGTGAGGCCCCAGGCATTAAGAGCGAGAATAAAAAATCGCGCCTAACGCGAAATAAAAAATACCGGTTTTTACAGCTAGTGCCAATGCACCTTATATCGAAAAGAAATCTGAATTTGCAAAAAAACTTTAGTTGTATGTTCAGCTTTTCGTATCAAAAAAATAAAGTAAAAGATTTGGGACCGTTGGTGATCGACAATTCCAATTACTCGGGCAATTTGCCTCTACGAAAAGGGGCAATGGATTTTCCGAAGGATTCAAAAGATGTCATTCTACCTCATCAGGTAAACGAAGTTCAGTTCGACTTCCCAAGTGGTCGAGCTGTTACGACCACTTTAGTTTGTGACCAATTTGTCAGTCGTGAAGATCTATTGGACATACGTTACTTTCAGTTGTCTCAACTAATTTATAAGGGAACCAAAAGTGTGAACTCGAATTTAGCAGGGGCGCAGAACTGCCGCCTTGTTATTGAGGCGCTTGATCAATCAGAAGAAATCTTTATCAGTAAGTCGTTTCTACTAGTGTTTAAAAAAGAAAATTTGGCGCTGGATTTTTCAACTGGTTTTTCAATGATGACCCATGTGGCAAAAGGGAACCAAGTGCTATTTACGCTTGTCATCTCTAACCCAAATTATTTTGCTGTCGAAGTCAAAACTTCGCATCTGCCACAACAGGTAATATGGCAACCGGTATACGGCATTAAAAATGGTAACAGTGGCGGACCAATCTATGTTTTGAAAACGAATACTAAATCAATAACATGGCATGTAACAGAAGCAGAAGGTTCAGTGTCAGGTACAGACGCAAGTTTTGTTGTGGGATCGCAGCAAAAGGCAGTATTATCTGGAAGTGCCTCGATAGATGTCTCCTGTGGGGCCAGCCTCCATGTTCAACAATTTGGGCCTGCTATGCCGCTGGTAGGCTATCTAGTGGAATTAGATTCTAACAAAGTTGATCTGAGTGATTTTTTTCAAGGAGCGCAAATAGGTGGGGCTCATTATCCCCTGGATGGCCCCTTACAAACTAGTTTTGCTGGAAACAAAAAGTGGATTTCAATTGATGGCATTGACTACACACAAAGAGCCAACTGGTTTAAGAATGGAATTGTAACCTACAGAGGTACTGACAACCTAAGCCGTGAGGCGAGGCATTGTACGGACGGACGCTAACACTTAGTGGCAAGATGCCAAAAGATAATAAATCGGCTGACCTTTTTTTAAGAATATTTTTTCAAAGGTCGTGGGAAAGTTCCGATCTTTATTTAAAGACTTATGCAAATCGGTACTTGCAAAATTAATCTGGTATTTACTTCGGACAAAGCGTTGAAGCGCCCATTTAAAATACCCAGGGCTGTCAGTTTTAAATTCAAGATTCGAACCCGGGCGCTGCATAGAAAATAATTTTTCTAAATACTCATCAGTAATGAGTCGATGTTTCCATTGCGGTCCTAACTCCCAGGGGTCAGGAAAATGTATGTATACATCATTGAGTTCACCCTCGGAAAACAAATCTTCGATGAGGTAAGCGTTATAGCGAATGACTCGGGCATTCTGGCTTCCGTTGTTTACCGTTCGACGAACTGTTTGAACAATGGGTTTGTATTTGAGTTCAATGGCCAGGGCTAATCGTTCAGGATACTTTAGAGCATGATAAGCAAAATGATTTCCATTGCCGGGCCCAATTTCTAAATCTAAAAAGCTATTTTCTGATTGGTGAAATGAATGACTTCGCCATTTGCCCTTGTAGGTCGGTGATTTTTCTTCATCGTAGGCCCATTGAGAAAATTCATTGCACATCAATTGCACATACTGGTTGGGTTTCGGAAGATTTTTAGTTTTAGCCCAAGAAAAATGTAAACCTCTCATAACCCGACTTGACTTACCAAAGGCCAATTCCTATTACAATAGGAATGCCATTAATTTTTCTTATTTTATCGCTTTTATCGACAGAGTCGTTTGCAACTCCTGCGGCTGGCCAAAAAATAATGATTTCAGCTGCTAATGAATTAGCTGTTGAATATGGCAAGGAACTTTATCGTCAGGGCGGCACAATTGTCGACGTTGCAGTTGGTGTAGCCTTGATGATGTCGGTGACAAATCCCTATTTTGCTTCTCTCGGAGGGGGAGGATTTGCCTTAGTAAAGATGAATGGCGAAACAGAAGTTTTAGATTTCAGAGAGGTAGCCCCGAAGAAGACTGATCCCAATTTTTTTATGAAGAAAAACAAACAGGATTCTGTCTACGGCGGTTCCGCTGTCGCTGTGCCTGGCTTGGTAAAGGGATATTATGAACTTCATAAAAAATATGGCAAGCTTCGCTGGAAAGATGTGCTTTCAGGTCCCATTAAGCTCGCCAGAAAAGGGTTTGAGATCAGTAACGAGCTTTACGATCGTACCGAAGGTATCAAGGGAAACTTTAACCCCGCCGGGTACAAACATTTCTTTAAGCAGAGCAAAGTTCCCTATTTGCCTGGCGATGTTTTAAGGCAACCTGGGCTTGCAGATGGGCTAGGGTTAATTGCTACTCGTGGCGTAGAAGGCTTTTATGAAGGCCCTATCGCCCAAGATTTGGTTTTCGCGGTTGAAAAAAGCGGTGGCGTTTTAAGCCTAGAGGATTTGCAAAGTTATAAGGTTCGTTGGTTAAAGCCAATGGTCACTCAATTTTTGAATTATAAACTATATCTGATGCCTCCGCCATCTAGTGGAGGCGTAGTCATGACAGCGATTTTTAAACTTCTGGAAATGCAGGACCTGAAAAAATGGAGGCCCTATTCAGCCCCAGAGTCCCATTTATTAGCTGAAGTTTTTCATAGAAGTTTTAGGTTACGCACTCAAATAGGCGATCCTGACTTTACAAAAAATCCAGTAGCTGATCTTCTTTCTCCTGCCAACATGTTGGCGTTAAACAAAACGATCAATACTGACAAAAAAATCCAGCTTCAGGCTCTAAAAGAAGATGTCGATATAAAAAATAATGAGAGTAGTGAAACCACACACTTTTCGATAATAAATTCGAACGGCGACGCGGTGGCAATGACCATCACGCTGAATGGGTCATATGGTTCAGGTGTTGTAACTCCAAAATTTGGAATTGTACTTAATAACGAAATGGATGACTTCACTACTCGTCCCAATGAGCCCAATATTTATGGCCTTATTCAAGGAAAGGCCAATGCAATTGAACCCGGAAAGCGGCCATTGAGTTCAATGAGCCCCACAATCGTTGAAAAAAATGGAGAAACTGTTTTGGTTCTTGGTGCTCAGGGTGGACCGAGAATTATTAGCTCCGTGGCTCAGGTTATTTACCGAACTTTAGTTAATAATTATAACCTCGAAGAGGCTATTCATCTGCCAAGACTTCATGCGCAGTTTCAACCACCGATCATCTATTTTGATAAGGGTAAGTGGTCTCCTGAGATGTTTGATTTTATGAAAGAAAAAGGCCACCAAACTGAAGAAAGCTGGATGGGGCGTGTGAATGCCGTCCAACGAGGAGACAAAAACATTCTCTACGGTGCTGCCGATGATCGTGTTGAAGGGTATGCAAGCGGCTACTAAGGAGTTCGCCTATTTGAACTCTGGCGGCTCTGTCGGACTTACAAGCTCATCAAATGTGTGTGGCTTTCTACCAGAAAACTTTTCCTGTCTTACTGGGCATTCTGCGACGTCGCAAACGGCGCAGTAAGCCCTACGGCAAGGGTCCATATGAAAATGAATTTCACCTTCATGTGGATACTGATCTATCACCTTTTTCTCAAACTTATTGGTTTCAGCATGTGCTGTTTTAACATCCCAAAATTCAGGTAGAATGACATGAGCATCGATATGATGATAGTTTCCTGAGCGCATGATACGGGTATGATGAATTCTAATTATTCCAGGAAACCAATTGTCGGTGAAGGTTTTCTGCAGAACCGTTAATAGCGATTTATCCTCGCGGTCAACAAGTGCTCCCATGGATTCCCAGGCGACCCTCATGCCCGTATAGCCGAGGTGAATTGCGACGGCTATAGCGATGACGGGATCGAGCCAAAAAAGATTGGTAAACTTAACGACAACAAGACCGACCACGACGGCGGCTGTAGTAATAAAATCAGCGATAACGTGTTTGCCGCTCGCCATGAGGCTAGGGGAGTGCCCACGCTTACCCAACAGCAGAAGGTAAGTTCCAAGAAGGAGATTAGCGACGCCGGTAAATGCAATAATAAAAATACCATTATCGAGATGGCGAATAGGCGTGGGTTCTACCAAAGCCTGCACTGATTCTACTAGAATCATGGCGGCAGCAAAAGCGATGAGTCCACCCTCAAATATAGCCGAAAAAAACTCGAACTTGCCGTGACCATAAGGATGATCACTATCAGCAGGTTTAGAAGAAATAAACAGCATTCCTAGTGATAGGCTGGCGGCGAGAACATTAACTATGCTCTCCATGGCATCAGAAAATACGGCCTGAGAACCTGTTAGCCGATAAGCCCAAAATTTTAGCCCCAATAGAAAGGCGCTGACCGTTACATAAAGAATGCCGGCCATAATTTTTTTGGACTCCGTAGGAGGCAGTGATATTGTTGGTTCACCCAAAATTTTGGTTCCTCTGCAAAATTTACATAGTTACTAAACACTTGTTAAGTTTTTTAGTGACTCATATATACTCCTAAATTCTAAATTAAAACACAAAGAGTTTTATGCAATTACTTGAGCTTAAAGACGTTAGTTTTAGTTACGATGATAAGCCTCCGCTTAATCGCATTTCGCTAAATATTGATATTGGCCAATTCGTTTGTTTGATTGGGCCCAACGGCTCGGGCAAAACAACGCTATTAAAAGGCTTAATGGGGTTTCTGCCCCAGAGATCAGGCTCGCGCGTCGTTTGCGACCGTAGGAATCCTCGGCCAGAAGAACTTAGGGGCTTAGTGGGTTATATCCCTCAACGACTTAATCTTGATCCCGCAGTTCCGGTAAAGGTCGAAGAATTTTTGGCTCTTAAACAGAATGTTACTATGAGTGAACAAGAAGTTAACTTGTTGAGTGTAAAATTTGATCTCGAAAAAATCAAACAAAGATCTATGCATTCTCTATCTGCGGGAGAGCAGCAGCGTGTTTTTTTATTATTTTCAATTCTTAGTGAGCCTAAACTTTTGCTTCTTGATGAGTCGTTAGAGGGAACCGATATTAAAGTGCAGCATTCAATTTTCAAAGAATTAATGACCAGAGTTAAGAATCATAAAATGAGTGTTGTTTTAGTCTCCCACGACATTTCGGCTGTCAGCGAATGGGCCACAAGAGCTGTTTGCTTAGGACCAAATATTGTTTTTGACGGGGATCCGACGTCTGCCGACTTTCATACTTGTCTGCATAAAACCTATGGAGAGAGTAGTTTCATTCATGATCATGCTCACTAACCCCCTCTTTTTGGCCGCCTTAAGTGGATTTACCTGTGGCCTCTTGGGACCGTTTTTTGTTTGGCGAAGGCTCAACTTTTTGGGTGATGCCATTGCTCATAGTGCCATGACTCCTCTGAGTCTATCTCTAATTTTAGGAGTGCCACCAATAATTTTAATTCTGCCTTTCAATATACTGTTTGGTCTTTTTATAGCATTTCTCTACCTAAAAAAATCGGGACAATTGGATTCTACAATTGCCGTCTTTTTTGCGGGCTTCATGGGTTTGGGATTACTAATTTCTCAGGCCTCAGGGGCTGGAAGTGAAGAGGTTCTACACTTTATTTTTGGGGATATATCAAGTCCAGACACCCTAGGTAGTCTATTGACAGGTGTTATTTCTGTGGCTGCCGTCGCTCATATTTTGTATTGGCGAAAGGAACTTTTGTTAATGGTGCTGCAAAAGGACCTCGCAAAAATTGAGGGCATAAAAGTTAATTGGCACGAGGTCTGGCTATTAGTCATAATGGCTCTTGTGGTCACTGTAACTCTAAAACTTATGGGAACTATTCTGTTAACGAGCCTTCTAATTACTCCACCTGTAGTATTTAGGCGCTTAAGTGGCAGTTTGATGCATCAACTATTGGGCTCAGCTCTTTTAGGGATGGTTTTAGCGGTCAGTGGGGTGGGAATCGCGTTAGTTTTTAATGTTCCTGCCAGTGGTAGCGTGGCAGGTTTAAGTTTAATGCTTTTTCTAACGGCAAGTCTTTTCTTTAAGCCACCGAGTCCCATTACTTCTTAAGTAATTGATGGGCTGGAGTTTTGCTGTGCTCGTCAATGGCAAAATAGCTGACGCAATCTCGACCCGCATTTTTCGATTTATAAAGAGCTCTATCTGCAGTGCGAACTAATTCTTTTCCTGAGACTAAAGAGCCAGTTCCATCAAATATTGAATAGCCAAGGCTCACGGTTATATTCATTTGGTCCTTACCACTTTTAAAAGTGACGGCGGCAACTCGCTCTCGCAGCCTTTCGCAAAAAAGATGCGCGCCCACTTGGTTGGTATCAGTAAGCACAATTAAAAATTCATCGCCACCATAACGAGCGGCAAAGTCTGTTTGACGAATATTATCTTTAATAATCTTACCAAGTTCACTTAAGACAAAGCTTCCGAACAAATGGTCGTGATTATCGTTAACCAGTTTAAAGAAATCAATATCGAGCATAATGACTCCGATGAGGCGCTTAAACCTACGAGCTCTTTCGACTTCAACATCTAACTTGTCATATAGTGTGCGCATATTGAAGAGTCCGGTGATTTCGTCAGTCACCACGAGCTGAGAAAGATGTTTGTTAACTGTAATCAATTGGTTTTTCATGTCACAATTTCTTAGCTGGGCTTTGACTCGAGCCTGAAGTTCGCTGGGATGAAAGGGCTTAGTGATGTAATCGTCGGCACCTGCTGAGAGGCCTTTGACGATGTCTTCTATTTTTTTGTTTCCGGATAAAAATATAACTGAAACATACTTCTGTCGCTCGCGAATTTTGGAAAGTGTTTGAAAGCCGTTTAATCCGGGCATCATAACATCGAGAATCATTAAATGGGGATCAACGGAATTAATTAGGTCGAGAGCCTCTTCACCTGAAGTGGTCGTAAATACCTTGCACTTTTCCCAATTGAGTACCGATGAAACAAGCTTTAGGTTTACGATATCGTCATCCACAACGATAATTTGTCGCTCTATTATTGGGTTTGAATCCTCACTCATTAAATTTTTGTTCCTAACTTACTATTTTAGAAACATAGCCAAGAGATAAGAACTAAAATCTCTTTAAAAACCTAGGCCAAGATACTGAAAGATGTTATAAATGGGCCTATGTCTTATTCGCACAAAATTATTGACTCAAAATGGCAAGCCAAATGGGAGTCTCTACAGGCTTTTGCGTCCCAAGAAAACTCGCCTAAACCAAAGTACTACGCACTAGACATGTTCCCTTACCCTTCAGGATTAGGGCTTCATGTAGGGCATTTAGCATCATACACACCTACAGATATTGTTGCTCGCTATAAGCGAGCTCAAGGTTATAATGTTTTGCACCCCATGGGGTGGGACGCTTTTGGTTTGCCAGCAGAGCAATTCGCTATTCAAACTGGAATTCATCCAGCCAAGACGACTATCGAAGCCATTCAAAACTTTACGCGACAGTTAAAGTCTGTGGGTTACAGCTATGATTGGCAGCGTGAAATTTCCACTTGCGAACCCGAGTTTTACAAGTGGACTCAATTTATTTTTTTGAAGCTTTTAGAAAAAGGATTGGCTTACCAAAAAGAAGTTCCGGTTAATTGGTGTCCTGCCCTAAAAACTGTTTTAGCAAATGAGGAAGTGGTTGACGGCAAAAGCGAGCGAGGGAACCATCCCGTTGTTCGTATGCCCATGAAGCAGTGGATGCTCAAGATTACCGCCTATGCCGAAAAGCTTCTCGAAGGGCTTGAGCGTGTGGATTGGCCCGAGCGTAGCAAAGAGGGACAGAGAAACTGGATTGGCAAAAGCGTTGGGGCAGAGATCGATTTTAAGATCGAAGGTCACCGGGAGACTATTAAGGTTTTTACCACTAGGCCAGACACGATTTTTGGTGCGACTTTTATGGTATTGGCTCCAGAGCACACCTTGGTAAAATCTTTAACTGAAGTTAAGGTAATGTCGCAGGTTGAAAAGTATATCAAAACGTCGGCTGCAAAAAGTGAATTGGACCGCAAGGCTAATAAAGATAAAACTGGCGTTGCTATTGGTGCTAATGCGATTAACCCATTTAATGGCGAAAAAATTCCCATTTGGATCGCGGACTATGTATTAACAGATTATGGTACGGGTGCCATCATGGCGGTGCCCGGTCACGACGAGCGAGATTTTGAATTTGCCAAAAAATTTAATATTAAAATTACGAGAGTATTAGAAAGTCCGACCGAATTACCTTTCGAGGGTGATGGGCCCCACTGTAATTCAGATTTTATCAATGGCCTGAGCAAAGATGAAGCTACGGAAAAGGTCGTTCAAAAATTAGAGCAGCTGGGCATGGGTAAGAGAACTGTAAACTATAAGCTTCGTGATTGGTTATTTAGTCGGCAACGTTATTGGGGTGAGCCTTTTCCGCTGGTGCATTTCCCCAAAAAAGGATTGCACGCGTTGCCGCTTAATGAGTTGCCAGTTTTATTGCCGCAAGTGGCTGACTACGAGCCATCTGACCAAGGCGAAGCGCCTTTGGCTAGAAATCCGGAATGGGTTACGTATAAAGATCCTAAAACGGGAGAGGTAGGCAAAAGAGAAACTGACACTATGCCCGGTTCGGCGGGAAGTTCTTGGTATTTTTTGCGATATGCAGATCCAAAAAATGAAAAGGAACCATTTAGTTTTGAGAATCAAAAGTATTGGATGCCGGTTGATCTTTATGTTGGCGGCACAGAACACACTGTTGGACATTTACTTTATTCACGATTTTGGCAGAAAGTGCTTTTTGATGCGGGTCTCGTCAGTCACGACGAACCGTTCAAAAAATTGGTTCACCAAGGCGTGGTATTGGGTCCTGACGGCGAAAGAATGTCAAAATCTCGCGGTAATGTTATCAATATTACAGATGTTTGGAATCAGTATGGTGCCGATGCTTGTCGAACTTATGTTTCCTTTATGGGGCCTCTTGAGAAGGACAAACCTTGGTCAGAAACTGGCATCGATGGCGTCCGTCGATTTTTAGAAAGAATTTGGCGCTTGGTCTTTAATGAACAGGGTATTCTTATCGCCACTGACGAGACAATCCCTGAGGAACTTAATCGTACTCTTCACAAAACTATTCAAAAGGTCACAAAAGATATCGAGACTCTGAATTTAAATACAGCCGTAAGCAGCATGATGATTTTGGTGAATGAAACCTATAAAGCCAACATTAAATCCAAAAAATTGCTTAAAACATTGGCCCAACTTTTGATGCCATTTGGCCCCCATATTGCTGAAGAGATTTGGGCTGGGTGTGGGGGCGAGGGTTTTGTAAGCTTGGCTCCCTGGCCTAAGTTTGATTCTAATTTGGTTAAAGATGATCTTGTCGAAATGGCGATTCAAATTAATGGCAAAGTCCGTGGCACCATCGAAATTTCTCCAACCGCTGATGAAAACACCGCGTTGACAGCGGCTCGCGCGAACAGTAGTGTGGCGCGGCATCTTGACGACAAAACCATAGTAAAAGTAATTTATAAAGCAGGTAAAATTTTAAACCTTATATTAAAATAGGGAGAGCTTGATGTCTGAAGAAATAGCAAATGGTTGGTCGACAGAAAGTAGCGCCGAAATCTACGGAATTAACTCCTGGGGCGCTGGTTACTACCGCATTAACGATCGCGGCAATGTTGAAGTGACTCCGATGGGACCGACTGGTCCGCGACTTGATCTCAAAGAGTTATTGGCCGATCTCGTGGAGCGTGGAATTCGCGTGCCAATGCTCATTCGCTTTCCTGATATCATCCGGTCTCGTATTGAACTTCTCAATAAATGTTTTTCAAAGGCCATTGATAGCTATGGCTATAAAAATAGTTACTGTGGAGTTTACCCGATTAAAGTAAATCAACAGCGGCATGTCGTTGAGGAGTTACTTCGCTGTGGTCAATTCAGCCGCTTGGGTCTTGAGTGTGGAAGCAAACCAGAACTTTTGGTAGCATTGGCCCTCGTTGATACCCCCAATGCGTTGATTATTTGCAATGGATTTAAAGATCAAGAATACATTGAAACAGCAATTTTGTCGCAAAAGTTAGGACGCAATACTCTCATTGTTGTAGATCGATTTTCAGAACTTGACATGATCTTGAGCGCTGCACAGAAGTACAACGCCCAACCCAGAATTGGATTTCGCGCAAAACTGAATTCTAGAGGAGCAGGTAAATGGGTTGAATCCTCGGGCGCTCGCAGTAAATTTGGCTTGACCCCGTCAGAGATGGTTGAGGGCATTGAAATTCTTCGTAAAGCCGATAAATTGAATTGTTTGGAGTTATTTCATTTTCATATTGGTTCACAGATTACTTCCATTCAATCCGTTAAATCTTCTTTAAAAGAGGGTACTAGATTTTTCTCTGAACTTCATAAATTAGGAGCCAGCGTAAAATACTTTGATGTCGGCGGGGGCTTGGGCGTTGACTACGATGGTTCTGGCGATAGTGACAGTTCTACAAACTATAGCGAACAAGAATATGCCAATGATGTGGTTTCAATTATACAGGATATCTGTGATGAGCAGGGTGTGCCGCACCCACAGATCGTCACCGAATCTGGTCGCGCCATGGTCGCGCATCACTCTCTTTTGGTGTTTAATGTTTTAGGCGTAAACAGGGTGGAGAGGATTGATGCTCCCGTCGAAGTTAAACCCACCGACCACCATATCTTAAGAACACTCAGTGAGATCTATCGCAATTTGAATAAAGATAACATCAACGAAAGTTATCATGATTTGGTGGGCATGAAGGGCGACATTCTGCAGCTCTTTAAATACGGCGTTTTATCGCTAGAGCAATTGGCAAAAGCTGAAAATCTTTATTGGACAACCTCTACCAAGATGGCCAAGATCGCTAAAGACCTCGTGGATGCCGATGATATTCTCAATGAACTAAATCAAATCCTATCAGACACTTATTTTTGTAACTTTTCAGTTTTTCAGTCGGTTCCAGACTCGTGGGCCGTGGGTCAAGTTTTTCCGGTCATGCCACTTCATCGATTGAATGAAGAGCCAACCTGTCGAACAACTTTAGCAGATCTCACTTGTGATTCTGATGGAAAAATTGAAAATTTTATTAACGTGAAGCCGGGACGAGCTAAAAAATCGACACTTGAGGTTCATCAGCTCAATGGCAGTGAACCCTATTTCTTGGGAATCTTTTTGGTGGGCGCATACCAGGAGATTCTTGGCGATTTTCATAATCTCTTTGGAGATACCGATGCGGTTCACATTACATTGACTCCGACCGGTTACTCTGTCGATCACGTGGTTGAGGGTGATTCTGTAAGTGATGTATTAGGGTATGTTGAGTATCAAAAGTCAGAGCTTCTAGAGAATATACGTCGAGCGTCTGAAGCGGGGATATTGCGCTCAAGCCTCACCAAGCAAGAGGCGCGGGTACTTATGAAATATTATGAGGCTGGTTTATCTGGTTACACATACCTAGAAGATCCCGAGTAATGACTTGCATAGGTGATGTAAAGGTGGTACACTCATATCTGTTGAGGTGAACCATGCCCACTGTAAAGAAAAGAATCAATTTGACTGTTGAGGACGATGTATTCGAGTCTTTGAATAAGATTGCAAAAAAAGAGAAGACTTCGGTGGCTAGCATCAGCCATCTATTGTTAGAAAAAGCACTTGAGCTCCAGGAAGATTTTTATTTTTCTAGAGTAGGAGAAGATCGCATTTCTAAAAAGTTTAAAAGGCTATCCCACGGCGATATTTGGGATTAGGGAATGTATAAAATAGAGTACGTGGTGGCGACCAAGAAAGATCTTTCGTCAATTTCAAAGTCCAATAAAGAACAAATTCGAAAGGCAATTGAAAAAAAACTGGCCACAAATCCTATTGAATTCGGAAAACCTCTCCAATATAGCTTAAGAGGTTTACGCCGCCTTCGAGTTGGAGATTATCGTATAATCTTTCAGATTGAAGAAAAAAAGAAGGTCGTTTTGGTTGTTAAGATTGGTCATCGAAAAGAAGTTTACGAATAGTGCCGTACTATCTTTTAAGATTAAAAAGATCTAGGTTTAAGGCGTAACATTCATCATCTGGGTCTGTGTTCTTAGTCACAATTTCAATCGCAACTTTGAGTTGATCAACCAGGTGTTTTCGCACGTCACCCAAAGCTTTTTTGGAAAGTGTGATGGCGGCTGAGTAATGTAAATCCTCGGCAAGGTTGCGATCGAGTGAAGTGACGGCTTGGCTCCGCCAATTAGAATGATGTTTCGATATATTCGGTTGTTAAGTTTATTCCCAAAAAGCATGCGGAATGTGTCTCTGAACTTGGAATTCCGCTTTTCAGTCGTGTTTTTGTTGTAGAGGTTAAAGAGGGTTTGAACTTTATATTTGATATTGTAGGAGGAGTGCCCGCTTTGGGATATACTGATCCCAACACCTTTCCTGAAGTACTGGGTGTGACTTCTCTAGAAGAGTTTTTTACCACTGACTTGCCCATTACCTCCATGCACCGACAATTTACAGTGGGTGCGTTGGATGGACCAATTGATTATCGGCTCAGTGATTATTCTTTTATTTCAAACACCAACGACAAGGGTCAGATGGAACATTATTTGGGATTTAAGGATTCAAGCGATCTTAAGTTAAAACTAAATTGTACTTTTCGTAAGTAATTGCAGAATTTGAAAGAGGGCGACGGCCCTCTTTTAAACCAAAAATTAGAAGATCCCGAGTAAAAGCTCGCTCGTTTTTACAATTTGTATTTTTAAGCCAAACGAAATGTTACGAGTGAGCAACGGGACCAGCACTTCTTCTTTTGAAAGCCCACCGTGGTTTCCTTTGGCACTTCTTGTAAATCCATATCCTGCTTTGGCAACGACAATAGCGTCGGGCCTGATGGGCGACTTAAAGTAATTTGCGAGATTTGTGATGAGATACGGAAAGGCCGAGCTCTCCGCGCCTTGATCGAAAAAATCAGGACATTGAAACCGTGAAGAGCTTCCCACTTTTATTGAATAAGAATACTTTGAGCAAAGTTTAGGTCCATATTTAATCTCAAAATTTTGTGAGGGGGATTTAACAACAATAGAATCTTCAAGGCGTTGAGCAATCATATCTACGCCACTAACTGTTGATATTGGCTCCAACTTTTTCGTGAGTTCTTCATCTGATAGGCGTGAAGGTTTATGAATTGTCAAAAACCGTTGTTCGTTCAATGTTAAAATATCATGGTCAAGGCTATTAATAAGATTATCGATATCTACATAGCTATTTGAATCGACGAAACCGTGGTCAGAGGTGAGTATTGTTTCGACTGGATGCCCCAGTCTATCTCCAGATTCAAGAATGGAAAAGGCTTTATCAAGGCTTGAATCGAGGCGCGAGAGATACGAAAGAGATTTTTCAGAATTAGGTCCATAGAGATGGGCGTGGCCATCAAAACCAATTAAATGCACATAAATAAATCTTGGCCACCCTGAAGCAGGGTTTTGCTTTAAAAAACTGACAAGTGAGTCAATGAGCTTTTGATCAAGGTGCGAATATTCTTTAAATTGATACTCTATTGAATAAGATAGATTGGGAGCTATATGGTCGGTTGCATTTTGCCCAAACAGATAAGAAAAACTAGCTGAGGTTAGATTTTGGTCTTTGAGTTTCTGAAAAATGGAAAACGGTTCAACGGATTTATTTAGAAGGGCCAAATTCAATGGTAATTGAAAATCAATTTTTCTGTGACCAATAACAACCTGATTGCCAATGATTGGGTGTCCATCGACTGCACGAGTGGTCAACAGAGAAGTAATGTTGGGATAGGTTAGTGTTGGAAACGTGGCACGCGCCAATTGAAAACTCTCGTTATCGATATTAAAGTGACGGCGAAAGCCAGACATAGGGTATTGTTTGAGAGCAGCTTTGAGAGAATCCACCCCTAGGCCATCAATTAAAAAGACGACAGTGGTTTTGTCAGATTTAGATACCGACCTCTTGGAGAGAGCGGCGCAACCCCAGGTAAAAAAGAGTGTGCATAAGACTGTGAATTTAATAAAACAATGCTTCATTGGTGAGCAAATTAGTATACACCCCAATGCATGATGTCAAGAATTCTGAATTTTTTAAACTTTCAAACTATTTTTTGTCAAAAATTCAGTCACAGCCGGGACATATTCTAGGCGGTGGTTTCTAAGTCCATCTAAGTGGGCTCCTTCGGGTAAGGATAACACTTTAAGATCAATGTTTGAGTGACCTTCAAAAAAAGCCTCAATTTCCTCAAAAGGAACTAAACTATCTTGCCAACCTCGTATCGACAAAATCGGAAAACCTTTTGGCAAAGATGACAGGGTTTTAGCGACCTTCGACTTAAAATTTGGTCCAATAAAAATATATCCGAGCGGGAACATCGCTGCTTTAAAGAAAAAATTCTTTAGTTTATATTTTTCGCCAATTAGGTTCCACCAGCTTCTTATAATGTTAAGAGCTGGGCCACCGTCACAGATACAGCCTTGCACGTCGGTGGCGTGGCGGAGCGCAACAGCAGCTATTGCAGAGAACGAGGGGTTTGAAAAAGAGAATATGATTTTGTTGCCAGGAATTAAATTTAGTATCACTTCAATCTGATCACGCCAGGCTGCAAATATTCCAAAATCCGACTTTGCCGAAAGCGGCAATTTCATTGGAAACTTAAGCTCGTTAAACTCCAATTGAAAACTGACGGCATTAAAACCCAATTCATTTACAAACTCGATGTGGCGTCTCAGAGTTTTTGAGGAACCGCCAAAGTGGTGAATAAAAAGAATTGTTTCTGCAAAGCGGGACTGATTTGCCAAATGCCATTGGCCGAAGTAAGGCAATTTAGAGTTGATACTCATCTCTTAATGGCTTTCATTTTTTGGGGCATTTTTTTGGGGCCATAGGGCGCGCCAATCAGTTTGGGGGTGAGCATAACCAGAAAGCTGTTCTGCAACGCTTCGACTAATAGATACCTGTTCAAGTGCCGTTTCGGATAATACTTTGCCCACCGCCTCAACGATCGCCAATTCATCAATATGGTGGTATTTATAAACATCAGTGGGTCTGCCACATATTGAATGTTTACGAACAGCGAGGGCTTCGTGCCTTGTTCCAACAACTGAACCAATGTTGTCAAGAAGGCCGGGCTCACCATCGTGTACACTCACAATTGGTACACGTCGACCTGATAGGGTCACAATTTCTCCTGTAGTCATTTTTCCGTTGAGCATTGGCTCGAGATATAAATTATTATTAATGTTCAATGTGTTTTTTAAATGAAAATAATCGTTATCATGAGCGAGATTGCCGACGAGTAAATCAGGTGAAGTGACCATAATGACGTTGGCATAAATCCCCCGTTTTAATAATTCGTCAGAGGCTTTGATGGCTTCAGTTCCTAGAGTGCCCATTGCAAAAATATTCACAACGTTATCCCCGGGTTCAAAACCTGTAAAGCCATGATAATCTATTAAATAGTAACCGCCCGCTAAGACATTAGTGCGCAAAGCGGAGAGAATATCTTCGTCACTTTGTGTTTGAAAACGGTGCTGTTTTTTGAGACGTACCATGAGATCCTTTTGTTCGACACCACGGGTAGTTCCACGAATATGCACGCCACTTCTGCCCTCATTGTTAAGATAAATATGACGTTTAAATGCATCAGATAAAATCCAATCAAACTCAATACAATAAAAGGGTTCCCAAACAATCTGATTGGGAATTTGGAAATCAGACTTCCAGCCATGCTGCGCGCCTTCAGGAGAAAGGCTGACTCCAGAAGGAGTGCCTATTACAACAAAGCTAGACTTCCAGTAAAGGTTATAAAAAAACTGATCAAGCGCTCTTTTGATAAAGAAATCGTAAATAGTCATGAGCGGCCAAAGTGGAATTCCGAGAATGTCTCGCAATTTGCCAAATGAGCCTTGACACGAAGTCGTGTTGCTTTCGGTGATATCAAAACGCAAAAATCGATCATTATTGCTTTGATCAGGAATTAAATCGGGAGATTTTGTGTCCTTAACACCTAGCGGAGCTTCAATGTCGTCAACCACTCGGACTCCAAAAATCTTACCATCCATTGAAGGGTTGAGATTTGTGCTAGTACCCACATCAGGCGCCATCGTCACTAATTGTTCTGAGATGAATTTCCAGGATTTTTCGGCATCGGTTTTTAATTCACTGGGTTTTGCGTTAGCGAGCCGGGTAAGTTTAGAGGTGAGCTGACCTAGCATCCACTGAGTATGGGGATAGCTTGCCATTTTTAAATTTATTTCAAGTGAGGGCGGTGGTTCAGACTGCTTTTCGAGCTCGCCTTGGGCCGTCTTCAAATTATGTTTTTTGATTTCGTTTTGTGCTTGAATTTCTTTATAAAGACTTTCACCACGAGTTTTTAAAAATTTTCCTTCTTCAGTAGTGTCAGAAAAATGTTTAAAGAGCTCATCTTTGGTTAAACCCTGTTGGGTTTTAAGTTCTTCAATCTCATCATCATCAGGCAGGAGAGAGTGATTACTTTGTAGAGCTGCGCAACGCAGGCCCCAGCCCTTGATTGTGTGGGCAATAATAAGTGTGGGCTTTTTTGGATTTTTTTTACTTTCTTCGAGTGCTCTCACGATTAGTGCGATATCATGGCCGCCTAAATCATGAAAGGCAGAATAAAGCTCATCATCAGAAATACCTTCTAAAAACTTCTTAAGGTTGGGGCGAGAATCTAATAAATTCGCGCGAAGTTTTTTCTTGTCTTTAAGCTGCATATTTACCTGGATTTCAAAATCAGTGGCATCTTCTTCAAAAAACTTCTTAAAGTTTTCACCATCTGTTTTTTTAAACAGGTTTTCTCTTATGGCACCATGTCTAAGTTGAATGATGTCCCAACCGTTGGCGAGTGCTGTGCGCTCAATACGTTGATCGTCGGTACCATTCATAATTTCTTTATTCGTCAGGCGATGACCATCAAGGCTTTGGCGATTGTAGTCTAATATCCAAGTGAGATTTCCCAGTTCACGTTCGGCAAAATCGGGCATGGCTTCAAAAAGAGAGCCTTCGCGAAATTCGGCATCTCCCATTACCGCCCAAAAGTGTGCGCGGGGAACTTTCCAGCCATGTTTTTCCGCGTAGCGGTAGGCCAATGCTAGATAACCTGCGTTTACAGGTGGTATTCCCACCGTGCCGGAGGGCAAAAATCCATGATGATCGGGGTCATAGGCTGAGTGGTAGGATTGAAAAACATATTCGCCATTTAAAGAAAAATGTCTTAAACCGTGCATCGCGTGATTCATTTCTTCCAAAGTTAGACGCGAGAGATCCTCATGCAAAAATAAGTTAAGCAAATAATTATAAGAATGATCTGTGGGAGAGGCGTGTGGTTTGTTGGCCACAAAATCAAAGCCAGATTTTACTACCAAATGAATGGCACCCATAATGTGTAAGGTGCTTGCGGATGCTGCTGGGTGGCCTCCAATTTTAGGATCGCCTTTTTCTTTGTCCGCACGGCTATTGGCAATATTTATCATTTGTGTTGCCAAGTAGTGGGCTCTTAAGGCGATGCTGTCCAAGAGTGGTTTATTGTTTTTTGTTTTCTCCAAGACAACTCCTATCTCAGCTTAGTATCGGAAAAATAGGCCCTATTATTAATACAATTTACAGGACTTTGGACCACTTGATTCTGAGAGTCAAAAAAATAGATTTGTTAAAAACTGCTGCTTAGTTTGTTTGTAGGGCCCCCAAACTAAGAAATTGACAGCTGTATGGCAGATTAAGCATGTTTGAGGCTAGTGAAAAAAAAATCTCTGACTTTACATATATCGATAGCGATTGGATTGGGATGTTTGGCGGGACTGTGGCTGGGTCCCCAGGCCCAAGTTCTTGGTCAATTTGGTAAACTATTTATTGAGGCTATTAAAACCATTGCTGCGCCCTTAATATTTTTTGCTATTATGGATTCCATTCTCACGTCCACCATTCGCTGGCAACACGCACGTTACCTGGTAATGGTTATTACAATAAATACTTTTTTTGCCGCCACAATTGGATTGGTGATTTCCAACGTGTTTAAACCGGGTTTTTATCTCAAGCTTGACGCTCTCAATACTCAAGGCGCTGATCTTGGGAAGTTTAAAGGATTAGAAAAAATAGACATCATAAAAACGTTTGTAGATTATGTGCCGACAAATTTTGTAGATCCCTTTAGACAGAATATTGTGATTTCGGTTGTTTTAATGGCAGTTTTGTTTGGCTTTGGGTTAAAAGCGGCTCAAGGGCGGCATCCCGATCTTCGGCAATCGTTTGAGGTTGTTGAAAAATTAGTGGCGGCCTCGTTAAAGATATTTGAAGTCATTTTGGGATGGATTATTAAATTAATTCCGTTCGCCATTTTTGGCGTCATCGCTAAAACTGTTGGTGAGCACGGTTTTGAGCCGTTCCGTGGATTGGCAGTATACTTATTGGCGGGGTTAACCGGATTAGTTTTACATGTGATATTGATTTATCAAATTTGGATAAAGTTTATCGCTCGTATCCCGCTAGCTCATTTTTGGAACAAAGCCAAAGAACCAGTTTTACATGCCATCGGCTGCAATAGTAGTTTAGCCACGCTTCCGTTGACCTTGAAATCGTTGGATCAGCTCGGAGTATCTAAGACTTCAGCTCGGCTGGGGGCCTGCTTAAGCACGAATTTTAACAATGATGGAATTCTTTTATACGAAGCTATGGCTGTATTATTTGTGGCGCAAGCTTATGGCATCGATTTAAGTATGGGGCAGCAAGTGGTGGCGATGCTATTTGCTATCATTTCAGCCATTGGCATAACAGGAGTGCCCGAGGCCGGTGTGGTTTCGCTTTCGCTGGTATTGATTACAGTGGGATTACCCTTAGAAATACTTCCGATTCTACTGACGGTAGATTGGGTGATTGCTCGTGGCCGGTCTGTAGTCAACGTGCTCAGTGATATGGTGGTCTCGATTGTTGTGGATAAAATGGTAAATCGTGAAAGTTGATTTCTCAAAAAACGAGATTGGTTTCAATCCAGTTTAAAAGCGCCGTCTGCTCGGGCAAGCGGTTTTTGTGTTGACGAAAGTCAACGTATAGGTCTTTTACGTCTTCAAATGTATCGGTATCCAAAAGCTTTTCGAGAGTTGTTATATTGGCAGGAGCTAAAGCCATCGTTAAGTCTCTACCAGTAGTATTAGTGCTATAGGAAATGCCTGTCCAAACTGAAGGTAGAATTTCTTGGTTGCCACCAAAAAGATAAAATCCACCGTCAAAGCTTGGTCCCATTACAAATCCTTCGCTAGATTTTCGGCAACCTAGATCTAGAATTTCTGGCGTCAATTGGGGCGAGTCCGCTCCAATCACTACACAGGATTTATGGTGCGCCAAGATCCAATCATACACGTGTGAAAGCCTCTCCCCTAAGTCACCTTCGCCTTGATAGATTTTTGGAAACTGGGTCCAAAGTCCGTGATCCATTGCCGAGTTTTCGGCCACGGCCCAATAGGGTTGGACACTTGGCAGCGCACCAACCAGAGATTCAACAATAGCGGCTACAGTTTTTGTTGCTAAAATATAATAGGCCTCGGCCTTTTCATGACCTATAGATTTTGCTAAGCGAGTTTTTACGGGTGAAAGACCTGGCGTCTTAACAAAAATCGCGAGACCGATATTCAAGCCATTACTCTAGTGCGTAGCAGTTTAAAAAAATTGGGCACGGCCTGTTTAGCTCCCAATTGGAGGTGCTTCAAAGTTTGTCTGCTCCAGCCATTTTGCTGGTATTTTCGAGCACTCGTTCGAATCCAAGAACCTGTACAGCGCACCGGAATATTTGCTAAGTGCGCCTGCCAAATAAAATCGTGGTCTTCGCCATAGGGGAGGTTTTCTCTAAAGCCGCCGAGCCGACTGAAAACGCCCCTTCTCACGCAAAATCCTTGATCACCGTAGGGAAGTTTCAAAAAATGACTTCTGAACCAGACTCCCAGTGAATTGATAAACATCAAACTAGGGCCATCTTGAGAAAAAGCCAAATTAAAATAATATATGGCGCTTGGATTTACATGAAACGCGTACTCTAAATTATCTAATGCATCTATTGGAAGTTGAGAGTCACTGTGCAAAAACCACAGGTATTTTTTGTTGGTGGCGCCAGCACCTATGTTCAGCTGATGGCCACGGCCTAGCTTTGAAGTAACCCACTTTATTCGAGGCGGCAGTTTTTCTGTGGGCGCCCTGGGTCCCACAAAAATTATCTCAACCTCTTTAGGAAAGATGCTGAAGTCCGTAATCAAATGCATCCAAGCATTATCACCTGGTGCTATTGGAATAATAACAGCGAGGTCTTTCACCATTGATTGATTTAGCAACAGGCACCAACCGGGGCGGTGGAGCTGGTTTCCGGTGCGCAATCAAAAAGGCCGAAGTGACTTTTGGTGTCGCCGGTAACTTCGAAGTGTTTGCCATAGCGAGAATTCGTTAGCATGGCTGCTGTGTTACTGCATACCAAAAGGGGTCTACCTTTTTCAAACGCATGGTGGTCATCGAGCACAAACACATTTGGAGCCTCGGGGATAGTTCCTTTGTAGTACGCCACTTGGCCAAAATCTTCGCAGCGATCTTCAAGGTCTAACTTAAAAGCACGAATGGTCAAAGAATAAAAACGTATTTTACCCACTTGCAGTTCGAGCTCTGGTGAATTTAAAGTGACCAAACTGGTTTTAACGACTCGGTAGTCAAGGCATCCTAGGGATAAAAAGAGTCTGCGAAAGTCCTCGATGTACATGGCGCCCCCCAGGCATTCGCCAACAAGTACAGAATCATTTTTGAGATTCTCAGGAATTCTTCGGTCAGAAAAAATATCAGAAAAATAAAGTTCTCCGCCAGGCTTTAAAATACGAAAAATTTCTGAAAATACTCGTTTTTTATTTGGGGACAGATTAATGACACAGTTTGAAGTCACCACATCAACAGAATTGGATTTTATGCCAATGGTTTCTAAATCTTCAATGAAACCCTTTAAAAAAGTTACATTTGATTTGTTAAAGCCAAATTGTTTGCGATGGTGATCCTGATGTCGGAGCGCCACGCTTATTTGTTCGTCAGTCATGTCGACACCGATGACCTGGCCTTCGGCGCCAACAAGTTTTGACATGATAAAGCTGTCTCGTCCAGAGCCACATCCTAAATCCAAAACTGTTTTACCGGCTAGCTCCAGAGGAATCGGGGAGCCACAGCCGTAAAACTTTTCTAAAACTTCGCTGTGAATTTCCTTAATAATTGGTTTGATAAAATTCGGCAGTGAATCACTTGTGCAACAAGCATTTGTTTTGAGATCTTGATTTGTTTTTAGGACTTTGCCGTAATAGTCCATTACAGATTCTCTGGTTTCTAGATCCATGGTGCCTCCAATTACGCTAGTGCTCCTGTGCACGAGCTGCCCGCACCAGCGGTACAACCATAGCAATGGTTGCCTACTGCAATCGGGCGGTTAACTAAATCATCTAATTTTTTAATATCCCAAATTGTCTGAGTTTTTTCTGCTAAAGATATATCTAACATTTGATTAAAATCACAGTCGAACAACTGTCCGTCATATCCGATTGAAATAAGGGTGCGACACATAATATCTTTGGCCGCAGTCGGATTAAAATTTTCAAATAAAAGATTCATATAGTGATCGAGCTTGTTACTCCTCACAAGGTCAGAGCGAAATCTTTTAATCGGCATATTTGTAATTGTGAAAAGATAATTAAACTCGATATTAAATAATTCTTTGAGTTCTTTTTTGTAAAGGGCCTCAAGATTTACTTGAGCCGGTGGCAAAAAAGCGCCAAGAGGGTTATAAACGAGGTCAAGCTTTAGGCCAGAGTCTTTTTTTCCGTAGCCTAATGTATTCAGTATCCTGAGGCCTTCGATACTCTTATCAAAGGTTCCACGGCCACGTTGTTTTTCTACATTTTCTTTAGAGTAACATGGCAGTGAGGCTACTACCCAAACTTGATTCTGAGCTAAAAACTCAGCCGTTTTTTCTTGGCCAGCTTCAAAGAGGACAGTGAGGTTACAGCGGTCGATCACTTGTTTGCCCAGTTTACGAATTTCACTAACAAAATAAGTAAAATTGGGATTGAGTTCTGGGGCGCCGCCGGTGATATCCACTGTTTTAACGCTCAAATTTTGCGTGAGGAGTTCCAGGAGGCGATCAATGGTTTTTCGTTCCATATTTTCGGTACGAGTTGGGCCGGCTTCAACATGGCAGTGTAGACAAGCTTGATTGCAAAGTTTGCCGATATTTACTTGAAGAGTCTCCAAACTTGAGCGACGAAGAATTAATTTGTGCTTGGCTGCCGTTCGAGCAAATGATTCAACTTCTGTCATGCAGAAATTACAGCCCTTTGTTCAAAAGGGGTCAAGGAATTTGACTCAGATTGAAAGCAGCTATATTGCAAATCCACAAAATCAGACTTATAAGAGGGCAATGGCCAATTTACGTTCCAAACAGGACTTTGAAAATACAATTGATGTGGCTCGTGGCCTTAAACCAGCCGACCTCGTATTACGTGGGGCCAAGTATCTCAATG
The DNA here is from genome assembly GCA_034439715.1 of Pseudomonadota bacterium. GTDB lineage: Bacteria > Bdellovibrionota > Bdellovibrionia > Bdellovibrionales > SG-bin7 > JAWXAY01. The sequence goes on from JAWXAY010000094.1 coordinate 105,240, forward strand.
TATTTTCAGGTGAATGGTTAGACGGAGATATTGCCATATTCAGAGGCAAAATCGTGGGGGTCGGAGAAAAATATGAGGCCTCAAAAGTCATGAATCTTAAGGGTAGGTATGTTGTCCCCGGATTTATTGATTCACATTTACACATTGAGAGCACTTGTATGGTGCCCGATCAATTTCAAAAAATGGTTTTACCGAGGGGCACGACAGGCGCCATTGTTGACCCCCATGAAATCGCCAATGTGCTCGGTGAAAAGGGGTTGCAATATATTCTAGACTGCGCCGCCAGTAGCACGATGGACTTGTATATCATGCTTTCTAGTTGTGTGCCGGCGACATCGCATCTAGAAACTTCGGGCGCAAAACTTTCAGCCAGAGATCTTTTAAAATTCAAAAATCATCCAAATGTGTTGGGGCTTGCGGAGTTAATGAATTTTCGGGGACTCCTTAACAAAGACCCTGAAGTAATAGAAAAAGTCATGGCGTTTCAGGATCGAATAATTGACGGCCATTCGCCAATGCTTCAGGGCAAGGATCTCAATGCTTATCTTTCCTGTGGAATCCATAGTTGCCACGAAAGTGTTACCTTAGAAGAGGCCAGAGAAAAACTGCAGAAAGGCATGCAGGTCTTACTTCGCGAGGGAAGTGTGGCTAAGAATGTGCGGGAGTTATGTAAAATTCTTGATGCCTATTCTAGTCCCAAGGTGTCCTTGTGCACGGATGATAGAAACCCCGTCGATATTCAAGACGAAGGACATATCGATTTTTTAATTCGTACGGTGATAAAAAAAGGCATTGAGCCAGAAGTGGCTTATCGCTCGGCGTCTTGGTCAACAGCCACTAGTTATGGAATAAAAAATAAAGGGGCGATTGCGCCAGGTTTTGATGCCGATCTTGTCGTTCTGAAAGACTATAAAAAAGTCGTAATTGAAAGTGTTTTCAAATTTGGACGCCAGATTAAATCAGAACTTGATGTGTCTGATATCGACGTCACTCCTCCTCGAGAGAACTCTATTCGCTATGAGTTGCCGCAACAGATAGATCTTAAAATATCAGATGATAGTGGCAAATTTCGAGTCATTGAAGTCATTCCTAACCAAATTATTACCAATTCTTTGGAAATTAACATGGGTGTAATAGATAACGAAATTAAGGTCGATCTTAAAAAAGATATCTTAAAAATTTCTGTACTCGAGAGACATGGTCACAATAAACCCATGGTAAATGCGTTTGTAAAAGGGTTTGGATTAAACTCAGGCGCTTTTGGTGCGAGTGTTGCTCATGACTCTCATAATGTTGTGGTGGTTGGAACTAACGACCAAGATATGCTTGAGTGTTTTAAATGGATGAAAACCAACGGCGGTGGTTTTGTAGCCATTAATAATGGAAAAGTTGAGGGTTCGCTGGCGCTGCCAATTGCAGGGTTGATGACAGAGCAGCCCTACCGAGTTGTCTATAAACATCTAAAAGCGCTCCGCAAGGCCTCTAAAAGATTAGGATGCAAATTGGAAGAGCCTTTTTTACAGCTGGCGTTTTTATGTTTGCCGGTCATTCCTTCTCTAAAAATTACTGATCTTGGCTTAGTTGATGTAAATAGATTTAAGTTGGTGGAGCTCAGAATTAGTTAAACTTCTAACACAAAATCCCAACGAATTTTTATAGTGCCGTCGCGATCGGCAATTCCCTTGGGGGGATTTGGGAATGGCGCGGCTGCGCGAAAGGCTTCAACGGCAGCATCGTCGAGATCTTTAACTCCTGATTGCTCTAAAACTTGTACTTTGATTAGTATGCCTCTGGCATCTAAAGTAATAATAATTTTGGTGATTTTGTCTCCAGTGGCGGCAATGTTTCGCCCCTGAGTAAATAACCTCATCACTTTTTCTTTTATCTTAGGTTCCCAGTATTGTGAGAGTTGATTTTTTATTCGTTGATAATAAGTGTAGTAAATAAATTCACGTGTCGAAAGTAGTGTTTCTTCGCCTTCGTTGATATTTTCTAGATAGTCATCAGTAGCTGCGGGAGCGCGAGGAGAATTATTTTTTTGTGAAATTTTGTGCCAGTCGTAATCAGGAGTGAGGCTAATGAGCTTAGGTTGTTGTTGAGAGGCTTGGCTTGCTCGTTCATTTCTGAATTTTCCGTGGTTTTGAGCCTTTGTTTCTTTGATCACACGTTGATTGTGTAAACTCATAAATTTGGCATTATCGGGAGTTTCGTCATTAACCGCTTCTTCGCTTTGCTCTACGATTTGACGTTTTTCAGGATCTTCAAATTTTTTGATAATTTCTTGAGGAGTTAAATACTCGACCGTGACTGTATTTTGGGCCAGTCGGGTTTTGGTCTGAGTAAAATGGACAATGGTCAGAAAACCAAGGTGAAATAAGATAGAAAATACTATAAACGCGCTAATTCTTTTCAGCATAATTTATTTCCCTGGGCTCTAAATACCTATCGGAGAAAAGTCTTTAACAATTAACTCTGTCACTGGTAGAATTATTAAATAATGGGTGTATCAATATGAATCTGCAGGCCTGGGGTAAGACCCACAAAGGTCAGAAGCGAAATACCAATCAAGACGGCATTGTAATTGATGAAGCTCTGGGTTTGTATATTGTGGCTGACGGCATGGGGGGCATGGGTGGACCTCAGGGCGGAGAAGTTGCAAGTAAAATGGCAGTCGATATTGCGGTAAAAGTTGTGAGAGAGGAAGTGGCAAAAGGCCCGCTTCAATCACCGCGTGACCTCATCAGTAAAATCTACCGAACCTGCAGTGAAAAAATATTTGAAAAAAGTCTCGAAGAACAAGGGCGCCTGCGCGGTATGGGTACCACGATGGTGGTAGCCTACAGGTTTAATGATGATCTCTACATCGGAAATGTGGGAGACTCGCGCTGCTATATGTTTTCTTGTCCCTATCTTTGGCAACTGACAGAAGACCACTCGCTAATCAATGAACAGATTCGGGCGGGCCTGATTAAGGAATCAGAGCGGCCCACGGCTTATGGTAAGAATTTGATAACTCGAAGCGTTGGTTTTGAACACGCAGTTGAGTGTGATGTCATAGTTAAAAACTTAAGTCCGGACGAGTTCTTCTTGATGTGTTCTGATGGACTGACTGGCCTTGTTCCCGACGAGCGTATATCTGATATAATGATGAATGTGCCCAGTCATCAAATTGCTGAAAGATGTGTGATGGAGGCAAATTGGGCCGGGGGCGACGACAACGTAACAACTCTGATTATTAAGGTGAGTTAAATGATTGACGCATTAGGACGCTTCCCGTATTTTGAAAATAAGTTCTTAGTAAAAAAGGGAAAGGCAAGCCTTTGAAAGAGACAGTTACATTTTTGCTTGTGAGTAATAAGAAAGGCAAAACAAGAAAGCTAGTTCTACCTGTATCGACTTTAAAAACTTTTTTTGCCTTTTCGATTATTGGGCTTTTTTTACTTGCCACAGGCCTAGTCGACTACTTTGGCCTATTGGGTCAAGCTATTGAAAACAAAAAGCTTCGTGCGGACAATTCACTACTCAAAAGTCAATTCCAAGTGGTGGATAGTAAAGTGCAAACTCTTGAGTCCCGGCTAGAAAGAATTAATAATTTTGTAACAAAACTAAAACTAATCACCGACGTTGGTCCCGAACGATCTTTGCAATTGGCAATGGGCCCTGTGCCAAAACCTGGGCAGCAAATGGACGATTTTAACGAGCCTATGGCTGAGCGAGAGATTGCCTCCACAAACCAAAAAGACGCCGTGTTTTTAAAGGAGCCGCCCCTTGATTTAGAAAAGGGTGAGATTGCATCAGAACACAACCGAGATTATGCCATGATGTCGATCAGAGTTGATAAAGTTTTTAATGAGTCCAATCTTCGTGAGCAGGGAGTGTTAGAGCTTTGGGAGTCTCTTTCTGAGCGGCAAAGTTTAATGAATGCAACACCAAGTGTTCGACCCGTGAATGGTTGGTTTACTTCTAAATTTGGTTACAGATTATCTCCTTTTTCAGGATTACCAATGATGCATAATGGAGTTGATATTTCAGCGACTCCGGGTTCACCCGTTTACGCACCTGCCGATGGTGTTGTCAGTTACGTCGGGTTTGATGGCGGTTACGGAAACTTGGTGGCTGTAGATCACGGTTACGGTGTCATTACTCGTTATGGTCACAACTCCCGCGTGTATGTGACAGTCGGGCAAAAAGTAAAACGGCGAGACATTATTTCAGCCGTTGGAAGCACTGGCCGCTCGACAGGTCCTCACTTGCATTACGAAGTTAGGGTCAATGGTATTCCCATGGACCCCACGAACTACGTTTTGGATGAGTGAGATTTTCGGCTGATTTCTCTTATTAAATATTAGTTTAGCGGATGTTCAAATATATCAGTTTCAATTTAGATAAATGTCTTGTTCAAGCCGTAAAAAGGAACCATGAAAGATTCCCAGCGGACTTCATGTTTCAGCTGACTAATCAAGATTATGAGAATATTTGTGAACCTCAGAAAACACATAGCATCTAATAAAGAGCTTTCAGATAAATTAAATCAGATGGAATTGAAATATGATCATCTGTTCAAAGTTGTTTTCGACGCGATTCGAGAGTTGGTGAATCCTCCGGAGCCACCGCTACGCAATAGAATTGGTATTTAGCCCAAAAGTCATTTTAAAAACGGTCGGAGTTAGGCCTTTAAAGATTCCTTTCGTAGCTAAACTTTAATCCAGTCGAAGTTAGCAACAGCGAAACACGCTGGCTAAATTATTAGTTTACATTGCCGATATGGAGAATGAAAGGGGAACCCAATGTACTATAATTATCTCAAGTTTGCTACTCGTACATATGGCCCTAGCGACGGATACGAATCTAGATACCATAAATTCTGTCTGTAAAAAATTAAATAAAAGATGTGACGCCGAAGTTCTCCTTCAAAACATGTCTGAACTCGAGAAAATCAGTAGACGTTCAGTAGTAGAAAAAATTAGAGAAAAATTCATCCCTGCAAGATTTTTATATACCAATATAGAAGGAAAACAGATTTGGGGTCATTTAATTGATGAAGACCGATTAATGCCAATAAAACGATTAATGCAAGGCGGAGCGGACCTGGGCGAGGCCCTGTATCTAACGACCTTTTTTAGTATCCCACCTACAGAGGTAGGAGTTACGTTGCGAGATCAACTTAGGCTCTTCCGATTTCAGTTTAAGACCAAACGCAATAAAACCGACTGTTTGAAAATTCAATTGGCCGAAGTTAAGGACAACATTTGCCGTGCCACTAAGAATTGCTCAGTTCCATGTGAGGATATAGATCAGCCAGTGATTCAACAATCTCAAGTGCCTCACGCTCCCAGTACGACTCCTAGCAGTGCTCACTAATAATTGGCTAAGTAACAATGACCAAAAACCCTGGTTAGGTTGCCGCCGCTTGCCCACCATGCCGCAAAGTAACTGGTCAGCAATTGCCCAATGGCCGGCAAGGTCCGCCTTTTGGGCGGCTTCGGATCAAATTCCCTCCAATACTAATAAGCCGCTAAAACTCACAGGGCGATGGCATTGCATTAGCGGCGCTAGTCGTTATGCACATGCAATCTCTAGCGGAGGTACTACCGCCACTCGCAGCCCCGCCACACTTTGAGTATAAACGGCGCGAGCCCCAGAACACCGTCCTCTACAAAGTGGTCCAAGATAACCTCAACACATTTCTCAAGATTATTGAACTACGAGATAAACCCTTACCCGCGCACGTGGTAAAAGAGTTCTACGACTTTTTGGACTGCGGGATT
>JAWXAY010000095.1:0-4805 GCA_034439715.1 Pseudomonadota bacterium
CCCCTTTGTTCAAAACGCCCATAAAGTAGTTTAAAGGCGAATTAATGGCTTTCCCCTTTCCGTTCTCTTCGAGATCAAAGGCGAAGGCGTAAATGGACATTTGGACTTGCTCTGGGGTTAGTACATTTCGACGGATGATTTGCTCAACGTGGGAGCGAGTAAAACCAATTAGCCCATCAAGTGGCGAAAGATCAATTTCGTTCCAAGCCGGATCAGTAGTAGTAGTTTTATTATTTAATAAAGAACTACTACTACTAGAGGACTCTGGCCTAACTTCCGGCTCAACTTCCGGCCTAAGTTTGGCTCTGGTTTGGCCTAAGTTTGGCTCAACTTTGGCTTCGGTTTGAGAAAACATCACCTGCTGATACACCACATCTGGAAGTTCATATTTTGTCCAACCGCCGCGCCCATTCTTAAACTCTTTCCTAATAAGAACTCCTTTTTCCTCAAGGCGTTGAACAGCCTTTCTTGCCGCAGCTGGCGTGCTTTCTGCCGAATGGGCCAAGTTTTCAATGGCGATTGCAGATGTAATTTTACTTCCCGTAAAACGACATGATTCATAAATTGAGAGAAGCATATTTTTTTGAAGCCCGACCAACGCAGAAAGATCTATTTTTGGCTCAACTTTGGCCTCACTTTGGCTCAACTTTGGCTCATATTTTGGCCTAAGTTGCGGCTCAAGTTTCATTTTATTATGACTTAGGTTTGGCTCAACTTTGGCCTCACTTTGGCTTACGTTTGGCCTAAGTTGCGGCTCAACTTTGGCCTCACTTTGGCTTACGTTTGGCCTAAGTTTATTGCGGTTTTTTGGTTCCGCAGTTTCATCCTCTAATTGGTCATCCTTGATTTCAGGCACATCTGTTATAGGTGGAGCTTTGCTTTTATATATTTGTTCAGACTCAGAAGAGGAGACTGTCCATGGGCGACTCTTCTCTTTGCGCACAAACTCCTTCACCTTTTTGCTTCTAATTAAATCATTAAGATCAGCCATATTAATTTCTCAGTCCCATCACTTCACGAGCAAGGATATCCAAATCTTCTTTTGCTGGAGTTTGTCGCTTTGGCATCTCAAAAACACTTAAACCCTTAGACGTGGCATTCGGTATTTCTGAATTCTCGCGGATGTAACATGTTAAAAGATGATCGGAGTATTGGCTTTGAAGTTTCAGTAACTGGCTGACTGAAAGCTTCTTCCTGGCGTCATAGCGATTCAGAAGAATTTTTAAGTCGAAAGTCAGATCATAGCTTTTTTTTATTTCGCCTAATTCGGTAACGGTTTTTGAAACTCCATCAATTCCGTATCGGTCAGGAGCGGCAGGGACAATTATCAAATTTGATGCGCAAGTAGCGGCAGTGTTTATACCGGAAAATCCAGGTGCACAATCAATAATGATATAGTCATAGTAGGGCTTTACCTCTTCCAGATAACTGGCAACAGCTTTCTGCACATTAATTTTTCGGTTGTTCGCAAGAATATTTTCAATCGTGGAGTTTTCCAGATTTGAAGGAATTAAATGCAACGATGGAGTAATAGGAATTATCAAGTCTGCAATTGTTGCATTACCCTTGAGGAGATCTGCCCACACAGGAATATCCTCTGACACAACTTCTGACAAGCTACCGTCACGAGAGAAGCCGAGACTCAGATGCCCCTGCATATCTAGATCGATGCAAAGAACCTTCGCACCGTACATGTTTGCTCTGATTGCTAAAGAGTACGCGAGGCTTGTCTTACCTACTCCACCTTTGCAGCATTGAAAGGAAATTACTTGATGGTGATATTGAACGCCTTTTTCTTCAAAAAGTTTGCGAATTTCAGGAGAGAAAATTAAAAATCCCTTTTCAGGATCTTTCTTTCCATATTTACCAGACTTAATCTGCTGATAGACTGCCTGGGGAGTAATACCAAAAACTTCTGCAACCTCTAAAGCACTCATCGAATACTCAGAACGCGGTGATTCAGACATAGCACCTCCCTTTAATAAAAAATTAAAATCCATATCTTTTATTAAAGCAATGGCTTTCGCCAAAATCCCTCAGACAATACTTTTATGAGCCCAACTGTGACTTATGATTGAAACTCACATGACTACTTCCTCGTGATCATTAAGCTTATTTTTTAAAATGGAAATGACTCGAAGCGCCTCGGAGTAAACGGCTGTTTTGGAAACAGTTATGTTACATAAGAGTTGATGGTTAAGTTACACCTTAAAGAGCCGGAATCGCCACTTCTCTAAACAGATGACGACACCTTTGAAATCAAAATCATATAAAAAATGGGGAAACCTGCGCGAGGGTCAAATTAACATGCTGGCAAGCATGGGGACTGGTACCAGTCCCCCAGAAAACTTACAGCTGGGGCCATGGCCCCAAACCTCTGTTCAGAAACGTAGCGCGTTTCTGAACAGAGAAAAGTTTAAAGCCGTCGCGTCCGCGGCACTAACTTGGCCAACAGCAGCCACGATTTCTAGGGGTTTATGATCACTTCTTAAAAGCCGTACATGCATCATAAGCAAATGTTCTAAACTCATCCGGCGTTAAATCCCGGACATTGATTTTAACTCCGTAATATCTCGGTCCCGAGTCAAGGGCGCCGAGTGGGCCATTGAATCCCATGGGAATTACCCTAACTTTCTGATCAGATTTTATATTCTTTAGAATTTCCTCAAACTTATGGCAGTAAGACGGTCCAATCAAATCATCGCTATTTTCAAAGGCATAAATTTTCGCAAAAGGAATATCTAACGCGTTCAAGGGATCATCACTAAAGGAATCTTGCTGAAGTTTTTCCCTCGTTTTGAAGTAGTCATACCCTGAGGGAATAACGAATCCGGCATTCTTCCATCCCAATTGAAAAAACTGTTTTCTTGCTTCCAGATCACAATTCACGCAGAAACGACCTAAATTAGAGGCAAACAAAGCTGCTATGCCATAGGCGGAGAATATTGAACCATCACAATGGAGTCTCGATATAGCCTCTCTCGGCCACCATATCAACTGCCACCAACTAATGGAAAGTTTGTCGTCGAGTTCTACATAAAATTTTTGGACGGGAGCCATTTGCAACTGACCATTCCTATAATTTCTCACTGGATACGCGAGACAAAGACTTAAATGATTGCTTTGACTAGCGAGATGTCCGGCCTCATGAAAAATCTGTATGAGCCGATCCTCTCTTGATCGAGACAACCACGAACGCGTGAGAGCGATTACGTATTCTGAAAAGTAAGCCTGCCCGCTAATACTTGTAACGTCCACTCCTCTACGAACACCGTCTTCTTCAGACAAAAATCTGATTTTTTTAATGAACCTTGAAAGCCAGAGGACAAGTTGCTCACCATCTACCTTATCGACTTTAAAAATCTCTTTAAACAATGGAGTTGCTCCAGAACCCTTCACTTCAGCCAGATATTTTAGGTCTTGAGCAAGGATCGTTCGCATTTCCGATGGCATTTCAGAATCAATAAGGATTTGTTCAGGAACGTTAGATGCACTTTGGGCATCTGACATGTGCGTAAGAGAAAGCATGCCCCACATTGTCACTGCTATGATTAAAACATTTACATGCACAAATATTCCCTTTTCGGTAACGTTTTACATCGGCATAAAGTGCAATGCCAGTGCCATCTCCGATGGTACTGAAGCCAATCCTTAACGTCTGCCGCCAGGTCCGTTTTATGCTGATAGCGTGGCCGTCGCCTTCGCTCCCGCTGTCCGCAAAGGCACTATCTTTGAGGTCAAGCTACAAAATATCTTTATCCAAAAAGCCTTTGGCCTCGGGCTCAACCTTCGCGAGTTTAGGCGCAGCCGGCGTTGAGAATTCAACTTTTGCCTTTAAAATAAGGTTTTCCTGAAGCAAGGTCTCTTTATCCGCCCTCAGGCCTGCGATTTTCTTATCGGCCTCTGCTGTATGACTATCGATGTATTTTCTCTGATTTTTAATCAAGTCATTGAGATGATCTCGCTCACTTTCAACGTGAGAAAGGACTTTTTCTTTTATCGCGGTCCCTTCGACTTCTTCATCTTTTCGCGAGAGCCAAAAGAAAAACAATGGTCCGCCAAAACATAACGCCCACCATGCGATATTTCCAAGATCTTGGCGGTCATAAATTTCAGGCTCTTTGGCTCTTTTTCTTAAAGACTCGTACCAAGAATCCGAATACCAAGACTTCTTGGAATCGTTATAGAACTTATTTACTCGTGGCCACTCGAGCATAATTTTAACCGTGTCCTCTCGGCCCTTTTGCCTCTCAATAATCTCCACTCTCTTAGAGTCAAAATAAAATGCCCCAAGCACTAGGACTGCGAGTGCCGGGAAAACGATGGCGAGCACTTTATAGTTATAGACGAGATAAAATTTGCTGCTGGTCTCTTTAAAACCTTCTTCAAACCAAACTGAAGTTAAAAACTTTAAAACTCCACCCACAACCAATGAGGCCGCAATAAACGGGAAAACATAAAACCAAAAAGGGATCCAAAACCACGACACCAAAAAAAGAACAAAAGCGATTCCAAGGGCAATCGCTATAATACCTAAAAAAAATCCCGCCATCTCCACTCGGTGGTCGTTACTCATGTGCCACCGATCTTTTCAGGCACACCCGTGGGCCAAAGTTTTGATAGAAAATGTGCGTATGATTCAACGACAATCTTTTTGTGATCTCTCGTAACCGACTTAAGATCAGATAAAATTCGGTCCGTCGCCCCTACCCAAATCACCATGTGTAGTAGAGGCTTTGAGCCCCGCATGACGTCTGAAAAAGCATATAACTTCTCTTCATAACGACTCTTTTTTCTGGGCGTCG
>JAWXAY010000096.1:0-8146 GCA_034439715.1 Pseudomonadota bacterium
CCATCAGGTGATCTTCACCGGCTTCGGCTAGAACTTGGAACTCATTAGTTTTAGAGCCACCAATATTTCCGGCGTCGGCATCGACGATGACATATCGTAAACCTAAACGTGTAAAAATAGCTTTGTAGGCCCCGTAAAAGTCTTCGTAATTTTTTAATGCACGATCGGGGGACATATCAAAGGTATAGGCGTCTTTCATAATAAACTCGCGCGCGCGCATCAGTCCAAAGCGTGGGCGGATTTCGTCGCGATATTTTGTTTGAATCTGAAAAAGAGATACAGGTAAATCTCGATAGCTTGTCACCTGATGTCGAATGTAATCCGTCACGACTTCTTCGTGTGTAGGCCCCAAACAAAAGCCATGACCATTGCGATTTTTAAATTTGAGAAGTAAATCCCCTGCGGAACTCCAGCGACCAGATTCTTCCCATAGCTCTTGCGGCTGCACCATCGGCATTAAAATTTCTTGGCAACCAATCTTTTCATGCTCAAAGCGAATAATTTGTTCTAATTTTTTTATCGAACGTAAAAGAAAGTTTCCATAGACGTGTAGGCCAGGCGCCAGCTTTCTCATTAATCCAGCACGCATCAACAATTGATGACTGGGAATTTCAGCGTCTGTCGGATTTTCGCGCAATGTCCGGACGAAAGACTTTGACCATTTCATTTTGCTAACCTCTGCAAAATGTTAATCCGAGCTACAATTAGTGGTCAAGCCCGTAAGTCTTGATTTTTCGATGAAGATAGCTACGTTCGAGCCCTATGGACTCGGCAGTTTTGCTGATATTTCCCTCATTTTCTTCGATCTTTCTTTTGAGGTATTCGCGCTCAAACTGTGCCCGAGCCTCTCTAAAATTTGCCACGGCTAATTCTACCAGGGGTTTGTTTTCGAAAATGGGGAGCCCAACATACTGTAAATCTTCAATTTCAACCATGTCATTGGGCACTAAAATATAAATTCTCTCGACGAAATTTTTAAGCTCCCGGACGTTGCCGGGCCACTTGTACTCTTTTGTGATTTGCATGGCTTGTTCAGTAAATTGTTTCGGCCTATAGCCGCCAAACCCAGTCATAAGCTCTGTGAAGTGGGAAATAAGCGCAGGAATATCATCAGCACGTTCAGTTAATGACGGGACTTCTAACGGAATTACATTCAAGCGATAGTAAAGGTCTTCACGAAATCGCCCGGCCTCGATTTCTGCCTTGAGATCTTTGTTAGTCGCAGCTAATACCCGCACATCGACCTCTATGGACTCATTGCCACCGACGCGTTCAAAGCGTCGCTCCTGAAGAATTCGTAAAATTTTGGCCTGTGTCTTGAGACTCATATCGCCAATTTCATCCAAAAATATTGTGCCTCGATCTGCGAAATCGAATTTGCCTTTTTTAGCCCGAACAGCACCCGTAAAGGCGCCTTTCTCATAACCAAAAAGCTCACTTTCAATAAGGTCTTCGGGAATGGCCGCACAATTAACCTCAATAAATGGACGGCCTGCACGTGGACTCAAATAGTGTATGTTTTGAGCCACAAGCTCCTTCCCTGTTCCATTTCCCCCGGTAATTAAAACCCAGGATTCACTGGGAGCCACTCGCGCAATCCGCTCTTTAAGCGCCTTCATTTTTGTGCTATCACCAATGATAGCAATGTTCTTACGAAGTTTATTTAATAAAGATTTTTTATCCTGACGTTCTTCTTGATAGGAAATAATATTTTTCAACAAAATTAAAATTCGCTCAAGCGAAACAGGTTTCTCGAAAAAATCCCAAGCACCAAGCTTAGTTGATTGAACGGCCGTCTCAATAGTTCCATGGCCCGACATCATGATAAACTCGCAGGGATATTTTAATTCTTTGGCCTTTTTTAATACTTGAATACCGTCCATTTCAGGCATCCAAATGTCTAACAAAACTACTTGAGGCTGAAAGCTCAACATTTTCTCGAGTGCTAACTTGCCATTCTCGGCCACTTCAACTAAATAACCTTCATCGGAAAGGGCTCCCGAAAGAACTTTTCGAATGGAACTCTCATCATCTACAATCAAAACTTTTGTTTTCATGCTAATGCCCCCCCTCGTACAGAGCTAGATTTAAGAACATCATATTTACGTTGATCCCCAATAGGCAACTCAATTACGATTCGTGTCCCTTGAGATTTATTGGGTAAGGCCCGCACAAAGCCATTGTGGTCTTCGATAATACGCTGAACGATGGCAAGTCCCAAACCAGTTCCTTGTTCTTTCATAGTCACATAGGGCTCAAAAACTTTTCTTAACATGTTTCGGGGAATACCGGCGCCATTGTCTAAAATTTCGATCCTGACTATTTTCAAAACATTACTGTACTGCGTTAGTATAGAAACTTCAGGCAAACTAAGGCCATCAAGAGACGCAATGCTGTTTTCTAGAAGATTGATTAATGCACGCTTAATCAGATCAGGATCAAATGTAAACTCAGGAACGTCACTTGCCGCCTGATAAACAAATTTAATATCTTTATGACCGGTCTGGTAAAGAACTAACAGGTTTTCTATCACATCATGTAGCGAACTCATCACAGGGCGTGCCTGGGGCATACGCGAGAACTGATGGAACTCATTAACCATATTTTTTAAATCATCGGCTTCTTTAATTATCATATCCGTACAGTCTTTAAAAACCGGGTCATGGATCACTTCACCAAACTTTTTTTGGAGTCTCTGCGCTGAAAGCTTTATAGGTGTTAGTGGATTTTTAATTTCATGAGCAATTCGACGGGCTACTTCTTTCCACGCCGCCGCTCTTTGGGCGTTTTGCACTACCGTCAAATCATCAAAGACCACCACCGTACCTAAATCCATATTGTTATCATCGTGAAGCAAAGAAATTGAAACCTGAAGTGGAAGCTGCTTCTCCTTTAGGTTTATTTGGATTTCTTTTTGTAACATGGTCGCCTTATGTTTTCGCATACCATTTAAGGTTTCACTAAATTTTACTAAGTAATCTTGACTTAAAACATCTGAAACTTTTTTGCCAACATGGGCTTCGGGATCAAGATCAAGAAGTTGGCCTGCGTATCTGTTGATGGTGCGAATGACATTGTTTTGGTCAACGGCTATAACACCCGTGTTTACATTTGCCAAGATTACGTTGATATATCGATTATAGTCATTGATACGAACTAATATTTCATTGAGATTCTTGTTGGCGTCGGTGACTTCTTTTTCGGATTTCGCTAATTGACCCACCATAGAATTAAAGTTTTCAACGAGATGGTTTATTTCTTCACTGCCTGAGGTTACTTCAACCTGACCATATTCTTTTTGCGCCACTTTGAAAGTCGCCTTGCCTAGTTCTTCAAGCGGAATTGACATCTGTCGAGCCAAGTGAATGCCAAACCAGGTTGCACACACTAAAATCACTAACGTCATCATGACCAAAATAATAAGATAAATAGTTTTAATCGGGTATTGTAGCGGATCGACTTGCCTCAAATCTTCATAAGCAGAGGCGATGTTATCCATTCTAGAAACAAGACTGATAGGGATGTAAGAAGACACAATGAGTGCAGCGTCCTTTTGTCCCCACCTGAGAGGAACTATAACTCTGACTAGGTTGCCCTCCTCGAAATGGTGAATGGTGCTTGCGTCGACTTTCTGGTCTATGCCCTTTTTTAAAAACTCGAGTGAGGCCGGAGGCAAATCAAAAAAAGTTTCATCTTCGTTGGTTGAAACAATTCGCTCGCCAAGAAGTACGGGATAAAACTCTACAGCATCCAACAAGAACTTCTTTCGAAGTGCAGTTAAGGTTTTAAAAACCTGTTCGTGAGTCTTTAAGTTATGAATCTCGTTAATGACTTCACTGGCATAATGATAATTTCTTTTTTTAGCCGAAAGGTAATAGGCATTCGTAACTTCAAGCGAATTTTTTAAAACTTCGGTCGTTCTAATGTTAAACCACTTATCAAAACTGTTGTTGATGTAAAAGACCGAGACTAAAAACATGAGAATGGTGGGAACAAGACTAAATGTGACAAAGGCTGCTATTAGTTTTGATTTTAAAGAACTCCCAAGCCAGCTACCCTCTCTCTCGGTAAATCCTCTGACCCAATTTCTAAATATTAAAAACATCAATAAGAGCAGGATGATAATATTAAAATTGATCAGCCCCAAAAAGAAAATAGAATGCACGAGTGGCAGTTCGCGGCTGGTGTCAAACAGCGCGTACTCAACCCAAGTTAAAAGCAAGAAGAGAAGTCCCAGCAAAACGCTTATGATGACTTCTCTTTTTCTTTTACGAACTTCTACGTCTTGGACCTGAGCAAGTGGCTGTTTCATTAATGCTTCGTAGCTTGGCCCTTTAGCTCTCGGTACATGGCCTGTCCTACTTGAAATGCAGGGCCTCCAGCTTTAATGAGGCCGAGACAAAGGCATTCAAATTGCTCATCTGATAAAACGACGTCATCTGCCATTTTTAATCCAGATGAAACCATGGTTGAGTGAAGCACCAGCCTCGCATTGTAGTGACTGACCCTTTGTCTAAGACGCATGATGAAATCGTTAGGTGTTGATTGGTTTGAACTCATTGAAAACTCCCTTGGGTTAAGTGTTGATAGCTTTTAGTTTCGTTGATCTTTTCTTTTATTTCTAAAATTTTTAACATGGCTTCGGCAGCGTCAATCCCTTTGTTCCCATGCTTGCCGCCACAGCGGTCAAGCGCTTGTTCCAAATTTTCTGTCATAATAATCCCAAAGCCAATGGGCCGGTGATAGGCAAGTTGAACATCCATCAAACCGCGCTCACAAGCCGTACACACTGATTCATAGTGGGTGGTTTCGCCACGAATTACACAGCCAATGGCCACAACCCCATCGAAGCCTTTTTCAAATAATAATTTGGCTGTGAGTGGAATCTCAAACGCTCCCGGTACTCTTATTGCAGAAATTTGAGCTGCCGAAATTCCGTGATGCTTTAGGGCAGCGTTCGCCCCTTCTTCAAGCTTTTGGGTCACTTGAAAATTAAACTCAGCCGTTACAATCGCGATTCGATAACTTCGATATTTTAAGCTAATCGAGACTGTGGGATTAAAAAAACTCATGAGCTCAACTCCGAACCAGAAAGTCCTAACATGTGACCCATTTTGTCCTTTTTAATTTCGAGATATCCGCGATTTTCTGGAGTAGGGATGGTTTCTAATGGAACGCGGTCGACGATTTCAATCCCGTATCCTTTTAACCCCCTTCGCTTCAAAGGGTTGTTTGTCATCAGGCAAATTTTTCTTATTCCAATGGACCTTAAAATCTGTGCCCCAATGCCGTAGTTTCTGTGGTCAGCACGAAAACCTAAATGATTATTGGCCTCAACGGTATCCATGCCAGAATCTTGAAGTTCATAGGCGCGAATTTTATTGGCCAGACCTATCCCCCGCCCCTCTTGACGCAAATAAAGCACTACACCTTTGCCCGCCTTTTCAATCATACTCATTGCTTTTTCGAGCTGAGCTCCACAATCACAGCGGGAGCTACCAAATACATCCCCAGTTAAACATTCGGAATGGACGCGAACAAGAACTGCTTCGTCCTCTGAAATCTCACCTTTTTGAATAACGACATGTTCGGCTCCGTCGAGGACATTGATAAAAGCGCGAATCTTGAAATCCGAACCAAAGCGATTTGGCAAACGAGCGGTGCCGACTTCTTTGACCAGTGTTTCGTGGGCTAAGCGATGTTCCACAAGGCTTTCGATAGTACCGATTTTTATTTGATGCTTTTTGGCAAACTCTTTGAGTTCCGGCACGCGCGCCATAGTGCCATCGGGATTCATAATTTCACAAATTACAGCAGCAGAATTTAGTCCGGCAAGCTTACATAGGTCCACACTTGCCTCGGTATGTCCTGTACGTTTAAGTACTCCACCCTCCTGTGCACGAATCGGAAAAATATGCCCGGGGATTCTGATGTCAGCACGTGTGGCATTGGGCCGTGAGGCGGTCCACACTGTATGGGCTCGATCGGCGGCAGAGATACCAGTAGTCACGCCTTGGGAGGCCTCGACACTTACAGTAAATGCGGTTTTGTTGGGGGTCAGGTTTTGCTCATCTCTCACCATTAGTGGCAGCTGTAATTTTTCAATCTGCTCGCCAGACAGCGATAGACAAATAAGTCCACGAGCTTCGCTAGCCATAAAATTAATGAACGATGGTTTTACAAAATCGGCTGCAAAAATAAGGTCGCCTTCGTTTTCGCGATCTTCGTCGTCAACAAGAATTACCATTTTGCCGAGTCGAATATCTTCTATGATTTCGACAATGCTATTCATTGATGTCGGCAATGCGCCCTCCAGGTCGTAGCTTTTCTTGTCGCTGATTTTTTACTAGATAATCGGCCTCAAAATTAACATTATCGCCGAGCTTTAATGCCACTAGATTCGTACGCTTTAAAGTCTCTGGAATTAAACAAACCTGAAATCTGTGCCCGCTGATCCTATTGACCGTCAAACTCACACCGTTAAGAGCGACGCAGCCTTTTTCGTTAAGGTAGCCAGCGCCTTTAGCCGAAACTTCAAAAGTCAAAACCTGACTCTCACCTTTAATTTCTCTATTTACGAGCTGTGCCAGCCCCTCAATATGACCAGAGACTAAATGACCATGAATCCGGTTGCCAAAACACAGCGAGCGCTCAAGGTTGGAGGTCTTGCCAAGAATTTTATTTTTATTCCACTCAGTAACGAGCAGGGTTTCAGGCGCGAGACAAAAAGTTATCTGCAGTTCATTGTGAGTTTCGACAGTCAGACAGATTCCATCGACCGCAATGCTATCTCCTGTTTTAATGTCGTTAAAATGGGGTGGGCGGGAAACACATATTCGCAGTCCCTGTTCAATTTCAGAAACGCTAACGATCTCGGCTTGGGATTCTATAATTCCCGTAAACACGACCAAAACCCTCTCTCTATGAGATTTTGAAGAAGCCTATCACTGATTCAAATAACCAGTCACCAGCATGAATATTTTACACTGTCCGCTAGAGCTAAAACACTCAGACCTTGGAGTTTAATTACCCTACTTTGGCTCTCTGGGTCAATGTTTCGTGGTTATTTTGTAAGCATTGGGGCGGTTTTTGGGGTTATTTGCCATTTGAAAAAAAAGCTAGCAGTTCGTATTGCTCGAGGCGCAACTTTGGCACTCCGTCAAGGTGGTAGACAGTTCAAACCCGTGAGTTCGTTTTATCTCTTCGAATTAAGGGCATCTTTCTTGAATTCATATTAAGGATGGCAAGGTTTCTATTTTCGCTGATTTTTTTAATACCGATTTTTGGTTTCACTCAACCTCTGACACCGATTGAACGTGAAGAATTGATCAAATGGACGCGCGGCGAGGGTAAGGGCACTTTACTCACCCCACCCATTGGTTCAGTTGATAAATCTGTTTCCCTTACAAAAAAATATATTACTGCCATCGTCAAAAATATCATGCCCGCTGACTTTGAAACGAGATTTCCAAACCTTGTTATTAATATCTACGCTAGCGAACAGGTTAATGCCTGGGTGCAGGAATTTTCCCCCGATGATACTTATAGCCAAGAGGGTCAGTTTAAGAAGGCCCACCCAAATGAGATTTGGCCGATTAGACGACTATTAAAACTTACCAACAACTTGCTACCTATACACGAGTTAGGCGTGACCACAGGGCTCCTCAACAAATTAAAATCAGAAAGCGAATTAGCGTTTATTTTAGGTCACGAAATAACCCACATTACCGAAGGGCATGTGCACCGCGAAATTAGCGAAGCTTTAGAACACTGGCTATCTGGACAGTTACATGAGGCCATTGCTGACACAAAAGGTGTCGATTTAATTATCGGAAAATATGAGCTCGGTGGCGCCACTGAGGCGCTAGAAAAAATTCATCAAAGTGATAAAGCACCCAACCTTGATGATGCAAAGAGTGGTTTGTTTAATGCCCTATCAGCTGGGGCAGGCAGTCATCACCAAGAGGGTGTGCGCATTAGTTCCGTTCAAGCCTATGTGGAGTACCTTAGACGACATGATGTTAAGGGTAAACCAATGGTGGATAAATCCCTGCCTATCCGGTTGTAACTTAATTGATCTTGGGCTATGTTTTGTCGAGAGGAGTTTCGACGATGCAACCCGATCAAAAAGATGTTCCACCCACAG
>JAWXAY010000097.1:0-5092 GCA_034439715.1 Pseudomonadota bacterium
ATTTTTGCCTTTGGCCGCCATGCTGAAAGCCAAGAGCCAATAAGTGTGTCGACAAGTACCGAGAAAAAACCTTGCACCGTGGGCCGCGACACTCCGGCATCGCGAGCAATGCCCGCAACATTTGTTACCTGACCGTTGGCTAGAGCCGCGACATCTAGAAAACGAACAAAAGATTCCAGATTTTTTACGAGTGCTTCGGCTTTGATTTCTTCGCTAATATAGGCTGAAGTGTGCGTGTATACATCGCCATCGTTATGACGGTAAAATTGCTGGCAGTCAATACACTCTATTTATCCTTGTCCATTGGTCCTGGATTAATGGCTCTATTACCTTTTTTGTGGAGCAATCATTTAGAACCGTGAACAGTGTTCCGTGACGGTTACTGTACCGGTGGGGTATAGGCCCCGAAGGGCATTACCGAAACAACTTTTTTCAGGCAATCGGGCAATCGGAGTTCAGGCACGGGCAACCGGCACCGGTCACCTGTCCACTCAAAGTCTACTCATGATAATCAACCAAAATGAAATCCTAAAGCAATCAGACGCCACAGCCGCAAGCCTTTACAAATTGATCCTGAACCCAGGTGGCAGTGCCCTACTATTTAGGGTGGTACACATTGATGGAAATTCGACAAACTCGTAGTGTCTCCATAGTTTCTCGCCACCGCTTTATCTGCAACTGCTGATTATGTTGTTACTGGAGATAAGGCTTTACTGGCGCAAAACGGCTTTCAAAAGCTTTGCGTTCTCTCACCGAACAACTTTCTTAATCAAGTTCTAAAGTAAAGCAGTGACACTAAGGAAGAAATTGATCTAAATAGAAAAGTCGAGCAAAGTGTTTAAAAAATGAAAATCAAACGTCAACCTGAAAATGGCGAAGATGCTTGTATTTCAACGATGGCCAACGACTTTCTTTGAACGTTTGTTTAAAGCCATGTCCTTTGCTTTTTTGATGGCGGTTTTAATCGAATCAGGCGTGGCGCTTCTTGTACGACCTTGAATCACATCCGTCAGGCCTTTTGCTACACCACTAAGACTTGTCAATTCCACCTGCATTTTTTCAAACACATCGGCATTAATAAGAATAAAAGACTCGCCACTTTTTCGAGTAATCTTTATGGGCTCGGTTCGAGCTGCTTCCAACCATTCTTTTAAATTTGCTCTAAAATCATTAGCATTAGTTCTATCCACAGTATACCTCTTGAATTGAATAGTACGCTTAACAGTACTGTTTGTCAATGCCCCAATTCCGTGAACTTTGGCAGGTTTTCAGTAATTCGTATGTATTCTTCAAGGATCTCGGGAGTCTTGACAAGCTCAAATCGACCGTCAAGCCATAGATCAATTACTTTTGATGGTGGTCCTTTCCAGAATATGCCGGAAACAAATACATTGGTGTCTATTACAACCTTCATTTTCGCCGGCGAACCTGTTTTATAGCCTCTGTAAGGTCAGATTTTTTTACGCCTGCCCTTTGAGCTTGATTGCGAACTTTCTCAACGACTTCTTTAAATTCACCAAGCGTGGGGGCACTGATTGATTTTAAAATAACCGTGTCGCCATGGGCGATAACTACGAATTGAATACCTTCTTTAAGCCCCAGCTGCTCTCTAATTTGCTCAGGGATGACGATTTGTCCTTTTGAGGTCATTTTTGTTGTAGCTAAAGTCATAAATTCTCCAATCTTACTAATCCTACTAGTAAGATTAACACGAGTAGCCTGATTTAGCCAATTTATTATTGGCAATAATGTGGCTAAGCTAAACTTACTAAAGGCCTGATTTTGTTAGTTTTTTAGATCTTGGTCCTGGCTACTGGCAGGGGAGGTGTTCGTAGCGGTTGCCGTGGCCGAATTTGTCGAAGCGTTGTTTGATGAGCGTGCAGTTCGAGAAAGGCGTGTAGGTGCCGCCGCTTAGGACGTTGTTGTCGGGGTAGAGGCCGCCGTTGGTGGCTAAGATAATTGCGGCACCGGAGATGGTGTTGTCTGTGAGTTTATTGCGATCGGAATTGCCTTCAAGGGCGATGGGTTTATTGAAAATGTGATTTTTAGAAATGATGCAGTCTGAAGAGTGCTTGATGTACATGCTATTTTGCCGAGCGCCTGAAACATGGTTGTCGATAATTTTAGTTTGAGGCGAATCTAAAATATAAATATTTTCTTCGCCATTGTTTGCAAAAATATTGGCTTGGATCAAGTTGCCTGTGCCCGCACTACCCGTACCAAGGTGAATTCCCTCGTCAAAATTATTTTGAATTAAATTATTTACGATATAATTATTCGAAGCGCCTTTAGCTAAATCAATGCCATAGCCCGCCGGTTTGATAACTTTGCCGCTGGCATCACGATCATAACCATTATCAACAAGAGCTGTTTTAACGATGAGATTGTTTTTAGAATTCTGAATGTGAATGCCGCGAGCAAAACCTGTGATCGTAACGTTGGCAATAATCGCACTGTGAGTGCCGTCGGCGATCAAAATCCCGTAGACATCTTTATTGGTAGGCCGTTGTGCCCTAGAAATAGTGTACGTTTTGTTATCCGGGGTTAGACCATCGAGATATACCCCATTACCGGCAATAGTGAGTCCGACGTTTCCATTGCAAACTAGATCGCCCGTCAATTTGTAAGAGGAAGTGACGCGATCCCCACACACACAAGGCACGTTGCCACCGCAGTTCTTGGCGGATGCATTATATGAAAAAGCAATAAGCGTGAGTATCGGCATAGCCGAGCGAACTAGTAACATCATCTGTGGACCCCTTAATTTATCCCTACTCTATAGACGGTTTGACGCGTAAAATCATCTCAAAATAAAAACCCCGCCGTTAGAACTTACTATTACCCACACCTTTTTGCTGCTCTAAAACCTAGAGGAGCAAAGCCTTTCAGAACGTGATAATTCTTGTTGTTTTGCTGAAAAATGGCCCATAAACGATGTGTACAGTAGTAAGGCCGTTAGAATGCCTGTTTTATCCAAGCAAACATCGAGCTAAACCGAGGTTTCAAAGGAAAAGAGGTAAACAACTTATAATGAGTCATTGGGGCTTCCGGGTAGTTCTGACATTTTTTTTGCGTGTTTAAGATTCAGACAGGGGTGTCTGATCTTTCAACAGGTGCAATAATGGGACGTCCCAGATGCTAAATACAAAGTTTGCAGCTGGCCTTGTGATTGCTCCGTAGGAGATGTAGTAACGATTGCATTGCAATTAAGAAAACTTTTTTAGGAGGTTCTTTACAATGTTTAAATTTATGTTTGGCTTTTTAGTTTTGGCTACATCGTCGGGGGCTTTTGCCGCACCGTCAACCTGCTACGATCTGTTGATCCGAAGCCCACAGCGTAGCTATAATTGTGAGCTCATGGCATCAAGTGCGCCGTTGGGTCCTGTCACTTTGGAGTTTGATGCAGATTCCTCGAGTGGTCCCGGATTCAATATGCAATTTTTTGGTGCAGACTACAAATGTAGTTGTGATTCGAAGGGTAATTTTAATAAGCCCTCTTTCTTTACTTCTAAAGAATTCACTTGTGTCCGTGGATATGGTGGCCCGGCAGCACTTGCGACAGTAATTAAGGGCAAAGTGGCTGGCAAGGATGGTTCTAAGATTGTGAAGGTTCAAGGCCTGGCAACTTCAGAAACTGCCCCGGAGGCTTTGATAGGAACTTGTGCATTATCCCAGTAGGGAGATATTCAATCTAAATGAAAAAAAGGTCACCCTAGGTGACCTTTTTTTCTTTGATTGATTTCCTTTTTAGAAATCTAATTTTATCGTTACGGCAACATCTTTAAGGATATCGGTACTAAAGCTTGGTGCAGTACCCACCAATTGAAGCTGCTGCTGGTCAGCCAAATTGTCGCAGTTAAAAGGTTTTCCAAACACGTGCATGGCGGGATTGGAGTTTTGGTTAGCTTTAAGCACCAGGCCTTCAAGGTTCGCATTGTTAATAGTGAGCTGGCTTCGGCCCGTAGTATAAACTACGCGAGTTGGATCGACGGGCATATTTCTTTCTGAATAGCGTATCATCGCGGAAAAGTATCCAGCTCCCTTGGGGCCGGGTTGGCCCATTTGAATTTGTTGATTGGTCAATTGGAATTTCCCGTTACCGAGACTGGTAGCTGCAGTAAATGCATCTACTGAAAGCTGGCCGCCTTTACAATCTATGAGGCCTCCACCTGCCGGTTCCATCGTGGCATACATTGGAGCATCTAATAAAGTCCGTCCACCAGCCAAAGTTTCAGGGCCAAAATCAACTCGTCGAATGCCATGTCCGTCTTCTTCAAAGAAAAGAAATTCTATTTTTCCGCCAAATTGAAACGGGCTGGTTTCGTTAGGGCGATAAATAACAGGTTGATCGATAAAAAGTGCGCTTACGGTTCCAAAGACTAGACTGACCTTATCGGTATAAAGATTTGGGCCTCCAATATTTGGAGACAATTTTGAGTACACCGCGCGGTGATCAATAGCAGGGCTCCAATCGGCACTCATTGTAAGGGCAACACTTTTCGCCCCAGCCTTTTTGTAGACAAACTTTTGAGTTTTCGCATTAAAAGTCTTGGATACATGCAGTACCTTATAGGTGTAGCTGGCTCCAACGACTAACTCATTGCAAATATTGTTTTTAGAATAGTAGTCCGTGCAATCACTTTGCTCATCTAAAAATTCAGTTACGCTTCCTTGGAGTACTATAACTTTCTTTACAATGGCAGGTTTGTGTTTTGGGAACGACTTTTGAATCCAAACTTCGTTGTTCGGATCTGATGCCGCGTTTGCTTTCCAGGTTAATTTGACCTGATTCTTTCCATTTCTGTAATTAATCTTTTGTTTAGCAGAAACTTCAAGCGGTGCTAAGAGTTTAGCGTGCGCGCTAGGTGGAATTAATAATAGAGCCAAGCCTAGAGATAGTCTTCGTACGTACATCATGCATTCCTCCCCAAAAGGTATGAATCATTAAGCTGACATCCTACCTATCGACACATTGCGTTAAAAGTTGAGATATTTTTCCAGCTTTAAGTAGTTAATTTTATTGGGTAATTTTCTTAACTAAAGGGTAACAATTAAGGGCGAATGGCACCAAGTGTTCCATTCTCACCTATGC
>JAWXAY010000098.1:0-36994 GCA_034439715.1 Pseudomonadota bacterium
ATTTAAATTTTTTCCTACGGTGGAAAGTATTTTTCCGCCGTGAGACTCGACCAAGTCTTTGGCCTGGTCTCTTTTCACTGGCAAAGTGCCCGTAACTAAAAAGGATTTGTTAGACAACGCCTTGCTCGCAAGGACCCGCGCCTTTTCAAATACCAAGTGCTTAATGGTCCTGTGGGTGTCGTCAATAAAGACCTTCGTTTTTAGCGCGTTTAAAATTGAAGTGGCAACTCGAGGACCAATGCCAGAAATTTCTAAAAGCTCTTCCTCAGTGGTTTTTTCAAACAGCTCAAAAGTTTTAAAATGATGGGCCAAATCTTTTGCGGTCTGCTCGCCGACGAAGCGAATTCCAAGGGCAAAAACAAATCTCGCTAATGTTGACTGTCGACTTTTTTCAATACTCGCTAAAAGATTTTCGACAGACTTTTCACCCTTGCGCTCAAGAGCCATAAGCGCTTCGCGCTTCAATTTATAGATATCAGAAAAAGAATGAACCAGTCCGACGTCTACTAGCTGTTCAATTTGTTTTTCTCCCAATTTATCCACATTCATTGCGCGCCGACTTACAAAGTGCTTAAGGGATTCTTTAAGTCGAGCTGGGCAGAGTGAGTTTATGCATCGAGAAATAACTTCACCCTCCTCTTTGTTTGTTAGGGAATTACAGGCCGGGCATTTTTTTGGAATTTCATATTTCACAGACTTCTTTGGTCTTTTGTCTAAAAGCACCGAGACAATCTCAGGTATCACATCACCCGCGCGCTGAATAACAACGGAATCTCCCACGCGCACATCCTTACGATCAATTTCATCTTGGTTGTGAAGGGTAGCATGTATGATAGTTACTCCCCCCACCTTTACAGGCGCCATAATCGCTACTGGAGTAAGTGCGCCGG
The DNA here is from genome assembly GCA_034439715.1 of Pseudomonadota bacterium. Taxonomy (GTDB): domain Bacteria; phylum Bdellovibrionota; class Bdellovibrionia; order Bdellovibrionales; family SG-bin7; genus JAWXAY01. The sequence continues at coordinate 891 of JAWXAY010000098.1, forward strand.
TTCTGCCAACTTGTACAATAATTTCATTAACGCGAGTAATGGCCTGCTCCGGCTGAAACTTTGCTGCCACCGCCCAACGGGGGCTGCGCGCGACAAACCCCAAAGAGTCTTGAAGATCAAGTTCGTTAATTTTCACAACGATGCCATCAATATCAAATGGTAAATCATGTCGAAGGCTTTCTACAAAATTGTAGTAGTCGATGACCTCTTCGATATTCTGGCAGAGTCGAGGTGAGGCCTTTCCGCCCTCCCGAGAGTCAAGCCCCGGCAACCCCAAATCTTTAAAAGCAGTTTCTATTTCTAGCTGAGTTTTATAATTAGTTCCCTCGCTTGCTCCTAGCGCGTAAGCAAACATCTTCAATGGCCGTTGGGCAGCAACACGAGAATCGAGCTGTCGAATGGTCCCTGCCGCTGCATTTCGAGGATTGGCAAAAGTCAGCTGACCGTCTTCTTGAAGCGCTTCATTAAAGTTCTTGAAGTCTTCTTTATAAATTAATATTTCACCGCGTACTTCTAAAAGTTTAGGTGGATTTTTAGAATGAAGCCGGAGCGGGATTGATTTGATTGTTTTAACATTCGCAAGAACATTTTCTCCCACGAGGCCGTCTCCACGAGTCAGCGCCCCAGTGAGTAACCCATTCTCATAGATTAGTTCAATGGCAAGTCCGTCAAACTTAGGCTCGCAAAGATAATGAAATTTAACATCCCTGTTATCTAACAACTTAAGTATCCGTTGGTGGAACTCTACTAGCTCCTCAGTGTTGTAGGAGTTTTGCAGAGACAACATGGGAGTGCGGTGACGGAGCTTTTCAAATTTACCTAAAGGTGTGCCGCCAACCCTCTGGGTGGGTGAGTCAGGAGTTAATAATTCAGGATGTTTTTCTTCGAGAGATCGAAGTTCGCTTAACAGATCATCGTAGGCCTTATCTGAAATGATAGGGCGATCAAGTACGTGATAACGATAATCATGTCCATTAAGCTCTTCACAGAGGGCTTTAATTTTTTTAGTCAGCAGAACTTGTTGAGAAGACTTCACTCTCTTGGTCTAACCAAAACTATCTCAACAGACAAGGATAACGCCAAGCAAAAACATTAGCTAAAGGGGATAAAGAAAAAGTAAGATCCACTCTAAGTAAATAATTGGGGGTATTTTGTGATCACAGAGGCCAAGGTCCAAGAAATTGCTAAATTAGCACAACTGAAGCTCACGCCAGAAGAAGTGAAGCTTTTTTCAGAGCAACTTAAGCCCGTGATTGAGTATTTCGATAGATTGTCTAAAGTAGATACCGCAAAATACGAGCCATTGGCCACTCCAACCGACATTAAATTTCGCGAACGAGAGGACGTATTCAAGCCTTTTGCTCAAGCGGTCGAGAGAGTATTGGCGAATGCGCCAGACAAGAAAAACAATCTTTTTAAAGTACCCCCAGTCGTATAGGTGAATTATGAAATTGCATACATTAAGTGTCAGTGCGATTGCCGCGAGCATTAAAAAAGGTGAGATCACTGCCGAAGCGGTAATGACGGCCCATCTTGATAGAATATCAAAATACGATGGAAATATTAATGCCTTCATCACAGTTAGCGAAAAGGCTATTGAAGAAGCGCGTGAAGTCGATAGTGCCCGAAAGAGTGGTAAAACCTTAGGAAGACTCGCGGGTGTGCCCGTGGCCGTTAAAGATATGCTCTGCACAGAGGGCATAAAAACCACAGCCGCCTCAAAAATTTTAGCGAATTTTATACCGCCGTATTCTGCTACGGTCGTAGAACGACTAAAAAAAGAGGGTGCGATTGTTATCGGAAAAGCGAATTGCGACGAGTTTGCGATGGGGTCAAGCAATGAAACATCCGCCTTTGGAAATGTAAAAAACCCCTGGAATACAAAATATGTTCCAGGCGGCTCGAGCGGTGGTTCTGCGGCTGCAGTTTCTGGGCAAATGGCGGCGGCAGCGATTGGCACAGATACTGGAGGTTCAATTCGTCAGCCGGCTAACTTTTGCGGGATTGTGGGAATTAAACCTACTTACGGCCGCGTGAGCCGCTTTGGAATTGTCGCGTTTGCCTCAAGTTTAGATCAGGCGGGTCCCATGGCCAAAAACGTTAAAGATTGCGCTTTAGTTTTGGAATCAATATCTGGCTTTGATGAAAAAGACTCAACGTCCGCACAAAACCAAGTGCCAAATTGGAGCGAAAAAACTTCAAGCAACGTCAAGGGACTAAAAATTGGTCTTCCTAAAGAATACTTTTCGGGAAAAATGGACGCCGACGTAAAGGCCCGCGTTGAAGAAACAATTGCAAAACTAAAATCAGCCGGAGCTATTATTGTTGATATTGAGCTGCCCTCAACCCCACATTGTATCGGAGTATATTATTTGGTATGCGCAAGTGAGGCCTCAAGTAATTTGGCCCGCTACGATGGAATTAGATACGGCTATCGGTATGGCGAGGGGAGCGAAAGACTTTCGCTTGAAGAGCTGTACTCTGAAACTAGGGGCCGTGGTTTTGGGTCCGAAGTAAAGCGGCGAATAATGATTGGCACTTATGCACTGAGTAGTGGTTATTACGATGCTTATTATTTAAAGGCTTGTCAGGTGCGACGAATGATTCGCGAAGAATTTTCAGAGGCATTCAGCAAGTGTGATGTGATTTTATCGCCTGTCACAACTTCGCCAGCATTTAAAATTGGCGAGCGCATTGAAGATCCGCTAACCATGTATTTGAATGACATTTTTACCACCTCTGCAAATCTGGCGGGCGTACCTGGAATGAGTGTCCCCGTAGGTTTTTCGAAAGAGGGACTTCCTATCGGTGTACAATTGATGGGTCGACATTTCGATGAACAGACGCTTTTCAATGTGGGGCAATGTATTGAAGAAAACGTAAAAACTTCTAGGGAGTTGCCAGATGTCATTCAATGATTATGAGCCAGTGATCGGCCTCGAAATTCATGCACAACTTTTAACTCAGAGTAAGTTGTTTTGCTCTTGCTCAACAGAGTTTGCTGCTCCCGACAACGAAAATACCTGTCCTGTATGCACGGGAATGCCGGGCGCACTGCCGGTTTTAAACAAGAAGGCAGTGGAATTTGGTGTTAAAATCGGATTAGCTTTGAATTGTAAAGTTCAAGAAAAATCAGTTTTTGCTCGTAAAAATTATTTCTATCCCGATCTGCCCAAGGGGTATCAAATTTCTCAGTTCGAAAAACCAATTTGTGGACCTGGTTTTGTTGATATTAATGTCGATGGCGCTAAAAAAAGAATTGGGGTAACGCGAGCGCATCTCGAAGAAGATGCCGGCAAATCTGTACATCAGGGCGAGCACTCTTTGATAAATCTCAATCGAAGCTCCATGCCGCTAATGGAAATTGTTTCGGAGCCCGATCTGCGCTCGGCCCAGGAGGCGGCAGAGTACGCACGCACAGTCAGACAACTTTTACGTTATATTGGCGCGTGTGACGGCAATTTAGAAGAGGGTTCACTTCGTTGTGATTGTAACGTGAGCGTGCGAAAAAAAGGCACTCAAAAATATGGTACTCGGGTTGAAATTAAAAATATTAACTCTTTTCGCTTCGTAGAGAAAGCCATTGAATATGAAATTCAAAGACAGATCGACTGTCTGGGGTCCGGCGAATCCATAAAACAAGAAACTCGCCTTTGGGATGTCGATAAAAACAAAACTTTTTTGATGCGCTCTAAGGAAGAGGCGAATGACTATAGATACTTTCCGGAGCCAGATCTTTTGCCACTAGAGGTTTCGCCAGAAAAAACCGCGCAAATTAAAAAAAGTTTACCGGAGCTTCCTTTCGAAAAAGTGGCCCGCTATCAAACAGAACATGGTCTTCCAGAGTATGATTCTCTTGTTCTAACTCAAGAGCGGGAAATTGCCGAGTACTTTGAGGCGGTGGTTTTGGCGGGTGCCAATGCCAAGGTCGCTTCCAATTGGGTAATGGGCGAGCTTATGCGAGAACTAAATGAATCCAAAAAATCAATTGCGAGCTCTCCGATAAAGCCAAGCGCGCTAGCAGAACTGATCCAACTTATAGGTAACAATACGATCTCCGGAAAAATAGCTAAAACTGTTTTCGGAGAAATGTGGAAGAGTTCAAAATCAGCTGCGGAGATAGTTAAAGAAAAAGGACTGGTACAAATTAGCGACGCCGGGGCAATTGAAGCCGCGATCGATAAAATGCTGGGGAACAATCCTTCACAAGTGGCTGAATATCGAGGCGGTAAAATAAAACTGTTTGGCTTTTTTGTGGGCCAACTTATGAGAGAAACAAAGGGTCAGGCTAATCCCGAGATGGCCAATCAACTCCTCATGAAGAAACTAAAAGGATAGCAATTGCGTGTGGCTGGCATCGACCTAGGGTCAAATACTTTTCTCTGCCTTATTGTCGATATAGTTGACGGTAAAATTCAAAAAACGCTTTATGATGAAGTGCGCGTGGTGCGTCTCGGGCAAAATCTTTTTGAATCCAAAAAGTTTCACCCAGCCGCTCTTAAGCGAGCCGACGAATGTCTGGCCACCTATTCTGAGAATATAAAAAAGTATAATGTAGAAAAAATTTTTGCAGTAGCAACGAGTGCCGCTCGAGATGCCGAAAACAAAGACGAACTATTTAAAATTGGCCTTCAGCACAATATTCCAATTAAAATTATCGATGGCAAAACAGAGGCTCAGGTCACATATATAGGCTCAACGGTAGGAGTCAGTGAGAGCGAAAGTGTAGCGGTTATTGATGTTGGTGGTGGTTCGACAGAGGTGGTGTGCAAAGATTCCGGTGGGCAATTTATAAAACACAGTTTTAATTTGGGATGTGTGCGCCTCACCGAAAAATTTATTTCAAAAGACCCCATCAGTAAAACTGAACTTGATAACCTTAAATGCTTTATTGAAAATAGCATTTCGGAAAAATCTGATTTATTAAAAAAAATGCACCCAATGCGAATTATTGCCGTGGCCGGCACGCCTACCACTTTGGCAGATATTTTGTTGGGTGGTGGTTTTGATCAAGAAAAAATCGATAACTATTTCATCTCGTGTGAGTTGCTGGTTGAGTGGATTGAGCGACTCTCTCAATTATCAAACCATGAGCGGCTTAGTATTAAAGGCATGGCAAGAGGCAGAGAAGATGTGATTGTCTCAGGTTTAGTGATCCTCTCAGAGCTTGTGAAAGTCCTTGGCCTAGAAGGGATCTTTGTATCTACTAAGGGTGTTCGCTACGGCGTTGCCATTGAGGGGTATCGTGGCAAGCTCTAGATTAATTTTAGTTTTTACTCTTATTTGTTTTAGCGCGCTGAGCGCAGAAAACATAAAGTTTGAAAGACAGAAAATCATTGTAGCTCACAAAACCATAGAAGTTGAGCTTGCCGACACTCCCGAAAAACTTGCCCGCGGGTTGATGGATAGAACCAATTTGGCAGCTAATGAGGGAATGCTTTTTGTCTTTTCTGACGAACAGGTAAGAACATTTTGGATGAAAAACACCTACATTCCTTTGGCGATTGGGTTTTTTGACAAAGAGAAAAATCTTGTCGATAGTCAAGAAATGGCACCGATTAAAAGTAGCGTTGAGATTCCAAAAACTTATCAAAGTAAAAAACCAGCCAAATATGTATTGGAAATGAACAAGGGATGGTTTAGCAAAAATAAAATTCCATTAAAATCCAAATTCTCCTTCGTAAAAAAGTCTAGTCTTTAGCTCCTAAGACCTGGCCCTAAGTCGAAATTTTTTTTTTCTAGATTAAGGTCTAGCGACTATCATTGAAAAAGTTTTCTTGTTCGGCCGATTATGTTGTAATGAAAGAGTTAGGGAAATAGATACAGAAACTGAGGATATACTTATGTTAAAACGTCTTCTACTGCTAATAGCGTTAGTTTACACCTTGTCACTTTTGGCGGGATGCTCTTCGAGCGATTCTGCTGAAGAAGGAACTGAGGCTGCGGCCGCAACAGAAGAGTCTGGCGGCGAAGAAAAAGCTGAGGAAACCGAATCAGAAGACAGTAGCGAAGAGGCAGATACGGAAGAGAGCGAAGACGGTGAGGAAGTTGCCGGTGACGAGAGCGAAGAAGGTGAAGAAGGCGAAGAAGGCGAAGAGGGCGATTCCGAGGAGACTGCCTCAAAAGACGAAGAAGAAGAAGAGGAAGACGAGGAAGAAGAAGAGGACGTTGCCGACGTTGGAGACGAAGAAGATGCGGCTGAGCCAAAAACAGAAGTTAAAGACGAACCCGCCACCGAAGTGGCCGATGCAAAGCCGACAGAGCCTACCGCTGACCCCACATTTAGTGAATCGGCTGCGAATGAGACGCCCGCAATGGATACCGCCCCAGGATTTGTGCCAGTTAAGAAAATTAAAGATACCCCCTATAAAGTTGGAGGAGTGTTAGCAAATTCAGTTTATCTTGCTCGCCCGGGAGACTCAGCAGAGTCTATCAGTCAAAAAATATATGGAACCGACAAATCAGAAGACATATTTACGGTTAACCCAAATCTCAGAAAAGGTATAAAAACAGGAGACAAAGTTTATTATAACTCGCCTCAACGTCCCACCGACGACACAAAAATGATGGTATATTATGAAGACGCGGGAATTGCGCCCCAAATGTATACCGCTACAGAGGGTGACAACATACGGAAAACTTCGAAAGAACTGCTTTCTGGTGATGATAATAGTTGGAAAGAAGTTTGGTCGACAAATATGGATGTCGAATCTAAGGGTGAATTAGCTGTAGGCACTCAGTTAAGATATTGGCCCGCAGGCGCGGCTCCTCAACAGGCGCCACCACCGAGCGAGCCTCCGCCGCAACAAATTGCCGAAGTTGCTCCTCCTCCGCCCCCAGCAGATATTCCGCCCCCGCCTCCGGCTAGTGATTTTCCGAGTGATGTTGTTGCGAATACAAATTCTTCGCAAGACAATATAGATATTCCCCCGCCACCACCTCAGGCGCCACCCCCACCAGAACCACTGCGCTCGGCGAAAAAAGCCGAAGGCACTTCAATTGCTAGCTTAATGGAAGATCCTCAAAACATGATGATTATAGGCGGAGCTGTCTTCGCGATTATAGCTCTAGTAGGAATTGCTTTTACTAGAAAGCGAAGATCTCGAATCGATTTTGGTCAAACGCAGGTTTAAGATATCTTTTTAAAAATTGTATCCAATACGTCTTTTCGACCATCACGAGAGACGCTCACGAAATACATTAAGTCGTCGACAATTTGCACGTCACGATTATTAGTAGGCTCAAATTTAATACCAATGCCGCTTGTTCCCGCCCAAATTACCCGGGCGGCAATTTTTCGTTTTCTGCCACTGACTTGAAAAACCACCATGAGTTTGTCTCTAGGATTCAACGATTCGTTAATTTCCAGAAAAGCGCCCGTAATGCTGATGTTTTTCAAAACACCTTGGGTAGATTGTCGGGAATAGCTTTTTCTGTATTCTATATCGACGTATAAGGGAATCCTGCTTGCGGGCTTGCTGTCTGTCATTGTATCCATTTGAAACTCCTCATCATAAATAACTGATCGGAAGTCTGGACCAAAGGTTTAGGACTTTTGTCCAAATGGTTCCGAAAAAGCATCAAATTGAGACACCTTCTTGAATTAAAACGCTGTCGCAACGCAAAACAAGAGTGGGCAGGTCATATTGACATTTGGTGCCAATTATCGAATACTAGTCTTAAGTCTTTATGTATATCCTAAGTCAAAAGACAATCGAAAAAGTTAAAGGAACCTAAAAATCCAAGTATTCTCAGAGTTTAACCCAGGCAATTTTGCTATTCCATAAGGAGAGGTACCGTCGTGGTAGAAAATGACCAGTCACCGCCTGTCGATAAAGCGGCAGATAAAGCGGCAGATAAATCAGTAGATAAAACAGAAAAATCCAGCAAAGAAGTTGAAAGCCAGGGAGTGGATTCGGGTCCTAAATCGGCCGAAAGCGATGACCGCGGAAGGCGACATAGTGGTGGTGGTGGCGGCGGAAGGCCCTATCGCCCTATGGATAATCGAAAATTTCAACAGAACAGAAACAATCGGCCTCAGCATGGTCGATATGAAAAACGCCCCCATAATGGCCCATCAAGGGATACTAGAGACGCCAGGGATGACGGCGGCTTTCAGGGCGAAGATATGAATCGACAAGAGTCCTCTCACCAACCAGAAATTACTGAAGAGCAGTTGGCGAAGATTACGCTTTCACCCGAAGAGCGAAATGACTTACGTTCAAAAAACTTAAAACGTAAGCGCATTGAAGAACTAACAGTTGTGGCCAATAAACTCTTAATTGAAAATGCCGCAGGTCTTCGTCGTCAAGAACTCGTATTCGAAATTCTCAAGCGCGCGGCTAAACTAGGAGATATTTTTGGTGATGGCGTACTAGAAATCCTTCCTGATGGGTACGGGTTCTTAAGGTCTCCGGACTATAATTATTTGCCAGGGCCAGATGATATTTATGTCAGTCCCTCACAAATCAGAAAATTCGGACTTCGCACCGGTGACACAATTAGCGGAACGGTGCGCCCGCCAAAAGAAGGAGAGAGGTACTTTGCCCTATTAAAAGTAGACTCGCTAAATTTCGAACAGACCGAAAAAGCCAAAGATAAAATTTTATTCGACAACCTAACGCCTTTATATCCTCAGGAACGACTCAAATTAGAGTGGCGACCAGATGACTATACGACACGAGTCGTAGATTTAATGGCGCCAATTGGAAAGGGTCAAAGATGTTTAATCGTTGCTCCCCCAAGAACGGGTAAAACAGTTTTGTTGCAGAATATTGCCAATGCGATCGCCAATAATCATCCCGAAGTGACATTGATCGTACTCTTGATTGACGAACGACCTGAAGAAGTCACAGACATGGCCAGAAATGTTAAGGGCGAAGTAATTAGCTCTACATTTGATGAGCCACCAGGTCGGCACGTGCAGGTGGCAGAAATGGTCATTGAAAAAGCGAAGCGCCTGGTGGAGCACAAACATGACGTTGTCATTTTGCTCGATTCTATCACCCGTTTGGCGAGAGCATATAATACTGTGGTGCCTCCCTCTGGGAAAATTCTATCGGGCGGTGTTGACTCCAATGCCCTTCATAAACCAAAAAGATTTTTTGGAGCAGCAAGGAATATTGAAGAAGGTGGTAGTTTAACTATTATTGCTACGGCATTGGTTGATACGGGTTCGCGCATGGACGAGGTTATTTTTGAGGAATTTAAAGGAACAGGTAATTCTGAAATTCACCTTGATCGCAAGCTAATGGAAAAACGAATTTTCCCTTGTATGGATATTAATAAATCCAGCACACGAAAAGAAGAATTGCTCCTTAGTAAGGCAGATTTAAGTCGTATTTGGATCCTTCGCAAAGTTCTAGCACCTATGAATGTTGTGGATAGTATGGAGTTTTTGTTAGATAAATTGCACGTTTCTAAGACGAATCCTGATTTTTTATCGAGCATGAACGGATAGTAAATAATTGATATTACTTATCTAAAATGAACCGAGTAAATTTTGGCACATTTGCCAAGCATTAAACTCCTAACTTGTGGAAATCCCGGTGGATAAATTGGGTCTCGACAATGCTTATACGGTATGCTAAATCCTCCTATTCTGATTATATTTGGAGAAACCGCCATGAAAGCCGAAATTCATCCCCCGTTTTATAATGATTGTGTTGTTACATGTGTTTGCGGAAACACTTTTAAAACCGGGTCGGTTAAGAAAGAAATAAAGACAGATATCTGTTCCGCCTGCCATCCATTTTTTACAGGTAAGCAGAAAATTTTAGATACTGAAGGGCGTATTGATCGATTCCGCAAAAAATACGCAAACGTTCCTTCCGCTGCTTCTAAAGCTAAAAAGTAAAGCCCCCATGTTTAAGAAATTAGACGACGTTGAGCTTAGGTACTCGCGTCTGCAGGATCAATTGCAGGATCCTAAGACGGCAAGTGATGTTGCTAAGCTTTCGGCCGGCTTAAAAGAAAATTCGGAGCTCACCCCCATAGTCGAGACCTATCGACTCTATAAAAAAACAATGGCGGAAATCGCATCTAGCAGAGAGATCTTAGAAAACGAAAAGGATGAGGGCCTAAGAGACCTTGCAAAAGAGGAACTCTCAAGTCTACAAGCGGTTCTGTGGCAAACTGAGGACCAGCTAAAAAAGCTCTTGATCCCAAAAGATCCTAATGACGATAAAAACATTATTTTAGAAATTCGCGCCGGAGCAGGTGGCGACGAGGCGAGCCTTTTTGCTGAAGAGTTATTTAGCGGTTATATGCATTATGCTAATCGCTACAAGTGGAAGGTCGAAGTACTGTCAGTCTCCTACGGAAATGTGGGTGGCTACAAAGAGATAATAGCAATGATCATGGGTGAAAAAGTTTACTGTCGCCTAAAGTTTGAAAGCGGTGTTCATCGTGTTCAGCGTGTACCTAAAACTGAAAATCAAGGCAGAATCCACACCTCAACAATTACTGTAGCAGTTTTGCCGGAGGCAGAAGAGGTAGACATTAAAGTTGACCAAAAAGAAATACGTATCGATGTTTTTCGATCTAGCGGAAAAGGAGGTCAAAGCGTTAATACTACCGACTCTGCCGTGCGAATTACCTATTTACCTACGGGAATGATTGTCAGCTGCCAAGATGAAAAATCACAATTAAAAAATAAAGAAAAGGCAATGAAGGTACTGCTTTCTCGATTGCTCGCGATAGAAAAAGAAAAAGCTCAAAAGAACGCTTCTGATGCTAGGCTAGCACAAATCGGTACAGGCGATCGTTCAGAACGTATTCGGACATATAACTTTCCACAATCGCGTATTACCGACCATCGAATCGGTCTTACCGTTCATAATATTAATGAGGTTGTTGCGGGTGACTTGGATGGTCTCATTGAACCACTTTTGGCTCACCACCAAGCTGAATCCTTAAAAGCCGCCGAGAACATATGAAATTAAAAGAGCTAGTTAAAATACATACAGACCGACTGCACAGCCTGAAAGTTGAGTCAGCGCGCCTGGATGTTGAACTCATCGTTGCCAATTGTTTGGAGCTGAATCGAACAGATTTAATGCTCCAGGAAAATCAGACAATCTCGAATTCGGGCCTCAAAGAAATAGAAAAAGACTTGGAGAGACGAGCGGCTGGAGAGCCCGTCGCATATATTTTGGGGCACAAAGATTTTTATAAAGAAACATTTATTGTTAACTCAGGAGTATTAGTACCAAGACCTGAAACCGAATTAATTGTCGAAGAAGCCCTTTCTTGGATAGGGAACAAGTCGACCTTAAAAATACTTGATTTGGGTTGTGGCAGCGGATGTATCGGATTGAGCATTATTAAAGAAACTTTGGGCAATCAAATGTGTGGGATAGATGCTTCAATCTCTGCGGTGCAGATATCTCTTATTAATGCAAAAAAACTAAAGGTCGACAGTCGCTGTAAATTTATTCACACAAATGTTTTAAGCCTTAAAGTAGATTCAGTGAATCTTGTAGTGGCAAACCCACCTTATCTCGATGAGTCTGATACTTCCATCGATAGAAAAAGTCTTAACTTTGAGCCAAAAGAGGCGTTATATTCTAAAGAACAAGGATTTTTTGATGTCAAAGAGTGGCTCAAAAAATCGGCAGAGTTACTACTACCATCGGGATTGTTATTAATGGAAATTGGCGTCAATCAAGGAGATCTGGTGAGAGAGTTTCTAACGTCTAACCACTTATTTTCGGAATTCAAAATCCTCAAAGATCTCAGCGATCGAGAGCGAGTGATTAGGGCGATTAAATAATGGATAAGATTCATATCAATGGCGGGAAAAAACTTAGGGGTCAGGTTGCAGCGAGTGGCGCCAAGAATGCGGCGTTGCCGCTGTTGTTTTCTGCTCTCCTCGCAGAAGGTCGACATGTTTTTCACAATATTCCAAAGCTAAAAGATATCGAGTCTACCTCTCAGCTCTTGGTTCAGTTGGGTTGCGAAGTAAAAATCGATAACAAAACATTGATTGTTGATGTTAAGCCATCAGCAATAATTGAAGCCCCTTACGATTTAGTTCGAAAAATGCGCGCTAGTATTTTATGCTTAGGCCCCCTCCTAGGCCTCAGAAAAAAGGCCCGCGTAAGTCTTCCGGGCGGCTGTGCAATCGGCACCAGACCTATTGATATTCACCTGGAAGGATTTAAAGCGTTAGGAGCAAATGTTAATGTAGAGGCGGGATACGTAAACGCCGAGTGTGAAAAGCTAGAGGGGACCTCAATTTTATTTGATAGTCCAACGGTTGGGGGCACGGAAAACATTATGATGGCAGCGACATTGGCTGAAGGAAGAACCACCATTGAAAATGCGGCAAAAGAACCAGAAATTGTAGACCTCGCGGAATACCTAATAAAAATGGGTGCAAAAATTAAGGGTGCGGGAACGAGCATTATAAATATAGATGGCGTGAACAAATTAAAACCGGCAGAACACACTGTCATTCCTGATCGAATTGAAGCTGGTACTTTGCTGATCGCTGGCGCAATTACGGGCGGCGAAGTTACCGTATCGAATTGTAAACCTGAACATATAGACGCGTTAATAGCTAAACTTAAAGAAAGCGGCTTCAAAATTTCTGAGGGCAAGGATACAGTCACAATTCATGAGGCCTCTAGCTGGAAGGGCGTAGATCTAACAACGGCCCCCCATCCGGCTTTTCCGACAGATTTACAGGCTCAATTTATGGCCCTTATGACGGTTGCCGAGGGCGTGAGTGTAATTACAGAAACTGTATTTGAAAATCGATTTATGCACGTGCAAGAATTAATGAGACTGGGGGCCAATATTACTCCTAAAACTAGAGTGGCCATTGTCAGAGGCAAAAAGAACAGTCTGGTTGGCGCGCCAGTTATGGCAACTGATCTAAGAGCCAGTGCCTCGCTAGTGATAGCAGGATTGGCGGCAAAGGGCGTAACTACAGTGGCGCGCATTTATCATTTGGATCGAGGATATGAAGAGTTAGAAAAAAAACTACAATCTTTGGGTGCAGAGACCAAGAGAGTTTTATAATAGGAATCAATTAGGAGACAGCCATGAATAAATTATTAGTGATAGCACTAGGATTAACAATTTCATTAACCGCTTTATCTGAGGAGAAAAAAATGGACGCCGCGAAAACCAGCGCAAATCCAAAAGTAACACTTGAAACGACAGAGGGAAGTATTTTAGTAGAAATATTTCAAGACAAAGCCCCTGAGTCAGCAAAAAATTTCTTAAAATATGTTGACGACGGATTTTACGCCGAGACGATTTTTCATCGAGTTATTGAGGGCTTTATGATTCAAGGCGGGGGATTTACTAAAGACATGAAGCAAAAGAAAGCTTTGCCGTCGATCAAAAATGAATCCTCAAACGGCTTAAAAAATGATAGAGGCACTTTGGCTATGGCCCGAACAAGTGATCCCGGTTCAGCCACCTCGCAATTTTTTATTAATGTGGTAGACAATGCCTTCCTGAATAAATCTCAGTCTGCTGATGGACATGGTTACGCGGTTTTCGGCAAAGTTGTGGATGCCAAAGGTCTCGAGGTAGTCGACAAAATTAGAAAAACAAAAACTGCTGCGCAGGATGTGCCGGTCACACCAATTGTTATTCTAAAAGCAAAAAGGATGTAGATTAAAAATGGCGGAGAGTTGCATTTTTTGCCGAATTGTTAAGGGCGAAATTCCGAGTAAAAAAGTATATGAAGACGAGTGGGTGTTGGGACTAGAAGATTTAAATCCTGCCGCTCCCGTCCACTACCTTTTTTTGCCAAAAAAACATGTGCGCTCTTTAAATGAGTTAAATCTTCATCAGGATAGTCAAGATGGAGAGCAGTTAATTGCTAGGATTTTTTCTGCCATTTCAAAAGTCACTAATAAAGAAAACATAAGCGATCCTGGTTACAAGGTAGCAATAAATACCGGGGTCAAGGGTGGCCAATCAGTGTTTCACCTTCATGTTCATTTACTCGCGGGTAAGGATTTTAGCTCGCACTTCAGCCATGTCTGACAATAACGCTCGGTGGATGGTTAAAGATAAAACCGGGCGGATCGTGGGCCCACTGACGACGGTGCAGGTGCTCGACCTTATTTCGCAGCTCATTTTATCCGGTGAAGAAATGGTAGCAAGGCATCCCAACGGTGAGTGGATTTCCATTTCAAAGGAGGCCGAGTTTTATGATCGGCTTCTTGAAGTTTTATCATCGGGGGCCTCAACAGATGACGACCCTGATACGAAAGGACCAAATCCGGTAGAGCCTCAGTTTGAGCTGGATCACCCCGGATTTGCAGTTACAGAAGCGGCGCCAACAGAAAAAATTATCAGTGGCCCCAGCGAGAAAAATCCCGAGTCCGACCCCACAGTTTTGCAGACCCGTACAAGGCCAAAAGTCATCGACCTGAAAGAACTGAAGCCAAAGAGTAAAAAAAGATCAAAGGCAAGGAGGTCTAAGCTTCCTTTTTTTTTGGCTCTTATTCTCGGGCTAGTCGGCGCACTTTTAATTTTTCCTTCGGGCAAATCTGAAAATAAAATGAGACTGATAGCCCCAAGAAAAGGGCAGCCAGCACTTAAACAGGCTGAAATTGAAAAAATGTTTAAACCAGTTATCGCGGAGTTTCAAAAAGACAATTTTGACTCCTATCGGAAAGCAATGAACATTTTGGTTCCTGTTGCCGAGGGGGCGCCAAGAAATGCCTCTGTCCACCAACTACTCTGTTTGATATATCGAGAACTTTGGCCCTTTACCAATCAGGATCAAAAAGATGAATCCGTAGTCCTCGCGGTCTCTAAAATGACCGAAGAAATGGACCCAGGCGGAGTGGCCTCAGCCACCTGCCGTTTAGTATCAATGATGATTAAGGGACGAGTTCCCGATGCCAAAAACTTGGTGGATTCCTCGATTGAATCCTATCCCACTGCTGCGGTGTTTTACGAAATTAAAGGCGAACTTACGGGTGGCCAGGCAACGTCATTTATGTTTTTAGACTCTCGGGCGGGAGCATCTTACATGGAAAAGGCCGAGCAACTCTGGCCGCAATGGCTAAAGCCCAAGGTTGCCACCGCGGTCTTCGCGGAAAAATCAGGAAATGTCTCTTTGGCCCTACAGAAATTGAGAGAGACTTTGCAAGTCAATTCACAACATGATGTCGCGCGAGCTTTTTATGGAATCTTTACTTATAGACGACTTGGAAAAAGCGAGGCGGCTGTCGAGCAGCTGTTGCCAATTGCAGGTAGTCGGCAACTTCACCAACCCATTGCTGCAGAAGCTAATCTTGTTTTGGCGCAAATTTACGATAAGTTTGGAGACAAATCTAATGCATTGAAATATGCGCAGAAATCTTATCAGTTAAACCCCGGTGGCAGGGCTGCTCAAAACTTAATTAGAAGGTATGGTGGAGACCCCTCAGCAATTAAAGTTTCTGAAGACCTAGTCGGCGCACTTTACATAGGGGATCAGTTTTATTTAAAAGGTGATTTTTTTGCAGCAATGGCAGAATATAAGGCTGCTTTTGAGGTCAACAAAAAAAATGGTCTGGCAGCACTCAAGGCCGCTAAATGTTATTGGAAATTAAATCAGTTTAAAGAGGCTTTGGTGTGGCTAGATAAGGCCATTGGCGCAGATTCAAAACTCATCGAAGCTTACGTGACTAAAGCTGAATATTATACCGAGAGATACGATTTTTATGGGGCCGATTTAACTCTAAGAAAGGCCCAGTCTGCCAATAAAAATAATTATGAAATTCTTAGGGGATACGCTTTGCTTGAATTGAAAAGAAATAATTTTCAGTTAAGTGAAGCCTATGCATTAAAGTCACTTAAAGTACACGATACAGATTTGCAGACTCACATTATTTTGGCAAAGGCTCAATTGGGCATGGCTAAATTTCAAGAGGCTTTTGTCACCGCCGCAAAAGTACTTGAGCTTGATGTCAACTCTACAGAAGCTCAAGACACATATGTAAAAGTTTTGGCCGCGGTCCAGGGCGTTGACGCCGCGGTTTACTATACTAAGGGGGTGATAGAGAATTATCCTCGAACCCTGGGATATCGAGTAATATTGGCGGATCTTCTTTATCAAGATGAAAGGTATACCGACGCCGAAATGATGTATCGGCAAATTACACAAATCGATCCCACCAAAAAAGAAGCGTTCTGGGGACTTGGTCGCAGCATTCAGGCTCAAGGAAAATACCAAAACGCGATCGATCCGCTTTTGAAGGCGGCCACACTAGATCCTGGCGACGCCAACTCCTCCTTCTATTTGGGTCAACTTTACATGGCGGCAGGACAGAATGAAAAAGCACTCAAGAATTTTGAGCGAGTCGTTGGAATTAATTCAGTGTTTCCTCGTGCTCACTTGTTTTTAGGGAAGGTAGCCTTGGCGCTCAATAATTTCGAACTGGCACTTAAAGAAGCCGAACAGGAACAGGTAGTCAGCCCCAATTCAGCAGAGGGTTTTCTTCTTGCGGCAGAAATTTACACTCAACAAAAACGCTATTCAAATTGCACTCAAGAACTTCAAAAGGCGCTAAAATTAAACGTCGCCGGCGCCATGACTTATGTAAATATGGCCAAATGTTATCGCTTATCTGGCTCTCCTGATGCAGCGATATCGATGATCAACATTGCCCAAGAGCGGGAGTCGGGCCTGCCTGAAGTCTATTTGGAACTCGGCCAAGGCTACGAAATGAAGGGCGACAACATTGCTGCAATTGAGGCCTATAATCAGTATTTAGTTTTATCACCCAACGGAAAAGATGGCGCGTTTGTTCGACAAAGGATACAATCTTTAGGAAAGTAAACGGGGGAGCTTCAATGTCAAAGTTAGCTAGTGCAATTCAGTACAAAATAAAATCGACAACGGCAAGTGTCTCGCTAATGTTTTTTAAAATCTTATCCGGCGCAATTATTGGACTTACCTTAGCCATTATTGGCCAGGAAATGGTTGGCTATTCGACATTTATGTTTACTTTCATCATCGTAGTATTTACGGGGATATTTATGCGTGTTACTAAGAATTGGGGATTTTTAATGATGGTGATGTTTGACTTATTCGCATTTATGTCTGGATTATTATTAAAAATGTATATTTTAGTAAACGGATAAATAACGAGAAGCCTATGATCGATCTTAAAGAACTTGAAAAAGACGAGTACTACAAACGCTATTCACAGTGCCTAATTAATCGCAGCTTTGATCCACAAAAGCTCGAAGAGTTGTTAGGCCTAAATAAAGAACGCAAAAGGCTTATTTCTGAAGCCGAATCTTTCAAGGCCCAGCAGAACAAAATGTCTGAAGTCATTGCAAAACTAAAAAAAGAAAAAGCCGACGCCTCTAAGCAAATTTCTGAAATGCAAGAGCTCAGCAGTAAAGTTAAAGATCTTTTTAGTAAGGCGGCCGAGGCTGACAAAAGGGTTACGGAGGTTCATGCTACGCTTCCGAACCTCTGCCACGAATCGACTCCAGTCGGAAAGGCTGAGGACGGTAACAAAGAAGTGCGTCGATGGGGCGAAATACGCAAATTTTCATTTAAACCCAAAGAGCACGGCGAACTAGGAACACTGCGAGGGCTGTTAGATCTAGAGCGTGCAGCAAAGGTAGCTGGTGCGAGGTTTTGGTTTTTATTAGGTGATTTAGCGCTTATGGAGCGTGCCTTGATAAATTTTATGTTAGACATTCACACTACAAAACACGGCTATAAAGAAATAATGGCGCCATATATGGTGAATACCAATAGTATGTTTGGCGTGGGACAGTTTCCAAAGTTTTTTGAAGAGAGTTTTCATGTTCAAGGCACAGATTATCACTTGATTCCCACCTCTGAGGCGTCCGTCACTAACTACTATGCGCAAGAAATATTAGACGAAGAAATATTGCCGCAAAAATTCGTGAGCTTTAGTCCGTGTTTTCGGGCTGAGGCGGGTGCCTATGGCAAGGACACAAAAGGAATTTTAAGAGTACACCAATTTCACAAAGTTGAATTGTTAAAATTTACTCATCCGTCAAAATCCTGTGAGGAGCATGAGGCCCTTACCCGTGACGCTGAAGAAATATTAAAAGCGCTTGAACTCCCATATCGAACAATGGCCTTGTGCACGGGTGATATTGGTTTTAGCGCGGCGAAATGCTATGACTTAGAGGCCTGGTTGCCAGGACAAAATGCTTATCGTGAGATTAGTTCGTGTTCGGTGTTTGACGACTTTCAGGCACGACGGGCAAACATACGTTTTCGGTCAAAAGGTGGCAAACCGCAGTTTGTCCACACCATAAATGGGTCAGGACTCGCAATTGGCCGCACCTTAATTGCAATAATAGAAAATTATCAACAAGAAGACGGCTCAATTGAAATTCCCACTGCCCTTTTGCCATACATGCACGGTAAAAAATCAATCTAAGACAGCAGAAATTTTTTTCGGGCCGCAGCGCGAAATTCACGCAATTCTATTTGATATGTTAAGGGCTTAGCAATAACTCTGAATGCGGCTGGAGAGATGGCTGAGCGGTTGATAGCACCGGTCTTGAAAACCGGAGGCCTCGCAAGGGGCTCGGGGGTTCGAATCCCTCTCTCTCCGCCAAATTTAATTTTATCAATAGGTTGCGGGCAGTAGGAAAAAACCCAAAACCCGTTGAACCACTTTAAAACCGTAGAACCCAGTGGTATGCGGTCCCAAATGGGTCCCAAAAATAATTCAAGTGAGAAGTTTTTCTAACCGCTTTCTTATGAAGGCCATATCAGTCTGAGTATTGGCCGCTAGCTCAGTAAGTTCCATAAGCTCCGCCAATAACTTCTCAGAGTTTTTCAAAAATTCGTCGCGCTTATTAGGATACAGACAAAGAAATCTTTCGGTGAGTATATCCGACCGATGGCCCGCTTCGTTTTCCGTTACTCGATTGTCTAGTAAGGCCCGAAGGTTGTTAACCATCTCATCGGTCAATTCTTTTGATTTATCATTAACGAAAATATTTGTTATGTTTTCCATTATCGTTCTCCCTAAAGAAATTTAAATCCCAGCTAATAAAAAACCTGACACTTCTATCGCCATTGCGTCGGCATCTTTCAAAACGTGTCGGCCATATATGTCCCAAGTTATTGATGGCTTTGCATGTCCCAGTCTTTTAGCGACTGCATTGACAGGAACGCCATTGTTTAAAAGTAATGTCGCGTGAGTGTGGCGGAGACCATGAAGCGAGAAGCCTGTAAAGCCCAAATCCTTAATCCCACGAGTGAAGGCTTTAGAAACCCCACCAGGATTTAGCGGCTTGGGTGTAGCTAGCGGATCTCTATCGACTAACCACTCAGGGTTATAGAAGATCAAATGGTCTTCTTTTATGTGCTTACCAAAAGTAAAAGCCTTTTCGCGTGCCTCTTTTTTCATCTTTCGAAGAAGGCCTACAAAGTTTTGGTTGATACCAATCGTGCGAATACTGCTTGGAGACTTGGGGTCTTTAAACCTGGTGCCGAACTTCTTAGTGCACTCAATAGCCCGGTTGACAGAGACCGAGGATTTTTCAAAGTTAATATCTTTCCATCGCGATGCTAGCACCTCACCCCTTCTCATGCCCGTGGCCGCCAAAAAGCATACTAATATGTAAATTTCATTTGGCTCTAAAAACTTAATTAAGCTGGTGAGCTGTTCTTGATCGAGTGCAAAAACTTTTTCTGCTCCGCCGCTCGCTAAATCATTCGCGTGTCGGCTCGCCACTTTTGGGGGCTCAACCTTCGCCATTGGTGAGACTGCAATGAACCCTTTTTGAACCGCAAAGCCAAATGCAGAAAAACTGACAGTGTGAACGTGAGAAACTGTGCGACCACCGAGCTTCCTTCTTTCTTCGCCGTTCGGGCCAATGCCCTTTGCGAGGTTGTTAAAAAGAAAGTCGAAATCCAACGAATTGATTTTTAAAATAAGTCTATTGCCTAGATAAGGAATAACGTGATTCTTCAATATCTCAGAATATCCTTCATGTGTTCGAGCGGCGACTCTGGGCTCTTTGTATTCTAAGAATTTTGCACATAGCGCCTCAACGGTCATTTTATTGGGATCAATATGCGTACCTTTATCGACTTGATTTAAGAGTTCTCTAAGTCTTGCTTCGGCAGCTTTTTTGTTGCCACGGACTGTCTCGGTACAGCGGCGTCTTCTGTTTGTAGTTGGATCGCGACCAATTTCATACTTTAACTGATAAGAGTCGCCTCGTTTGGTTATTGTTCCACTTGCCATGGTTACTTCGCCTTTCGTTTAAGTGCATTAAGCCGATTATTTGCCTGTTTCTGATGACTTTTGGAGCACGCGTTTTTATTTGTTCGTGTGACTGGATTTCTAAACCACTCACTACACCAATCGCAACGCAGGTATTGCCAATGGCCGCCAGAAAGTTCCTGAAAAAACCGGGCTAAGATATAGGTGCGTAAATCTTTAGGGTGAAGCTGAAAAACAAAGTTTTTCGCGTCTTCAATATTGGTTTCATTCCTTAAGATATCGGGACGCGCAAAAAACACTAGGTCGGATGCTTTCATGTGCTTATACATTTCAAAAGTTACGACAGTATCTTTTATTTTGCGTCCAGGCTCATTAAGATCAAAATATTTATCAAATATTTTTCTATTTAACTTCTGCCGCCTAATTGATCTTCGTATTTTATCTATTTTACCAGCGAAGAAAATATATTCTAGGTAATAAACTTCCTGCTTTGTCGGGAGATCTAAGTGTCCATATTTGGCCGCAAACTTAAGTGATCTATCAAAAACATTACCATCTTTTTTTTTGCTTAAAATGTTCAGTAGATCAGAAATTATGTTTGGTTGTGCCGCAGGAAAATATGTCACTAAGTCTTCACTTTTTTCTCTGTGGACAATTAGGTCTGTCGATCCTTTATAAGAGAGGTCATTTAATCTTTCGATTAGAGTGGACTTCCTGCTAACTATTCGAAGATCATCGGCACGCTTGGCAGGTACTCTTTTCCATTCGAAGTAATTGTACTTAAAAGGCGTGTATACCTCGGCATCAGCAGATTTATTTTTTTTCTTTGTCACGCCATGCCCCTCTAATAACAAGTCATTCCTATATATAAGACGTTTAAGACCGTCAACTCCTCTGAAAAGTCTACAGTACGACACTATGATGTTTTTATGATGTTTTTGGGGCCTTGTTCGTAATGTCGCTTTTCATTATCTTTGGTTCAAAGGAGAAACTATGTATTACGAAACTGTAAAATTCTTAAGAACAAAACCAAGGACAGAAGCCATGACAAAACCAAATGATGAGATTGCGGTACTTACCATAAAAGAGGTCGCGACATTATTGAAGATGTCGATATCAGCGGTAAACGAATCATGCATTAAAGGCGAACTGCCTTCGATAAAAGTTGGCCGCCGAAGACTAGTGCCAAGAAAAGCATTGCTTGAGTATATCGAAAAAAATCAGTTTAGCGCTAAGCCGAGGTTCTCGCCCAAATGACTTCGGATTCTTTTCCAACCAAAGATATGCCCAAGACTAAGTTAGAATGGGCGCTTTGGTATGCAGAAAAGGAAATGTTAGTCTTCCCATTAATAATTAATAACAAAGAGCCATTAGTAAGAAGATTTCAAGTTCTGGCCACAACTGATCCCAAACAGATTAAAAAATGGTGGACCAAATTTCCAAATGCCAACATTGGCGTTCTTACCGATTACAATTACGATGGTAAATATTTGAATGTTGTAGATGTGGATAATAAAAATGGAGCCTCAGGTTCAGATACCCTTGAGGCGCTAGCCGATGTTGACAAAGTTTTACCTCCAACCTTTACAATACAAACACCTTCATGGGGCTTCCATTACTATTTTTTTTCCGACGGTCCAATAAAGAGCGCGGCGGGAACGCTGGGCATCGGACTCGATACAAGATCAGAAGGTGGGTATGTAGCTGGAGCGGGCTCAACTTACTCAGTTGATGGAAAACTAGTTGAATATAAAATATTCATCGACAATGAAATCGCCGAAATGCCTTGGTGGGTTGCCGAAATGGCGCCAAAAACTAGTAAGGCTAAAGAGGTTTCAGGCGCCAGCGGAAAAGTTGAAGGCATTAATCAAGAGATAGCTAAAGCCCGCGCCATAAAATATTTAAATAACTTACCCGAAACTCCAGCGGGAGAGAGAAATGACACAGGCTTTGAGTATGCCTGTAAAATAAAAGACTTTGGATTGCATATTGCGGCTAATGCTGAAGTAATGAAAACACATTGGAAAACAAAGACCCCAATGGAACATGATGAAATAATAAAATTTGTAAACAGCGCTTACAAGAATGGCCAGAACGAACCAGGGTGCGATCCCTCTGCCGAAGATGAGTTTGAAGTAATTGAAAAAAGCCCTGAAACTCCAATTGAAAAAAAAACCGAAGCTCCAGTAACAGAGAATAATATCCCTCAGAAAAAAAAATATTTCCCCTATGGGGTCGCTGGGGAGATGCCAATCGAAACTGACGACAACTATTTAATTATGAACACTTTGGACCGCGGTGATCTAAGTATGCTTTACGGAGCTCCTGGCGGTGGAAAAACAACGGTTGCAATGTCGCTGGCACATCATATTGCCATGGGGATAGATTGGAATGGCAGAAAGGTAAAGCAAGGCGGCGCTATCATTCTCACTCTCGAAGGTAAGTACTCTGCGATAATGCGAATACAAGCGCAAATAAAATACATGAATTTAGAAAATAAGTTTATCCCATTCTTCATGATTACAGGCCCATTTAGTGCCTTATCGAAACCAGATGTTGAAAAACTTATTAACACAATATTTGAAATTGAGAATAAATATCAGATAAAAATCGAAGTCCTAATCGTAGATACACTATCGAGGTCTACGGCTGGTAATGACGAGAACAATGCTAAAGATGTGAGTATGGTTGTGAAGACTTTCGACTTTATAAGAGAATTGGCAAAGGTCGCCATTATTTTAATTCATCATTCGGGAAAAGATAAATCAAAAGGCGGGCGCGGTAGTAATGCCCTTCTTGGTGCCGTTGGTACGGAATTTATGGCCGACAAAATTGATAACCAACATCAAATCTTTTTTACGAAGCAAAGGAATTACGAATGCGCGCCTCCGATAGCTTTTAATTTAAAACCAATTGAATTGGGGCACAGTAAATCTGGCAAAGTTATCACTTCTGTTGTGGCAGAATTTACTAATATTGTTGATGCAAAAGAATTTGATAAGAAGCCCCTCGTCGGCAATGCGGCTGATGTTTACAACACTTTGGCTAAATTACTCCATGCAAAAGGAAAGTCTGGACTTAGACCATCCATAACTAGGGAGGATTGGCGCGTTACATATCGGACAACTTATTGTGCTGCAAAAACTGAAGACAGTGCACGCAGAGCCTTCGAACGTGGCTTAAGTAAATTGGTTTCTGAAAGCTATGTGGAGGAAAAAAATGAACACTATTGGATCAACTGAACTCAAATATATGAGACTTGGTCGGACAAAAGCGTTTGTCCGCCGGACAACATTTCGGACAACATTTCGGACAGCCTCGGACAAAAGCGGACAAAAATCTAACTTTGTAAGTGGCGGTAATATTAGACTTATTGAGCGTCGGACAAAAACGAACAAATATGAACATCTAAAACTTACACTCCGGACAACCACTTTCTCTCTCTGGAAGAGAGAGAAAGATGTTCGGGCAAGGATAATTAAAGGGATTATTAAATGGCTAATACATACTAAATATACCCCAGATTTCCGAAAGTTCCCGCGCGCGTGCGTGATTAGTTTTCCGCCCCCCCTAGAAACGCTTACCTGCCTCGTGCGTGAGAAAAAGCGCGTTTCTAACATGGCTGGGTCCCAAATCACGGTCCCATTTGAAGCTGATCAAGCGGTAAGACATGGGTTTGATTTATTTTTAGCTAACTTAGAAATCGGTTTACTAGACCGGAGACTCATAACAACTCATAAGGCATCACAACAAATTAACGGAGGAAAATTAAAATGAATTTGTTTCTAAATAAAGACGAAAAAGCCCAGGCAGCTTTGGCGACCCTTGAAACCATTGAGGCCGACCACGCTTCATTGACCGAAGAGCTGCGTTTAGCTGATCTAGAGGTGGGTCGGTTGGATTTTGAGAAGACCAATGGCGAAATGGTGGACGAAGCCTTAAGTGAAGCCAGGCGGAGGCTTAAGAGCTTAAGAGAGCTAGTGTCATCAAAAGCATCGTCAAGAAAATGGGCCGAAGACTATTATCGCAAAGCTATCGAAGCCGCGAACAAAGCGAAGAAAGCGGGCGTAGACAAACTATGTCGCGATGTTCTCAACGACAAAATAGGTCCAGCATCAAAAGAAATAGATCGATGCATTGAAGACATTGCGGTCCATTGGAAAACCATAATTGAAGGAGTCCACTTTCTATCCGATAATTTGAAGGATAAAGACTGTCCAGTGACGTCTAGCTCACTAAGCCCAGACGCTTTAGGTTCAGCGCTCCGTGAATACCTTGGAAAGCAGGGATTGCCCGGATCGAAGCGTGGCATAACCCCTGACTCACAAATCTTGAAGTTTTCAGAGAAGGCAGCGGACGGAATTGGATGGGCAATGCGCTTCTGCCAAGAAAAATCCGTATGACTTGCAAACAAAAAACATTTGGACATTCCAAAAGACCCGGCCCCCCGGCACCGTACCCCCAAAGTTGCGAGTCCGATGTCTGTATTACGTACCCCTTACCAACACCATTTATTTTTTATTATTTTAATTTTTTTATTGAGAAATTTGCAATGGGTTGTGTTTATCGCAACGCTCGAATTTGTCTCTCACTATTGGCAGATTTATTTTCAAAAAAATATATAGAAATTTCTAGCAAAAGGCAACTTATTACTGTTACAAATCCCAACCGATTTAAATTTATTAACCTTTTTATATAATTTTTTCTTAAGGAGAAAAATATGAAACGTAAAGCACAGAGTATAGCAACTAAATGGCAAAAGAGAGTTGTCGAGGTCAAAGAGTTTATAAAACAGTGGGGTAAAGCTCAAGATGAATTACGCAAGGCCAACGAAATGTTGGACTATTTAGATAAAAATTCGCCCTTCAAAAAAGCGTCTTTGTTACGGGGGAGTAAATGAAACCAGAAACTAAACTTCCAACAGACCGCTACGGGGCCAGACTTTTTATAGAGTTGGTAGGTCAAGCTTTGAAAGAATATGAGAAGTACAATCTTTCTGAAGGTAGAAATGTTAGCCGAGCTACCCCTGCCGATTTGGCCGCCTTTAAATTGTCCGACCTTTTAAACGCTGCCATGTCATGGGGCCCAGTGGAACCAGAAACTAAACTTCATGACCCAATAATCACAGCCCACCCGGACACGGTTACTGAAATTAGTCACTGCCTAGATTTTTTGAAAAAGGAATTAAGCCGAGTGACTCCTAGTCAAGTGGCTCCTAGTGAAGAGTGCACTATACCTCACGAATTTCTATGGGGGGCCATTAAGCTTCAGCGCCTAACATTTTTTGGAAGCAAGAATGAAACGATAATGGATTTTAGTGGAGGGGAGAGGCATTGAAACAGTTCACTAAAATTGAATGTCCGGTAGTAATTCTTAGCAGAGAAACACTCTCTGATATTGATGAGACACTCACATATTTAAAGGGGCTAGTAGAAGAGAGTAAGACTGGCACTAGCGAGAAATGCATTTTGTCTGGCTTATTTCTCAAGGGTGTTTTTGATTTACATTATTTTGCAGCGGTTGGAGTTAACTGCGAGGCGGCACTTTTACATCTTAAAAAGGAGGAAGAAAATGAAAAAGCACTCAGTGGTCATTAGAGTTAAAGGTCTGAAAAGGCAGTTTGAGTATATTAAAGTACTTTCTGAACTTAAGCGTAAAGGTAAGTTAAAGGGCGTATGGTATATTTCTTTAAATTAGTTTTTAGTATTGAGCCCCTGTCGTTCAGAAGCCAGCAAAGCTTTTGGCAAAGCGACAAGGGTTCATTTGTTCCTGCTTCAACAATTTTGCCGGGTCCAATTTCCTGCCCGACGAGGTTGTATGAAGCAGGAACTTTTTTAATAATGATATCTGCTTAGGGTTGAGCGGATTTTTATAAAGCCATTGGAGGGCAGAGCGTGGAGCAGTCGAAATTACTGACAAGGACGGAGCTAAAATACATTGATGAGCTTTTTAAAGTTAGAAATGCGGTTAGAGCCGCAATGAATATTGGTTGGGGAAAGTATTCAAAGAGTCAGGCTTGGCACTATTTGCATGAGAATTTTTTAACTACTACGGAAATTCGGCGGCGGGACCCTAGGCTAATTTTCGGGGGGCCAAAGCGCATAGAGGGCTTTCTCATGTGGGGCGCTAGAGATGGCCTTTTAGATCCTGAAACTTTTAGTGAGAGTCAGAATGACTGATAAGAAAAAAGGTAAGAAGCCAGGACTCAATATTAAGCAGGCAAAATTTATTGAGAGATTAGCAGAGCATGGTGTTCAGGTGCGGGCGGCGGTCGAGGCGGGATACTCGCCTAAAAGTGCTAACCAACAAGCTTCAGAACTACTTCATAATTATCCAAAAGTTAAAGAAGCAATTGAGGGCATTACTAAAAAAGTTTTTGATAAGGCAGAATACAATGTCGAGAAAGCGCGTGCAGAACTATACGCACATATTGCAGGCGCTATAGCTGATAAGCAGTGGTCAGCAGTCTCAAAATTACAAGATAGTCTAATTAGATTAGCAGGCCTTTACCAAGATAAACTCACACTTGAGCGTCATGAAGTTGTCGATGTTCACATGGCAATATTTGAAGCCAGAAATAGAGTTGCAGGAGATTTAGGTACACAGCTTGGCCCAGATTTTAAGCGCTGGCTTAGTGTCGATGAATTAGAAAAGTTAGCAGAACCAAAAAAAGAAATAGAAGAAAAAGAAATAGAAGCGAAAAAAGAAGACCCAGATATTTTTAAATAATTTAACAGGAGGATTTATGTCAGAAGATAATGGAGTGGCAATTGGTGGTTGGTCGGAAGCCGTATCATCAACTGATTCAAACACTCAGACCCAGGCAGTACCGCATCAATCGGGCGGTTGGTCTCCATCGGTGCAAACTCACCTTGCGAAAGCAGAAGTTGAAAGCGGGAGACTTTCACGCGAACAAGCTAACGAGATGTTAAGAAGTTCAGGTATCGCGGAACTTCCAGCGGCTCAGAAAGCCACGCATGAGCTAGATATTCACTTTCCAAAAGCTGAGTCCACACAATTTCAGATCCCTTCAAATGGCGTTCTAGATTTAAATAAGTCTGAGGGTGCAGGTCTTCACAATGATCTAAGGAACTGGTTATCGACCGCTGAGTTTACAAAAGAAATTGGCAGTCACGTTGCCAGTGAAATTGGAAGTTTTGACCATGAGGGTTACCAAAGGATGGGCGATGCTGAGAAAACCTTATTTGAAGCGAGCGAAGACGATAAGTTTTTTAAGGTCTTTGGCAACGACTCTGAAAGGAAGCTAGCCTTGGCCGGTGAGTTAATTCGCGAGATTGAAGTTAAGAGGCCTGGCTTCATAAACTTTCTTGAGAGATCTGGCTCAATAGACCGCGCTAGTGTTATTGCGCAATTTGCGATGCAGGCAGATAGGTTGGACTACAAAAAATCGAGTCAGAAATAGATATTATTTAGTTCACTTTTTTAGTAAAATTAATAATTAACAAGGAGGTATTTTTTGGGTTTTTAAAGAGATTTTGTTAGAAATCCAGTAAGAGCAGTCGTTGAACCAGTTGTCAATTTAGGTCGCAGGAATAGAAATGCTGGCGACAATTTAAATGCCATAAACCAAGACATTGCCGCGATTGATCCCACTGAAGAATTTTTAAATAGAGATGCTAATAACCAAGACCGTAATCGGATAGAAAATGCTCAAGCTGAAGTTGAGGCGGATAAAGGAAAAAGGGTTAGACAATCCGAAGATCGTGCGGCTTACTTAGCAGAAGAAGAGGCCCGCATGGCTCAAGGCCGTAAACGCGGGCGCCTTTCTACCCTACTTTCAGGCGGCGGCCAGGGCGTTGCTGGCGCTGGAATGTCTTTAAGACGAACTTTATTAGGTAATTAAATATTAATTAACAACAGGAGTTTTTTATATGGCAACACGAAGGTACAAATTATCAGTGGGTGAGAGTGAGTTTCAGGTAACTGAGGAGGCGGGCGCAGCGGTAAATTCAGACACAGTAGAGTTAACCGTTGAATGCGCGACTACTGCGATAAACGAAGGTGCGAGTACGAGGCAACCGCATCGAAGTGAAGTGCTAGATGCACTTAACCACATTAAGAATCACATTATTAAAAGTAATTGGCCCCCGGTATGATTAGCGTGTCGGGGGTTCAATTCCCTGCTTCGCTACCATTTTTATTAATTTTTAGGAGGACATCAAAATGATACCAATGGTTTTAGCTATGGGCACTTTGGTTCAGGCAATGGGAGCGAAACAATCAGGAGACGCTCAAGAAAAGCAATCCAGATATAACCGCTTAATGGCACTTCGTAATGCTCGTGAGGCTAGAGAAAAAGGTCTTAAGGATGAATCAATCTTTAGAACACAGGCCACTCGTTCACTCGGTGATATGAGAGCGAGTTATGCTGCAAGTGGTGTGAACTTCGAAGGATCAGCTTTAGACGTCTACGCTGAGAGCGTAGCGAACGTGGAGCGTGACGCCTTAGAAATTAAACACGGGTCGGAATTGCGAGCTAGAGCGTACGAGAGCGATGCTTACCTTGAGGGTGAGCAGGGCAGGAATGCTAGACGTGCTGGCCAGTTTGGAATGCTGAGCGCAGTAATGGGCGGAGTTTCACAATACGCGGCGGGAATGAAGCATCCAACAAAAAAGAGGCCCAGCATCGAAAAGGTATTAAAATCAGAAGATGTTGCTATTTACCCGCGAAGGAATGCTTAGGTAATGTCTGATTTAACTACAAAAGAAAAACTTTTAGATCGAAAGATCGCTTATTGCCAAGCCTTCAGTGACGAAGGGGCTTACAGGGGAGTGTTGGAAGACCTAGCGGTCTTTTGTAAAGCAGATCAATCGGCATTTGACCCGATCGAACTAACGAATGCTAGGAACGAGGGCCGTAGGGAAGTTTGGCTTAGAATTCAAAATCATTTACAGCTCACAGAAGAACAACTGTGGGAGCTATATTCGAGACCAAAAGCAATTAAACTTTAGATAGATTAATAACCAAAGAGGAACAATATGCTAAGACTTTGCAAAGAAATAAAAACTGGAAAATTAGTTAACATAGAAATTTTAGAATCTGAAATTCATAAATTTAACGATTGGCTTATATATGGCCCTGCCTTTCGCGATGAAGCTGGAAAAGTAATCCAGGCAGAATTTATTGATCTGAATGTTAAAGGCAGACCATTTGTGAATATAGAAAAGATTGCGTTGAAAACTAAGCACAAAGACGCTGGTCTTTCATTTTCGAATGCTAATAAGCGGCCTAAACCTTCGGACCGAAATAATCATCGCTAAAGCCCCGCGGTACTGGATCATTATTATCGGGCATAAGGCCCGATTCTATAAAGACGACTTCCCAGCGAGTTAATTTTTTCCCAGCCTTTGCGTCGTCTAGTAATTGGCGACCTCGGCCCATACGCCTTTTAAATTGGTCTTCTGAGTTTCCGCTATTTATTATGGCGGATTCAATGTCCTTAGCATCGGCAAAGAACAGCTCGCCATCTTTTTTCCAAAAGGTAAATTCAAAGGGTGGGATATAGTCATGTCGCCTTGGACTCATGCTTTTACCTTTAGCGGAGTTAACACTTCAGGCTTATTGTTTTTAGGTGAGTTGACCATTGAAGAAATCTCATGAGCTTTTAAAAGTTTAGCAGCGCATGGCTTAAGTAACTTTTGCAGGTCCTTAATGTTTTCATTCTTAGGATCTAGCCAGTCTTGTTCATCATCTTTACTAAGAATCACAGGCATTCTATCATGTATCTTTTCCATGAATGAATTAGCCGATGTTGTTATGATAGAAAATGAGTCAACTATCTCGCCTGTATCTTTAGACACCCAATGCTCCCATACGCCCGCTACACTCATGATCGAATCATCTTTCATTGATATGGCAAATGGCCTCTTAGTATCTTTGGTGCGCTCCCACTCATAAAACCCTGTTAGCGGTACAATACAGCGACGTTTTTTAAAAGGGCCGCTGTAGCTTCTCTTTTCTAGAATTTCCTCACCTCTAGCGTTTATGAGACTGTACTTAGCGGCATCCTTAACATCTTTAGCCCAGAAAGGTACTAAGCCCCATCTGAAGTATCCCAGTTCTTTTTTCTTTTCGCGTATCAAAATAATGGGTGAGGATTGGGTTGGACACAGATTATAGTTTGGCTTTAAATCTCTGAGCGAGGGGAGTTTAAGCTTCCCAGTGCCATATCTGACCTCTAACTCTTCATCTGTTACAGTGCTATAGGCTCTGCCACACATAGGCTTATCTCCTGAATAGTGAGGTTGGACTTAACGGGGACGGAAATCAATATTCTATATGGGGTCTTTACATGAAAGTTCTTATCGAATGCGGGAAGTGGGACGGCGAAGACTACACTTTTATTTCAGAAGAGGGCGGTACGGAGAGAAATCCGATTCTCAATACGCAACTTTAGAGCTGATGCGGTGAATAGATTAGAAGAACTGTTTATATCTTTGCGAAAAGAAGGTGAAAAAGTTCTTAAGGCCGTTGAAGTCGGTAAGAAATTTAACCTGTAAATATTTTGGAGCCTGGATTTTATTCGGGTTCCATTGAGCTTGTCTTTCTATCATGCACGTGTGCAAGGTTAATTTTGATGCTTGATTTTTGTCGAGGGTATCAGCGCTTAATTTATTCATTTAACTTCTAGAAAAATTGGTCTTGCTGTGGTGCCTTTAGAATCGCGTAATAGTAGGTGGCATAAGCGCAGAACGACAAGGGGACATTTGTCCCATTATAAGAAAAACTAAGTTCTAGTGGAAAAAACTCTTATTTGCTATATTGAGGCGGCCAAATGAACGACGGTCTCTTCTAAGCGTATATGCGTTTATTCACCAATTAACTTCTAGTAAATTTTAGATCTAACTTCTAGTAAAAATATAATATAAAATCTAGTAAATATGTTGATTAATCTCTAGTAAAAATGTAATATAAAATCTAGTAAATACCTTAAAAACGATATACCTGCTTATGGAACAAACTATGGAATACAAACCAAATGAAAGTCTAGCTCTGGCCCTGAAAGCTGCAAAAGACGCAGCTATTGACGGAGTTTTAGAACATACCTTGATCGAACCAAAACAGCGCGAAATTCTTATGAGGGCCGGGTGTCTCACCCAGGTTATTCGCGGTTGGTATTTGCTTACTAAGCCGGAGGCTTCGGGAACTTCGACGGTTTGGTATGTAGGTTTTTGGCCATTTATAAGACAGTACTTAATGAAGAGATTTGGAAAACAAGAGTATTGCTTGTCTGCTGATGCATCGTTAGATCTTCACTCTGGAGAATGCCATGTTGCTCGACAAATCACAGTAATTACGAAAAAGACTTCTAATCAGACTGTGGAGTTACCTGAGGATACTTCCTTATTGCTTTACACTGATACAAAGAATTTTCCAGAAGATCCGGTTAAGTTAGATGGAATTTATGTGATGCCAATGCCACTTGCTCTTTGCAGACTTTCGCCAACTTATTACAAGAACAAACCATTTAATGTGGAGATTGCTTTAAAGTTAATTCAATCCGTATCTGAAATTTCTCGGATTTTACTGAAACTGGGATTAGTTACAGATGCCGGAAGAATTGCAGGTGCATTTCGCGCCATTGGTGAAAGTCAAAAGGCAGATCAAATTGTCCGCGATATGCAAGCTGCTGGACACTCAGTAACAGAAGAAAATCCATTTCTAAATCATACTCCGGTTTTAACGGGAAGAATTAAATCCGCATATGCTGGACGCGTAGAAGTAATGTGGAAGAAAATGCGTGAAACTATAATTGATATAATGCCTGAACCTATAAACGTGGAAGTAAAAAAACCTGATCGCGTGGTTCGAGTGATTATGGATCGCTATAGACAAGACGCGTATCATTCATTGTCTATCGAGGGCTATGAAGTTACCGAAGACCTAATTCAACAAATTGCTGAAGGAAGATGGAGCCCGGAAACTAATCCAAAGGATCGGGAGCAAATTGATACAATGGCCGCAAAAGGTTATTTCGAGGCGTTCCAGAAAGTAATAGAGTCAGTTCGCGCAACATTATCAGGAATAAATCCTGGGGAAATTTTCGAACGAGATCTTCAAGATTGGTATAGGGCACTTTTTTCTGCGTCAGTGCATGCTGGAATTTTAAAACCCGCAGACTTGGCGGGATACCGAAACGGCTCAGTATTTATCCAAAACGCCCGGCATGTGCCACCGAGAAGCAAAGAAGCAGTTATCGATTCAATGGAGACGCTTTTTAAGCTACTAAAAGAAGAGCCTCATGCAGGAGTGAAAGCCATACTCGGTCATTTTATTTTTGTGTTTATTCATCCATATTCGGATGGCAATGGTCGAATTGGGCGGTTCTTGTTAAACCTAATGTTAGTTTCTGGCGGTTATCCTTGGACGGTTATTAGATCAGATAACCGGCCACAGTATATGGATGCATTAGAAGCGGCATCTACTGGCGGGAATATAGAACCTTTCGCAAGATTTGTTGTGTCAGAATTAAAGTACTGGGAAAAGCCGCAATAGATATTCCGGTCCCAAGCGGGTCCCAAAACTGCCACTTATTTTTTTAAGTAGCTGATTTACAATAGCTTTTTATTTAGAGATTCGGTCTTGAAAACCGGAGGCCTCGCAAGGGGCTCGGGGGTTCGAATCCCTCTCTCTCCGCCATTCTTTGTCTACTAAAACCGAGCGAATCGAATAACCCAAAACAAAATAAACACTTAACGAAGCAATAACCGAGTAAGCTTCCAAGTCCAATATTTCTACACATTTCTGGATATTTCAAAGTTTGGTAGGAAATTGGTAGGCGTCTGGTAGGGATCAATATCTTTACTGAACGTGAGTCCACCGAGAGTTCAAATCGTTGAACGTGAATCGCAATCAAACTGTGTCACACGGCTACCGAATTAAAACAGGAGGTGTGCTCATGGGAATCTTTGATTGGATATTGAGAGCGATTCTCTTTTTCTGGCTTGGGGCTTTTGGAATTGGGTTTGCTGACCTTGCGGTTCAGCTCCAGTCCGAAGCGATCAAGGCTTATCAGAAGGGTCCACTCAGTGCTTCGAAGTTTACTCAAATGATGACGGGAGAAAATAAAAAATAAATTTCTCCCATAACAAAATTACGGCCCGATGGCTTAAACCCATCGGGCCTTTTCATTTTTATCGGAGAATAAATGCAAAGTTCAGTTAAAAGAAAAACCGTGGCCTATTGCCGCGTGAGTACCGCGCTTCAAGGCTCTGGATTAGAATCACAGGTCAGGCAAGTTCGTGTTTACTGCGAACAAATGGGTATTAAAGATGTAGAGATTTTTACTGATGAAAATCAATCAGGGGCAAAACAAAATCGTCCAGCATTAGACCGCATGATGGCGGCTGTAAAAAATAATGAAGTCGAGCAAGTTATTGTGCCTGCCTTTTCAAGGCTTGCCAGAAGTACAACACGTTTATTAAAAGCTCTTGATGAATTTAAGGCGAATAACTGTTCTTTTATTTCATTGTCCGAAAGATTGGACACTTCAACCGCCGCTGGAAAAATGGCGTTCACTGTGCTGGCAGCTGTCTCTCAACTTGAACGCGAATTAATAATCGAAAGAGTTAAGGTTGGATTAGCTAACGCTCGAGCCAAGGGGAAATTAATTGGCAGAAAGAAAATGCGAAACTCCGACATGATTCGCGCACTTCGAAAAAAAGGTCTAACCTATAGATCCATTGCCGACCTCTGTGGCTGTTCGCACGGCTCGGTCCACGCGGAAATTTTGGCAATGAAAAAAGAAGATGCAGCAAAAAAACTTATCGAAGAACAAGAAAATCTTAAAAAACTTCAAGAAGAAATGCAAACAAATTCCCTTGGAGTTGAGATTCCTGCGGTGGCCAACAATTTGGACACAAAAGATAATGATACCAATATAGAAAAGATTTAAATGTTCAATTCTGGGCGAGAGCTCTTCTCGCCCTCCGACCTCACCAACGGCAGACTCTTGCCGACAAAATAATTTAATTAAAAAATATCTTTAATGCGATACCAAAGTAAGCTTTGGTTTTTTCTTGATGGACGCTTTTTCAAGTTTGAGTCTTGGTTTCTGACGTCGCCCGATTCTTAGATTCATAAACTCAAGATCAAAAGATTTAGAGTTATATTTTCGGCCATAATTAGTTTCACTGTACCATCCCACCATCTCTTTGTGATTTTTATTTTTAGGGTTCGATACCGCTTTTTTAAATTCCTCAAAGCCATGCGGGCCACCCCAATCTTCAGGTGGAGCCGAATATTCCCCGTCAACGCAGACGGGATATTTCTCAGTTAAGTCAGCGTCGATAAATTTTTCAAAGGTGATGTTATGAGACCACCAGTCGCCAAAATCATAAATAAATTTAAATTCAGAATGCTTTTCGACAATTTTTCCAACCTTATATTTTGAATCATCAAGCCATCCTTCAAACTCCATATCAATTTCTGGATCAGAATATTTCTTGCCGTCGATTTCAAAAAGATAGCTGTGATAACCTTTCCACCAAAACACATCTTGAATGGCGTAACGTAGAGTTCTTAGCGACGAATTTTCTAAAATTAAAATTCTCCGCCAAATACTTGGGTTTGTATCGTCTAAAGAAATTTTTAGTTGTACTGCTCTTGCTAACATTGGGGCCTCTTTGGCGATGAGTTTAAATTAACTGACGTGGGAAAACAAGAATGCTGTCCAAATTACAGGGCAGCGGTCGCTATCGTGAGATTAATGAACTGAAGTGGATAAGGGACTTGGGCTTCAGGTAAACGTATGATCGATCAGCCAATTGCGGATTAAATCGCTATCTCATTAAGATAAATTACAGGGCTGCGCTTAATTTAAGGACCGCGAGAATACGTTTCGCGGTCGGAATCCGAGTGTGAATAGTAACGCAGCTACGAACGATTTTGAAGTAATCCGATGTGATTGCGCAGGAGTGATACCTCCTAAAGAAATTGCCTTAATTCTTGCGACTCCAATTACGTCCACGGGAACTACCGAGCAAAAGGAAATCTACATTTAGGAATTTGCATTTGTGCCGATATTTAAGCATGGCACGTGTATTTTTTATTTTAATACTTTGGTCGGGTGCTTTTGGCTGGACTGAGGACACTAAAATTTCTACGCCCTCTAATCTTTCATTGGGTCTTTCTGCAATAAAAGATTCCGAAACTCGTGATGGTTTAAAAAAATATTCTGAAATTTTGGGAGTAGGAAGCTATTTTGGCAACGAGGGAAGTACTTTTAGGTATCAAAATATCGGCATTCGAAATTTTTTCAACAAAACAGTGAAGCCTTCTCAATGTCTAAAAAAATTGATTTCGACTTACTATCAAAATGTTGAACAGCGAGGTGGATGGGTGGGGCCACTGAGGGTAGCCCCAGGTGAGTAAGGATTTTTTCGATGACTTTTTTTTCAATAATGGCTGCAATCACTTTTACATCGCCGCCGCATTTACCACATTTTGTGATGTCGATCTGAAAAACTCGCTTCATTAATCTTCCCATGAGATTTGCGCAGCCGATGCAGGGGGTTTTATTTCATTTTTGTCTAGCGAGTTTTTTTGCACTTTGTTTTTTAGCACCACTTGGGACCGCGCCTTGGAGTTGGGTGCAAAGACCCCGTGGTAACGTATCATGTGCATTCTAGGTGGTGGCACGAGGCTAGCTAGTTTTTCGATAAACTCCAGCGGGTCAAAGAGTAAGCGTGTGGTGCCGTCTTGGTAGGGGGAGTTCATTTTGTAGAGGATTTGTTTTCCGTCGGGAGAAAGCAAAACTCTGTCGTTAGCTAGTGGCGGTCGGTTAATGCATTTGCATAGCCTTTCGAGCTTTGCCCTCTCATGGGGCTCACACAGAGTGTTGGCGTGAAGGCTAAAGCTCATGTGCCTCGCACACTTGGGGCCGGTGA
>JAWXAY010000099.1:0-15032 GCA_034439715.1 Pseudomonadota bacterium
ACCAGAGAAATCTGTTTACTCATAGAGCCTCGATTGAATGGACGGTAGTCCTTGACCAAATCC
This sequence comes from Pseudomonadota bacterium, assembly GCA_034439715.1. Classification (GTDB taxonomy): domain Bacteria; phylum Bdellovibrionota; class Bdellovibrionia; order Bdellovibrionales; family SG-bin7; genus JAWXAY01. The sequence continues at coordinate 64 of JAWXAY010000099.1, forward strand.
GCAGTCTCCTTGAGAAGTTCAAAAAACTTTACATCACTTTCCATTTAACCCTCCATACATGCGCATCGAAATCGGCCGATTAAGATGCGCGGTTTTGTCAATTCTCGGCCCGTGTTTTTGCAGCTGATTTTTCGTCTATGACAGGACCCGTTTTAGATGCGGTCCTCAATGCACGACAAACAGTACCCATTGAACAATTTAATTGAACGGCGATTGCCCGATAGCTAAGACCCTGGCGCCTGAGATTGACGACGGCATCAAAGTCATTTTCTTTTGGACGGCCTAACTTTTTACCAATTGAGACGGCATGATCTAGGCCAATGAGTGTGCGCTCTCGAATGAGAGCTGCTTCAAACTCAGCAAAGCAGGCTAATAAATTTCTGAGTAAGCGACCTGCGCTGGTTGTAAGATCAAATTGATCTTTGACTGACACAAATTCAACACCCAACTCTTCAAACTCTTCGACAGTCAATACCAGGTGTTTTAGCGATCGGAAAAGACGATCAAGTTTAAGAACGACGACGACATCGACTTGCCGCTCTCTAACAAGAGTCAATAGTCTTTTGAGTCCTGGCCGTTCAGCGTTTGTACCACTATATCCGTGATCGACAATCTCTTCTGCAATCGTCCACTCACGAGCCTTGCAATAGGATCTTAACTCTGAAAGTTGAACTTCTGGTTTCTGATCTCGAGTGGTCGAACATCTTGCATAGACGGCAATACGTTTGGAGGTCATAAAATCCCCCAGGCAACTACTGAGAGGACTTCTTGAATGAGTGCATGATTAGTTGGTCGTTCTGGGCCATCAATAAATAGTCGATGAACTTTGATTCTGAAATCTTGATCTGAGACTTTTGAATGTTCACGAACGAAGAGTGCAATAAAATGTCTGTCGTCTGAATTGAGTTCTTCAAGAAGAACGGTGCCATACCAAGGATGAGTGCGTAGCTTGCGGAATTCATTTTCTCTTTGCTCAGCAGATGAAATCTTGATGCCGGATAACTCGAGAGCTAATTGTCGAGCTGACTTTGAAGATCTACACTTGATTGTGAACTTGGTTGAAGCATCTGATTCATCGTAATTTCCTATTTCTACTTCTGAACCAGTTTGAAGTATGAGATTTTTTGTTGATGTTCCCTGCGTTTTATTTTTTGTTTTCGATTGAGATGGTTGGTCTTGGTTAGACTTCAACCGTTCACCTCCAAAAGATCCCTTGTGACCTAAAAAATCGCGGCAACAATTTGATTATTGACTGGATTGAGCCAAAAAGCAAGTTAAATCAATATCTTGCGACTCGCTTCGAGTCGTCAATCTACGTAGCTTTGCGAGACACTTTTACTTTTAACCGGGGACAAGGGCGCGGCCCCCTTTTGAAAAACTCAGCTATGGGGTTTGCAGGAGGCTGAATTTCTTATTCATAACGTTCGATGTCGTATGCAAGGTAAGCATGAGTTAATCATATCAGCCAAGGTACTTAGTGCCGTTAAAGCAATAAACGACGGTCACGGTTGTAAAGTAAGAAAGAAAATCTCTGCGGGTGAATACCTCTTTCGTGATTGGCTCATTTGCGACCATCCTGAATGCCAGCGCCAGATTACCTATGATCCCAAAACGAAAATCATAAAAGAAACTGGCGAGAAGAAAACCTATCATTACTATCGTTGTTCCAACTTAAGAAAGATTCACATGAAACTTGTGAGTGTATCCGAAGAGAAAATCTGGAAACAGTTTGCGCCTGCTGTTGAAGCTTTATCCATTTCGCAAGAGTTTGCTCAAGAAATTACCGACGCGCTCAATGAAATGCATGAGAAACAAAAAGCTGCGATCAAAAAATAAATGGAAGGATTTAAAGTTGAGTTGTTGAATCTGGGAGGCAAAGAAGATTAAGCGAGCTATCGGCCCCAGGTTTGACAGCTAGTTTAATGTAGCGAAGTCTGCCGGACCAAAAGTTTTGACAATGCCTCAAAGTCCTCAACGGTCTCGGCTTGGTTAATCTTTCCCAGCATTTCCACCAACACCGGAAACGGATCTTTGCCGGTGACCTTTACGGTAATTACCAAGCTATAAAAAAGGCTCGACGCTTTTGCACCATCTACCGAGTCGCAGAAGAGCCAATGTTTCTGCCGATGGCAAATTTTCTGATCGCGCGCTCGATCCAACCGTTGTCTATTTCAAAACGGCCATCTTTAAGGACCGGCGTCAACCTAGTATATTCATCAAGGTAATAGCTGATCGCATTCCCAAGAGGGCTTTGCGGCAAAACCTTGGGCTTCTTCTCTTCGCACCAGATCTGGATTTTTTCGATGTACGGTTTCACCTCAAGCTGCCTAGCCTCGTGCCGCTGCTCAGCCGTCAGTCCCTGGTCTTTGTAACTCGTGCTTCTAAATTACACCGCATCTGTACTTAAGACAATTTAGTGTCTATAAACAAGTATGCCAGAATTAGCTGAAGTTGCTCTCTACGCCAGAGACTTAAACGAAATTTCCCGTGACCAAAAAATTCTCAAGGTCACTTTTCCTAATCAGAATGATTGGGGCTCAACAATTATACCCGCCGTAGCCAGAAAGAAATTTAAAAGCCTAACGAAAAAATCAATTCAGTTCCAATCCCATGGGAAGGCACTCCAGCTGCACGTAAAGGGCACAGCGAGCCCCTTGCTCGAGTTTAGATTAGGAATGACCGGACAGTTTCATTTATTAAAAAAATCTGAAGACTGGAGAAGGCATTACTTCTTGGCGCTGCATTTTGAACAGAACACTATTTATTATGCCGATCCTCGTCGCTTCGGACGAGTCATTGATCCTATTTCTCGTGATCATGCACTAGGTGGTTTTGCGCCAGGCGATGGCTTTTGGATAAGCGATAAAGTTGCTGTTCCCGGTGGCTTTAAAACGCTACCTAGAATCACGTGGCTTCTCTCGACGGGGGACCAAACAGGTGTCGGCAATTATATGGCAAACGAAGCCCTCGGCGCTTTAAAGCTTTCACCCTTTTTGCCTTGTTCTACCGTTACCGAAGCAAAAGCCATCTTAAAAAAATGCCGAGACATCGCCCGAAAAAGCTTTAAGTATGGCGGCAACTCTTTTGGATCAGGGTACTACTTGTTAAATGGTGAAGAGGGAAAATACTCAAAATTTTGCCGCTTCTATCAAAACCAACAGGTTACTAGACATGTCTTTAGAGGTCGGCCGGTCTTTTCCCACTTCGCCGGGCCAAATTTATAACCCTCTACTCATCTATCTAAAATTATTTTTTATATCAAAAAATACGAAAATAGTGGGCGCAGCTCAAGTTTAGAAGTGCTTAAAAGCCAAGCAATCACAGCAACTTAAATAACGCCATAAAGGAGCTAGTTTTCAATCCGAAAACTCTGCTATGCCTTTACTGACAGGCATTCTAGAGGATCGGCATCTTGACAAAATGGTGCGCAATAGCATACTCTAGAAAGAATACAGGGATTCGTGTGTCTACCTTTCACTTTGTCGAAGCGTTTCTGAGAAATGTTTTGGCTCGAAAGAAAAGGCGCAGTGACAGTCCCTCCAATCAAATCCTGCTGGTCAGGTGAAGAGGTACAATATGAACAGCTCATCATAAAAATCCCATCAATATAAAATTCAAAGTTTAAAACTAATAACACGGTCAGTGCATCGCTTTGACTTAAATTCAATTCGACATTTTGACCCGATCAATTGCGGAGATATTTATGGCTCTACAGAGCACTGCTACGCCTTTTTTAAAGAATAACGCCCTCGAAACTCAAATTAAATTCAATATGGACTTGGGAAAAGAAATCACCTGGCGCCTGGTGAGTGTGGATTTACCTGACATTGGATTAAATCACCTCAATAACCGTTTTGCGCCTGATGAAGCTATGACTGAAGAGGAACACGAACAAGCAATTATTGAAGAGGATGCAATTGCCTTTGAAAATTTAGAAAAAAGTTGGACCAATAATCCACAGTTTGAACAGCTTATCGGCTTTACCGATGACAAATCTTCGATGGTAAATTTAATCGCTGGTCATAGAAGATTCTTTGCTGCCAAGAGAACAAAATCAAAATCGGCTCTCATTTGGGTGGCTCACGGCCTTACCGCCGACGAAGTTGAACATGTCAGAGATTGGCCAGAAATTCATCAGACCAAAGTTCCTCACGCATCGTTTGCGAGATACAAAGCAATTTACAATGACCTCAAGGGTAGAAACGAACTGGATCGTGAAAAGCGTGTAAATGTATGGAAACAGAAGGGCTATACAAAACCGCAGATTCTAAAAGCTGAACGAGTTTTTGGCCGTATGGATTCATTTTGCAAATCAGTTGGTGAGAAGACTCAAAAACGGTCAGGGCAAGTAAAGGCATTTGAAACGTATGACCAAATTTGTGAAACCAAATTCCAAGAGCTAAAGGATCAAGGTGAGATTGCCCGAATTGTTACGCTTGATAAAGTCGCGAAAGCTTTCTTAAAAAATCAAATTGCACATGACGATTTGAAGGTTACCATTGAGGGTTTGGCAGAGCTATCTCCTTCGGATCCAGTGTATAAGTCCATTAAGGATAACCCCGATTATCTGAATGATGTTCAAAATCTTAGACGTCTAACAAATCTAGCAAGAGCCCAACGCAATGCTGACAATATTGTAACTGAGGTTCAAGAGTTTACGGGCCGCATTTTTTCTAAACTAGTTGATCGTGCTGATGTTGCAGAAATGACGGCTTGTTTAGTTGAACTTAAAGACACCGCAACTCGTATTGAGGCCGCTCTGAGTAATATCAACAGTCGAGGTTCAAAATGATTTGCCAAGTAAAAATTGTTGGTGGCTGTGGATTTATTTGTGATTGGACTGATGACTGTAATGAACTTTTTGATTTGGTGTTGCAGCCGTTGCCTCATCAGAAAGCCTCAAAAAAATATGAGACAACACAGCTCAGAGCTTTCAACCTAGTAAACTTCTTCAAGGCTAACGGTGTTGAAGTTCAAGTTGATATCGAAAATCCCTCAGAACACGCTCGACTTACGATCTGGACTCAGAAACTTAAAACAATGCGAAATGATGTTTCTGTGGCAGAAGTTGACGGCTTCATCAAAAATGTCGGTATTGACCTCCGAGAACTACAAACTCGAGGTCTTCACCGCCTTTTGCAGTCTCATTTCGCTTTGTTAGCGGCGGGGTGTGGTGCTGGAAAAACTCTTCTTAACCTCTGCACAGCGCAGTTTAAAAAACGGAAGACTGGCAAGGTTCAAGTATTTGTTATTGCACCGTCCGCTTGTGCTGGTGAATACATTAAGGAGCTGGAGCGCTTTAGAGGCTACTTTGACTTAACCATGGTGGACACCTGCGGACTTAGCTCAAAAGAAGCTAAAGCCATAATTCGTGATGGCGATTGCGATGTTGTCCTAGTAAGCGTGGATTCCATTTCTCAGCTGGGTGACACCATCGCAGCGAGGCTACAGGAGTTTGATGGAGAAACTTTACTAATTGTTGAAGAGGGACACTCCGTAAAAAACGTGGCTTCAAAAAGATCCCAAGGAGTCCAGGCAATCGCTCCGCTTTTTGATCAGGTGATTGTGTCCACCGCAACACCACTTCCCCTGGGAGCGAAAGATTTGCGTGGCTACATTGGCTTAGTGGGGCTTCCTCAGCCTGAGGAGGCGTACACTAGTGGAATTCCAACTCAAGACTATGCACTCCTTAAAGGAGTCGCCTTTGTTACTGACGAAGATGACGTACCCTACGCCGCACTTGATACCGAAAATATCGAGTTTACTGATTTGCAGGACCTCAATAGTCAGATTTCTGAATCTGTAAAATTAGAGTTGAGCGCAGGTCATAAAGTTGTAATTTTCACCTCTACGAATAGAGCCCTGCAATCGGCCTATGAGCTTTTTCAAGGGATTCCAAGAACGGTTTTGAGCGGATCCTTTTTTATCGCAGACTGCAACGGTGAGCAACTCGGGCACGGCCGACGCAAAGAGCTTCAGAAAAAAGCAATTGATCAGTTCAACCACAATCCTGATTGTAAAGTTCTAATTGCAAACTACCGAGTTGGTTCAACGGGCTTAAACTTGCAGTACAGCGGCGCTCGTATGGCAATATTCTATGAGGTCACAAACTCTGGGGCTGATTTCTTTCAATCTAAATATAGAATCCGCCGACCGAATGTATTTCCTGAAGGTGGCTTCAGGTATGTATATGCTGTTCCAACCGATCCAAATCTTCGGCGAACCGTAAACCGCCAATTTCTAAAACTGGCTGACCAACGAGCTACTCTGCGAGATTTAAAACTCCAATCAGGTAGTGGATTATGAGTCGAATCAATCAAGGAGCCGCCGCTGAGGAAATAGCGGTAGCTCATGAAAGACTAAGGCTAGGGTCTGAAAATGCTGGGAGACTCAAGTATGTCGGCAATAGACATGGAATGGGCTTTGACATTCAAAGCTGCAATTCATCTGCAGATTCTTCGGCCAGATTTATCGAAGTCAAATCTTCAAGCGAAAACGGATACGTATTCTTAACAGAGCGGGAACGGGCTAATCTAAGTGCCCTGGGGGCATCAGCATGGCTTTATATAGTTGATGTCCACCTTCGCAAAGTTATTAAGACTATCCAAAATCCAATTAGTCTCATCGAAATCGATGGGACCGCCCTTACTTACAAAATTAAAATTTAGGAGTTCAAAATGAAATCAGTAAAAGCGACTTGCCCCGAATGTTCTCATCAGTTCCCTCTCGATGAAATCTTAACTAAAGAGATTGATTCGATGGTTAGCAAGGAAACCAAAGAAATTGTCGAGAAGAGAGATGCTGAAATCCGTTCAATGAAATCTCAATTCGTGGAAATGGAAAGCCAAAATAAAATTAAGGCTCAGCAACTTGCCCACGAGGAAGTAAAGAAAGCCCTTAAGGCTCAAGAACAGCAAATCAAAGCTGAAAATAAAATGATACTGATAGCCCTTGATGAAGAAATAAAAGATGCAAAAACACGGCTGCAGGAAGCGCAAAAAAATGAGCTGTCTCTTAGAAAGAAAGCCTTGGAGGTTGAACAAAGGGAAAAAGAGATCGATTTAGAGATCGCACGTAAAACTTCAGAGCAAGTGACGGTTGTTAGAGAAAAACTGACCAAGCAAATTGCTGAAGATTTTCACAGAAAAGATACGGAGCGGGAACATTTGATTTCAGAGTTACGAAAACAATTGGTGGAGATGAAGCAAAAGGCGGAGCAAGGCTCTCAGCAAATTCACGGTGAACTTTTTGAGGATGAAATAGGCGCACTACTACGCGAGGCCTTCCCCACTGACACAATCGAAGATGTTCCAAAAGGTGTTTGCGGAGGGGATCTAATCCAAGCAGTAGTAACCCGTTCAGGACAGCGGGCCGGAAGAATTCTTTGGGAGGTTAAGCAAACAAAATCATTCCAAACCGCCTGGCTTGAGAAACTGCGCGATGACCGCAATGAGCTTGGAGCAGAGCTGGCAATTTTAGTAACTGCGACTATGCCGAAAGGAAAAGTCGGAGCTTATCTGGACCAAGGTATATGGGTAGTTGATCCGATCGTCGCCATCAGTGTGGCCCAAGTGGCTCGCCAAAGTCTGATCGATGTTCATCAAGCAGTTGTAGTTTCAAGCGCTCGGCATGAGAAAGCCGACATTCTGTACAACTACCTAACCAATCCCGTCTTTCGTCAACGGCTCGAAGCAGTTGTTGAGAGTTTTCACCAAATGAGAGAAGATTTGGAGAGAGAAAAAAGAGCAATTTCAAAAAGTTGGAAACAGCGAGAGCGACAGATTGATTCAGTTGTTGAGAACACCGTGCATATCTATTCTGACATCCAGTCAGTGGTTGGCCATAAAGTTCTTACTATTCAGCGCCTTGAACTTCCAACTAGTGAGGTAACCCAGCATGAGTGAACTTCAAATGAAAGTACCACCCTCGGATCTATATCTATCGATCCGAGGTATTCAATACGCTTTTCACGAGGCCCTGGCTGACTTAGTCGATAACTGTATCGATGCTAATGCGGCTCGAATTTGGATCAAAGCTGATAAAGGTGAAATTATTATTGCAGATGATGGCGATGGAATGGGCCGTGACGATCTCGAAACAGCTATTACTCCGTGGCGAGCTGGAAGTACAAAGGCCCATCTTCGCAAAGGAAAACGCGGCAAATTTGGAATCGGGATGAAGTCGGCTTCGTTCTCATTAGGTGACTGTCTAGAGGTTCATACTAAGGCTGATGGCTCCAAATTTGAATACATTGAATTAGACAAAGATAAAGTCGCAAAAATTAAAGACCCTGATCATAAATTTAAAACTGAGAACACCACGACTGAATTGTTTAAATCATTTTGCAAAGATGGCCATGGAACTGTCTTGAAAATTACTAGAGTAAATAAAAGAAAAGTAATTGATCAAGCTTTGGAATCCTTAAAAAATTTATTGGGCTTGGTGTACTATCAACTTATTGAAAATGGAGAGTTAAAAATAATTATCAATAATTCGGATGTTAAGCCGTTAGACCCTCTAATGCGTGGATTAAAGAAAAACTCACCGAAAAATAAATATGAACTCTTTGAAAAGAAAACGATCACTGTCGAACATGATGGAAAAAAAGCAATATTTAAAGTCCAGGGAGCCTATGTAGGTAGAGGAGCTTTTTGGGCCGACGATGATAAAAAAAGTTTTAAGTATTTTTTAAAGAGAAATCCCGACGAAACTGAAGCGGCGACTAGAGGCCTACTTAAATTAGATGAGCAAGGAATTTATACTTTAAGAAATGGGCGATTGATTACATTAGGCGGCTGGTTAGGGTTGGCCTCCAAAAACACATTATTACACCACAACGGCTCGACAAGGGTGCTTCTCGAGTTTGATGAAGCCGGTGATGACTTCATGGGCCTTGATACGAATAAAACTCAACTAAAGGTCGAAGAACTTCTTAAAGAAAAGGTCGGTGCTTACATAAGAGAAATTGTAGGTAGAGGCGAAGACGCCTATCGCGCTGAAGGCGATATTATCAAACGTGCTAATATGCGAAAGTCATCGTCAGGAAATGTGAAAAATTTGAATCTTAGCAAGGACTCTGCAATTGCTCAGTACAATTTGGAGCAAAGACGAAAGAAAGCTATCCCAGAGTACGATGACAAGCAAAAAAACATTGCTGCCGAAGACAGGTCGGAAGCTCAAAAGTCAGAAGAACTCGTCATCTTGAAAGAAAAGATGGCTTATGGAAATCTTTGGGGATTTGAGAAAAATAAAAATGGTGAAGTGATTTTATTTATTAATGAGCAGCACCCTGGTTATGCTGCTTTATTCCTTGAAGACGATGATGATAAATTCAGAAAAAATCTTATTCATCTTTTCTATACTCTAGCCCTACACGAAGCTTCAATAAATGAACTTCACTCAGAACTCAAACCGGCTGTTTTAAAAGAGCTGGAAGATGCCTTTGGAACTTTCAGGCGTTGGGTTTCTAAGCACTATACTGAGTTTTAAACTGAGCGAGATTTTCGGTGAAAGAGAACTACCTCTTTGCATCGAAGCTGTCTTGATTCAACCCGATTGAACCATCTACGGTTAGGCACTTCTCTCCAAAGTCGTCCATCGTGGCTACTGCGATCAATATTGCGGATTTCTTCAAATCCGGCTTCGTTCATCGCAGCTAGATATAATGGAAGCTGATTCTTAAGATCGCTAAAAGCTAGTACTTGAACAAACACACCGTTTTTTTGCATCACTTGATTAATATTTTCAAAAACTAACATCATATTTGAAATATAAATTTCGAGACTTGCGGAGCTCTCTCTAGAAGACATCGTATAGAATGGTTCATTCTCTATTTGATCGCTTTCGATAATCCAATATGGCAAGCGAGTTTCTGAGCGGCCGTTTACTTGCCACTTATGATAAAGAATATGTCTTTCAGGGTATGGCGGTGAGGTCAGCACTAAGCTAAATTGTCGATCATTTTGGTTCCAAATATCGACAATGCCAGGATCAGTTGCATTCGCTATATGTATGCCTGAAGTGGGAATGAAATCTATCGACCCATGCTCTAACTCGAGGTGAAGTTTTATTGATTGCTCGATATTGATATTTAGAATCTGCCTGAATACCCGATGAGCATGTGCTGAGTCAGTAACTGAAAGCCTTTGTTCGATTTCCAATTGACCGAGGCGCAACAATGCCCCTTTTGCAAAGTTCTGAGTGCGTCTTGAGGGAAGCTGCCGAATCGCCGCGAATATCTTTCGCGTGGAAGTTTCAACCACCTTAGGGACATTTTTAAAGTAAAATTCATCACCTGTTCGAAATTCAGCCTCCACATTACGGCCACTTAGATTTTTAGACCAATTATCTAATGCTCTAATGTCGGCTTTTGTGAGGAGCAAGGTTTTAAGCTTCGAGGAAAAAATCGCAAGGTCGTTTATATCGGTGCCGACAAAGTTTCGTCTAGCGACCATTGCTTCGACGGCACTGGTACCACCTCCAACAAAGGGATCCATTATCCAATCATCAGGCTTTGAAAAACTATTTATAACTGATCGAGGAAAGCTTGGTGGAAAACAGGCCGGGTACTTATAAAGAATATGAGTCCAATCAGCAATCTTTTGATTGTGTGACATACTCTCTTTTATAGAAGAAAGAGCTTCCTTAGTGGATTGGTGATGATTGGTGTTGAGTAATCTTTCCAGCATTATAAAATTCTAACGTCTTTGGCAGCCTCTGCGTAGGCCAGGAATCCCTGGTCTAGGTCTATGCCTTTCCGCCCTTTCTTGTTTTCGATAAATCTTCCATAAAACTTTTCATTAATTCCTCCATCACCCGCGAAGCCGGAGCGGATCCACATACTTTTTTAAATCGTTCATAAAGTGATCGCGACAGGTACAGCGACACTTTTTCCCGATCTTCTTCGAGCGATAGTTTATCAAGGATCTTATTAGCGTTGATCCTAGCTTCGATAGTCATATACCGTAAGTATACCCCTTAATGCGGTATATTAATCAAACCAAAATATCGAGAGATGTCCCTTACGTTAAAGTTCTGGACTTAGGTTTTGTTACGACCCCCGTTTTTGCTGCTGAATAAGTTTACAACTTTTGCCATAGCCTCTTCTGGCGATGTGAATTTTAGAGAGTTCGTAACTCCCTCGACTTCCACACCCGCTAAGCGAAGGTAAATTTGCATTGTTTTTGAGCAGGCTGAGTCAATGGCCATCAGAGCCAAAATGATTTGCCGAAATATACTTTGGTTTGATCAAGACATATCAGCACTATCAAAGGCCAAGATTAATTTTGTTTGCCATCTTGCGAAGTTCTTCTTCGTAGGACTTACCTATGATTTCTTTTTTGACGTAGCAAACAATTGTAAGTCTGGTGCCATCGCCATTGATCTGAGTATTGCCATGCCAGATTTCTCTACCATTGAATCCAAAGTAGTCTCTTGGCCTCATGTTTATGGCTACTCTGTATTCAGGTAACACGAGGTATCCGCCAGAGAATGAATTGTCCCCCAGGCAAATCATGTTGCTATAGGTACCTTCTGCATTGCTTCTGTCTCGGTGCAGGCACGTTCGAAATGATTTATTCAAAATGCACTGGCTGAAAACCGTTCTTCCAACTAAAAAGTGAGGATCAATATCCAACTTCTCCTGAAAATAATAAATGGCTGCGAACTCACGTTTGTAAATTGAATCAATCATTTCAATTATCCGAGTCATCTTCTTGTATTTAGCGTGCTCGGATCTCGTGAACTTAGTTTCAGCGACACACCCATAGGATCGCAAATTCAGATCATATCCAATGACTCTTGATTCTTCATAAGTTTGAAGACCGGCCGCATCGGACCTTAAACTTGCGGTGCGAACACAAATATCCGAAAGTCGATGATATTCATTATTTACTTCTGCTGGCACAATTGTTTTTCTGAATTTAAATAGTAGCCGTCCCTGAGGGTCGTATGCATCTACGTCCGATTCAATCAGTAAATCAAAGTCGTAAAAACCTGGGGCGGTACCTTTCAGCTGTTCGCAGTTTTCTACAAATTTGGTCAACGTAATTTTATTGACCATTTTGATTCGCAACTTGATCAATAAAAGTTATGGTCGTTTCATTTTGGCTTCGTAGGTCGTTGAGAATTGCAGCCAACCTTTTGAGAAAGGCTAAGTTGATAGCTTCAACCCCATCGTTAGCGGCTTCAACCATCCGTGCATAGGCCATACATTTTTGTTGGAGGTGCTTTAAGGTCATGATGACTAAGGCCCGCTTGTGTTCTGGAATCTCTGACTCAGCAGAGGAACAAGTTGAACTGTCCGGCGTATTCTGTGGAAGGAGTAAGTTAAGCATATGATTATAATCTACAGGTGCGTCGGCATGACCTAAGTCACTTTTTTGTAGGCCTTTGCCAATATCGTGAAATGGTCCGTCGTCATTTGATTGCGATTGTGGCGGGATAACTCTTACGACGTGGGGCTTTCCATTTCTGATGCAGTTTATTTCTCGTATCCCCGAAATTTTCGGGGATGCTGATCGAAGGTATTTTCTAACGTTTGCTACTGTTCTATCGGTGGTGCCGGCGATGGTGGCTATCACTTGGTCAGACCAGCTATCGTCAATGCGCAAGATGCGCTCGATAACTTTTCTTTTATCTTTGCCAGTCAATGGATGCCCATGCGTTGAATTTTTCTTCACACCCTCGACATAGCGATCAAGCTCAGTTTCTTTGGCAGAAATCTCGATATTTATGGTCCCTGCATTTGCTTTTAAAGCTGCATGATAGGTGTGAAATCCATTTAAGATGACATATTTTTTTGTAACTGGGTCTTCAAAGACACTAATTGCTGGAAGTGAAATATTGTTGCTTACCAAATCTGCATAGTGTTCGACTAACTCACTATTGATTTCTTCTCTGGTGAAAAATTCTGTGCTGTCACTGATCTGTTCTAATCTTACGTTCATCACTTTAGGCTCCAATAGTCCAAGAGGTTTTTACCCGCCGCACAGTGGACTGATCCATGTGGTGAGCGAGACGGATTAAACCAAACTGGGAGTGCAGGAGATGGGTGTAGAGCTGGGGTAGAATAAAAATATTTTTATTTCTCCGACGTTGATTTATTTATCTGGGATCTTTTGTGAATTGGAGAGATCTCCTTCCAGTTTTCTTTAAGCTGATAGAAGTTTTTCTTGGGCTTTCCACTGGCATTTAGTATCGAGGTCTTGATCAAAATCCCGTCGTCTTCATTGCTCAGACGTTTCAGCATTTCAGAGGTAGGACGCTCATCAGCAGGCACGGTAGATGGATCGTAGCTACCACGCCTATCAAGCCAGTCGATGAGGTGAGAGTAGGCAGGTCCTTTTACTCCTCTTACACGATATTCCTTGAATTTATTGCGAAGAGTGTTTGTGTCTAGGCGTTTGCAGGTGTGATCAGAAAGTACTGGAACAATTGTTTTAAATATTGCTGAAGCAACAATATGCAAGTCTTCCAGTAGAATTTTGCTCCTCAATACGACTGTTTCTGGACTGTTGTTTGAGTATGCAGATGGATGTAGATCTTTTGTGCGGAACCCTCTGAAAGAAACTTCAAATCTGATTCTACATCCTTTATCATATAGTTTAAGTCGTATCTTCTCGTTGCGATATTGCTTAACAGGATGATCAATCTCCCAGGTCTGTTCAAATTTACTCCTGACAGTCTTCCTCTCATTTATTTGTCGAAGATCATGGGCTTCCCTAGTAGCTATTCCAAAGAATTTTGAAATGGTCGTGGCATAGCTTTGAAATAGTTCCTCTCTAAACAGAGGACTTGGAAATTCAACGTAGAATTCGATGTATCCAAAGTGGATAGGCTGTCTGAATAGATAGGAGTCTGGAAATGTATTCTTTGCAAAAGCATAAAGACTTATGATCTTACCCCGATTTTACGGACAGAGGATTTTGTGGTAAACACACAAAAGACAAGGGGTCTATATGAAACAAAGGCACACAAAAGAGTTTAAAATTCAAGCGCTGGAGCTTGTTAACCAGCTAGGATCGTACGCTGAAGCTGGGCGACAGCTGGGCATTAGAGATAGCGCACTTCACACTTGGAAGAAAAAGTTAAAATTTGAAATGAAAAAAGATTCTGAAAAGAATTCAAATTCGAATTTAGAATCTGAAGAAATCAAGCGGCTAAAAAAAGAAGTCGAAGAACTCAAAAAAGTGAATTATATTTTAAAGCGAGCCGCTGCTTTTTTTTCACAAGACCATCTGAAATAAAGTATCAGATGGTCGAAGAATTGGCTTTTGAGAAACAAGATATTAGCAGGTGTTGTTTGGTTTTAAAAATGAGTCGCAGTGGTTATTATGATTGGCGTAGCCGACCAGTGTCGGCGCGAATATTAGCCAATGAAAAACTCACTCAGAAAATAAAGCAGATCTGGACACAAAGTCGTGGGATTTATGGGCTACCTCGAATTTGTAAAAAACTTAAAACCGAAAATGTCATTGCTGGCAAAAATAGGGTTCAAAAAATTATGAAGATTAATAAAATCCAGGGCGTTGGAAAAAAGAAATTCAAAGTTATGACAACCGATTCAAATCACGATTTGCCAATAGCAAGTCGGGTTTTCAAGGCTGAAAATCATGGGCAGCAAGTTACACGCCCAAATCAGTTTTGGGGTGGTGACATTACGTATATTCCGACGGAAGAAGGCTGGCTTTATCTGTCGATATTTTTAGATTTATGTACCCGAAAAGCTGTCGGGCACGCGATGTCGGACTCAATGACTAGCGAACTCGTGATAGAATCGTTGGACATGGCCCTAAAGCGCCAGGACATTGTCACAGGAGACGATCTCATGGCGCACAGTGATCGTGGAAGCCAATACGCTGCAGAAGATTATGTGGTGTTCACGCAATTTCTTCCGCTTTAAATTGGCGCGGTTGATTGCCTCTGGTTATTGTAATTAGCGAGAAGTCCTGCATCGTTTTTAATATTTC
>JAWXAY010000100.1:0-119352 GCA_034439715.1 Pseudomonadota bacterium
GAAATATTAAAAACGATGCAGGACTTCTCGCTAATTACAATAACCAGAGGCAATCAACCGCGCCAATTTAAAGCGGAAGAAATTGCGTGAACACCACAGCAAAGGGTGGAGCAACCTTTGCTCAGGACTCATCTGCCGAAGTAATCGACATGCCTTCTCATGCTGAAAAATCAGGTTGTATTGATTTTGTACTTCCAATCGAAAAAATTTCGGTGAAACTTCAAAAATTGGCTACCGCTATTCAACGAAAAATGCGGTGAAGGTAGCGCGATTTAACTTTAGGACAAAACGGCAATAAATTTTGATTGTTCTAACTGAACGGGCCTTAAAATCGATCATAATCGCCCTAAAGTGATTACATTTTGTAACAGTCAAAAGAGATTATATAAACCTTATCTGACACAGATGTTTCAGCGATTTTTCGGATATTTCTTATTGTTTCCGCTAAGACATCACGTACCTTTTGGTAATCCTTCTCAGACATTGTTAGTAGGCCGCTATAGCGGGTGCCATCTAGTTTAGATTTATTTTGCATATCAGCAAGAATTTTAGTTTTCCAAGTCGTGTGCATATAACGAATGAAGGCAGAGTCTTTTGTGAGATGTAAGAAATTTGTCGTACTCTTCCAGGAAATTTTTTCGCTGGTCACGAGGCCCATTAACTTCAGTCTCCCCAAAACGCTAATCACTTCTTCGAGGGAGGTTCCAAGCGCTTTGGCTATAGCAGGTGCAGTTTGAAACTGTTCAATCTGAGTAAATGCATGGATCGCCTGATAGATCCAGTTGCCATAATATTCTGCCTCGGATAATTCAATTTTAGTCGAGACTTTTGTCTTTGGTTTTAGGTCTCGTTTAGCTTCCAGGATGTGATTTAGTTTTTCCTGACTATGTCTTTTCAGGGCTACGGTTGCAGCGCGATCGCGCATAATCATCGCTAAAAAGAATGACTTTTCCTCATCTGAAAAGCCAAAGTAAGTAGCCGCATCCAAACCCTGCTCTAGACTAAAATTGGCTCTCTCGGACAATACTTGGGCTATAAAAGTAGAATGACACCTCAGATGATCAGCGAACTTTTTAATCGCCCCCCTCGGTCTACGTTTTTCTTTGAACCCAAGATAATCATTTACAATTTCTCGATACTCAGAAGCGTCCCAGTTAAATTTCATCAGAAGATAAGTATAGTAAAGCTATTGCTAAATCAAGTCTTATAGAGAATAAAAATCTATCTATTTTTTACCCTTGATCTATATTGGAAATGTCAGGCGCGGTGACAGAAGTAGAAGACTAAAAAAATTAATCAAAGGAGAAAACACAATGAAAAAATATTTAGCAATTTTGACTTTAATAGGGAGTTTTGCCCATGCCGGAGGATCGATCGGTGGCGGCGAAGTTAAATACAAACCTCTAATGAAATGCGATAACGAAGTCGCACCTGAAAATGCAATTCAAGAAGTGTGGATTGTTAAGGAAACCGACGATAACGGAAAGGTCATAACTGAGGCCGAACTTCGAATTGCCCCAATAGATAAAGACGGCAAAGCTACGGATTATTTTGTCACTCGCGATAGTGACATTTATTCGGACCCTGATGGATCAGTCAATATTCCGATCTATAGGTATTCCGAAGGTGGCGATAATGATGATGAAATTATTGGTGCGTTTGGTTGGCAGGAATTAACCAAATCGGGATCGTTGCTTATTGCTCAACAAGGGCTTGATTTGCAGATTTTTCTAGCCAACTGTAGAATGCAAAAGCAAATGAGAAAGAAGTGAGAAGAAATGCGGCACAGCGAATTCTGTGCCGCTGAATTTTTTCGAAGGGAGAATTTTGTTTGGTAAAGTGCTATTTGCATCATTTTTTTACTACCAACTTTGGAGTCACTCAAAAATTATTTTGTAAAAACACAGTCGAGGTAACTACTTAATAATTTAGTGCGGTTACGAATAGAGACAAGCGCCTTGTTCTTTTTAATTTTGATTTTAAGTCCCATCCTATTTAAATTTAATCCGTGACCGCTAGCAAAAGTGACTGAAGCGGTTAATGAAGAGCTTGTTGATTCAAATGAAGGGGTAACCGGTATACCAAGAACGTTAGAGTTTAGATCCAGCGGTTCCCAATCAAATTGAATATCAGAGTAAGTGTGATTTTCAGATTTTAATGAAGGATGCACCATCATGGTAATTACGGCGCCACTAGCATGAACCGCGCAAACTTTTTCATCTTCTGTTTGTCCAAAATGTAGCTCTCTAATGTCAGAGTATTTTTTATCCATAACTGGTTTGGGTAATATGGCCTTATAAGTCTCAATAACAATCTGTTGTTGCTCTTGCAATTGCTCTAAGCTTGCGTATGCCGAAGAGACCATTAACGTCATCGCGAAAGAAAGAATTACCAATAATGTCGGCATACAACCTCCTAGTAAAGATTAAATACTGAGATTTGAGTGTTGCAAGTGATATGCCGTGGCTGCAAAGATTTACCATAAATGGCCAGAAACTGACATTTTTTGCTCAATATCCATATACAGCTAAGTTTTATCAATAGCTTACATTTATTAATTTTAAATTTGCTTCATTCTGATGTTTGGCATGCTTTGCATAGTTCAGATGTAGATAAGGTACCAAACTAGATTTATTGGAGAGAAAAATGAAATTAATAATATTTGCTTGCTCGTTGACAACCCTGGCATTTTTAAGTTTGGCGGCCGCAAATGTAAAAACTCGATGTATCGTGATGGGAATGGAGGGGCTTTCCAACTCGTCTAAACCTCCGGCGCCCGGCGATACCATTATCTTTGATACTTCTCACAGTCAGATGACGACTTTAAGATTTATGATAAATGATAGGCGTGAAATCAAATATCCCACTAGTTGGTTCCCTCTCGCTAAGACACTTGAGAAAAGCGAGGTGGAATCATTTTCTTCAGATTCCACTTTATACACATCTGAAGTTACAGTTTGGCCGGTCGGCATGGGGCCAATTCAAATTGAAACAAAGTTAGAATTTAAAATCGATGAAAAGGGAAATGGGACAGCGATTTTTTATCAAAGTAAAGTTGATAACAGTCGAGGTAGGGTCAACTCCATTACTCCGGATTTGACTTCTGGAGAAATTATCGAAGGATTGGATGCCGATGCCCGGCCTGAAATCTTCACTTTAGAAATGAACTGTAATTCTATGAATTTAAAATAGCGGAGAAAAATTCTCCGCCAACAAACGTTATTTTTTGCTTTGAGCAGGCAGACGCACAATAGATTTGTGAGGAACGCACTCATCGATAAGTTGGTTGACCCTGCTTTTAAAAAACTTAAGCTGTTCTGTTCCGAGCAGTGCTTGATCTATCGTTAGTTTTTTCTTTTTAAAGAGCACCTGAAAGGTAATTGTCTTTTCGTCAAATCCAATGACGTAGCCTTCAATTTTACGACAAACTCCGGCATTGACTTGGGAACTCACAAAAAGCATGCTTATTAGTAGACTTATTGTGATTGGTTTCATTATCCCTCGAGGCATTATATGAAAATTAAGTTTTTATCTTTTATTGCCGTATCTATAAGTTTGCTCCTTACATTTTCATCTCGTCAAGCGCTAACTTGCGGGTCCGATGAAAACGGCCCACGCGAAATTTCATTTGTTCCCGGCGAAAGGGACGGAGTATTGAATATGCAAATAAGTACTAAAAAAACAGGCCTAACAAGTATTATCGAAGATGAGTCGGGCTTCTTGGGTACCTATTATATGGTAGATTTTCTTTCTAAACAGATTCGTCCCAATGAAAAAGAAGAAGTTTTACCATCGAAATATCGGGATGAATTTGATTTTTTGCTTGAACGTATAGGAAAGCTCCGTTTAGTTGTCAGTGAAATTCCGGAGACTGACGGCCGAAAGGTAATTTTAGAAAGTATTGATCATCTCAACAATGTAAGCAAAGGGCCGGACTCCGTAAATCAAGAACAGATGGATAAAGCTTGGAAAAAAGTAGTCCTAACTTTATATGAAAATAAAACTGAAATTACCACAAAAACCAAAAAACAGATATCGGACTCATTTGGTGAAAGCTATAAACTGGGAGTGGAAAACTACTTCTCTGTTCACAGATCTAGAAGTTGTGGATCAAGCGTGTTAAACATTAGTAAAAGAAAAGGTGATGCGGGGAGCGAAGACACACCCCAAAAATCCTCACAGTAAATTTATAATAGAGCCTGTTTTTTTTGAACGATAAAAAACTCTTTTGGCGAAGCCTTGAGGCGCACATAGACTGCTTTCAGTAGGACCCACATCCAGCGCAGTTTTATATTTCGCGCCCTCATAGCAATCGAAAGCGCCAATAAAAAACTGACAAACACATTTAAAAAGCCAATAAAAATCACACCCAGAATTGCTAAGGCCAGTTTGCTACCATCAATTTGACCAGCATGATAAAGTGCCGCGGTGGCAAGTGTTAGTGAGCCACTTGAGAGAGTAACATGTCTTACGTCAAGCGCGACGCCGAAAAAATGTCCAAACACGGGTAGAAATGCAAGTAGGAAGCCTATGCCAATGTTTCCCCCAAAACCAGAAATGTTTGCGCCTAGCCACTTGCCGATAAAGCCACAGATTTTTTTTCCAAAATATTTATTAAGTCGTCGATTAAACACAATGGCTTCAGGAATCCGCCGATAAACAAACCAATTCTCTATCCATCCGGCAAAAATACTGGATAACCACAACAGTACGCCAGTCACGATAGCAAAAGGAATCGTAAAACTCAGAAAGGGATGGAGCGATGCTACAGTCTTATGAGCGTATTCAATGTCGAAGAGTGAGGCGCCATTGGATTTGCGGTAATAATGTTCTAATAAGAAGGCGGTGGGAACCACAAGTCCCACGTTTCCGACAATAGCGGCAAATTGTGAGCGCATGATTTGAACGACCTCGTCAACAAAGGACTTCATATTCTCAGCTTTATCTATGTTAGTTAGTTTCATGGCCAGAGCCGGACCAGTCATCGAGGATTGTTTTGTAGCCAATGTAAAATGGCAAAACTGCATAAAAACGAAACTACTGGCAAAATTAATGAAATGAAAAAATCCTTCAAAAAATAGCGGGAGTGACAGATGCGCAATTTTAAATTTAGCTATGGTCGTAAAGCCAGTGATAATACCACCACCACTGCCTGCCAATAACATTTTAAAATACTCCCCACGTGTGCGGGTGATATAGTGTTCGCCACTGGCGCCTGCGCGTTCGACTATTTTGCGCGAAATGAGTCTTAGGTTATCTTGTACAAGTCCACTTAAAGTAGATTGAGTCTGTTGATCTCTGACGAGTAACGAAATAAATTTTAGAATAAATGGAGCGGCATTTGAATCAGGTTGAGAAATTTGCAGAAGCTGCATCAACCATTCAATGCGAGCCAAAGACTGCATAAGATTCTCAAGATGGTAGACAATAGCCACGCTGACGCCGCGGTCTTCGAGGTGTCCAAAAACTTCGCGGACGCCCTGACGACATAAATTAATTTCAGCGATGCAGGAATCATGTAACTCGCTAATAGTTTGCAAATTGGGTTCCGCCTGGCCTAAATTTAATACAAAGTAACTCAATGTAGTATTTAGATTTAAAAATGGAGACTCAGTTACTCCAGTGGCCTGCATTCTCTCTCGAATATCTCGCGAAAGTCCCAGTTCGGCGACATGGGTTCCGAGAACAATAAGGGCTTCTCTAAGGCTAGTTTGCAGTGATGTGAAGGGCGATTCAGACTGAGATTGATTAATAACAGAGAGAATATCTTGAAACAAAAGAGGATCCATTTTTTCAATCCATGCGGCATCATGTGCTGAATTAAATAGTCGTGGAAATGTGTCGGCAAAATCCTGATCGTGAATGGGCGTTGGTAAAATTTTATTTAGGACGCGGTCGGTGGCCTCGCTAAAAAAACCACTTTCGCGTAAAAGACCCGTAGCGCTGAAAAGCCTAAGACAACTTGTTTCATTTAGTATTTTTTGTAAAACCAGAGAGACCTCTGCCTTCCAGTTTTTATTTTCATTAAGAAGGAAAATCATCTGTTTTAGGCGAAGGAGCTCTAAATGCGTACCTGCCTGTCCAGAAATTTTGGCGTGATGAATAGCGTGAAATAGATTTTCGAGCCACAGTATTTGCTCTGGTAATGGCGCGTTGTGGTTGGCCTTACCTAAAACTGTTGATAAATCACGAGACTTAA
This sequence comes from Pseudomonadota bacterium, assembly GCA_034439715.1. GTDB lineage: Bacteria > Bdellovibrionota > Bdellovibrionia > Bdellovibrionales > SG-bin7 > JAWXAY01. The sequence continues at coordinate 6,200 of JAWXAY010000100.1, forward strand.
AGAGTTGCATTTAATTCACCAGACCCAATATCACCACAAAATGAAAAGCAGCGCCAACAATAACGAGAAGGTGAAATATTTCGTGATACCCGAAGTATCGGGGTGAAGGATTTGGATACCTAAAGGCGTAAACAAGGGCGCCAATTGTATAAACCAGGCCACCAAGCAATAGAAGTGTGACCTTGGCTATTCCCAAGGTCGCATGAAATTCGCGTAAATAGGGTGCGACCATCCAGCCGACCGAAACATATAATACGGCAGACAACCACTTAGGGGCATTGACCCAAAAAAGTGACTGAATAACCCCCATAACTGTCGCAATCCAGATAAAAACTAATACCCTGGAGGCGCTTTCGCGCGAAAGTGCCAATAGGCAAATCGGGGTAGCTGAACCTGCAATCAACACAAAAATAGACGAGTGATCGAGTCTTCGCATCCAGGCTCGGCGTTCTGTGCTCCACTGAACGCGGTGGTATAGAGCGCTTATTCCAAAGAGTCCACAAAGACTTAAGGAGTAAATTAACATCGAAATAATCGAAACCAGCTCATGACTTTTAGCTATTAGCATCGCACAGGCGCCCAAAGAAAAAAAGAACGCTCCTTGATGAAAATGCCCCCGTAAAAGGGGTTTGATTATTGGTTTTTGAGATTCGCTCATATTAGGCCACGTGAATCGAAGAACTGGTGCCCTCGCCATTTCCACCAATGGCAACCGACAAGCGCCCTTTAGCGCCAGTAGTTAATTCGGCCTCTGTGCCAAAAGGGATGATACGTATTAAATTTGAATTCACATTCTGCACTCCGCTTAATACAGGAATGTCGACGGCTGAGGCAAAGCGGTCCAAAATGGGAGGCCAGAGACTGCTACCGTCGGGCTCAGTGCAGCCGAGAAGAGAGCCAAAGATTACCGCTTTTACATTCGAAAGGTAGTTGGACTGAATCAAATGTTCGAGAAAACCGTCAATCTCATGCGCACGTGAGCCGGACTCGTCCAAAAATAAAATAGTAGCCTTAGGATTACTGGACCAAGCCGTCCCTATTGTAAGAGAAATTTTCGACAGATGGCCACCAATAATGGGTGCCATTAACATCCCTGGAATTTTTGCTGATTCATTCAACGGCTTCAGCCCATCAAAGCTAATTTCAGGCACTTTTCCGCGAATAACATAAACCAATTCTTCCAGGCTCTTTTTAGACATTTTTTTTGATACAACTTGGTCAAGTGTGGGGCCATAGATTGTCGACCATTTCCACGAGTTATTTAAATGGAGATGCAAGGCCGTCGCATCGGGGCCGCCAATAAATAACTTGGGGCGAAGCGGCTTATTTATTTTAGCCAATATAGATGTTAGACGACCTGATCCATAGCCATTCTTAACACACCATACAGCCTTTGAATGTACATCGTGAAGTGCAGTAATTAAATGTCTGGCTCTGGCATCATCAGTATTCGAGGACAATAGTTCGGGGCCTAACAAATCTTTTGGTATTCTTGGTTTAAGTCCTAATTCTCCTAAGAATAAAATGATCTGGTTAAGCGACTTCTCCGACGCTCCCGAGCCGGGTGCAATAACATCAACGATGTCGCCCTTCACTAAACAATTCCATTTGGCGAAGGAGCTCATCTAAGTACCCTCAGCTTGCACGTCAAGTGCACGAGTTTCGGTCCACGGAGAAGAAGTGTTACTCTTTTTTGCTCGCATACGCCAATAAACTTTGGAATTCGGTAACTTCTTTTTCAAAACGAACTGAGTATCTTTAGATACCTCTCTATTCAAAGATTTGGTAAATCCTCGGTCGGTGGCAAAATCAATTTCATAGGACGTAGCATTTTTTACAGTTTCCCAGGCAAAGGCTACGGGTGTAATTCCAGCAAACTCGACAACAGTTGCCCCATCGCTGGGAGAATTTACGCTGGGAACCGCCAGTGAACTGGCCCGACCCACCAAGAGAGAGGCTGTCCTAGAGTAGTCACTAATTATTTCTCCGCGATCATTGAGGGCTGCGACTTTAATAAATAATTTTCCGGGGCTATCAATGCCAAGATCAAAGTTATCCCCATTTGCTTGAAATGCCCTTGTTCCCGAGCTAAAACTACTACTGGGGCTTACTTTTAGAATAAATGTGTTTGAGCCTGAATTTGATTTCCATTTAACATTAACTGCACCAGTGTCATTGTCGAGACTGGCACTAGATTGGACCTTAATGTCCGGTGCAGTAAAAAACGAACTAATTGTACCGACTCTGCTAAAATTACTTGTGCCGCTTTCGTTTCTGGCGTTGACCCGCCAATAGTAGGCGCCGGGCATTACTGATTTCCACTGATAGAAAGTTTTTGGGACTTCCTGCTCATCAACCACTTGGGAAAAACTTTCGTCTTGAGCAATTTGCACAGTGTACGATCGAGAATTTTTTACAGAGGCCCAAGACAATACGGGCACGCTTAAAGGGTTAAGTGAAGCCGGATTACGTGGGCCTTTAAGAAATTCAAGAACGGTTGTCACTTTTTGTTTTTTCAGTAGAGGTGCTCCCAGCTTAGTTTTTTGGGCGGCGTTCTGTTTTGGAACGCTGGGAACAAAAGAAGGAAGAGTCGGCTTTTTATCTTGATAGGCTACGACTGGCTCGGGCTTTGGTTTAGCTGACGAATTATTAAAGACAGCAAATGCAACTGGTTGACTCCAAAAATCTGACAATACAGAATCGCCTACTGCTCGAACACGCCAATAGTAGTTTCCGAGCGGCAACAGAATGCCTTTTAGAGAGCTAGTATTTACTGTTTGATCGTAGACCACATCACTAAAGGCGAAGTCCCGAGAAATTTGCGTGCGATATCGATCAACGGTAATTTTACTTTGCCATTCAAATCGAATAGAATTGGTCGCAGAACTGGAGCTTGGGTCATCACTCAATACGCGCGCATTAGGGAAAGGGTAGATCGGTGTGGGGGCCTGCTTTCCAGACAATACAAATTCTGAGGTGGGAGATGTTTTTTGATTACCTTGCCGGTCAATAAAAAGAATTCGCCAGTAGTATCGTTTTTCTTGGGGTAATTGAGAGGCCTTAAATGGATGTAAGGGATTTTTTTGACTGAGTAGTAATTGCTGAAACTGGGCGTCCATAGAAACCTGTAGAAAATATTCAATAGGCTTGGCATCAATAGACCACTCAAAGGTAACCGTCGTTTGGTTTTTATCTTGCCAAATAGTTTTCTGGTCTTCTGGCGATATTAATTTGAATGAAGAAGAAGGTGCTGTTTGTGCCGCACTTTCTTCTGACACGGATGAGCTGGTATTTTTGTTATTAATAAAAAGAGTGAAGACCACTCCGATAACTACAGTGGCTGCAGCTAATATTAGCCAAAGTGGTAGTTTAGCTTCGCCATCTAGGTCTTCAAACTTTGCCGACTTTGCGATTACTGAAGCTGAATTCGTTTGCTCTAGTCGCACCGTTCGAGTTTCGAGATCTGCGCTGCGTTTCTTGGCAAAGGCATCTAGATCACGACTAATTTCGCTGGTTTTTTTGTAGCGTTTTGTTCGATCACGCTCGCATAGTTTTTTAATTATCTTTAAAAATTCATAAGGACAGGACTTCAGAAGGTCCCGTGAGAATTCCAAGTCAGAATCTTTTATTTTCCTGAGTATTGCCGTCTGGGTCTTTTCTTTAAACGGGTTTTGTCCGGTCAGCATCTCAAACAGAATAATACCAATTCCCCAAAGGTCAGATTGCGGATTGGCCTCGAGGCCAGAGGCCACCTCGGGCGACATGTAGAGAGGCGAGCCGACGACCTCACCCGCTTTAGTGAGTTCAAAATTTGTGTCTTCTGCGACTTTCGCAATTCCTAGGTCCACAATTTTTATTGAACCATCTCTTCGGTAGATTATATTCGCGGGTTTCATATCTCGATGAATGATGCCGCTATTGTGGAGGGCCTCAACGCCGGCTACTATTTGTTGAAAAATGGGTATCGCCTTATCGAGAGAAAAACTGGATTCTGCAATGAACTCTTTGAGAGAAACGCCATCGACATATTCCATGGTAAGATAGTGGATGTTTTCGGCTTGGCCAAGACTATGAACGATGACAACGTTGGGATGATTTAGTTGGGCCAGAACTTTACCTTCGGAATCAAATCGTATAACGAGTTCGGGATCTTTGTCGGCTAGATTTCTGGGTATAATTTTAAGCGCTACTCGACGGTTGAGAGAAGGTTCATAGGCTTCATAAACCTCTCCCATTCCGCCTTTTCCAATAAGGCGAATAATTTCGTAAGTGCCGAGAGTTGAGCCCGGCTTTAGCGATCCTTCTTTCTTTTTTGACATAATATCTCATAAAACTAATCGGAATTTTGCAGCCTTAGTGTATGTATTCAGGACCAAAGTTGGGGTCCAATTTTTTTGGTGAAAATATTTCAAGATTGTATCTAGATTGTCCGAGTTAATATGAGAAAATTTAAATACTTAGGTTTGAATTATGAGAATATGCCCAATTTTAATGTTTAGCGCAGCAATTATCTGGGGAGGGCTGGGTATTGCGGCCTCAAAAAAACCCTCTTTAATCAACTGGTACGAACCGGAATTTCTAATGGCGCAAGACGATGTAGCAGAGATTCGATTGTCTGGTGAAACCTTGCCACGCGCTATCGTGTCGGTGGATCTAAGTAAAATAATATCTATCAGCGGAGGAACTGCAAAGCGTCGCCCTGTAAAGTCAGAAATCAGATCGGCAATCTCGGACGAAAAAGGGTCATTTGAGCTAGTTATTTCCGTGGCATACGGTATTTTGCAAGTTCCGGTGCAGGTTCAAGTTGCAACAGAACCGCAACAGAATTTATTAGTGATATTCGAGGTAGCAAGCAATACAGTTAAAGTAAATGCCAAGACAATTAAAAAAGTAAAAGTAAAGGTCGTGAAGGGATTGCAGAGTGAGGAAGTCTTAGAGGAGGCCAAGCCAAAAGCAGAGCGAGCGCGAGTAAAATCTGAAGTGGGAGACACTAATTTTGATATTTCGTTGGGAGTAGCATATCCTTCACACAGATATGCACAAAAAATTAATTTAGAGAGTGATGTTTCGTTTCAAAGTGGTAATGCCCCGTCCTTAAATTTAATGGGCGGAGGCAAACTCGGATCATTCGGCTTTGACCTGGGGTACAATTCTAGCTCTGGCAGCATAGCATCGGCCGCCGAGCCTTTTGTAATTAAAAAAGGCGATTATAAGTGGCAGAATCTTAATTTAATGTTCTCCTATCTTTTTGGAGAAAAGCCTAAGAGAGTCGGTTCCGGATATGTACTTAGCCTAGGATATGGCTCTCGCATCCAGCCGCTTCTGTCTATTAACTCTGTATCAAAAGAAGTTTTTGCAATTTCAATTACTGAGAACGATGCCATCGTTGGTTTTAAAGCCAAGTTCGGTCAACCTGATGACTTGCTGTTTGAGTCCGGAGTTAACTATCATTTGCCCGTCTCGTCGGCGAGCGAAAGCGGAGAATTTACCCTGAAATCGGCATCAGCTATCGAAGTAAGTTTCGCAGTCAAAAAATCACTTGGAGACTCTTACATTCTGAACGGTTTTGTTAATGTAATTTCGAGTCAAAGCTCTTTTGATTATACAGAAACACCAACCTCAACAACCATTACTGGTTCCAAGTCATTTTTGGTGACTGATATTGGCGGCAGTGTTGGATTTAGTTTTTAGACCGTCTCAACCTGATACATATCTAGGTAATTCTTCATAATTTATGGCTTTGGTGCTAGAATAATACTTGGGTAGTCTGTAAATGGGGAGCAACTTGAAAAATCAAGTGGGTTACATTTCTTTATTTTGCATAACCTTGGGTTTTATTCTCTTAAGTTTTAATGCCTGCGAGAAATCAGGAATGCTTCAAGGAAAAGTTATCTTTGGCAGCAATATCGTTCCGCCCCCCTTACCGCAAGAGTTGAAACTTTCAACAAAAACTGTTGCTCTTCTAAATGGCTCCAGCTCAGTCAATCTCTCGCAATTTATTTTGGACGGAGTGCCGCCTTATAATTTTCAAATTCTCTCAAATACTTCTACCTCTAGCTTAACTCTAGATTCATTTACTCCCACAGGGGTGGGACTGGTGCAGTTTAAAATATTAGACTCAGAGGAAAGGTTCGCCGACTTTTCAGTCAAAGTGAAAGGCCCCGACTTAAATTATGACTTTACTCAGGGGACCGTATCAGGACTGGTTGATGGTGTAATGAACTCCACCCTGCTTAGTCATAGTCGAAACGACGGTGGGCTAAATATCGCGAGGTATCTCAATGGCGCCGGAAACCTAGTTGCTGTGAATTCTGGCCTGCCACGATTTCAATATTCCCTAGGGGTGGTTACTCCTGTCGGGTTGTTTATCGAAAGAGCCTCGACTAATTTAATTCGCAAAACGCAGACGATAACAAATTTAAATGTAGATCCCGCCGGCTGGAGAATTGCGCAAAGTGCGGACCCTGCGCTTGTTGGCATTGTCACTACTAACGTACAAAATAATTCTGCCGCTGGTCCCGATGGCCTTGTGAGCGCTACAAGAATAAGATTACTGGCGACAGGCGGCACTAACATTGTTACTTCGCTATTGCCGGCAACTATAGGCAACTCTTACACGGCATCGATTTATATTAAGGGGAGAGTGGTTGGACAATATGTTACCCTCTACATGAATGGTACGAACGCTTTGCGTATAGTTACTATGCTTGATACCACAAAATATGTTCGTTATACGATGACTGGTGTGGCGACTTTGACAAATATCTCTTTCCAAGTAGATAATGATGGTATCGATCTGAATGGGGATCTTAATAATCAGGAGTTGCTTGACGGTGACTTTTGGGGAGCGCAAATAGAGCCAGGCGTGCGGGCCTCTACGGCAATTGTGACTAATGGAACTCCGCTTGCCCGTGGTGCCGATGAATTAAAAATCACTGACCTGGCGTGGCTTAATAAAAAAGAAGGTACGATAGTGCTTTCCTTGGTTGTGCCCAACATTCTGCCCGAGGACGGCAAGTACCTCTTTGGTCTTTCCAATGGACCCCTAATTGGGACAACTGCTGCGGATGGATTTTATATTCTGAAATCTCAAGGAAAAACTGCTTTTGAGTTAGTAAAGGGCGGCACTTCAACCATTTCTAGTGGTAGTCTGCGACCTGTCTGGAGGACAGGTGATATAATTAAAATAGCTGTAAGATACCAAGCCAACTCTATAACGATGTATGAAAATGGCGTGTTTGCAGGACAATTAAACGAATCATTGCCGGATGCCTTAAGTCTTATAACGCTTGGTTATAGTGGGGGACATGGCGGGCAAAGTTACATTAATGGATTCCAAACGGGATTCAAATATATCGATGCTTTAATCCAAGACCAAGACTTAATTAATCTGTCCACCCAATAGTTAAAATTTAAAATTGAAGTCAAGTTGCGTTCTCTGGTAATCCGTTTCCACATCAAGGTCACGAAGGTTCAAAAAATGTGACAACGAAAGTGTCGTATTTGTCGCTGCAAGATAACTAACACTTAATTTATGGCCCTTGCCATTGGTGCCACCGCCAATAAAATCGCCATCCGTTAAGGCCCCAATCACTGCATCTTTTTCGACTCTGCGATAGTTATAATTGACAAGAAAGTCGCCGGTATTTTTTAATTTCCCTATCAGAACTCCCAATAAATAACCGCCGTCTTCAGCTGATTCATTTGTCACATAATTAAAATAAAAAATGGTGGAATGAGATCCAATGAGAGTAGGTAATTCAATAAACAGTTCATTCATCTCATAATTGTAAGCGTAATTAGTCCCATTCGCGGAGTTGCCTTTAGCGTCAGCCGCATTAACTAAAAAGGGATGATCTTTCAATGATGTCGCCTGAAGTCGGCCTATACCAAAAATAATTTCTTGATTTGAAATTTTAGCCACACTACCAATCTGAAGTCCTAAAAGACCAGAGTCGGTTTCGGTAGCGCGCTCATCAAGCCAGTAACCAACGCCACGTAGAAACCAATATAAATCCGCAGGCTTTTGACTATAATTAAAACCAATTCCCTCCGGCGTCCAGTCGGCGTCCCAGATCAAATCGCTTTTACCTGGGATAAAAAGCGCATTCTCCATTTTGCCGAGCGTTGCTGTCAGCTGCGGTGTAATTGCGTGCTGAATATAAGCCATATCGACATGAATTTCTTTTTTGCTTCCAGCATTGTCTAAAGTTTCATTGGTAGAAGCCGTCGCCACTGAACCGTTTGAGAGGCGCTCCGCAGTTGCCATGCGTAAGCCCACATTGGTTTTTTCGTTTATCGTGGTATCTATGCCGACGCGTAGACGCATACGGTGTCGAGTTCGGTCTTCTGTGCCCTCGAGCGATTCAATTTCGTGGCGATAGCGAAGGTCGCCGGTAATAGTTGGCGCACCCAGACTAATTTTTGAAAATAAAAAGACTATCAAAAAACATAACCTCATTTTATTCTCCCTATTGACATATCAGTAAACTTCTCACAAAACTGCACATTATGGCAAAAATTATCTTTGGATTATTGATTGTTATCTCGAACATTACTTGGGCTGTCGGAATTGAGTGCTTTGCGAACAAGAGCGCAAAATCACCCAGCTTGGGCGTAATTAGGGATAAACTTTATTTATCTTGGACTGAAATAAGCCCAAAGCCTCAAATCCTAATTTCTTCACTAGAAAAAAAGCAATTCGTTAAGCCTGCACTAGTTGTACAGTCCTCCAATTTGATCAGTAATTGGGCTGATTCAGGAAAATTTTTTTCGCTCTTAAATGGTGAGACTTATTTTTGGTGGCCTGAGAAATCGGCCTCTGGTGTGAATGGTTATGATTTAATGCTTGCGAAAAGTTTTGATCAAGGAAAGACCTGGCGTCCTTTTGGAAAAATCAATAGCGATAGCTCCCCGACAGAGCATGGTTTTACTTCGATGGTTGAAGACAGCGGTAAGCTGCGGGTGATTTGGGTAGATGGTCGCGATACGGTTCAGGGAGGTGCCTCGTCACTGAGGTCGGTGGTTGTGACCGATAAATTAGAAACCGAGGAACTTTTAGACACCAGGGTTTGCGACTGTTGCGGTACCTCGACGGTGTCGGTAAAAAATGATTTTTTTGTTTTTTATAGAGGTCGGACGAGTGAAGAAGTTCGGGACATACAAATCACAAAACGAATTGACGGAAAATGGCGTGTGCCAACTGCCTTTCAGGTTGATAAATGGAAATTGTCGGGCTGTCCAATGAATGGACCACACGCCAGTAGCAAGGGGAATTTTATTATCGCCAGTTGGTTTACGAAACCTTTTGATAAAGCACTTATCAAAATAAAAATTTCAAATGATGGTGGCTTGACTTTTCAAAAGCCTCTATTGATTGATGATTCCAAAGATACTAACTTGGGTAGGGTAGGAACTGATATGATCAATGAAAGCGAAGCATTGGTTTCGTGGGTGAAGTCAATTCCAAACACCGAGCGGGCTCAGCTTATGGCAAGAAAGGTGTCTATTGGTGGAGAGCTTGGCAATCCTGTTTTGATCTCAGAAATTAGCAGTTCAAAAAGCTCGGGATTTCCGGTGATAAAGGTTTTTCAAAAAGACGTGTATCTAGCTTGGACTGAACCCAACTCAGGAGTTAAGGTAGAAAAAATTTCGCTCAGCAAGTTTTAATTTATGACTTTTATTTGGAAATTTCGCAATAAAGTTTCGAAGTAGAGATATATTCGCGGTCCATTCTCTCGCCAGGGCAAAATAATGCTACACTGCCCTCATGCGGACCGGTAATGCTCAAGCTGTAATGGCAGTCGTTGGGATTCAGATTTCGTTCAACCATGTTTTTATAGTTTACTGTCAAATTAATGGCCAGGCCGGAAGAATCAAGCTCGCCTTTAAAAGTCATTTGATCAAAATCACCATCGACGCTTACAGGAACGGCAAGATCACTTTCGCAAATAAAACTACTACCGTGAGCAGTCTGAAGTGACAACAAAATTGAAAATACCATGTAAAATGCTTTCATCGTGAAAAAGAGTATATCATAAGCCTCTGGACCAAAGTACTGAAAAATTTGCCTTTTCAGAGACCAAAACTGTCACTTTCGTAAAAATCTTGCTGGCTCTAAGGAGAGATTTGGCCACGAGAGGTATATAGCGACTCGATACTATAGGAAAATAGGGGATCATGAATCGAAATCCCCTATATATTTTATTGGTACTTTTGCTTTCTTCTTGCTCTGGGGTAGTAAAAAAACCTGAAGCGCTAGAAATTAAAAAAGTTGCAATAGTAAGTCTCTATTCAAATCAAAGTGTCTATAATGTTGGTAAAGACGGTGGTGGGGCGCTAAATTTTATTTCGTTTCCTACATTTTCGAGCCATAAGCCCCCGTCCGATAGTGCACTTTTGATTCCCGAGATGGGCAGTTACAAGCTTGTGACTTATTCTTTGTATACCTTTGAAGAAGAGCTTGGAAAGATCAAAGGCTGGCAAATTGTGCCAACGGTAAAAGTGGTAAATGCACTTGCCTTTAAATCATTTGCTTTAAAATTCAGTCCTGACGCGTCTCGAGTAATAGCCTCCGACACTAGTTCACTATCGTTAAAATGGCAAACTCCCCGAGGCATGCCGCCGGTCACAACCGCCGACATTAAAGAACATAAAGAATTATTTTTAAAAGAAATTAATAAGATGTCAGAAGAGTTAGATTTAGATGCTGTGATTGTCATTCAGCTCGACTTTGCCTATGCACCAGATCATTCTACCCCCGACGGGAAAGAGGACGTCACTGATGCCTATGCCTCGGTGGCCACTAGTATCAAGGTCATAAATCGTCGAGGAACGCTAGCCATAGTGACGCCCGATGCCAGCAGCGAATCTGGGGAACGATTTATCTCCGACGGAAGAGCTTCATTTGTTGGAAAGCAAATGATTTTTAATGACGAGGTTGAAAATCTGTTTAAAAATGCCATCCAGAAATGCGCAGTGAATCTCAGGGACAAAATTAACAAAGAGCTCTAATCGGTGGCCTATAATCCCAAAGACTATTATTTCAAAAAGGCCAAAGCTGAAAACTTTGTCGCACGTAGTGTCTACAAGCTCGAAGAAATTGACCAAAGACATAAGCTATTCAAATCCGGGCAAAAGGTATTAGATTTAGGCGCGGCCCCGGGCTCCTGGTCGCAATATCTCAGCAAAAAAGTGGGAGAATCGGGTAAAGTTTTAGGGATCGATCTGACGCCTATAAAAATCAACTTACCAAATGCCGTCTTTGTAACGGCGGATATCGAATCCGTTAACCTTGAAGACATTTTTAAACAGCACGGATTCGTTCCTCCGCTGGACTCTGTTGTTTCTGATATGGCCCCCAATACCACTGGAATCAGATCTGCTGACCAAGCGCGGTCATTCGCCCTTTGTGAAATGGCGCTCACCGTTGCCATGAGAATGTTAAAGCCCGGAGGAAGTTTTGTGTGCAAAATTTTTCACGGTAACGAGTTTGAGGTCCTCAGAAAGTCAATGCGGTCAAACTTCAAGACGGTAGACATAATTAAGCCAAAGGGCACCCGTAAAGAAAGCAAAGAAATCTTTATGATTGGTCTTGGATTTTTTAAGTAAACTCGCTTATTCTATATGTTTAGAGGCAAAAGCTATGTCGACACTAAAAGTAGCCCGTATGGGCCACCCGATATTAAGAGAAAAAGCTAAAGAGCTAACACTATCAGAAATTAAATCTGAACGTGTTCAACGATTGATTGATGACATGATCGAAACCATGCACGAATACGATGGAGTGGGACTTGCGGCCCCGCAAGTACATGAGTCATTAAGGATATCAGTCATTGAGTTCGATTTAGATAATGAGCGCTATAAAGACTCAGGTGTACAAAGTCTTATTGTCTGTATAAACCCAAAAGTAAAAGTGTTAGATAAGAAAACTCATGGCTATTGGGAGGGATGCCTGTCTGTGCCAGGCATTCGTGGCTATGTTAAACGTCCTCAAAAAATTGAGGTACATTTTTTAAATCGAATGGGCCAAAAGCAAACCATCACGGCCGAAGGATTTTTAGCCACAGTCTTTCAGCATGAGTTTGATCATCTAGATGGCGAACTCTTTGTCGATAAAGTAGCAAGCCCAGAGCAGCTCGCTTTCACAGAGGAATACCTCAGGTATCATCACAATCCCGAGGCAGAAGAAGAACTTGATTAAAATTCGCAAGTCCGAAGAACGTGGGCGCTTAAAGTTAAATTGGCTGCAGGCACGCTATAGCTTTTCATTTGCAAATTACCACAATGCTGAATACTCAGGTTTTCGTGACCTGTTAGTTTTAAACCAAGATATTGTGAGTCCTTCAGGCGGTTTTTCAACTCATGCTCATAGTGACATGGAAATAGTGACATTTATTATCCGAGGCACGCTTGAACACAAAGACAGTATGGGCAACAAAGAGCAAATCCATGCTGGTGAAGTTCAGCGTATGAGCGCGGGGACCGGAATTACACACAGCGAGTATAATGCTTCGGACGTAGAGGAGCTTGAGCTGTTACAAATATGGATATTACCGAGTAAATTACATTTAATACCAAGTTATGAGCAAAAACAAATCAAAGACTTTAAATCTGAGGGACCAGAAAAATTGTTGGTGTCCCCAGCGGGTGAGTTCAGTTCGTTAAAAATAAATCAAGATGTTAAATTTTTTGAGATCGCGCTAAAAAAAGGCGAAGCATGGGAGCGGCCCATAGATGCCGAAAGAGGAAACTGGATTCAGGTGATTAAGGGTGACGTGAACATTAATGATCTGAATATCAAAACAGGCGACGGGGTTCTGGTTGAAAAAGAAGAGAATCTTAGTTTTAGAGCCCAGACCGAAGTTGAACTTTTGCTCTTGGATTTGTGTTAGTTCGTGCTTTTTCCGCAGTTCATATTTGCAGGCAATGCTACGTCAATTTGCGCAGGGTAATCTAATTTTAAATTTTTCATTATTTCAACAAACTGTTCCTTGCTGTTGCTGGTTTTAAGCCGCGGATTATATTTTTTTTCTTCAGCAATTGTTGAAACAGTCATTCCCATATAATTGTGGGCGGGGAAAATTAGAGTTTCATTAGGTAACGTAAATAGTTTTTTGTTTATATTGTCATACATGTTTTCTGGAGAGCCTTGTTGAAAATCAGTGCGACCACAGGCGCGAATCAATAGGGTGTCCCCTGTAAACACCATTCCAAAAATCGAATCTACTAAATAAAATGAAGTGCAGGCACCAGTATGTCCAGGAGTAGAAATTACTTTTAGTGAATGTCGTCCAAATTTAATCAGATCTCCTTCCTTAAATGTCTGATCGGCGTTTTTTACTCTAGCCTCGATACTGACCATTATTTTACACTGAGTGGAGTTTTTTAGCTGTGATGCGCCGGTCACGTGATCGGCATGAATGTGAGTTTCTAGAGTATATAAAAGCTTTATACCCAGTTCATTGATGATTCTGAGATCCCGCTCGTGTTGCTCTATGACAGTATCAATGATGAGGCCTTCAAGAGTCTCTTTGTCTGCTAAAAGATAAGTGTAGGTAGAGCTAGTTTTATCAAAAAGTTGGCGAAAAATAAGTGATTTTGAGTCTGGACACATCACGGCCTCCCCTATTTATTTAGTAAACAGTAAATCCAACTTTATTGAAACTGAATTGTTGACAATAAGCTTTCAAATGAGGATGAAGTACACTGCTAAAAGGGAGTATATATGCCGGGTCCAATCTCGAATTTTATTGACCACCACTATCGACATTTCAATGCGGCGAGCCTAAGAGACGCTTCTATAGCTTATAATTCTCATCTTGCGAAGGGCGGTAAGATGTTTATGACTTTGGCAGGTGCGATGAGTACCGCTGAGCTAGGCTTAACACTGGCCGAAATGATAAGACAGGGTAAAGTTCACGCAATTAGTTGTACCGGAGCCAATCTTGAAGAAGACGTCTTTAATTTGGTGGCGCACGATCACTATGAGCGAATTCCTAATTACCGCGATTTAACTCCTGACGACGAAGAAAAGCTTCTTAAAAAACACTTTAATAGAGTTACTGACACTTGTATTCCCGAGGCCGAGGCCATTCGCCGCATCGAGAGCCACATAATGAAGTTATGGGTGGCAAATTCCAAGGCGAAAACAGGACTTCTGCCTCATGAGTATTTTTACCAATTGATTCGAGAAGAAACGCTGGTAAAATCATACCAAATTGACCCTAAAAATTCTTGGATGGTCGCCGCCGCACAAAAGAATCTACCCATTTTTGTTCCAGGTTGGGAAGACTCCACCCTCGGAAATGTTTTTGCCGCTCGCTGTATCGAAGGTAAAATCGATCGTTCGGCCATGAAAACCGGGATCGATTATATGATCGAGCTAGCGAAATGGTATCAACAAGCAATTACTCCCCAAGGTATTGGCTTTTATCAGATAGGTGGCGGCATTGCCGGTGACTTTCCGATTTGTGTCGTTCCTATGCTTGAACAAGATTTAGAAAAAAACGTTCCCAAGTGGTCCTACTTTTGCCAAATCAGCGATTCAACAACTAGTTACGGATCTTATTCTGGCGCGGTACCAAATGAAAAAATTACTTGGGGCAAATTATCTAAAGAGACACCCAAATTTATTATTGAATCAGACGCCTCTATTGTGGCACCGCTGATGTTCTCTTATATAATGGGAATGTAGAAAAAGAAAAAATCTTCGCATTAAATAAAACTGACTGATTCCATTGAGGCTCCCTTGACGCACCCATGACGCATCGGTAGAGCATTTTTTCGCAAAAATTCTGTAAGTCTTTCAGATTAAATAAAACTTCAATTCGATTTTCCAAAGACTTACATAGAAATAATATTTGGTATTAAACTTGCTGATACCCTTTGCAATATTAATCAGGGGGTAAAATGAAAAATATTCTAATTGTGTCTTCTTTAATTTCTATTTTGGTTCTTTCGGGCTGTAGTCGGAGTGGAAAGCCAAGACCGGGAAAAATTGACCTAAATGATATTCAAAAATCAACTCTAACTTCAGAGCAAAAAGCTGAAAAGATGGCGTTGGCTGGAGAACAGCTGGTGTCGCCGGTTTCCTTTATGTATGCGGATTATGTTTTTGATCAAGCGCTAGTACAAGATTCCAAAAACTTTCGCGCTCAGTTTTATAAAGCGTTGCTTGCTCAGGTTGTTGTTTATCGCGGGATAGTGAAAAGAGTTGAGCCGTATATAAAAACTCAAAGCACTAAAGTAGAGCAAAATCGTTATGATCGTTGGATCAAAAACCAGCCGAACAGCGGTTTGAAAAGCTTTTTGCTAGATAATAGTAATTTGCCGGATATTAAGGATGAAAAATCGTTTCAAGCGTTCTTGGATACAGTAACTGCGGGTTATGAAACCTACAGAACATTTTTAAAGACTAACAAGAACAGTATGAATTTAACCTTAAACGTAAATGATTCCAAAGAAATTTCACGTAGAGTCAAAGCGGGCAAAGAGGAATGTTCTTGGAAAAATCCTGAACCAGGTATCTATGATCCAAGTGAGTGTGTATTAACAGATGTACTAGAAATTAAGGTTGACCAAGCTGATGCCGAAGTCATGCAACAAGTGGCTGCCGGTATGGAAATGTACCATATCATGTTGAACTCTTATGACATGAGCGGTCTCATTAATGCCAATAAAGTACTTCCAGAAAACGCCACACCCGCACAAATATTTGCTTACCTTAATCAGATTCCTGATTTTGGTCAGCTGCGAAGCGAACAAAAACTAGGACGCGTAACAGAAATGGGAAGCGATGTAGTTGCCGGCATGAAGTATGCCATGGAAAATTACAAAATGCTTTGCCCCGAGGGTACTCACACTGAAAAAGCCCGTAAGGGACATATCATTGAGAATTCTATCTGTATGTATGATGTTAATGTGCCTGATTCAAAAAACCGTGTTGAAAAACTTATTGCCAGCATGACTCAAATATTAGGTGGCGGTGTAGTTTTAGGAAAAGTTGGCCATGATATTCGCGATGACAGTATTGTAACGGCGAACTTTAACTATACGGCTTTGCTTAAAAATCCCGTTCAGGATTTGAAAAAGCAATTCCCCACTTCTTTTAACAGGTGCGGAAATCCGGTAGCTTTAGCTGATAAAACCATGGGTGGATTATATGCCGATGGCGACGCTGAAGATAAATTGACTCGCACCGGAAAACTCGGCGCTAGTTGTGAATAATAATAAAATTCAGGGATTAAGGTGTATAGCCTTAGTCCCTTTATTTTTTGTATTATTTTTTTCTATTAAAAAGGCTTTTGCGGGCAGTGGTGAAATTACGCCATTGGTTTTAAAAGGCTGTTCTCAAGCTACTTGTTATGAGGTCATAACGCAAAAAGGACTTTCTGCTCGCTCCGTACCACTGATTTATTTTTTGGGAAAAGTTGAGCTAAGAGTTTTTAAATCTAAGAGTCGCGAAACAATCTTACGTCAATCAGGTCAATCGGGATATTTCGACCCCATTTCTAACATTATAGTGATTCGTAATATCAAAGGCCATGCCTTTAATGAGATACTCTTTCAAATTGAAAGAGGCGTCGTCACAAAATTTTAGATTTAAGACTAAAACAAAATTCTTTCGGCAGTTCCTGCAGATTATAAGTCGATGCCATTGAAAATCCATAGGCGCCAGTGTCTCGAACACAAAGGATATCGCCTTGGTGCAGAGGCGACAGGAGCCTTGCTGTAGCTAAGAAGTCAGAAGACTCGCAAATGGGTCCTACTATATTATATTTTATCTTTCTCCCCGCGTGAGGTCTAAGTGGCAATATTCGATGATAAGCCTGATAAAGCGCGGGTCGAATCAAGTGATGCATGCCCGTATCCACTATGGCAAAATTTATTGGTCCATTATTTTTTAAATACTGAATCTCGGTGACGAGCAGGCCACATCTCCCCACTAATATTCGGCCAGGTTCGAGCATGACTTCGACGTCAAGATTTTTAAAGGCTTGGTTCACAAGCTTTGTGTACTGTTTGATTCTAACGTGATCCTTATGGCCTTCTTGATAATAATCAATGCCAAGTCCACCGCCGATATCAATTCTTTCGATTAAAAAACCTTCCATTCGCATTTTTTTGTAGAGTTCAATCACTTTTTTAAAGGCTTCAGAAAAAGCGCCTAGGCTGGTAATTTGTGAGCCTATATGAATGCTGAGACTACGCAGCTTTAAATACTTAGTATTGTCGCGGAGAAGTTTTTTAATATTTGTAAGATCGCTAATATTAATTCCAAACTTATTCTTTCGGATGCCTGTTGTGATATAAGGATGCGTTTTAGCGTTAATGTTGGGATTGATCCTTAGGCCCACTTCTGCTGGATGACCCAATTGTTTAGAGATCATAAGAATTCGTTCGAGTTCTTGTAAGCTTTCGACATTAATTTGTTTAATCTTTTTTTGAATTGCCAGGCGCAGATCGGTTTTGGTTTTACCCACTCCAGAAAAAATAATTTGCTCTGGTTTAAAGCCAACTTTAATGGCGCAAGCCAACTCGCCGCTTGAAACGACATCGACCCCACACCTATTTTGCCTCATAAGTTGTAAAATCTCAGGATTGGCATTTGCCTTCATGGCGTAATGTACCGTGGCTCGCTTTAGCCTAATACCACTTTTAAGCAGACGAATGCGCTGATTAACAGACTCTAAATCATAAAGGTAAAAGGGAGTGACATGGGTTTTAAGTAAACGCTCAATTATATTACGATGCTTTAATGAGACAGACACTTCTTCTCCCTAGGTCCAGATAGTCCAGATGGGCTAGTTGGTCCAGATAGTCTAGATGGTCTAGTAAGAATGTAAGCGAGGTATATAAACATATCCTTGATAATGATATTCTTGTTTGCTTAAGTCTATACACAAATGAAAAATACCTTGAAGATATTTGGCAGCAACCGAACTCGTGCACTCCGATGTTATTGGTTGCTTGAAGAGATGGGCGTACCGTATGAGTCCATCCCCGTTGATTTGGCGAAACGCGAAAATCAATCTACAAAGTTTATAGAACTTAATCCCTACGGCAAAGTACCTGTAATGCTTGACGGCGATTTTATGTTGGCTGAGTCAGGCGCAATCTTAACTTACCTATCTGAGAAACATAGCACTGGTAAACTAATTCCGCACCCAGGCACCTGGGAGCGCGGCAAATACAATCAATGGATGTTTTTTGCGATGAGTGAGATGGATGCCTATCTTTGGACCATCAACCGCCACGCCAGCCTATATCCAGAAGAGAAACGATCTCCCCAAGCAATTGAAATGGCCAAAGGGGAGTTTTCTAAATCCCTAGAGGCAGTACACCAAACTTTGGCTCAGCATCAATTTATTCTAGGTGCTGAATTTACCACAGCTGACATCTTAGTCGGTGCAGTTTTAGCTTGGGCTAAGGCCTTAAAGATAGATTTAGAATATGCCCGCCTCGATGAATACGTGGCGAACCTCAAAAACCGCCCGGCCTTTAAAAAAGCGTTGGGGAAAAGTTAACGGCATAAAAAATAATGAGTAAAAATCGGTGAGTTTTTTAGTACTGGAAAATCTATCGGCGGCGAAATTATTTTTACCTCTTTGAAGGTCAGTGATAGAGGCTTCAGAAGCTTACTGATGTTCGTATTTTGAAAATTGGTAGAGAAAAGAAATTGCGCATTAGGGTTAGCGATTTTTTTACATGATTCTACTAAGGCAGCCCATTCTTTTTCGACATCAAAGACGCCATGCTTTTTATCTCCGCTAGCAAAAGTCGGGGGGTCGCAAATAATTAAATCAAATTTAAGCGAAGGGTCTTTTACTATTTTATTTTCTTGCCGCTTGAGCCACTGGCGAACGTCATCGCAATAAAAGAAAGCTCTCTTATTAGCGTTTAAATTTTCAATATTATTGAGAGCTAGATTTTTTTCACTCCATTTTAAAACAGATTTTGCAATGTCAACAGAATGCACGCTTTCGGCTCCTCCCAGAATTGCTGCGACCGAAAAAGAAGAAGTAAAACAAAATAAATTTGCGACACGGGTTCCCCGCGAATTTTCAAACACCCAGCGACGGTTATCCCGTTGGTCTAAAAAAAGACCGGTGTGTTGCTTTTCTGTTAACGTGACTTCAAACTGAATTCCTTTTTCTTGCACGGTAAACCAGGTTGGGGGTTTTTCAAGAACCACCTTCTGCACGCTTATTAGGCCTTTTTCATGGGGGTTTTTTTGTGGAAATTTAATGACGCCGCCCAAAGAGTGATAAGTTGTGACAACGAGTTCAACTAATTCATCAAGGAGTTTTTGGGATTTAGGACTTGCCTGGTAGCTCCAAATCAAAAACCAATTTCCGTAAATTTCTACTGAAACATCAAGGGATTGCCATTCGCCACGATGTAGTGCGCGAAAGGCGGTGGTTTTGGAGAGATCTAGCTTTTTTCGCAGGTTAAAGGCAGTTATGAGGTCACTATTCATAGGTAATGGCGCACTCTGTAATAGGTCAGGAGATTTAATTTCATTTTTCTAAAAAGAATGCAACAGTATTATGTAAATGAGGAGGAATCATGAAAAAATTAGTTTTAATTATCGGGATGTTGTTTCCAGCTTTAGGTTGGTCCGCTACCGCTTATGACGTCTGTGATAATGTGAATAAGCAAGTGCCTTCCAAAGGCGCTGAATGCCACCAAATTATCAATCAGGCGAAATCAATCGATAATACTGCTATTGAGCCATGCCATATTATATCATTTCGTGATCCCATTTCCGCGGTTCAATGTATTTCGGCGATGATAAACAATATTTACGATTTGGGCGCGGTCAGAACTTGTGTAGTAGTAGCGCGGCGCAATCCCACAGATGTGCCAGCCTGTATGATCGCTGCAGCCAATAAAACTTATACTCCAGAAGCCGCCTACGCCTGTCAGCGCGACGCCACGAACGATACAAAGGCAGGTATTAGTTGTCTTGAAACTCGCGGTACTCCCAATAACAAGGGCACGTGTCCGCCAATTCAAGAAATTCGTGACTCAGTAAAAACTGGTATCGACCTTATTAAAAATAAGACTGACGACAAAGCCCTAGTTGAACTCGAGCTTTTATTGGAAAAGTTGGCTAGCTGTTCGTAAATCTCTTAATCTTTTCCTGGAAAGGTCACATCTTTTAATTTGGGATTTATCAATAAATCAATGACGGCTCTATAGTTAACCGAAAGCTGCGGACATTTTTTTGAGATATGTTCTTTAATCGCTGCGCCCTCTTTGGGATTTAAACTGAGGCCCCAACGAAATTTTACATTAAGCCATTCCTCTAAATAATCACATTGATACGTTATGTTTGAGGGCAAATATTGCCCAGGGTGTTTAGCGCCCTTTCGGCGATTTTCGCTAGCGCTCACCGTCTGCAAATGAAATGGATCTTTGGAGTAATTTGCGTAATCCTCTTTTTTTACCTGATTCCAGCGCCAGCCTCCTGACATGTAAGCATTGGCTAAGGGCACCGTATGATCGATGTCGACGCTTGCGGGGCCTCGTAAAGTTTTATTGGAGTAAGGATCTAACCACTTTCCATCCTGTGCCTTACAGCCCTTTGATTTATAGGAACTTGCCACGTCACGTGCGAGAGTGTTCGTGCGCGAATCACATCCCCCCATTATTCGACTCCAATGCGGAAACTGATCTCGATTATAGGTTTCAAGCTGCACACACTCAGAGAGCCATTCAGAGGTTTTTAAGAGCTCATTTCGTTCAGCGCCAAGTGCCCACCTGTCTCGAGCATCTTGCCACTGAGCCACAATCTGACAGCGATACCGAATGTCATCGGGCACAACATAAAGACCAACTTCGTTCTGCAGATATTGTTGTTCGCCGGCTTTTTCTTTTCGAAGAACAATCATTTGATCCCAATCATGAACAAAGGCCATGGTTTTATGAAGTGACCAAGCCGTGTTTGAGTTTTTCTTAGCATAGGTTAAAGGAACCACAGTCGTTACGATTGCTTCTCTAGCGTTTGTGAATTCTTCTTGGGTCATTGAATCCACCCAAAGTCCTGACTTTACGTGACATTTTTTGCCCTCCTTTTTGTCCCAAGTTACTTTTTTAGAACTCATACGTTCTAAAAATTGATCCTTGGTGCTGACGCAGCCTTCGAGATCATAGGGCCAAAAGGCCGAAGTAAACGCTGCGGGCATCGGAATAGGATTGAATTCATTTTCTGGTCCAGAGGTAGCACAGCCTAAAGTAGAGACGATCGAAAGAGCAGCTATTAATTTCATGAATTGATTTCGGGAGGCTGTTAAAGATTATGAAATCAATTTGGGTCCAGAATATAAAAAGGCGAACTTTTCAGTTCGCCTTTTTTAAGGCCAGGTACTCTACGAGATTCGCATCTTGTAGAATGAGCGCCAAACAAAATAAAGAGCTACTACAAAAAAGCCAACACCAAGAACTAAGGCTATGTCTTGTGCTGATACAGCGATTTCAACAGCCAAAAGTCCAAACAGTGTAGTGAACTTAATAATGGGATTAAGCGCCACTGAAGACGTGTCTTTAAACGGGTCACCAACAGTATCACCGACAACGGTTGCCGCATGCAATGGTGTGCCTTTTTCTCTAAGTTCCACCTCAACTACTTTTTTAGCATTGTCCCAAGCGCCGCCGGCATTAGCCATAAACATAGCCTGATAAAGACCAAAAACTGCAATTGAAATTAAGTAGCTTGCAAAAAATGTAGGATCAAAACAAGCGAACGCTAGTGTGATAAAAAACACAACGGCAAAAATATTCCACATTCCCGCTTGCGCGTACTCGGTACATATTTTTACCACCTCTTTAGAGGACTCAACAGAAGCTCGTGTTGAGCCGTCAAGTTTTATATTCTTTTTGATGTACTCAACCGCACGATAAGCACCGGCAGTGACCGCTTGCATAGAAGCGCCTGTAAACCAAAAAATCACCGCGCCGCCCGACATTAGGCCCAATAAGACTCTAGCATCCAAAAGATCTAGTTTTAGTTTTAACAAAAGAATAATTGAGAAAATCATGGTCGTAGCGCCAATGACGGCGGTTCCAATAAGAACAGGTTTAGCTGTAGCTTTGAAAGTGTTTCCGGCAGAGTCGTTTTCTTCAAGATAACGTTTGCCTTTCTCAAAATTCGGCGAGAACCCAAAATCCTTTTTTATTTCCGCTGCTATACCGGGAATACTTTCTATTTGTGAAAGCTCAAAAACTGATTGAGCGTTGTCTGTAACTGGCCCGTAACTGTCGACCGCAATAGTAACAGGGCCCATGCCCAACATGCCGAATGCCACTAAGCCAAAAGCGAATACGGCAGGAAATGCCATGTATTGATCAAGACCGTCAGAAGAAGTCATATAGGCCACCAACATGAGACCTACCATTGTCATACCCTTCCAAAAGGCACTAAAGTTACCAGCAACTAATCCAGACAGAATGGTTAGCGATGCGCCACCCTCACGAGAGGCATTAACTATTTCTGCCACGTGTTTAGATTTCGAAGAGGTAAAAATTTTGGTGAGCTCCGGAATGATGGCGGCAGCCAAAGTTCCACAAGAAATAATAATTGAAAGTTTGAGCCATAAATCGCCACCAAGGTCAGCTAAAATTAGATGGCTGGCAAAAAGTGTAGCTATTATAGAAACTATAGACGTGATCCAAACAAGTGAAGTCAGCGGGGCTTCAAAATCAAAATGATCTGAATTGGCAAATCGCGCCCTTGAAATAGCGCCATTGATCCAATACGAAACGATCGAAGTTCCAATCATTAGAACGCGCATTACAAATATCCAAACAATCATTTTTGCTTGTATACTTTGATATTCAGCTCCCGGAGTAAGAGAACCATCGGGTGACATTGTCATTCCCACAGCTAAAATAATAAAAGTGATTAGCGCAACGCCAGTAACGCCATAGGTTTCAAATCCGTCGGCTGTTGGGCCTACTGAGTCTCCCGCATTATCACCCACGCAGTCAGCAATTACTCCCGGGTTACGAGCATCATCTTCTTTAATATTAAAGACGATTTTCATTAAGTCAGAGCCAATGTCGGCAATTTTTGTAAAAATACCGCCGCATATTCTTAAAACTGAAGCGCCGAGAGATTCACCAATAGCAAATCCGATAAAGCAGGCGCCAGCACTGTCGCCAGGAACAAACAAAAGAATGATGAGCATCATTAAGAGTTCTACACATATAAGTAAAACGCCTATCGACATTCCTGAACGAAGGGGGATGTCCATGACGCCATAAGGTTTTCCGGTAAGAGAGGCAAAGGCAGTGCGACTATTTGCATAAGTATTAATTCGAATGCCAAACCACGCTACTCCATACGAGCCAAGTATACCAATGACTGACCATAATAAAATGACCAGCACCTTTCCCAACTCAAGATGAGAGAGATAATAAAAATAAACAAAGATACATGAACCGATCGCGAGCTCTAAGTAAATTAAAAACCGGCCTTGTTGCAGAAGATAGGTCTTGCAGGTTTCATAAATGAGATGCGAGATATCAAGCATGGATTTGTGTGCGGGTAATTTTTTAACATTAAAAAACTCCCAAATACCAAAGAGCATTCCCGCTAATACTATGAGAATGCTAAATTTTAATATTCCAGTTCCTGAGTAGTCTGACCCAAAAATATTAAATGTTAGGCCTAAATCGGGAACAATAAGATCTGTTTCACTTGCGCTGGCAAGTGCCGAAAAAAATAGGCCAGAGAAAAACAAAGGAATGAACGAAAATATTTTCATGCGAGAGAGCCACGCCATGAACTGCCTCCGAAGGTGTAATGGTTTGTAAAATTAAATGCTTAACGCTAGTAATTAATTTTTATTAGACAAAAAGTAAAACAATATTTAACGTTTTTTTAGTTCTATTCGAGAGGCCATAAGTGAGAGCCCTATAAAAGCAGCACCAATTAATCCAGTGACGGCTTCTGGTATGTTTC
This sequence comes from Pseudomonadota bacterium, assembly GCA_034439715.1. GTDB lineage: Bacteria > Bdellovibrionota > Bdellovibrionia > Bdellovibrionales > SG-bin7 > JAWXAY01. Next base: position 30,168 of record JAWXAY010000100.1, read on the forward strand.
GAAAGGTGTTTACGACCATAAGGACTGCGAGTGAGCCGATCGCATAGAAAGCGCCGTGTTCTAAATACTTATATTTGGACAGAGTGCCCTGTTCCACCAACAGAATAGTCAGACTGCGCACAAACATGGCGCCGACCCCTAAACCTATGGCAATAATAAAGAGGTTATTGGTTAGCGCGAAGGCACCAATTACGCCATCTAAGCTAAAAGAAGCGTCAATTAACTCTAAATAGACAAACATCATAGCGCTCGCTTTTTGGGCATCTGCCATAACATCCTCAGAAATCTGTAATAGATCTCCAATTCCTTCAACGACAATAAAAATAATTATGCCTATTAGGCCAGCAATTAAAAAGACTTCACGATCGTGAGGTTGTAAAAATCTTGAGGCTCCAACCAAAGCAATTAATGCGATAACAATTTCTATCGCCTCAATTCGGCCAGCTCGCGAGAGGCCAGTTTCCAAGAGTTTGATCCAATGGACCTCTTTACTAGCATCAAAAAAATATTTTAAGCAAACCATGAGCAAAAAGAAGCCACCGAAGGCGCCAATCTCAATGTGAACTGATTTCATGATTCGCTCGTATTCCAGTGGCTGGGTGGCGGCGAGCATTAATGCTTCATAGGGATTGAGGTGGGCTACGATGCTAATAATCGCTAGCGGAAATACGAGTCGCATGCCAAATACAGCAATGGCAATACCCCAAGTTAAAAATCTCTGGCGCCAGAGATCGGTCATCTTGCGCAAAATAGTCGCGTTCACGACAGCATTGTCAAACGACAGAGAGATCTCGAGGACGGTCAGTATGGCAACTAAAAAAACGGTCTTTAGTGCGCCCGATACTGTACCATAAAAATAAAAGCCATAAAAATAGCCAGCAATAAGCCCCAGAACAGTAACTAAAAGTGAACCTTTAAAATAACGCCAGTTTTGCATATTTAGAGATGATACTAATTTGCAATTATTGGCAGTCAATCGAAATAACTTTACCTTGCCATAAATAGCAGTGGTAATTAATAATTGATTTGTCGAGGGGGCCCACGTATGAAAGCATTAAAATTAACAAATAGATCTAATCTGATTTTGGCTACTTTATTAGTCACAGCTGGAATTTTTAATACCAGTTGCACCAAAGAAGAAAACAAATCGCCAGAAATTGCGAAAGCACAGACACCTCAATCCGAGGAAATTAAAATCGGATTGGTGGGGTCACTCACGGGGGGGCAAGCGTCCTTTGGTCAGTCGACTCAAAAAGGCGCTGAGTTTGCCGTTAACGAAATCAATAATGGCGGAGGCGTGGCTGGCAAAAAACTCAAACTGATTTCTCTTGATGACCAGGGAAAACCCGAAGAGGCTGCGACTGTTGTCACGCGACTTATCTCGCAAGATAAAGTAACGGCAATATTGGGCGAGGTGGCGAGCTCAATTAGTCTTGCTATGGCACCAATTGCGCAAAAAAATAAAATCCCTATGATCACGCCGTCATCTACAAATCCAAAGGTTACAGAAATTGGCGATTTTATTTTTAGGGTTTGTTTTATCGATCCCTTTCAGGGCAGCGTGATGGCAAAATTTGCGACCGAGGATCTCAAAATTAAAAAAGTCGCAGTACTAACCGACGTAAAAAATGATTATAGCGTGGGTCTGGCCCAATTTTTTAAAGATAAATTTACCAGTTTGGGTGGTAAAATAGTCGTTGAACAAAGTTATTCGGCCGGAGACATGGATTTTAAATCTCAGTTGACCTCAATCAAAGCTAAAAACCCCGACGCTATTTATGTCCCCGGCTATTATACCGAGGTGGCGCTCATTGCTCGGCAGGCAAAGGGGCTTGGCTTAAATGTACCACTCATGGGCGGAGATGGTTGGGATTCGCCAAAGCTTCAAGAAATCGGCGGCAAGGCCATTGAAGGCAGTTATTTTTCAAGTCATTATTCGGCGGAAGACAAATCACCTATTGTACAAGAGTTTATTGAAAAATTTAAAAAAACCTACGGCATAGTGCCTGATGCATTAACGGCACTAGGCTACGACGCAGTTAAAGTTCTTGTTGAGGCGATGAAGCGCACCGACAATCTTGATACCACAAAAATTCGCAATGAAATTGCGAGCACCAAAAATTATCAGGGCGTTACAGGATTAATTACGATAGATGAAAAAAGAAATCCCGTAAAGTCGGCTGTAGTTTTAAAAGTGGTAAGCACTGGGTTTAAGTATCAGACCACCGTGAACCCCTGATGTCTGAGTTTCTCCAACACGTAATTAACGGTGTGTCTCTGGGTAGCATCTATGCCCTGATAGCGCTTGGTTATACGATGGTGTTTGGAATTTTAGGCCTCATTAATTTTGCCCATGGTGAAGTTTATATGTTGGGGGCTTTTTCTGGTTATTATTTTTCACGCTGGTTTCATCTCCAAGAAAGCTCTTCGCCGAGCGGATTATTTTTAGTACTTGCATTGTCTATGGCGACTAGTGGCTTGGCCGGATTTATTATTGAGCGCTTAGCCTACCGTCCCTTGAGACAATCCCCGCGAATAAATCTTTTGATCACTGCCGTGGGGGTTTCATTATTTTTGCAGTTTTCGGGCCAAGTTATTTTTGGGGCTGACCCTCAATCGTTTCCACAAATTTACCAGCCGGCAGAACAATGGAATTTCGGCGATATAAGTATCAATCCACTTCAAGCAACAGTATTAGGGATTTCGATAGGATTAATGGCACTCCTTCAGTTTATAATTTATTTTACTCGCTTCGGTCGAGCCATGCGGGCCGTGAGTTTTGATCATAATCTCGCAAGCCTAATGGGTATTCCAACCAACCAAATTATTTCTTTTACATTTGTATTAGGTTCTGCGCTGGCGGGCGCGGCGGGGGTATTGGTGGGGCTAATTTATCCTCGCATTGAGCCACTCATGGGAGTGATGCCGGGATTAAAGGCCTTCGTGTCAGCGGTTTTAGGAGGGATCGGCAGCATCGTTGGCGCGGTGGTTGGTGCCATCACGCTAGGACTGGCTGAAGAATTTTTGGTAGGTTATTGGAAGCCCAGTTACCGTGATGCTTTGGCTTTTGCTGTCCTTATATTGATTTTACTTTTTAAGCCCACGGGTCTTTTTGGCAAAAAAACGAGCGAGAAGGTTTAAAAATGGAAGTCGAAAACTTTAGGACTAGATTTGGCCTTAACTCCCTGTGGATGTGGTTTTTCTTATTAGCGAACGTCATTCTCTTTCAAATATTTTTTGTTGGTCACATTGCTCCTTACGCATTTTCAATTGTTATGTACGCAGGGATCAACATTATTTTGGCGGTTTCATTAAACTTAGTGAATGGCTTTACGGGACAATTTTCGATGGGGCACGCCGGTTTTATGGCCGTTGGCGCCTACACGTCAGCCTTTTTGACGGGGTATTTTCAATTGCATCTGGGAGAGAGTTTTTCAAATCCGCTTATTTCAAATAGCCTGTTTTTTTTGGCTCTGGTAATTGGGGGACTTCTATCGGCCGGGTTTGGCTATATAGTGGGCCTGCCATCACTCAGACTTAAAGGAGACTACCTGGCTATTGTAACTTTAGGCTTTGGTGAAATTATTCGTGTCCTAATTTTAAATATGGATTTCTTAGGTGCCGCTCGAGGAATGCCAGGGATAGCGGGTCTTTCCAACTTTGCCTGGGTTTATGGTTTAGTAGTTATAACAATCTTTTTTATTTCCAGAATAATTCAATCAGCTCATGGGCGGGCGTTAATGGCGGTTCGTGAGGATGAAATCGCAGCGCAAGCTATGGGAATAAATGTCACCCAAACCAAAGTGCGAGCTTTTGTTATCGGGTCCTTTTTTGCGGGAATTGCTGGCGGCTTATTTGCTCATTATTTAAGTTTTTTAAGTCCGGCAATTTTTGATTTTAACAAGAGCTTTGAAATAATTATTATGGTTGTACTAGGGGGTATGGGCAGCATCACGGGATCTTTTATTGCCGCACTGTTTTTAACAGTTTTGCGCGAGGCCTTACGGGGACTGCAAGACATTACCAAGGTCGATCTACGCATGGTAATCTATTCGCTGGTTCTTATCCTACTTATGTTAACAAGACCCAATGGACTTTTTGGCAAAAAAGAATTTTTTGATTTTCTGCCACGACGAATACGGCATTTTTTTGGTCGAAGGGGTCCGGCAACATGAGCAGCGCGATTTCACTAGAAAAACTAAGTATTCAGTTTGGCGGACTGAAAGCTGTTTCTGATCTCGACCTTAACGTGCCTAATGGCAGTATTTTTGGCCTCATTGGTCCCAATGGTGCCGGTAAGACTACAGTTTTTAATATGATCACGGGAGTGTATCAACCTACCTCAGGGCAAATCAAAACATTTTCAGAATCACTCAACGGCTTAAAGCCTCATGAGGTTACGCGAAAAGGTTTGGCCAGAACGTTTCAGAATATTCGACTCTTTAAAGAGCTAACTGTGCTTGAAAACCTACTGATTTCTCTGGATAACCATCAGGATGTAAAAAAGTATAATATTTTTACGTCAGTTTTTCTTGGTAAGTCAGTTTTGGAAAATGAGCTCGCTAAAATTAAAAAGGCATTTGAATTTCTGAAAATAATTAAATGTGAGGACCGCTGGCATTTGTTAGCTAAAAATCTGCCTTATGGTGATCAGCGTCGTCTTGAAATGGCTCGTGCCATGGCCACCGGGGCAAAAGTTTTACTACTAGATGAACCTGCTGCGGGGCTTAATCCTCAAGAAACAAATGGCCTAATGGAAACGATTCGGTCGATAAGAAAAAATCATAGTCTTACGATTTTTTTAATTGAGCATGACATGAAATTAGTCATGGGAATTTGTGAGCGGATTGCTGTTCTGGAGTACGGCATAAAAATAGCTGAAGGCACGCCACAAGAAATTCAGAAAAACCCAAGAGTGATAGAGGCTTACTTGGGAAAGGAGACGGTGACAAATGCTTAAGGTCGACAACCTTTCAGTCTCCTATGGCGCCGTCAAAGCGGTGAGGCATGTTTCTTTTGATGTGCCAAAAGGTAAAATAGTAACTTTGATTGGCGCTAATGGAGCCGGAAAGACTTCTGTTTTGCGCTCTATTTCGGGGCTGGTAAAACCTGAAGGCGGGCAGATAATATTTAAAAATCATTTGATCACAAAATTAAAAGCCCATGAGATAGTTAGAATAAAAATTACCCATGTACCTGAGGGTCGGGGAATTTTTTTAAATCTAACGGTCGAAGAAAATTTAGACCTCGGCGCCTGGACCGCGCCTGATAAAAACTCTCTTAAAGCTGATCTCGACTATGTTTTTGAACTTTTTCCGAGATTAAAAGAGCGCCTAAAGCAAAACTCAGGAACTTTATCAGGTGGCGAGCTTCAAATGTTAGCTATTGGGCGTGCGCTCATGAGTCATCCTGAATTACTTCTTTTGGATGAGCCAAGCTTAGGATTAGCGCCTCAAATGATTCAGAGAATTTTTGAAATTGTACAAAAAATTAACTCCCAGGGCACAACGATTTTGTTGGTGGAGCAAAATGCTTTGCAGGCTTTAAGGATTTCACATTTTGGAGTTGTGCTCGAGACTGGTACCGTTTTGTTAAAGGGTGAGGCCAAAGACATTTTGAAGTCAGATCAAGTAAAAAAAGCCTATTTAGGGGAATAAAAAAGACCTATGAAAAATCACGTTAGATTGCTCTTGGCACTTATATTGGGACTAGCGCTTGGTCTTTTTTCACATTCTTACAGTGACCAGGAGTTTTTGCAATTTTTAAGTACTAGCATCCTTGCACCTATAGGCAGAGTATTTTTACGCACTATTTTTATGGTTGTAGTACCCATGGTTGTCTCAGCATTAATACTTGGAATTTATGAACTCACGCATTCTCAAGGGTTAGGGAAGATAGCCTTGACTACATTAAAATTTACAGTGATATCGAGCGCACTTTCAGTGATTGTCGGGATTAGTTTAGTGAACTTGGTCAAACCGGGTAAAATCTCATCTCTGGTTAGCATGGACGGCGGAATGGCTAATATTGACGATATTGAAACTAAGGCCAGCGCCACAAAACCGCTCAGTGAAATTCTGGTGAGCATCATTCCCGACAATCCCTTGCGCTCGGCTTTAAATGCCCTTGAGGGAGAGATGCTCTCGCTCATGTTTTTTTCTCTGATTTTTGGTTTGGCATTTGGATTCACGGCCAAAGAAAATAAATATGGCGAGGGGGGGTTGTTTTCTGTATTGGAGCAAGTTTACGCCACGTGTATGAAGATCGTAGAATTTGCCATGAGGCTGGCGCCACTTGCGGTGTTTTCGTTAGTGTTTAATTCAGCTTTTAAGTTCGGTCACGGAGTTTTTGTTTCTCTCTTTGCCTACATTTGCGTTGTTGTAGTGGGGCTACTTATTCAGCAATTTGGCGTTTATACTTTTTTATTAAAAACGTTTACCAAGTGGTCACCAAGAGAATTTTTTGGTCACTGTCGCGAGGTTTATCTCTATGCTTTTTCGACAGCGTCTTCGAACGCAACGCTACCAAAAGCCCTAGCTACGGCTGAACACAACTTAAAATTGTCAAAAAAGATTTCGCGATTTGTTCTTACAATAGGTTCAACCGCTAATCAAAACGGCACGGCTCTTTTTGAGGGCGTAACCGTACTTTTTTTAGCCCAACTTTATAACGTTGATCTTTCGCTCGGCCAGCAGGTTCAAGTGGTATTAATGTCGATACTGGCTGGAATTGGCACGGCCGGAGTGCCGGGCGGCTCGCTTCCGCTTATTATGATATTGCTCAATCAGGTGGGGGTACCCGCTGAGGGGCTTGGCCTTATTTTAGGAGTTGATCGGTTTCTTGATATGTGTCGTACTACGGTGAATGTTAGCGGTGATCTAGTCATTGCCGCCATTGTCGACGAAAGGTCTAAAACATGAAAGTTTTTTTTAGGGTTTTTATTTTGAGTCTGAGTTTGGGGCTGAGTTCCTGTGCCCTTTTGTTTTTTAAAAACCCCGAATTGAAAGTAGAAAGTGTTGAACTTGAAAGAGTTGATTCAAAGGACCTTTTACTAAATGTTAAACTTCACGTTAAAAACCCTAATTCTTTTAATTTAGAAATTTCACAGATCGATTATAAAATTATTATTAACGAGAGCGCGGTGGCCGATAGTTCTGTCACCAAAAAATATGAAATACCTAAAGAGGGTGAGACTACTCTGACCCTTCCAGTAAAATTTAGTACAACGGATCTTATCGGCTCTGCCCTTGAAATATTAGTCTCGAAAAAGTTTAGTTATAAAATGGCAGGAGTCATTCGACACAAGGGTATGCGGGTGCCCTTTTCAAGTGAAGGTGATTTAAGAAAAAAGGTATTTCAATAGAGAGTGCTAATCTCGCAAGTAATGACATGAAATTCCACCATTTCTTTCGAAATACCTCTGATGATATTCTTCGGCAGGGTAGAACTTTTGTGCGGGTGCAATTTCTGTCACAATAGGGTTTTTAAATTTGCCTGAGGCTTGCCATTTTTCTTTCGAGACTATAGCCTTTTTTTCCTGCTCTTCAGAGTGACAATAAATCACTGAGCGGTATTGAGTTCCTGAGTCTGGACCTTGCCGATTTAAAGTTGTGGGATCATGTAACCTAAAAAAATAATCTAAAACAGTCTCAAATGAAATTTGTGTTGAATCAAATTCAATTTGAACAACTTCGGCATGGCCCGTTTGGCCAGTACAAATATCCTTGTATGAGGGGCTTTCGGTTTTTCCGCCACAATACCCACAGGTGGCGCTTAAAACGCCCTCAACTTTACGAAGAAGGTCTTCGACCCCCCAAAAACAACCAGCGCCTAAAGTGGCAAGCTCAGTGTTTTTCATCGCCACCCTTTTCTTTCACATTTTTAAACAAATCCAAGAACTCACCGTAGCCTTCTTCTTTTAGTTTGGCGATTGGTATAAACCTCATCGACGCAGAATTCATGCAGTATCTTTTTCCTGTAGGCTTGGGACCATCACTAAAAACGTGTCCCAAGTGGGAGTCACTATTTTTTCCACGTACCTCTGTTCGGGGGTACAGGAGCTTCCAATCGGTTTTTGACAAAACATTTTCAGCGACTAGCGGTTTGGTAAAACTTGGCCAGCCGGTTCCTGAATCAAATTTATCAAGCGAACTAAAAAGAGGATCGCCAGAAATGATATCCACGTAAATTCCGTTCTCCTTGTTATCCCAGTATTCGTTCTTAAAGGGTGGTTCCGTTCCCTCTTCCTGAGTGACATTGAATTGGACTATAGTGAGTTCTTTCCTTAAATCTTTGCCGATGAGACTTTTCTTCCATTTTGTTTGAGACACTAGTTTTTCCTCTGCTGCTACGCAACCCCACTGATAAAATATAATCATGACGATAACAAATAACTTCTTATTAATCACGGCTCGCCCCCTCCAGATACTCTAAAAAAAAACGAGTTAAAGTCAAGGTGCAAGAGTGTCCAACGGTTTAGTTAGGGATACGGATTTCATACTTAATGCTTTGGCAACATAATCTTTTTTGACAGTAGGCCTATGTACGGGTCTATCAAACCAAAACTGAAGTGGTTCGCTAAGGCCTATTCCGTGCATAAAATTATAAACGGCCTTTTTTAACCCCATTCCCAGCATATCATGATCGACAGGGGTGGGGTCGGTAAACGGAATTGCATTTTTCGCAAACACTCCTTCAAGGGGCACTTTTTGAGGTAAAAGTGAAATTCCAAATTTTTCGGGATTTTTACCGACAGGGCTATGAGTAGTCGCCACAAAGCGATGCCAAAAAGCCGAATTGATACAGCCAAGAAAAAAAAGTTGCCGCACGACTTCAAGAGAATCTATTGTCTCTTGTTCGGTCTCAGTGGGAAAGCCATACATCAAATAGGCGTGAACCAAAATTCCCTGCTCGCTAAAATTACGAGTGACTTGGGCGACCTGTTCTATAGTTAACCCTTTGTTAATGAGATTGAGAATTCGCGGGCTAGCGACCTCAAGTCCTCCTGTAACGGCGACGCAGCCAGCGTCGGCCATAAGTTCTGCCACCTCACTGGTGAATTGGCTGTCAAAGCGCAAGTTCCCCCACCAAGTGATTTTGAGGCCTCGATGTATGATGATTTCCGAGATACTTTTTAATAGTGCTGGGGGTGCGGCCTCATCGACAAAGTGAAAGCCCGTCTGCCCGGTTTCACGAATAATTTTTTCTATATTGTCGACAATGTGTTCGGCGCGCGCGGGTTCAAAACGACTGATGTAATCAAGACTTGTATCGCAAAAGCTACACTTCTTCCAATAGCAGCCATGGGCTAAAATCATTTTATTCCAGCGAAAGTCGGACCACATTCGATGCATCGGGTTCGGCAGTTCCATCATTGAAATATAATTGTCGAGGTTGAGGCCATCAAAAGTAGGCGCCGGAATGCTTTTAAATGAAATATTGCTGCCAACACCAGACTTATATTTCTTAATTTCGCCGCTTTCTAATGTCCAAGTACGAATAAGTGAGCTCTGAGGGGCTCGTTCGCCCAATATTTCTAACAACTGCTGTAGCGGCTTTTCGCCATCATCAAAAACTAAATAATCAATGAACTCAAAAATACGCTTATCAGAAAGCTCTCGAAGTTCTGTGTTAACAAAACCACCGCCCATTACGATTTTAATATCAGAGAATGTATTTTTAACCGTAGAGGCAATTCTCAAGGCTCCATAAAGATTTCCCGGAAAAGGCACGGTTAAACCGACGACGTCGGGTGAAATTTCAGTGAGATAAGTTTTGGTGAGCTCCTCGATCAATTCATCAATTAAGGTCTTTGGTGTTTTGAGATTTTCATATAATGGAGAGAATGATATTTGCGAAGAAGCAAGTTCTTCGGCATAGCGAGAAAATTCAAAGCGAGGATCGATGCCAGACTTAATAACATCTGCGATGTCGTCTAAAAACAGACTGCCAATATATTTGGCCTTATCTTGCGTGCCCAGTACGCCAAAGAAGTCGTTAATTTGGGGATGGTTATTTAGATGAGTGAAGCGAGGTCCCTCAGGGACCAAATGTCTTTTGGCTAAGCGTAAAGAAACCGTCGGATTGTTGCCGCGCAGAAAATCGACTACGGATGAAATACAATCGCTGTAATCACTAAAGGCGCTAATGAAAAATTGAATATTTTCTTTAGCTAAAGAGGACTCGTTTAAATTTTCTTTAATTCTTAATAGTCCTTTGGGAGAGAAAAGCGAGGAAGCCAAATCTAAACCGAGATCTCTTTGCTGAACCTCGTATCCTTGCTCGCGCAAGTAAGACGTCAAATACGCCGTTGCAGGATAGGGCGTGTTTATTTGGGTCATCGGGGGAGTTATCAGCAGGACTTTCATGGGTTTGGATTTAACATAAGGGTAAGGTTTTGTCTAACTGAGGGACGAAGTATAAAATTTACAGCTTGTTGAGCGGGTTGGTCCTGAACTCAGCGTAAATGTATGCGGGCCCTGTACCAAAATCTTTAGGTTTATAACACTTGGTTCCAGTCCAACCTTAGTCCAGTTAACCACTCACTTTATCGCCTCCCCCACTAAGCCGATAAAGAGACATGATATTCGAAGATCTAGTTGGCAAGACTTTTCAAGAAAATGAATTTTACGAGTTATTGCTGTTCGATATTGAAGAGAACTTTGAGCAGTACTTTTCTAAATTTATTCACTTTTATTTTGATAGAATTGAAGACAAGAAAATTAGAATCAATGAAGTGGTTTACTTTATAGATTCAAAAGAATTAAACCAAAAAGGTCGAAAAATTGTCGAGAAAAGAGAGTGGTTTGAAATCGCTGAAAATCATAACCATTTCAATTTGCTACTTTGTCGTTTTGACAGAACTGGATTTGTCTCATCTATCTTTAAAGACTCAACTCGCACCGAAGAGTGGAAGCTTGGCTGGGCTGATGAGAGGCCTGACCTGGGACCTATGACACCTGAAGAAATTCGACAAGCGTTTCAGGAATTAGCAGGCATGTTTGAAGATCAACAGGAAAGACAAAAACTAAGATCTAAAAAAGCCGTATAGCTTAGACTCGTTATTAAAAACTCTGCCGGTGAGGGGTGTTTCAAGGACTCTTTTGCCAACCGATGGGATTTTGACATCAAACCTTCTCGTATTTTCTTTTGTTCAATATCTGAACACAAACTAAGTGCTTTCTTATGATCGTCATAGTCGTGCATTAACAGTTCATTGTTTGCGATACTAAAATACAATCTTACAAACTCTCGACGCCGATTAATCTTGTATGTCCGAATTAATAGGTCTTTGAGTTCCGAAAATCCGGACACCAATTCTCGCTGTTGCACTTAAACCCCCCAGTTAGGAAGAAGTTTAAAATTGCAAGAATTGAACTAATTTACTCGAACCAAGAAATAATGCATTTAGACGACGTTCGATTTCGGGCAAGGGGGTACGCCCCCCTTTTGCTAAATATTTCCATGACCGGCGATTTCAGGATTTTCCAAAATAAACTCTTCAAGCCGTGCCTTAATTGCATCCCGCACTTCACGAAAATTCTCTAAAGAGCCACCAGGATCCTGAAATGGCCAATGAAGTTTTTTAGCCCGATTCAAAAAAGCAGGACAGACTTCATCCTGACAAAGTGTAATTACTAAACTGATTTCTTGAGTCCCCACGTCTTCCACAGATTTAGATCGATGCCCGGATATATCAATCTCAATTTCTTTCATAACCGCAACGGCCAGCGGATTTACTTTTGTAGCCTTGCATCCGGCGCTAAAAACTTGCGTGCTGGCGCCAAAAAGTTTTCGTGCAAGGCCCTCGGCAATTTGCGACCTTGCTGAATTGGCAACGCACAAGAATAATATCGTCATTGGCACAGACTCCCATAGAACTAGCCACTAGTCGAGATAAGGCCTTCCTCGACCGTCAATTCCTTCGGATTATGTCAAATGAATATTAACATAAAGGCTGTACCTAATAGGAGGCCAAAATGGGCAACAAAAAGACTGATAAGTTTCGTAAGAATCACGATACCTTGCTGCAACTTCTAGAAAATCTAAAACTCTATCTTGAGGCTGATCGAGTTGCGAAAGAAGCAAAAGATGCCTGTCGGGTAGTGGGTAAAATCGCCGGCCTTTTAATTATGAATATGGCACATGAAGATAAGAATCTTTTTCCTGAGCTACTCGGCTCAAGCAATAAACAAATAAAAGATGCCGCCGAAAAATTTGCTATCGAAACTAAAAATGTGCGTAAAGTGGCGGATAAGTTTATGTCTAAATGGGTAGTCATTAAAAATGTTCAAGCTCAACCGGTGGATTTTATTAAAGATGCGAATACGCTAATTACGTCACTTTCCGAGAGTCTGGAAAAGAAAAACACCCAGTTTTACGACCTTGTAGATAAACACGCCGCTTAAAACGTGTGCGCTAAAATTATCAGGGAATTTCGAAATGTAAAGTGTCTTCTTTAGCTTTGTCCTTCAATTTCACATCTACACTATGTGCACTCTTGAAGGTTCTGTCGATTCGAAAATGATCACTTTCTTTGTACACAGTCAGCCGAACGCTTTTGCCTCCGATGTTGGCAAAAGCTTCCATACCTAAGTCATTAAACTTCAATCCTGCAGTCTTATAGCCAACCACAAAAACATCTAAAGTCTTGGCTCCCGGGACGAGCTGAACGGTAAAAAGCTTTCCCTGTGCCTCCAGGCGTTTGGCAATTTCCTGCGTGTCATGTAAGTCGTCTGTTTGTGCATGAAGGTAAGAGGTCAAAAGTGATAGAATAAGTAAAAACATTAGTTTGTTCATATAAGCCAATACGAGAGCAATTTTGATGCCACCCGTCTTCTCTTTAGTACCTACTTTTGGCGTCTTGTGGGACAACAATTCCCACAATCAGGGCGAAATGACCGAACTGGACCTGTGCCCAATCGATTTATTTTGTGACGCCAAATTATTCGTTTTAAGAACTCTCAAAAAAAGCTAACATAATTTCTTTGAGAACTAGGAATAAAAAAATTGGATTATAGCCAGACCCCCGTATTTGAGTTTTTGTCACAATATGCTTATCAGCCGGGACTCATCTACGGCTTAATTGTCGTTATGATGGTGGCGAGCGCCTTTGGCTTACCGCTGCCCGAAGAAATAACCATCATTAGTGTGGCGATTTTAGCCCATATGGGTGCACATCCTGACAGATTTCCACCACCCTTTCCTGATGCACCGGTAGTCAACAAGTGGACAGCATCAATAATCACTTTAGCCGCAGTTTTAATTAGCGACATTGTCGTTTACCAGATTGGGCGCAAGTCAGGTGCTTTGCTAACTACGCGGCCTACGTTTAAGAGATTTTTTGATCACGGAAAAATGCAGAAAGTAAAAAAATGGACTCATGACTATGGGGCTTGGGCAGTTTTCTTTTTCAGATTTATGCCGGGTATAAGATTTCCAGGACATATTTTTTGCGGACTTATGAACCTGTCTTTTTGGAAATTTATCTTGATGGATTCCTTTGCTGCCCTAATTAGTATACCCACGCAATTGGTTTTTGTGGCGACTTATGGCGACGAAATAATTGCCAACATCATTAAGTTTAAGATTTACGTATTTGGATTTATCGCGATCGTAATCCTTGCTCTTATAATGAAAAAAGTTTTTTTTTGGTCCGTCGCTAAAACTGATAATGTTTAGGCCGCCCTCACTGCTGGCACACCCGAAGTTTTTGGAAGCTTAATTACAAATCGCGTATTGATACTCTCACTATCGAATTGAATCTCTCCATTGTGTTCTTTAATTAAGCTAATACAAATACTCAAGCCCAAGCCCGCTCCATTACCTATATCCTTTGTAGTAAAAAATGGCTGAAATATTTTTTCTCTTACTTCGAGTGGAATTCCTGGTCCCGAGTCCGTAATGCTTATCAGGACAAAATCACGCTGCTCATTTACATCAATTCGAATCCAACGATGGTCAACTATCTTGACCGCATCAAAAGCATTGTAAAGTAAATTTAAAAATATCTGCGCAATTTGTACGGGCCGACAATTCAGAGTAATATTGGGGTCTATTTCAGGGCAAGAGAGTTCTATGCCATGGCTCTTAAAGCGTGTCTTACAAAAATTTAAGGTGTCAGAAATAATTTTTTCGAGCGCAACCTTGGTCGTGGGCTCTTTGTCGCCTTCGCGGGAGAAAGATCTTAGCGCCCGTATTATTTTAGATATTCTCTCTGAGTTTTCGACGATTTTTTCAGCCAAATAAATATTTTTGGTGACATCCGATTGGTCGCGTTTTGCCATAGAAATTATTTGATGAGCAAAGCCCTCGATAATTGTAAGCGGATTGTTAATTTCATGAGCGATGCCGCTACTCATTTCGGCGAGTGACGCTAAGCGAGACCGATAGGCGCTTTTAATTCTCTCTTTTAAGACTTGCTGGATTTCTTTCTTTCGTAGTCCGTAAGCTACAAAATTTATGAGGGCAATTACAGTGGCGCCGGCTACAACTAATCTAGCCGCGGGTTTATTGAGATTATCAAATATCGCAAAAAATATTCCGACTGTAAATAAGAAACAAAGTAACTGCAAAAAACTACCGCGATTTACGCTTTTTGAAAGTGAATTTAGCCGCAAATATCTCATCAATTATTTATCGGCCAAACCTTCAAAAATCTTTTGGCAATCTCAAATTGAGTCGGCTGATTGACACTACTTTTGTTTTTGTTGAACGGGCTCGTTTACGAAAATCACCAAATCTGAAATAGGGCCGTATATATAGTGATTGAGTAAGCCCAATAGCTCACTTTCTTTATATTCCGATGTGTCAATAATTCGAATCGAAAGAACACCTGATGTCGGATTTCTCTTTTTGAGTCGCGAAATAGTTCCATCAAAAAAATCAGTGTGAAAATTGCCGGCTATAAAAAATCGGGGTACAGTAGAGATTTCATTTTCAAGGGAGTAGGCCATCACATCGTCTGTCAAGCATTGTGCCTCAAAATAATTCTGGTGCTTTTCGGCAGGAACATGTTCCCCCATCGCCTTGGTGAAGCGTTCCCAATAATTTGCGCCGCCCATTTCAAAGCCAGGGGGAATCAGTTGGGGATCGGCAGACTTGATTCCTCCTTTTGTCACGGGTGCTTTTTCCTCGCGCGTAAGATTGATGCCTTTGAGATCTCCTTCAAACTTCTTTAGGGTTTCTAAAACAGGTACATAAAAAGGGGCGGTGGATTTACCAACGGTCGCAGTCAAAAATTCGAGTGCCGTTATTTTGCCACTCATAAAATCGCTGTAAAGCAACTTATTTTGCACCTTTTGGGTAACCGCTAAAAACTCCCAGCCCAATGAAAATCGGCCTTTAAGGTGAAGGCGGGTAACCACCTCTTCAATAATTCTAGCCTCCAAAATTTGTACTTCGGTTGTATTATGTAGTTCACCTATGGCAATAGTTTGGGAGACGGCGGCCCGAATGCTCAAATCTTCAAAGGTCAGTTCACTTAAAGTCTTTACGTCCAATATGCGGTGGTGCCAGGTGGCAGACGCCGCGGTAGCTACGGAAATACTTAACAACATTGCAATTGAAAAAATCTGTATTTTCATATTATTGGTCCCCCAAACATTTGGCGTGGACATTATCGATTTGAGTTTTAATTTGTCGAAATTTAGAAAAAAACGTGAACCATTCAATCGTAGCACCAACCTGTAATTTCTCGACACCAGTAAGACCACAATAGCCATATTGTTTATAGCAAATGGCGTGTGAATCGAACGCGAACTCCTCAAGGGTCGTACAATTCGGAATGCGTGAAATTCGATTGTCGTAGAGCATTCCCATAAGACAAAGACCGGTATTATTGATAAAGTTACTTAGATCAGGATTCCAAACGGTCGCTTTTTCTTGGAATTTCAGGCAGTAAGGATAGGCAAAACTGGTAAGGTAATCGGAGCCGTTATCTTTGCAGTTTAAATGTCGCTCTAACTCTAGATAGTAATTACAGTCAAACTTGGTCGGCTGTGGCCACTCAGAGCTTTGAGCTGAATTTAAAAAAACCGAAAAAAGAAGAGAAAGAATTTTTAAAGTCATAAAACAATAGTCTTTTGCAGAGGTAAGTTGCCAATTTCAATCATTACAGCGTCGGTGGTTTTTTCTGGGGTTTCCACAATCAATTTATATACACCTGGATTTAGAATTATAAAAAAAGTGCCGTCGGGATTCACTCTATATGATTGAGTATACTTTTCGCCACTAATTTTAAGAGTTGCATTTTTTACTGGTAAATTATTATCTATTACCTGGCCATAAAATCCTGCTTCTTCAAGACGTTTAAACAACAAAGTCCAGGCGGAGCGCAGCTTTTTTACAGTGGCGTCGCGGTATTTGCCGTATTCCGGTTGAAAATCCTGATTCAATTCAATAACGAATGGAATGACTTGGTATTCGTGATACATCCAACTTATATCATCCCCATCCACTCCGTAGAGAATTTCCCAGGGGACCCCGGCCGTGTATGTTCCTCCCCCACTGTCAGATTTTATCCTGCTGGCCAACTCCTGGCCAATAGGTTCCACGACAGATGCCGTTTCTACACGTTGACCATCACAGCCATAAGGATACAGCACAAGCTCGCCGTAGGAGTGGAATGAAATATCAAACACAGGTCTAATTTGCGCCACTAAACCCATGAGCGCCTGTGTTTCGGGCTCAGATCCCGGTGATTCGCCACGGTAAGTGTCTGTGTTTTTATTACTACTGGAGCCATTACAGCTGGCCCATCCGTAAGGATAATTACGATTGATGTCCACGCCATATCCGCCGCGAGTATTTTTTCGCCACCAATTATCCTCGGTCCAAACCTTGTTGTTTCCATCAACATTGAGCATAGGTACAACCCAAATCTCATAAGAATTTACCCAGCGGGTAAGTACGTCGTCTGACAAATAATTGTTGATCAAGACTTCAATGAGGTCTAGCGGCACTTCGGGTGTCATGACCTCGCGTGCATGGTGCATTCCATTAAATAAAATAGCCGGCTCACCAACTTCATGCACATCGGGGTTGTCAGAAATTTTGAGCGCCCAAATGTCGCGGCCCTCGAGTGATTTTCCAATAGACACAAGTTTTGTAATGCCTGGATATCGCGAGCTATAATCCTTAAGAAGGGCCTCAATTTCATCAGGTGATTTGTAATCTTCATCTACATTTTCAACTCTTATAATAATTTCGGGGTTAAAGCCCTGGGCTTTCAAAAATTCAATCTGTTTTTCGTTGACTAGCACCTGCACACTCTTTTGACTATA
This sequence comes from Pseudomonadota bacterium, assembly GCA_034439715.1. GTDB lineage: Bacteria > Bdellovibrionota > Bdellovibrionia > Bdellovibrionales > SG-bin7 > JAWXAY01. The sequence goes on from JAWXAY010000100.1 coordinate 47,450, forward strand.
ATTTACTCCGGCGACATCTACTCCATGTTGCTGCAAAAATAAAATTTGGTTTTTGTAGTCTGTAAGCTGGAGGTTTGCGCGAAATCTTTTTGCGGGACTGACCATTGCGCCCATAAAAATGGCAAGGACAAATACGATTATAAATTTCAGCACAAAATTATACTTTTTCATCTATTTTTTCTCCTAAATTTAATCGACGTAAATATAAAAGTAGCAACATTCCAGGAATGGCAGCTAATGTGCAGAACAAAAAGTAAGAAGACCAACCCATTTGCTTAGCCAAATACCCAGTAGGCGTTCCGATAATTACACGAGGGACACCAGCGAGACTCGAAAGCAGAGCATACTGAGTGGCAGTAAATTTTCGGCTAGCAGTATTTGACATAAAGGATACAAAAGCTATGGAGCCAACAGCCGCCGTTATATCTTCAAACGAAACCACAGCGCCATAAAGCCAAAGGTTTTTTTCTGCCAAGGCTACAAAAGTAAAACCAAAAGTAGATGCCGCCTGTAAAAATCCCGCAATCCACAAAGAGCCCCAGATTCCAAAAAAATACACAATTGAACCGCCTAAAATGGGACCGACCCAACTTAATGTAGGGGCAATGGTTTTGGCTATGATGGCGATTTCAGTTTTTGTATATCCCCTGTCAAGGTAAAAAGGGGCGAGCATATTTCCAGCCATGTTATCGCCAACTTTGTAAAGCACGATAAACAACAATATCACAATTGCGGATTTTCGATTAAAAAATTCTTTAAACGGGAGAACGAGCGCTTCAGCCATAGTTTTTGGTTTTATATTTCCGGTTTTAGGTTCAGGCGCTTTGATGGTAAAAATAAGATTCAATCCCATAATAGCAGCCATTATGAGATAGACATACTTCCAGGCCATATGATCCGCCAAGAGGAGAGCCAGGGCACCAGTAATCAGTAGGGCAATCTTGTAACCATAAGTGTAAAGTGCAGTACCCAATCCTAATTCTTCATCCTTGAGAGTTTCTAGGCGGTAGGCATCGACGACAATGTCTTGAGTGGCGCTGAAAAAAGCGACAAGCAGAGCCATTACAGCAAAGCCCCATAAGTGGTGAGCAGGGTTGATTAGCCCCAATCCACATATTAATACTGTGAGGGCCAGCTGTGAAAACGCCAACCAACCTTTTCGATGTCCTAAAAAAGGTAAGGTGAAGCGATCCAAAAACGGTGCCCACAAAAACTTTAACGTATAAGGCAAGCCCACAATTGCAAAAATACCAATGACGGTGAGGTCGACTCCGGCTTCCTTGAGCCAGAACTGCATTGTTCTAGAAGTCAAAAACAGTGGCATGCCTGAAGCAAATCCCATGAGAAGAGAATAGAAGAATGGCGGTTGCTTTAACGCCACGACCATTTGTTTAAAGGAGTGCTTTTGCGCCATACCTTGATAGGGTAGGGCCAGATATTAGTTGTGGCAAGACCTTATTTACGGGAATATTAGGTCTGTGAAGTATACATATCTCCTGCTTTTATTTTGGATTAACAACGCTTTTTCAGAGATGCCCAACCCAGTTATCCGAGGAGATCGAAAGGTAGCAAAAGTGGCGTTAACTTTTGATGCTTGCCCAACAATTCCTCAGGGAAAACTTGAAGAGCGCGTGATAGAAATTTTAAAAAGAACTCAAACGCCGGCCACGCTATTTATTAGCGGGCGCTGGGCCAAAAAGCAAAAACGTCTGGTTAAAAAACTGAGTCAAAATCCACTTTTTGAAATTGCCAACCATTCTTATTCGCACCCACATTTTTTAGAAAAAAAAGATGAGGAAATAAAATGGGAGCTCGAAGAAACCCAAAAAATACTAAAATCAATCACGGGTAAAACGCCCACACTTTATCGTCCGCCCTTTGGTGAATATGACGAAAACACGGTTAAAGTCGCAAAGGAACTTGGGCTAACGACTGTTGAGTATGATTTGCCGTCGGGAGATCCTGACCCTAACTTTACAAAAGAAGTTTTAGAAAAATCAGTTGTCACAAAAGCCAGAAATGGTTCAATAGTAGTGATGCACATGAACACCAGGGGCATTCACACAGGAGAAGCTCTCGAAGAAATAATCAAGGGCCTAAAAAAAAGAGGCTTTACACTCGTTAAAGTGTCAGATTTATTTGATCGGTAAAAAGTCTAGTGCTGCCCGACGTTAGCCCGAAAATAAAAGCAGCCATAATGATTTGAAAGGTCTGTGCCGAATAGACTCGTGAGTTATCTAACTACTCAGGAGTGTTAATATGGCTATGGCAATCATTGGTTTTATATCTCTATATCATGTCGCCGAGTTTTTTATTGGCTTGGTAGGCGTCTTTGGAATTGCCCTCGTTTTAGAGCGATTCAAGGCCCTCTATTTTGTCTATCCTATCAAGACCAAAGAATTTATGGATCAAGTTTTAGACTTGCTTTCAAATGACAAACGAGAAGAAGCCATCGCACTGTGTGCAACATATAAAGAAAAGCCTCTTCCCTACGTTATTAAACGAATTCTTGAGCGATCAGATAGAGACGATGAATCCATAAGGATGTCTTATGATATTGGCACCTCAGAGGTAGCTCCTGGTATAATAAGACACCTCAATCACTTACCGATGATCTCAAATGTTGTAACTCTGATAGGTCTATTGGGGACAGTTGCGGGTCTTATTATAGCGTTTGACGCCTTAAGCTTGGCCGATGCCTCTCAAAGAAATACCGTACTCACGCAAGGCATTTCGCTCGCCATGACTGCTACGGCGGCCGGTCTTGCGGTTGCAATTCCTGTTATGTTTATATATTCCTTTTTATACACTCGCCAAACTAAACTTTTTTCAGAAATAGATAATAATGCTCTTAAAGTGATGGAACATCTTTTTGATCGTGGAAATGGTTTTGATGTTGATAAAGTGTATCCTTCACGAGGGTCAGCACCTCCGCCACCTAAAACTAAGCAGTCAGCCTAATCGAGGTCACACATGCGTTGGAAAAAGACTAGGGCCTCAGACAATACTTTTGATATTAATTTGGCTCCAGTTTTGGATATTATTATTTCAATAGTATCGCTCTTACTTTTTAGCGTGGCGCTTATCGAAATCAAAATGATAGAAACATCCGTTCCTCAAGTCGTTAAGGACATGGTAGAAAAAATTGAAAAACAAGAAGAGCTGGCGCAAATTCAATTAAAAATGTCCAAGAAAAATGGTTTTACTTTTGAGATCGACAACAAAGGGAATAAAGAATCAGTGGCTGTGCCCCTTTCAACTGGTAAACCTGATTACGTGAAACTCCAAGAAGAAGGCAGCAAAATTAAGAAACGCTATCCCGCTGTATTTTCCCTTTCTGTTTTGCCCGAAAAAGATTGGTCCATGTCAGAAATTGTTTCCACTCTTGATCATGTTCGAAAAATGTCTCCTCAGCAGACAGTTGAAATTCAAGACCCGACAAATGGCAATAAAGTTTCTACGGATTTTATGTTTCCAAACGTGGTCTTTGCCAATATTTTAGGAGAGTAATATTGTGGGAATGAAAAGGCATCTTGATCGCAGAAACTCTTCTAGTTTTAAAATTCAAATTACTTCACTTGTTGACGTTTTTGTAATTATGCTGGTGTTTTTGCTCAAAAGCTACTCTACAAATCCAATTGCTATCTCAGTCTCCAAAGATCTCACTTTGCCAGAGTCTTCAAGCACCGTAGATCCTAAAGAGATTATCAATCTTGTGGTAGCGCGCACCGGAATTTTTGTTGATAGTGAAAAAATTTTGGATCTTGTCGATGGGGTTATAAATCCAAAAGATGTGGATCCCAAAGATAACTCAAACTTACCGTTATTATTTAAAGTCCTCGACGATCACGCTGGTCGACTCAGAAAAATTGCAAACGTCAACGAAACTGTCGAATTCGACGGGAATGTCCTCCTTCAAGCAGATCGCTCTGTGCCTTATGAGCTTTTGCAAAAAGTAATGTACACTTCGATGATGGCTGGCTACGCCAACGTAAAGCTCGCTGTCTACGCAAAGTAAATAATTAATTCGTTGACCGACCATCTCAAGTTAAACATAATCTCATTGAATTTTTATAATGGAGGAACTTATGAAATTAAGAGGTTTTATTTTGTCATTGTTTTTATGCGGACAAACTTTTGCCGCTACTTACATTATCGATCCGGCTCATACCGGCGTGCAGTTTAAAATTAAGCATTTAATGGTCTCAAATGTGTCCGGGCGATTTGAGGGGTTTGAGGGAGCTTTCGATTTTGACGAAAAATCAGGAAAACTCGAAAAGGTGACTACAAAAATTAATATTGATACCATCGATACTAACGAGAAAAAACGGGACACTCACCTTAAAAGCCCAGATTTTTTTGGTGTGAGAGATGCTAAAAATAATCTTGTTTCTAAAAATCAATACATGACCTTTACAAGCAAGAAAGTTGAAATGTCAGGTGATAAGCCAACTAAAGTTGTGGGCGATCTTTCGATGAACGGCATTACTAAAGAAGTGAGTCTCAATGTCGTTTATAATGGTGCCGCCAAAGATCCTTGGGGTAATGAACGTATAGGTTTCGAGGCTACTACAGAACTTAAGCGTAAGGATTTTAACCTTACATGGAACAAAAATTTAGACGCTGGTGGAGTTGTGGTTGGTGATGATGTAAAAGTCATCATAGAAGGCGAAGCGATTAAGAAAAAATAGGTATGATTTAATGATGACAGCTTTGGTGTTTTTACATGCGAGTATTGGCGAGGTGGCCGCTTTAGCTTTTCTTTGGGTGTCAATCGAACTGTTTGAGCCAACCGCCACTCGAATTAAACGCGCCACGGCTGTTTCGTTGGTAGGGGTTATAGCCACGTTTTTGTGTTGGATACTTGGCGGAGCTTACTACGTGATTCATTATGTTGATTTTGTACGGCCCGTTATAAAGTCAGGGCCCTACCCATGGGCGCAAGAGATTATGATGGAAATAAAGCAACATATTTTTTTGCTAATTCCATTTTTAGCTTTGATGGTCTATCTGCTTATTCGTCAATCTAGTCGAGAAATTATTTTAGATAAAACAATGCGACGTCGGACAATCGTCTTATCTTTGGTCACTTTCTTTTTATGTTTCTTGATGACGGCACTTGGTTACCTTACTTCGTTTGGAGCCAGGAGAGCACTTGAAGGACTCTTGTGAGTAACCGTAAAATTTCTAGCGCAGCGTTTGCCTTTTTTTCTGTTTGTTTTTTCTTAGTGGCTATTTCCTTCTTAGAAGGCCTTTCAATTTCACCTTATAATTTCATTCCTATAGCGAGAAAATACCCCTGGGTTGCAAAAAGCTTGTTTTTACTCGTCGTATTTTGGTTGATTTATGCGGGATCTTTGACAACCGGAAAGTCATTTAGTTTAAAACGTAGCGCCAATCTCGTAATTATAAGTTCCTTAGTCACAGTTATTACACTATCGAGTTTCTATATCGTTATATATTTTATCCATTGACAAAAGGCCAGCTCATTTAGCAATGGGTTTAGCCGTTAGTTGCGTAGACCGATTGAAAAAGAATCCCTAAGATTTAATACATGCATAAACTAATATTAGTTTCACTGTTGTTGGCACTTTCAACTCAGTCACATTCCGCATATCAAGATTATGACGAAATTCTTTCAAAAATTGCAATCTTGGAGACAAAGTCGACTCATTTAAAATCATTTAAGTTGGGCTCGTCCAATGCCGGAAAAGAAATTGTCGGTGTTACAGTTGGAGTGGGACCCGTCAATCACATCTTGGTTTCAACTCATCACGGGAATGAATATGGTTCGGCAGAGGTCGCGATGGCATTTATTGAAGAAGTTTCAGTGCGTCCCCTCGATGGCATTACGTTACACATTATTCCTGTTTTAAATATCGAAGGGTATAATGATCGCGAGCGGCTTGAGCGTGCAAAAGGAAAATATTATGATCCCAACCGAGACTATCCGGGGCCGTGCGGATCAGCGGGACCTTTTAATTTAAAATCCACTCAAGCGTTGGCTGATTATATTGCTGCAACCAATATCGTAGCAAGCGCAACACTTCATACTTTCTACCCTGCTGTTGTTTATCCCTGGGGTTTTTCGACAAGGGATACGGCAACTCCTTATGACGAGTTATTTAAGTTTTTAGGAGGGCTGGCTACTGAGTGGAGCAAATATACTGTAGGAAACTCGACAGAGGTAATTTACCCGGCTAACGGAACTTACGAAGACTACGCATTTTGGAAACACGGAATATGGTCATTATTGTTTGAGCTTGGTGGATCTCATTCACCCACCGAAAGAGAAATCGAAACTATGAGCAGCGAAAATGTGCCAGGACTCGTAAAATTTTTTGCAGGTTCACCTAAAGAGCGCGCAACGGATCACAATTTCAAGGGTAAGTGCGATTCATCCTTAAATGTTTTAGATCGGCATGACGAGTAATCACATCGTGACTAGATTAAAGATCTGAAAAAGTCTTAATGATGGACCAAAGTCCAAAACAGGATAGCATAATCACTTAGAGCGGCTCTCTCTGTCGTATATACTATGGTGTATAAAGAAAATTCATTAATTTTAGGATCTTGAGAAGTGATAAAGGGAAAGGCAAAAAATTGAAAACGATTTTTGTGATATTGGCATTGGGCTTTTCACAAAATACATCAGCACAGTCAGCCAGCGGTGCCGGCTATTTTGGATTTGCATATGGGCTTAGCGTGCCAGATGCGCAAAACACTGTTGATCATAGGCTATCGGGCGTTATTGGCGGCGGTAAAGTTTCAGAAACAACCTCTTTTGGAGGATATCATTTGGAATCCACTAGTGAGGATGGCCCAAATAGCACTAAATTTAATTATGGAATTACGGGCCTTGAAGGCCGCTTAAACCTCACAACGGGTGAGAAGCAGGTTTACATTGGCATTCGCACGGGAGTCGCTAAAATAAATACCGCAATTAGTGGCAATACCGTTGTCTTTTCGCCCTATCATTGGGGAATTATGGGGGGCTACAGTTACAATATTTATTGGCGCCTTAACTTTGGCATAGAGGGCAGCTATATAGCTTTTGAACGGTCCCAAACTTCAAGTGCAGGCACCGAAGTAGAGCTTCAGCCTTTTCATATCATCAATTTTTTGGCCATGATGACGGTTGCTTTCTAAAATTCCCTCCTGATAGTGAAAAATATACCTGGCCATTAATTACCTTTTATGCGTGGCGTAGAAAAACGTCGTTTGGTGTGGTAAAACGCCTGATGCAAATCGTATTTAAACTTTTGATATTTTTGGCGGCCTTAGGTTTTTACCAATTTGATGTCGTGTTCGCGCAGGAGGACCAGAAAGAACACCAGCTGGAAATTATTTCTGATGTTCCACCTAGTGTGGATCTTCAAGAGCAACCCGACCGGATTTCTCTAGAGGTCAAAATTAATGACCGTTCGGTTAAGCTACTTAAGAGTTCAATTCCAACGGAAGCCTTAGAAAGTTTTACCCTGCTCGGTATAGAATCGCAGACAGCTTTTTTGAGTCACCGAAAGGAAATTTTGGAACTCATGTCCAAAACCATATATTACCCGGCTCTTGCTGCGGGTGTTGGGGTCGTCACCAAGAATAAAATTGTGAAATTTTTTAAATCCGGGCAGCCCCAAACAAGCTTGGCTAACTCCTCTGATGAAATAAGAATTTCTTTTTTGCAAATGGTAGAGTCAACACTCTGGAGTAATATCAAGCTAGTGCAAGACTCAAACGAATATGGCCTGCATTTGAACGTGGGATTAGTAGGGGTGATGGGCGCTTTCAACAAGGGTCGCGGTGGTGCCTTGGGGCTATTTATGAATTTTTCTTATAACAAAGAGCAGAGAGCCCTAGCTTTTGAAATTGGTTTTGAGCAAGAAAGCTATCATCGTTCGGTGCCTGGCGCGGTGAACTTTGCTTTGTTTTGGAAGGCTTATCCTTATCTCAGTTATGTAGACAAAAATAAGTTTCATAGCAGATCAAACGGTTTATCTAACTATCCCCCTGGCATTTTGGGTTCAACGACAATCGACAATAAATTTTTTGGATTGGGCTATACCGACTCTCCTATAGGATTTCCAAGTATTTTTTCGGCATTTATGTACTACCAAAATAAAGTCACAAGAACAACCTTGGTTCGATTTTCACTCTCTCGCTCGGGTGTTTCAATGAACTCCGTAATTACTGAGGTCGTATTTGAAAAAATCGCTCAATTGAAGGATATATTTAAATTGAAAGCAAAGGCCCTGCCATCCTGCCACGGAATCTTCTAATTTCCTAACGTACAGAAAAAACTTCGACGTTTGAATTCTTTTTCTCCACCATCGTTATCATAAAAACCAAAAGATATTGGCGTGTGATCTTTGTCGATATTTAGGGTAGCCATTGCCTTAGTCGCGCCAATATCGGTGGAATCTGCTTGATTGGGTTTTATGGTACTTCCGGTATACATTTCTGGCACAGATCTAAAAGCGGTGTTTAGCTGCTCTATTGGATGAGTGAGACTAAATAAATCCTGGCTATAACTGAAAGTAACTTTAATCTGATGATTTGTTAGTAGTGATTCTTTCTCATTTTTTACTTCAATGATATTGACCCAACAAGGACTTTGATAATTATCAATTCCGGATAGTTTTCCTGTTTGAATGGCGGCCACTGAGTACGAGCCGGATAAGATTAAAACACCAGTTAATATAAACTTCATTAGTCACCTCTTGGTGGACAAATCTATTGCAGGATATATGCCTGATTTTGAGAGGTTGAATAGAGATGAAAATCTGTAATTCAAATATAACATTTAGGAGCGACAAAAATAGTCATCAGCGGTCAATTTGGGGTCGCTTAGGAGATTGCCTGGACTAAAGACTTTGACGCGGGCTGGCCGTTGTGATCAATGCTCCCAAATGTCATAATTAAAAAATGTATCCCATTTATATGGACAACCATGCGACCACGAGAGTTGATGAACGCGTTTTAGCAGTAATGTTGCCGTATTTTTGTGAACACTATGGGAACTCCTCACTAACTATGCATCGCTATGCTCGGCGAGCGGAGAGTGCGGTAGATGGCGCTCGTCTTCAAGTAGCAAAAATCATAGGTGCGACCAAAGACGAAATATTTTTTACTGGCACTGCAACCGAATCCATAAATCTGGCCATCAAAGGGGCTGCGTTTGCAAACAAAAATCATGGCGAGCACATCATTACCTCGATGGCCGAACACAAGGCCGTACTAAATTCTTGCCAAAGCTTGGAGAAGCAGGGTTTTAAGGTGACTTACCTCAAGCCTGAAAGCGATGGGAGGATTCTGCCCGAAAAAGTTTTTACAGCAATCACCGATAGAACCATATTAGTAACTTTGATGCTCGCGAACAATGAAAACGGTGTCATCCATGATGTAAAAACAATTGGCAAGGAACTTTCGAAAAGAAAAATTTTATTTCACATCGACGCCGTCCAAGGAGTAGGAAAAATTCCTTTTGATGTGACATCTAGCCACTCCGACTATGTATCCCTTTCTGCACACAAAATGTATGGCCCAAAGGGTGTTGCTGCCCTCTTTATTCGTAAAAATCCGAACACATTAATGGAGCCACTAACTGATGGTGGTGGCCAAGAGCAGGGAATACGATCTGGAACTCACAATGTTTCAGGAATCGTAGGGTTTGGGGAGGCCTGTCGTATTGCGCAGGAAGAAATGCCTGAGGAGAGTCAGCGACTGCTTAATCTTCGCGAATCGTTGCATCAAAAAATAATTAGTCAGCTCGACGGTGTTTTTCTTAATGGCCCCCTGGAAAACCGGTTACCTGGAAATCTCAATATGAGTTTTGCCGAAATTGAAGGAGATGTACTTCTCGCATCTCTCATAGAAATCGCAGTGTCCTCAGGTTCCGCTTGCTCTGCAGGTAATCAAAACAGCTCTCACGTTTTACGTGCCCAAGGCGTTCCTGACGATTTAGCTAAGGCCGCCATCCGCTTCGGGTTAGGTCGATATAACACTCAGGAGGAAGTCGACTTTGCCGCACAACTTGTTATACGCCATGTAAAGCGACTGCGCCAATTTTCTGCTTTCTAAAATTTTTCGATAACTGAGGCGTGTAGTTTCTTATTCTCACCGGACAGATTATGCACAAAATAAACGTCTTCCCCAACTTGATAAGCTTTTGTCTGCACGTAACATTCATCAAATAGAAAGTAAGCTTTTTTAAGTTCGGCATTTATTTTCTTTAGGGGATGACTAAGGCCTTTAAGAAGAGAATCTCCTTTGTCAGTATTTGCTTGAACTAGATTTTCGCGTCCTCTTCCAACGATACCCATGAGCTCTACGAAACACCATTGATCAGCAACTTCGCAAAGGTGGCGGTGAATTGTAAGTGAAATATTCCCCTCAGCTAAGATCTCCCCCGACGTTTCAATTTCGCTGAGAAGCACAGGAACAACCCTATCTGGTGTGGTATCATCTATTTCATCTGGTCGAAGTTTTTTTAGTAAGGACCCCTCAACTTTGCCAGTAACCCCGGCTAAAGAGGCATCTAAGTGCGCAACTTTAAGTGCAAATAAAAGTATTTTAACTTTAGCAATTTGTTTTTCCGCAGTTCTGAACTCTATATTAAAATCTAAGAGTGTTCCATTTTTGCGAAGGGTGGCACCCTTAACTTCGACAGTAAAACCATCATCGTCAAAAAAATCAACTCGGTCTTGATAAGCTATATCGATACCAACGATTACCCAACTCAGCCCGTGATTTTTAACTCCATCCCGAAAGCTAACAAAGTGTGTTCGCAGCCACCCCCACATAACATTAAAACTGACAGATAATAAGGAGCGCGATTGAAATTGATGGGGAGTGAATTGGCTCGTATCAAATGGGTAGTCGACAGTATGTGAACGCGGCATCAACGATTATCCTCCTGCAATCGCTGTTAAAATTTCTAAACAGTCCGTTTCTTGCAATTGGCGCTTCATATCTTCAGGTAGAAGTTGCTCACCATTTAAAAATAACTGGTGGGCACCTCTCACGCTGCCATGGGTATCATAGAGAATAGATTTTAACGTCGGATAAGTTGTCGTCAAAGAATCGAGAGCCGCCGTGATGGTACGAGCTTCACCAATGATATGCTCCTTTTTATAACCTACAAATCGCAACAGAGTTCCTGAAAGTTTAACTATCATGGTGCCTTCTTCCTGTGTTGTCTTTGTTCAAAATTATGTGTGGCCCACACGCCAAGATCGACTTCAATGGTATCTTGGGCTCCAACGGTAGGGATTAGACCCGTAAAATCTCGTTGAAATCTTCCATACTGTTGGTCCTGAATATAACCTTTGCCCCCTGCCAATCGAAATACCTGTAGCATGAATTGGTTAGCTTGATCGACGATATGATATTTCGTAGCAGTCAAGAATGGATCCCAAAGGGGTTCAATATTTTTGTCTCTTAATTTTTCTAATGCACGATAAAGCATGGCCCGGCTTGTCTCGATAGAAACATACATCTTTCCTAAGAGAGATTGGACATTTTGCATGACTGTTAGGGGCCGCTCATATCGGGTGGTGCCTATCAGATTATTCATCAGGTCGTCGTAGATCGACTGCATTTTTCCAACCAGGCCACAAATGACAGAGATTCTTCTTAGGTTTAAAAAACGCTGAACGTGGCTGAGTCCATCAGCTGGTGTTAATATTCGGTTGGCATCCAGTACTATGTTATTGAACTTGAGCCCCGCCAGACCTACAGAGCGAAGGCCACTCATTGTGGTGAGTGGAATAATTTCAAGCCCGTCATCATCGCGTTCAATAAGAAAGGTAAGAAGATCATTTTTTTCGTCTCGTACGTAAACCATAAAGAGATCGGCCTGCATTCCGCCCATGACATAAAATTTTTCGCCATTTATAATATATTTATCGCCTTTTTTTTCGCACGAGGAGCGAAAAGAGAAAGGATCAGCCCCCTCTGTATAAGCAAATGAAGCTAAGCACTTGCCATGAACTGCAGGACGCAAGTAGCGCTCAATCATCCAAGGCGTCGCTGTTTCTTGAATTGTATTGGCAACAGCTGGAAAAAGTGAACTGAGCATAACAAAGGAAAAATCGGTGCTGTGTTTTCCTAAATCTTCTAAGAGTAGCCCATAACTCAATGGATCCAGGCCACCTCCACCAATATTTTTAGAAAGTGAAGCAGAAAATAGACCTAACTCTGCGGACTCGATAAATATATCTTTGGGGATGGGAGTTGCCAACTGATCTCGGGTAATAACATGGCGATTAACTTGTTCATCAAGAAAAGATCTCATCTTGGGATTTAGAGCACTTTTCATATGAAAATTTATCGGGAAAGAATCAGGGGAACGGTAGGCCAAATCTGATGCCCAACATCAATGGGAAAACTGTAAAGTTTTGGTTACTTATGACGATAGAACGGAGTATGCCCAGACCTTTATCCAGCACAGCGTTAAAACTCTCAAAAGAAGAAGTGCGTCGTTACAGTCGACATCTCTTAATGCCCCAGGTGAAAATGGAAGGTCAGCTCAAACTAAAAGCGGCACGTGTATTGATTATCGGCACGGGCGGTTTGGGTGCGCCGTTAGGGTTATATTTAGCTGCGGCTGGAATAGGAATGCTAGGCTTGGTTGATTTCGATGTGGTCGATGCTAGTAACCTCCAGCGACAAGTTATATTTACCAATGATGATATCGGTCGCCCCAAGGTAGAGGCGGCACGTGACCACCTTTCAAAACTAAATCATTACATAGAAATCATGTCGTATAATGAACTCTTCACAAGTCAAAATGCCCTCCGTATTATGCAGGAATACGATGTGATCGTAGATGCGACTGATAATTTTCCGACAAGATACTTAATTAACGATGCCTGTGTGTTTACGCAGAAGCCCTATGTTTATGGGAGTATTTTTCAACATGAAGGACAGGTCACGGTTTTTGCGAAAAGTGATGGTCCCTGTTACCGCTGTTTGTTTCCGGAACCACCGCCGCCGGGAATGGTACCCAGTTGTGCCGAGGGGGGAGTGCTGGGAGTTTTGCCAGGAATCATTGGTTCCCTTCAAGCCAATGAAGCTCTCAATTTAATTTTAAATATTGGTGAGGGCCTAGCGGGCAGGCTTGTGAGGTTTGATGCTATCAATGTTCGTTTCAAAGAACTAAAAATTAAAAAAAACCCAAACTGTCCTGTCTGCGGAGCGAATCCTTCGATTACCAAGCTTATCGACTATGAAGAGTTTTGTGGATTGTCCGATAAAAATGCCACTCACGAAGGCCAAGAAATTGAACCTATCCTACTAAAGCAATGGTTAGACCGAAACGAACAGGTGTCCCTAGTCGATGTAAGGGAACCCGGCGAGTACGAAATTTGTAATTTGGGCGGACAACTAATACCTTTATATGAAATACCATTGCGGATGCACGAATTTGATTCGAGCCTGCGAATTGTTATTTTATGTAGTGGTGGCCAGCGGTCAGCCCGTGCCGTAGAGTTATTACGAAAATCTGGTTTTAAAAATGTTTGGAATTTAAAAGGTGGTTTGTTTGCGTGGAGTGACCAGATTGACCCGACTTTTGTGAAATATTGATTTTATTAGGGCTTACCCGAAAGCACTCTTGTGCCTAAAGGCTTTGACGAACCACCCTTTGGTTCACGAGTAATTAAGATCGAAGAAAGTTTTTTAGGATCTGATATTGGTAATTCCTCCAATTTGAAAACTTTTAATTCTGGAGAGTCGACAGAAAAACTCATTAGATTTAGATTTACGGAGCCCTGTTGAACCATCCATAGCTGATATTCCGAGGTGTCGGCGTTGGATTTAAGGCCCGATACCAACAGGCTCGCTGTCTTAAGGCCGGGTACCCAAAAAAATTTGCCATTAGCTTTAGATTCAGGGTCAGAAGTTATCAACGGTATAATTTTGAGTTTTGAAGAATCCAGAATTGCGGTGAGTTCGCTAAACTTTTTACTTAAAGTCTCGAGATTTTCAATTTTGACTTGATCTTGAGCGGATTTCTCACTCGCCGCTGCTATCTGTTGTTCCATCCCCTTGGATTTTTGCCCAATTTGATCCAACTCGGACTGCAGTTGGTCAACTTCACTTTTTCTATTTAAAAGTTCTGAGCTTAAGTTGCCCAGCTGATTCCTTAACTCTCGAGCGCCCGTCACATAGTGTAAAGCAACAAACAGACACACTATAGCCAAAAAGTATCCTATAAAAATGGGACTCATAAGGCCTTTTAGTTTTTCAAACTTCTTTACTATTTCGTTCATTGAATTGTGGGGACCACCGAGAATTTCATCTCATTTTTATCGCCATTAGACGAACCTACGGTAATTTCTGCTTCACCCCCATCAAGAGCAAAAATCTGAGGGGTAGAAATAATTTTTTTCTTACCATCTATCGTCTGACTTATGACGAAATTCATATTGATGCCTGCGATTGCGTCGACCTTTGTTTGTTTGGCATGAACTTCAATAAAGGTCTCATTGAACTCATTTATTTCTGTCGCGCGCTGCGAGATCATAGCTTTTTCTCCATCTAAAACCACGACGACGGGAGCAGACACATCTCGACCATCGATCGTAAGTTTCATGTCAAGTTTTATCGATTTTGTCGCAGAAAACGCAAAGGAAGACGCAAAAAGAACGGCTAAAGTTAAAATATGTTTCATAGGGCCTCCGACTTATGATTGTCCGAATTGCACTAAGCTATTGTCAACAACGATCTTTATTAGTACAGTGAATGTTCTATCTTTTAGGGGAGCTATCACTAGTGCCAGCCGTTTTCATAGGTCACGGATCGCCCGCCATCGCTCTTGAGAAAGACGAATTTAACAGCAGTCTCCTAAAATTTTTTTCAAATTTAAAGCCCATGCCCAAAGCAATAATTGCACTTTCAGCCCACTGGCTGACCCAGGGAAATGAAATTCTAGTAACTGGTAAGTCTCAACTGAACAGCATATACGACTTCTTTGGTTTTCCGGCCCCGCTTTATGATTTAAAGTACGAACCACAGGGAGATTTTCAGCTGGCCGAAAAAATTCAGGCAGAATTAGAAAAAAACGGGTTCGAGTGTAGTATAGATTTTAATCGCGGAATTGATCATGGCGTTTGGATACCACTATTAATTGGTAGACCACAGTGTGATTTTTCAGTTGTTGAGGTTTCTATACCAAATACCGACGATGCGAAAATACACTTTAAATTGGGTCAGTCGTTGGGAGCGCTATTAACAGACGAGGTTCTGTTACTTGGCAGTGGCAACTTAATTCATAATTTAGGAGAGGTATATTGGGATGAACCTCGTGGCGAGCCAATTCCGTGGGCTCAAGATTTTGAAAATTGGTTTTTTGACACCCTTAAAACTGGTGATTGGGAAAAATTATTTAATTGGCGACAAGAGGTCAGCGACCCGTCAAGAATTCATCCCAGTCCTGAACATTTTTACCCTGTATTTTCGGTGTTGGGTGCTTGTCAAAAACGAGAATCCTTAAAATTCATTTATCAGGGCTTTCATAATCGCTCGGTCTCCATGACCAGCTTTAGTTTTGATTTAGTTTAATTCGTCGTAGCCAAAAATGCTAATTTTGGGTTCTTGCAGGGTTTCGTCGGTATAATTTATTTGCCACATTAGGCGACCCATGGTGTTCCGATAGATAAACCATTGTTGGCTAAAGGAAATAATTTTATTGCCATCGATTAATTTGCCATAGGTCTTAACATAAAGTTGGCGATCCTTACATTGGGCGACTTCATAAACATCTTTGTAAAGGGCACCCAAATCTTTTGGTTGGGGATGCCCACTAGCTATTAGCTTCCAGTTCCAAACAGGTCCGTTTACCGAGGGCATCACGAGATTATAGACTTTATCGTCGCCTAACATATGCGTAGATATTTGCAGTTCGGCAGCTGTGGTCGATGGATACGTCTGCTTAAACTTTCCTTCAACATTGGGGCAAGTGTGGTCCGAAGTAAAGGCCGAAGAAAAAAACAGTGGAACAAAACCAAAAGTAACTACGACCATTGCGTTTTTTAATAGATTCATATTGATCTCCTTCTGTGAATTAGACAACCATTTTATAGTTGAGATTTAGTAGACTTTCACTCTAGAACTGGCTATTAGTGCGCGTCGTTATGATGGGGCAAGATACCCCGAAATGCCTTCAAGTCCTGGATTTTACTTGCCACAAATCCAGCTCACTTGGCATGATGAGCGGTGGCATCTACTTAATTTGGCCCTTGGGAGGAATTACTAGTGAGAGCAAGAATCACTGCTAAATATAAAGATAAAAAATTTTTTGGTCATCCGGCAGGACTTTGTATTTTATTTTGTGCCGAGATGTGGGAGCGAATGTCTTTCTATGGAATGAGAGCCTTGCTTGTTCTTTATATGGTAAAATATTTGTTTGTTGATCCCACCCGAATGGCAAATGTACTAGGATTCGATACATTAAGGTATATTCTTGAAACTGGATTTGGCCCACTTGAAAATCAGCCTTTTGCGTCGCACATTTACGGTCTCTATACTGGATTTGTTTATCTATCGCCTTTTTTTGGTGGGATTCTTGCTGACAAGATTTGGGGTAAACGAAAAAGTGTATATGTTGGTGGCGCATTAATGGCAATTGGTCACTTTTTAATGGCTTTTGAAAGTCTTTTTATTCCGGCCCTGTTCTTTTTGATTTTAGGTAATGGTGCTTTTAAACCAAATATCTCAACTCAGGTTGGTGCATTGTACAAAGCAGGGGACTCTCGTCGAGATGGAGCCTTTACAATATTCTATATGGGTATAAATCTCGGGGCTTTCTTCTCTCCATTCTTATGTAAAAACTTTGCTGTAAAGCTTTGTGAGTGGCTGGGTATTACAGATCCAGGTGCTCCGTGGCATCTTGGTTTTGCCCTTGCAGGAATTGGGATGCTTATTGGACTTTTTACTTATCACATCGGTCGTGGGCTGCTGCCTGAAGAAAACCTAACGACTCTCGCTCCTACGCCTAAGCGAAATCCCATATTATTAAAAACTGTTGGCGGACTCTTGGCTACCATGGCCGGCTTTTTAGCAATTCTTATGCTACCCGTTAAATATAAGGTTATAATTATTGTCGCAACGGTCGCTGGAATTATTTATTCTATTAAGAGAATTGCAGATGCCGGTGATCGCGCTAAAGTAGGAGCGCTCGTAACACTGTGTACGGCTACGATTTTTTTCTGGGCGATATTTGAACAGCAGGGCAATGCACTGCAGATTTGGGCAGATGAAAAGGCTGATTGGGCAAGACTTGGTTTGGAAGCAGAAAATTATCAATCACTTAATCCATTTTTTATTTTCTTATTTGCCCCACTTCTAGATATGTGGTGGACCTTTCGGGCCACAAAGGGCGCTAGATCAAGTTCAATGCGTAAAATGGCCGTTGGCTCAAGCTTAGCTGGTGCGGCTTTTCTCATTATTCCGTTGGCTACAAATTTCATTACAATTGATAAATCTTTAACAAATATGTTCTGGCTAGCACTAACAACATGGATGTTCACTATGGGTGAACTTTATCTTTCACCAATTGGCCTCAGTTTTGTTACAAAAGTCGCGCCGGTCAGGCTTATGTCAATGATGATGGGCATGTGGTTTGTGTCGTCATTTATTGGTAATTATTTAGCAGGGTATTTGGGGACATTTTACAGTACCATGTCACAGACAAATTTTTTCATGCTCTTTGCAGTAATGGGTTTTGTAATCGGTGTGTTTTTCTTTATCTCGGAAAAGAAAATTCAAGGTATTGTAGGAAACGACGTTTAATTGGAAATACGCCTCATGCAGTCAAAAGAATATTGGGATAAATACTATCAGGATTCACCTTTTCTAACCGGAAAGGCACCGCTTAAATTTTTGGTAGATATGTTCCCACGTTTGCAAAAAGGAAAGGTCTTAGACATTGGCATGGGTGAGGGTGCTAACGCCGTTTATCTGGCGCAAAAAGGCATGACAGTTAAGGGAGTGGATGTTTCGACTGTGGCCGTAGAGCGCGCCAATCAGTTGGCTCGAGATACTGGTGTGAGTATTGAGGCTAAGGCAACAGACCTTGATTTGTTTTTAATGGGGCTTATGGAGTATGACAGCATTATTATGACTTTTTTTAAACCATCGGTTTCCCGTTACTATTCCGAAATTATTCGGGCGCTCAAGCAAGGCGGAATGCTATTGGTTCACTCTTACATGATAGAAGAAATGAAAGTACCCATGGCGGCGGAGGACTATCGAAATTTTTATTTTCATACGAATGAATTGTTAAGAGGCCTTCAGGGCCTCCAGATATTTTACTATAATGAAAGCGAAATTGACGGCAAATCTTGTGTGCAGTGCTTAGCTCGCAAGCCACTCGACAAGGATGCCGCTAAATATAATCTTTTTAATATGCAGTCGGCTCAAGAAAAACCAAAATCTACTCAGCGAGATCTCGCAGAGACACTGTTTAAGAAAAAATGAAACTCACTCACTGCCAAAAAAAAATTAAAAGTGTTGCCAGCCCTAGAAAGGGAATATTTCTGCAGCGTTTTTTCAAAACAGGCAAAGGTCAGTATGGCTACGGCGATAAGTTTTTGGGGATTACAGTTCCAGTAATTAGACAAATTGCTAAAGAGTTTATGGATTTAAAGTTAGATGATGTGGTGAAGTTACTAAAGTCGATTTGGCACGAAGAAAGACTTCTGGCGCTAATTATGCTAACGATGAGGTATGAACAGGCGGACCGCATGGGCCGCGTAAAAATTTATAAGACGTACTTCTCGAATCTGAGGTTTGTTAATAATTGGGATCTCGTCGATGCCACCACCCCTAATGTAGTTGGCAGACATATGTTTGAAGTTTTGGGTTTAAAAAAATCGAGACCCCTTCTGACAAAGCTCGCGCGATCCAAAATACTATGGGAGCGCCGAATTGCCGTGCTTGCAACGTTTTATTTTTTGAGACAAAAGCATTTTGCTGAGACTCTTCGATTGGCTGATCTACTTTTAAATGACAAAGAAGATCTAATGCACAAAGCAGTGGGTTGGATGTTGCGTGAAGTTGGCAAGCGTGACGAAAAGGTCTTAAAGGCTTTTCTCAAAAAGCGGTACGCAAAAATGCCGCGCACGATGCTGCGTTATTCTATCGAAAAATTTTCTAAAGTATTGAGGCAAAAGTACCTCTCTGGCCTCGTCTAAAAGTATGTTTAGTGAGGAAATAGCATTTTCAAAAAGGCAGCACCTACGCCGATTGTCACAACTGGTCCACATAACAAATTAATGTAGACGAACAACATAAACGAAAAGCCTAAAATCATTCTTACAGTACTTCTCAAGGTCATGGCCGCCCCTCCATGCCCTAAATTTGCTAGGTATTGCTGCCCTAGTCAAGCTGTGCTAGCCCTCTGACCCCACAAAATATGCCATTCAAAAGAGCAGTAGGCGCAAGGCACTTGAGTAAATTTGTGAATAGGGTATTTACTCGTCAAATGCTGAATCAACTCCAAATTATCCTATCGCAACCCACTTACCCCGCTAACATTGGGGCAGTCGCACGGGCTTGCGCTAATTTTGGTGCAGAGAATCTCATTCTCGTTTCACCCAAATGTGATATCGATGTGAGTGACGCTCGAAAATTTGCTACATTTCACGGTAAAAAAATACTGCTTAACGCACGTGTCGAAAATAGTTTAGTCAGTGTCTTGAGCGCCTCTCGTGCCGTAGTAGGCTTTACTGCCAGAGTTGGAACCGCACGTGTGCCAACGATTGCTGTCGGTCAGATCGGCAATTTTTTAAAAGGGGGTGTTGCGACTTCTCTTCTATTTGGAAACGAAGAAAATGGTTTAGATTCCCACGATATTTCTCTATGCACTCATGTCTGCCAGATTCCAACGGTAAGGGAGCATGGCGCAATTAACTTAAGTCACGCTGTTGCGATAGTATTGTCTCGAGTATTTGAAGATGTCAGTGGGCTATCGCCCGAGAAAAGATTTGTCTTAGAACTTGCGAGCCAAAGTGAACTCCAAGTATTGGCTAAAAAAGTAAAGGGTCACTTTCAGATTGAAGATGAACTCTCCGCACGAATTGAACGGATGATAAAGAAGGCCAACTTTACTTCGTCAGAGGTTCGATTAATTTATTTTTTGTTAGGGAAGGCCAATGCTTTTAAAGTCTCAGAAAACACTAGTTTAAGTAGGTAATTTCGTCAATAATAGAACGATAATGTTTAAAACCAAAGGAAATCTATGAAAAATTTAATGGGTTTGATTGCCGCAAGTATTTTATTTTTAGGTTGTGCTCATCACCAAGATGTACGCCCGGGTGCTGAGGGTGTTCATCGTGTTGTTATCCAAACGGATAATGAGGACGAGGGAGAAAGAGGTGCTATCAGCCAAGCCAATCACTACTGTAAGGGACTGGGTAAATCCGCTGCGTTTATTGATGAAAATAAAAAGTACACCGGAGACATGAGCGAACAAAAATACAAAGATGGCAAAAGACTCAGTAACGTGGCCAAAGTTGCTGGTGGCGCAACCTATGTAATGGGCGGAAGACGAGAATCAAATCTCGGTGGAATAGTGGGTCTGGGTGGAGCCGTCGCCGATGCCGCTCTTGGCAAAGCTTATACTGTCGAGATGAAATTTAAGTGCATGTAATATAAATAAAACCTACTACAATTATATAATTTATTAATTATATTTATAAGTAGGATGGTTATAGAGTTCTTCTGTGAAGAGTGGTAAACCAAAACCCGGAGGTCGAAATGAAACTACTGATTTTAAATATTTTTGTTACCTTAATGACGTTTGGTCAAGCGCAAGCCGCCGATGGTGATTTTCATTTAAAGGAAATTATTCCCACCGCTTACATGACAGAAGAAGATGGATTCAGATTGGCAGAAGGGGTCTTATTCAAAAAAGCCAGTCAAATTTGTGGCAAAATTATTGCGGTTAGAGTTACTGACTTTATCGCTTCAAAACCGCATCCTTTTAGTGTTAGCCTTGAGGCTGATTTTCACTGTGGAATTTAGCCAGTTGATTCTAAATAAAGCGAACACGACCTCACCCTAGGTCACGTCCATAACACAAACTTGTGACCCCTCCTCCTAAAAGAGGACTAAACTGTAATCTATGTCAGCCGCTCTGTTTTCTCGAAAAGAAAAAAGCCTTATTGCAGTTTGCGCAGTTGTGCAATTTAGTCACATCGTCGACTTTATGGTTATCATGCCTTTGGGTCCAACGCTGATGCGTTTATTCCAAATTTCACCTGAGCAGTTTGGCCTTTTAGTATCTAGTTATACCTTTAGTGCTGCCATCAGCAGTTTCTTGGCGTCATTTTTTTTGGATAATATTGATCGCAGAAAGGCGCTTTTATTTTTCTATTTTGGTTTTGCCTTGGGTACCTTTATGTGCGCCGCTTCTCCCGGTTACTACTGGCTTTTAATCGCACGCTCGATCACGGGGATTTTTGGTGGGATTTTGACGTCGACCGTACTTTCAATAATAAGTGATACGATAGATTACCAGAGGAGGGGAACCGCACTAGGGTTTGTCATGGGTGCATTTTCTGTAGCCTCCGTCTTTGGAGTGCCATTCGGATTGTTACTTGCGAACCAAATAAGTTGGCATGCCCCCTTTATATTTTTGGCTACGATTTCAGTTATGGTTTGGCTGTTAGCGTTTAAAGCAATTCCAACGATGACTGCGCACCTTAAGGGTCCTCATGGTGAGCCTGCTTGGAATTCGATAATACATATTTTTAAATCTCCGCATCAGATGTGGGCTTTGGTATTTATGTTCTCATTAATTGTGGGCCACTTTACTATTATTCCATTCTTGAGTCCTTCATTTGTCGCCAACGTGGGTCTTTCTGAAAGTCACTTGGCTTTTGTCTATTTAATTGGTGGTTTGGTTTCCATGATTGCTTCTCCCACCGCTGGTAGACTTTCCGACAAATATGGCAAAAAGCCGGTGTTCGCAATTTCACTTGTTCTATCTTTGATTCCAATTTTTATTATCACAAATCTTGGGCGTCAGCCGGAGTGGCTACTATTAATAATTACCAGTTCCTTTTTTTTGACGATGAGTGGTCGCATGGTGCCAGCAATGGCCATGCTTTCTGCTTCCGCTACACCTAAATATCGCGGAAGTTTTATGAGTATCTCAGCTTCGTTTCAACAATTGGCCTCTGGCATTGCCAGTTTTATTGCGGGGCAATTGATCGTGAAAAGTTCTGACGGAACTTTACTTCACTATGATAAAGCGGGCTATATTGCAGTCGGTTCAAGTTTGGTAGCGCTAGTGATTGTCGGAAAACTTAGGCCTTCAGAATGATAAAAACTGTGTATTTTCAATGAGATACATGATGTGCTAGATTTTTGTTCCGATTTTAAGATGAATCTGGTACATTGCCCGACAGGTTTAACTTAGTCGCAGATACGAGTCCTTGAGCGTTTTGTTCCAGTCTCCATCGCGGCACCCCGGCCAAATAAGGAGGCATCATGGGTAAAAAGCTATACGTAGGCAATCTATCATACTCACTCGATTCTGAAGGACTTCAGAATCTTTTCACTCAATACGGTAACGTTGAGTCAGCGAACGTAATCACAGATCGTGATTCTGGACGCAGCAAAGGTTTCGGTTTTGTTGAAATGTCAACAGACGAAGAAGCTAATGCAGCTATCGAAAAACTTAACGGTTCTGAAATTGAAGGACGTAAAGTTACTGTTTCCGAAGCAAAACCCCAAGCTCCACGTACAAATCGTGCCGGTGGTGGTTTTAGCAGAGACAACAATCGCCCCAGCGGCGGCGGTTTCGGTAGAAATCGTTACTAGTTTTTAGTACTTTGCGCGAAATTAAAATTTTAGCAATTGAAAAAACCATCTTTAAAAAAGATGGTTTTTTTGTATCTACTCTGGTTTAGCACTTTAGTTTAAAAATTAATGCCTGGGGTGATGGGATGAGCGAGCGCCCTTCCGCTGATGATTTCTTTCTAAGATATCACCACCTTTAATTTTGTATTTTTGCGCGAGGCTTTGCCAGGCCTTGTAGTCGTTTGGCAATAGAAGTGTAATTGCCTCGCCACTGGCACCGGCGCGTGCGGTTCTGCCGACACGGTGAACGTAATCCTCATCGAACATTGGTAAATCATAATTCACAATAAGGGCGATGTCGGGTACGTCAATGCCACGTGAGGCAATGTCCGTCGCTACTAGTATACGAAATTTTCCGTCGCGAAAACCTTTTAATGCTTGGTTTCTCTGGCCCTGTGTTCGACCACCATGAAGTGCAGCAACTGAATATCCGTAGGATAAAAGATGCCTGGCTATTTTATCCGTACGTTTTTGGGTTCTGGCAAAAATGATGACTGAGCCTTTTCTAGCATTAAGCTCAATCATTAGCTGGTCATTTTTATTTTCCATCGTAACTCTGATGGCCTTTTGGCGAATTTTATCAACTGGCTGTGATTCGGGTCCGACCGTAATTGACACTGGTTTAGCAAGATAACTTTCGGCTAACTTTCTGACCTTTGCAGGCATCGTGGCAGAGAAAAGCATAGTTTGTCGCTGTTTGGGTAAAAATTTTAGAATTTCATTAAGTTGAGGAGCAAATCCCATATCGATCATGCGGTCGCCTTCATCAAGCACCAAAAACTTAGTGTTTTTTAGCGACAAGTAACCCCGGCGCAAATGATCGTTGAGCCGCCCTGGTGTAGCCACAATGATCCGAGGTCCTCGTCGAAGAGAGTTTACTTGCCGACTCATGTCAGATCCACCAATTATTAAGGCGTGCGTAAAGCCTGGAATGAAAGAAGTCAAATCTCTGATCACATCGCCAATCTGCTGCGCCAGTTCGCGCGTGGGTGCCAAAACTAAAGCCGAGGCCTCGAGATTTTCGCTAAGACGGGTAATTATAGGAATACAGTATGCCGCTGTTTTGCCAGAGCCCGTCTGAGCACAAGCAATAAGATCTTGATATTGAAGAGCCACGGGAATCGTTCGAGCCTGAATTTCGGTGGGCGTAATCCACTCTTGATTGCGAATGGATTTCTCGATCGGCTCCGGTAGTTTGAAATCAGAAAATTGGATCATTTGACTCACTCTTAACAGATTTTAAACTTCGGTGATATCAATTTTCTCAAATAACATATAGGGGGGCCCTAAGAGTAATTTCTTCATTTTTTACCTTTTAAGAGGGACTGAATGATTTGGTCAAGTGTAGATAAAAACTGCGAACGATTCATTTTTGTCATCGGTGCAGGACCTGTTTTGGTGTCGCCTAGATTTCGTAAGTGTGACATGAGTTCGCGCGTACCAAGGATATCGCCAATATTTTCTTCGGTTAACTCGCGTCCTTTAGGGCCAAGTACTCGAGCTGCGCGCTTAATGGCCCGATCGGCCAGTAAAAGGTCTGACGTCACGAGAATGTCACCAACGCCAATATTTTCTGCGATCCAGTCGTCAGCGGCATCAAACGAACCTGACACTACTTGCATTTCAATATTTGCGTCTAAAGGAATTGTCAGAGCTTTGTTGGCCACCAGCTTAACTTTTAACTTATATCGGGCCGCTACTTTATAAACTTCGTCTTTAACTGCGCAGCCATCGGCGTCGATGTAAATAATCATATTTGAAAATTCAATCTTTTATCTCGTAGCGACAGGCAAGAACAAAGGTGCTGAGGCCACCCAATAAAAATAATCCGCCCATATAGCCAAAAATCGCAAAGGCCTCTTTAGCTTCGGCGCGTCCCATTTCGGGGCCGTATATTCCTGCGAACAGCCAAAGAAAAGGATAAAAGAACCCGCCGAGGGCGACAGCAAACGAAGATATTGTGACTAACCGCATGGGAGCCCTAAGGCGCTTTAGAAATAATAATAGACCCATCATCATCGCCGAAATTCCGTTGGCGTGAAAGTGAAAGCGCTGGTAATACCGCCAATTTTTATCAGCTTCGGAAGTCATTTTATCGGCACGCTTTGCGGGGTCTTCAATTTGTTGAATTTTAACGTTTTTTTCAAGACCAGATTTAATTTTATCTTTAAATATATCCTCATTAAGTCCGAACAGAATTGCAATAAACACTCCGCCAATTATTCCTAAAATCGCTAAAAGAAACGGAATCTTTCGAATCATGATTGCTCCTTGTAATAATCCATTTACTAGTATTAAACTCGACCCACATTGGCAACTCAGAAATAGCGAGGTTCTATGCTTTACGAGATTACAATTCCTCAACACATAAAAATGCTTAAAAATCTATCGGCCATTCTTGACAAGAGTGCCCAATATGCAGAAGCAAAAAAGTTTGAGATGGAGGTTTTACTTCAGGCGCGGCTCGCTCCCGATCAGTTTAATTTAGTAAAGCAGATACAGATAACCTGCGATACCGCCAAGCTCTGTGCCGCCCGTCTGACTGGCATAGACGCGCCAGTTCATCCTGACACCGAAAAAAGTCTTCCTGAGCTCCGAGCTCGAATTGCCAGTGTGGTTTCTTTTTTAGAAACTCTAACGGCTAAAGATTTTCTGGAATCAGAGGGCCGACGAATTTCCCAGCCGCGCTGGGAGGGAAAGTATCTCACTGGCGAAGAGTTTGCGTTTCAACACGCCATTCCTAATTTTTATTTTCATATGGCTACTGCATATTCGATTTTACGACATAACGGAGTCGACGTCGGAAAAAAAGACTACCTCGGTAAGATGCCTTTTAAAAGTTAGAAAAGTTAGAAAAATATTTTTCGATTTGCGTATCAAATTTTGCCTGTTGTTCTATTTTGCAGTCGTAGGGGTAGCGAGCATTTGAGCGCTGCCACCTATCATACCATGGTTTATCTAGGGGTGATTTCAACATCGAAATATCAGTAGCTGCTTCAGTGGTCTGAGTTTTTAGTCCCGTAGATTTACCATATCCAACAAAAAACCCGGCATTAATGAGTGCGACCCGGACGCGTGTGGCTTGACTGTATGTATATAGCGATGTGCCTCCGTCCTTCAACTCGCGAGATATCCTGCGAATTTTTTCAAAACACTTGCTGGTCCACATCTCTTGATTCACATTTGGAGAATAGGGATCAAAGAAAATAAGGTGAGGTCTTTGAACTTCAGTAGCGATGGTTTCTAAAAATTCACCTTGGCGAAGTTCCCAAAATACTTTCTGGTTAGACCAATAGCCTTGAGTTAAGATTGCCTCAATAGCTCCCTCAAATCCCCTGAAGTGTTCAAACTTTGCTGTATGATAATGGGCAAACTTGAGAAGTTCTAAATCTCTTTCAAAACTTATGAGTCGGAGAGCACGAGTTCTAGCGCAAGATATAGCAGCAAGAGCGTTAGCCGCAGCACCTAGGCCAACATCAAATACTACTAATTCTTCAGTGGCAGATTCAGTTAAGCGCTGCTTGAGGTTAGATTGATCTATGTAAAGTGCGTTGGCCTCAATCCAGGGGCCGACGGGATTGTGCATGATTTCGTTTACTTCGATGTTACGAATAGAAATCGCTCCAGTGGTAGTTGTTACAATTTCAAATTTAGGATTGTCCAAGTGAATTTACCTCGAGCTTGGTCATACCACGTAAGAGCCGTTTGTAGAAAGTAAAACTCCCTTGCCAACTGCCGTCAGTTGATGCAAAAAGTCCTTTCTATGTCAAAGCTGAAAATCAAGCTGTCAAAGAGTCTTCGTAAGACCATCATGCGTGGCCACCCATGGGTTTATAAAGAAGCGATTTTGCAACCAGGAATGGTTGAGCGAGCGCAACTTTGCGAAGTTGCAGATCCTAAGGGCGAGTTTGCCTGGGCAATTTTTGATCCTCATGGCCCGCTTTCTCTTCGTATTTTGAGTACGGCAAAAGCGGCGCCCACAAATATATTTTTTGAAAAACGGTTTGTGCGCGCCTTTAATATTAGAAATAGCGTGAGGGCAGAGCACACTAATTCTTATCGTTTATTTAATGGTGAGGGAGATCTTTTGCCGGGACTTGTTTGTGATATTTATGGACCGGTAGCAGTTTTACAGTTTGACGGACAGGGTCCTAGCGAGTTTTGGGATAAAAAGTTTGTGGCCGACTGGTTGCTCAGTCGTTCGGGATGTCAAACAGTGATTGAAAAAACTCGGCGGAATACGGAACGAACGACGGAACATATTGCAGGCGATTCGACTGAGAATGAAGTGCTGATCAAAGAAAATGGCGTTCATTTTAAAGTGAATATCGAAAAGGGTCAAAAGACCGGATTTTTTTTAGATCAAAGAGAGAATCGAAACCACATACGTCATTTGTGTGCCGGTAAAAGTGTGTTAAATCTTTTTAGTTATACCGGTGGTTTTTCTGTTTACGCAGGTCTTGGCGGCGCAAAACGAGTGGCAAGCCTTGATGTATCACGTGGTGCCATCAATATGGCAGAAGAAAACTGGGCGCTTAATGGACTTGATAAATCTAAACACACAGGTCTTTGCGTTGATGTCTTTGAGTATTTAAATGGCCCACGTGAAATGTGGGACCACATTATTGTGGACCCGCCCTCGATGGGTCATGCCGAAAATCAAAGGGAAATGGCAAAATTAAAATATGTCGAACTTTTTGCGGCGGCGGCACAACGGGTAAATTCGGGAGGTGCGCTAAGTTTAAGTTCTTGCTCCAGCCATGTTTCATTTAATGATTTTTTTGAAATAGTTGATGAGGCCCTTTCAAATTCGCGAAGAACGGGGCAGATCCTGCGAGTGTCGGGTCAGGGCATTGATCATCCCTTTCCCCATGCCTGTCACGAACTTAGGTATTTAAAGTTCGTGCATTTAGTGCTTGATTAGAGTTTGCAGTCTTAAGAAAGCACCGACGGCAAACAAAGTTGCTGCTACATTACGCCCACTCTTTCGCAGTGCTTCTTTAAAAAGAAACTGGTACCTTAGAGGCAAATTCACTATTCTTTTTTTAGAGATACCTAAGGGATTTTAAATTGGATCAAGAAATATTTGAGTGGCTGCTTTTATTAGGTCGATGGCTTCATATCACTGTCGCCATGGCGTGGATTGGCGCTTCATTCTTTTTCATGTGGCTCGATCGTACGCTTCAAAATAATGAACTCTGGATGGTCCACGGCGGCGGATTTTACCAAGTTAAAAAACATCTCATGGGTCCGACAAGGGTTCCCAATCATTTGCACTGGTTTAAATGGGAGTCGTATTGGACCTGGCTCAGCGGACTTTTTTTAGTCATTCTGGTTTTTTATACCGGTAATGGTACTTTTCTTTTAGATTCGTCGGTTTCACAGGTCACTTACTGGCAGGCCGTTGGCATAAGTGTGGCATCGATGCTGGTATCCTGGCTGTATTATGATTTTTTATGGGAAAGTAAACTTGCTAAAAATAAACCTATAGTTGGGCACTTGCTAACTTTGTTGTGGTTTGTGGGTATGTCTTACTTTTTATGTCATACTCTCAGCGGTAGAGCTGCGTATATTCATGTTGGTGGCATGCTTGGTACCTGGATGACCGCTAATGTGTTTTTGCGAATCATTCCTCGTCAACTTAAAATGGTTGAGGCCGCAAAGCTTGGCGAGACGGTAAATCAAGAGTGGAGCAAGAACGCTAAGAATCGATCGACTCACAATACCTATTTTACCTTACCTGTGATTTTCATAATGCTCAGCAATCACTTTCCGATGACCTATGGTCATAACTTCAACTGGCTCATTCTATTAGTTATCAGCGCGGCTGGTGCTGCGATTCGTGAGTATTTTGTAGTTCGTCTGCAAAACCCTATTCGTGCGAAAATATTCGCTGCCGTCGGGGTCGTGTTGATTTTGGGAGTTATGTTTTTTACCAAGCAGAAGACACTTGTTCCCATAGAAACATATTCGGCTAAAGTTTCTGTAGAAAATCTTGGTCCAACGGCAAATGTTAAAGGTGTTGTAAAGTTTGTAGGACCAGTACCGGTGGGCGAAAAGTTGCAGTTACCATTGGAGTGTAGGCAGGGCCGCGAGGGCGAGACTTTTTCAAATGAAGTTGTGGTTAATAACGGTAGGATAAAAAATGTACTGATAAGAATCACCAAGGGGCTTGAAGGCAAAGTTTTTGGCGATGTGCCCGAGACTCCCGTACTCTTGGATCAAATAGATTGTCTCTATGAACCAAGGGTGATTGGTGTTCGAGTTGGCCAAAAAATAGAAATTATTAATAGTGATTCTTTATTTCACAATGTGCGAGCGCTTACCAAAAACAATGAAGAGTTTAATATTTCAATGCCACAAAAAAACGATCGCTTTACTAAAGTATTTATGAAACCCGAAGTATTTTTACAAACAAAGTGTAGTGTACATCCCTGGATGAGTGCCTATATTGCCGTTATAGAACACCCCTTTTTTAGCGTTACTAATGATACTGGCGAGTTTTTGATTAAGGATTTACCTTATGGGAACTATGCACTTGAAATTTGGCACGAAGTGTTCGGCGTTCAGACAAAAGAGATATCAGTAACTAAAGATCAGGATATTGAGTTTACCTTCAAAAGGGAGTGACATGATAAGCACACATATTTTAGACACAAGTAAGGGCGTGCCAGCCGCAGGCATACCCGTTAAGTTAAGGTTTAGAAATGGGGACTCGTGGGCGGAGTTAGCGGTTGGAAAAACCAACTCTGACGGGCGATGCTCCTTTGAGTGCGAAATTGCTATGGGCATTTATAAAATTGTTTTTGAGGTGGAAGAATATCTCAAAAAACAAACTAAAGATTATTTTTACTCAAAAGTACCAGTCGTATTTAAGGTAACAGATGTTGGCCGCAAGTATCACGTGCCACTACTCTTGAATCCGTTTGGCTACTCCACTTATAGAGGTAGCTGAAATCTGAAAACAAGAGAGATTCCTTACTATCAAGACTATGTGACAGATGCGTTATTGAATTATTTGAAGCGCGAAAGCCGTCCAGTTGTCGGCGTATCTGAGTTGATGGAAGTCGGAAAAGGAGGAGGACTTGAGAATAAAGAATCGTTAAAATTTTTGTGTGAATTATACGACCAGCTAAAAGAGAATCTTAATCAAGTTTTAAACCAGAGAAAAACTGATCGTCACTTTATCGATCAGCGAACCCGCGCTTGTTATGAGCTCAATAAAAACCTTGGTATCGATTTTATATCTCCTCAATACGAAACAATTATTGGCCATGAGGATGCAAATGGCCGAATCGTTATCGGCCCCAAAAATGATTTTTATGCAAAAAGTGG
This sequence comes from Pseudomonadota bacterium, assembly GCA_034439715.1. Classification (GTDB taxonomy): domain Bacteria; phylum Bdellovibrionota; class Bdellovibrionia; order Bdellovibrionales; family SG-bin7; genus JAWXAY01. The sequence goes on from JAWXAY010000100.1 coordinate 77,648, forward strand.
TGGCGGTAAACCTATTGCGCAATTGCCCGATTTTTTACAGGGTCACCACGTGACTTTATTTGGTCCGCCAGATGATGCCAAACTTTCTATAAATGCCATGAATGCCTTTTATAGAAAAACCAAGGACGAACCTGAAATCGTATCGGAACTACTTTCAACCCACTTGAGTAATCCCAAGTGGGGTGCCGACGATGAAGATTCTAAGACGCCACTTAGAGCTGATTTAGTTGCGGCCGGTGAAAATCTTACCAGGTGTTTTGCTGGCGATCTTGAGTATACCGATCCCAAAACACAAAAAAAATATGCGCTAGAAAAGGGACGACTCGCTCTCCCTATTAAGCGATTCCCGGGTTTAGCTTTACCCTGTACTTTTCTGCTATATCGAGACAATCCGCTGCCGCTTCACCTTTACGATTTTGCTCTTCATCTTTTTGAGAATTGGCATAACGAACAAGCGTTATCGTTTTATGTGCCTAAGCTCGAAAATGAAGAAGAGGCCCGATATATTTACTTGATGTGCGACACTGCAGAGGCGATGATTCAAAAACTCCACCCCGAGTATAAAAAGGGCGCCATCAGGCTGTTTGTCGTTCTAGAAAATCCTCGGGCGATTTTTCGTGTCAATGAAATCATGGATGCACTTTACCCTTATTTTGCTGGCGCCTCTCTAGGCTGGCACGATTATTTAAGCTCCGCCGCTCGTTTGTTTAAGAATGATGCTAACTATCGGATTCCTGTTAAAGCTGATCCAGATATAGTAATTAAATATATTAAGGCTTCACATGATTTGCTGGCACAGGTTGTTGGTTCGCGTGGTGGAGTCAAAATTGGTGGAATGTACGGCGTTCTGCCAATGGATAGTGATCTGTTTAGTCCCTCATACCAAATTGCCATAAAGGGTTTTATAAAAGATGTCGTTACCGAGCTTAAAAGAAATCTCTCAGGTTTTTGGGTGGCACATCCCGATTTTATTCGGTGTGCACTGGCCATAGTTGAAAGCTGGAAATTTTATCAGTCAGGTGATAAATCAAAACTAGATACCTTGGTCACCTGCCTTTTAGATAAAAAATACCATAAGGAAATTAGGGAGTTTATCCATGCCCGCGATTTGGCGGGACTCGACGTCAATGACCCGCTCTATGCAAGGTCATTGATTGTCGCCGATATTAAAGAATCGACGTTTATTGCCAATAATCATCCCGATGAAATTCGTTACAATGTGTTTCAGTCTCTGCAGTATTTGACGGATTGGTTAAGTGGCAATGGTTGTGTGGCGTTACCAGCCGAAATAGAGGGTGTGCCGGTACGAGTAATGGATGATTTGGCTACGGCCGAACGCTCCCGGTGGGAGGTCTGGCATGAGCTGCACCACGGTCGCTTTAATCTAGAGGAATTTTTGAAAATTGCGCATGAAGAGATGATATTTATACGCAAAGATCTTTCGAACTCAAAAAAAATCGTACAGGTTAAGTGGAATGAGCGGACTGAAAAATGGTACCCAGTGGCCATGAGGCTAATGATTGAACTAATGACTAGCCCGGCGCCAGTTGAATTTGCGACTGAGCTTTTAATGTCATTTACAGTGGACTCGATTAGGCAAGAAGCAGATCCTCTTTTGGCATTGAGTAAGATAGATCCCGGCAAACTTGCTTTGAATTCATATATAGAGCGCTTTAATTACTATTTTTTAATTTGCGGCAATCTTGTTTTTGCAAAGACGATGGCCCAAAATATATCGGTTGATTTAGCGCTGGCAGAAAAACTTATAAACAACTTTACTTTGGATGAAGTTAAGGCCGCCGCGTATTTTCATGGTGACATTGGCGAGAATAAGAAAACACTTGATGAAATGGCATCAAATGAGCAGGCGCTGGTGCTGAATGAGGACAATAAAATTAAGTCCGAGTTAGCCGATCTTGGTTTTAAATACCTGCAAAAATTTGGAGTAAAGTTTTTAATTTCTGCAAAAAACAAATCTGGAAAAGAAATAGTGTCAGCGCTTAGGACGCGCCTCGAAAATACGGCTTCACAAGAATTGATCAATGCCAAGTCTGCGCTTTGGGAAATTAGCCTTAAGCGATTAAAAACTCAAGCGGAGCAAAGCCTTCATCAGCAAATCGAGAGATTGCGAGCTATGCACAATATTGGAGATGCCGCAGTCAGTGTTTCATTGCCGGGGGGAAGTGGGCAATTGCTTTGTTTTGGTGGGGCGACCGAGCAAACCTGGTTTCAATATGCGTCTTTAAGTAAAACGTTGTCCAGTTGTTTTGCCGTCGAATACTTTCACAATAAAAATATTTCTCTCGATACTCCCGTGGATTCTTTGTTAGAAAAAACAGAATCTGCATTTCGCATAAAGTCTGCTGAGGTTACGCTCCGTCACCTTATGAATCACACAGCGCTAAACATGCATTACGTCAACGGAGTGCCAACAGCAGAAAAAATGCCAAATGTACGTGAGTTGCTTGACCCGATTGTCGTGACCAATGTGCCGGGCACGAGATTTCAGTATTCTGGCGGCGGATTTCTAGTGCTCCAACATCTTATCGAAGCTTTAGAAGGAAAAACTATTGTTGAGATTACCAAAACGTTTTTTGACAAGTTAGATTTAAAAAATTTAAGCTTTGCACCAGTGCCTGCTCCTAATATGGAAAAAATGTTCCCCGCTTTTGCGGCGGGCGTCCTAGGTACTGCCACTGACATGTCGCGATTTTTAGGGTGCCTCACTGGCGCCTATAAATCGTTAGACGGCGCGGGCCCCATTTCTCATAATACTGCGATAGAGATGTTACACGGTGCAGACGTTGGAAGTTTTAAGTTCATAGGAGCAAAAATGGGGCTCGGTGTTTTTATAGCCGAAGCTGGCCCTAATCGCCTCATGTTACATCAGGGCGCGAATGATGGGTTCCGATCGGTTTTTGTTCACTGCTTTGATGGCCCCGATAGCGGCACTGGGTTTGTGGTGCTGTGCACTGGTGATTTTAATGGGGTCTTGTTTATTTCTGAAGTAGCGCAATTAATATTTAAGGAACTTAACCTAAAAGGTGTCGACACAAATAAATTTCTGAATAAATTTGAACTCTTAAATATCCCGCCTGAGGAAGTAGTCAATCGAGCCTATAAAAATTTACTGTTTGATGCCTTTGAGCCAGATTTGCCGGAAGTGATCAAACAAAAGGGCCCGCTTGACCCCCTCGCTTCAAAAAATCTCGCCGTAGGCGGTAAAATCGTAGAGACCAGCAATCAAGGCTTTGCCCGAGCTGAAAATCTTTTATCTCCGCACTTGCCGACATTTGATTCTGAGCTTTATGGCCGTCAAGGAAAAATAATGGATAGCTGGGAATCTGTACGTCATAACCCTAATTCAAACGACTATCTCATTTTTGAGTTAAAAAAACCGTCAACAATTTCTCAGGTTTCTCTATCCACAAAATATCACCTCGGGAATCACGCTGAGGCAGTGGAAATCGAAGGTCTCGACAGTCAAGGGCAGTGGCAGAGAATTATCGCGAAAACTGAGTTAAATGGACATGCCATTAAATTTCTCCTATCGCTGGCTAATAAATCGATTTTTACGACTATTAAAGTTTCGATGTTTCCTGACGGAGGATTAACCCGATTGGGTCTCTACAAAGATGAGCTCCCGGAACAGCCAAAAAACCAGATTTTTAGTGAAGGCATTCCTCACACTAATAAGCCGCTCACACCTCAGTTTAAGGGAGCACCACGTTTTTCGTCTGGCATCGAAATAGATATTGCCAGCCAGGCTTACGGCGGAAAAATAATTAGTGTGTCGAATCAGCATTATGGTCCGGCTTCTCAAATTATTTCACCCTATCCGCCAATCAACATGTTCGATGGTTTTGAATCTGCGCGCAGTCGAGAAGCAGATCATTTCGAAGATGTGATTATTGAACTGGGTCGACCCGCAAAAATTAGCCGTATCGAAATAGATTTTACCTACTTTAAAAACAATAACCCTCGCGAATTAAGCATAGAGGGATTATCTAAAAATGGCTGGGTTGTTTTAGTGACAAAAACAAACGTCAAAGCGTATGCCGGTAATGTGGTAGAGTTTAAGCCAAAAAATACAGAGGAGATCAAACAAGTGAAAGTCGTGGTTTTTCCAGATGGCGGAATAAATCGGGTCAAAGTTTTTACGAGACCAGAGAAGAGACCTGAGAAGGGACCAGCAACATGAAAAAGTTACGGAGGTGGGTGATTAAGGCAGGTAGTAAAATGGTGTGCGATGGTGGTCCTCTCCTTTTACTGAGTTGGATGCGGCAAGTTGATGAGTTAAGACGCAAACATAAAATCGAAGTTATTTGGGTGACTTCAGGAGCCATTTCCTGGGCTGTGAATCGCACCAAGTTTAAAAAACTGAATCGTAAACTTCAGCAAAAGCAGGCACTAAGTGCCATTGGGCAACCGTTGGTAATGGAACAGTATAATCTGGCCCTTCATAAATTAAACCTATTGGGCTCTCAGGTTTTGTTAACAGCGGGAGACATGCGAGATCGCACTCGGCGGAGAAATTTACAAAATACGCTCAATGAAATCTTACGCTGGAAGGTCACTCCAATACTCAATGAAAATGATGCTGTTGCCACCGAAGAAATCCAGTTTGGTGACAATGATTCATTGGCCTCGCAAGTAGCCATCATGATGAAAGCCGAACGTTTGGTATTGATGACGGATGTAGACGGTCTTTTCGATGATGATCCCAAAAAGAATAAGAGAGCTAAGTTGATCAATTATCGGCGCCGAATTAGTAAAGTAGACCTTCGCTTAGCTCGCAAAAAATCTAAATCTCTGCAAGGCACGGGCGGAATGTTTTCAAAACTTTTGGCTGTCCGTAGAGCGAGTCGCTCAGGTGTCGTCTGCCATTTGGTGCGTGGTGACTCTCCTAAAAATCTGTTAGAGATTGCCTCTGACCGGTCGGTCGGCACTCAAATAGGTGGACTCTATGAAAACAAATAGCGAAATGGAGCAGGCGCTCGTGTCTCTCCGCCAAGGAAACCGTCAGCTGCGAGGATTAAGTGCTGCGCGAAAAAACAAAACGTTAATAAAACTAGCAGAGATTATAGAAAGCGAAGCTCCGACAATTTTGAGCGCAAATCTCATTGATCTAAAACAGCTACCCAAAGACACAACAGCCGCATTTCGTGACCGACTTGCGCTAGATCAAGACCGTGTGTTGGCTATGGTGCAAAGTCTGAGGGAAGTGGCAAACCTCACTGATCCCGTCGGTGAAGTCATCGATGAAAAAACTCTTTCTAATAATTTAAGACTGAAGCGGGTGCGTTCTCCTTTGGGTCTTATCTTTATGATTTTTGAGTCCCGACCAAACGTGATTCTTGAGGCCTTTTCGCTCGCATTTAAATCCGGGAATTCAATAATACTTCGCGGCGGGTCAGACTCAGGCGCCACGAGCAAAGTAATTTATGGGTTAATGGCTAATGCCCTTTCAGAAAGTGGCGTGGAGTTTTCGGTATTCTATGGCTTGCAAGATTATGACCGAGGCATCGTCGAGAATTTGCTAAAAAGAAAAAATCTTATCGATGTCGTTGTTCCGAGAGGTGGAGAAAAATTAATAGATTTTGTGCAGAGTCATGCTCTTATGCCAATTATTAAAAATGATCGTGGTCTATGCCATACCTATGTAGACGAAGACGCCGATCTCGAAATGGCGGTGCGAATTGTAGCAAATGCAAAAACTCAGAGGCCCGGTGTGTGTAACGCTCTAGAGACAGTTCTCGTTCACCAAAATTGCGCTAAGGATTTTATTCCTAAGCTTTACCAGGCAACCGAATCCGTAAAATTAACCTGGCGAGTGGACCAGGCGAGCCTAAGTATTTTAAAAAATGAATCACGTGTACAGTTGGCTTCGCCAGCGGATTGGGATACAGAGTATCTTGATCTTATCATGAATTGTCGTATTGTTTCTAATTTGGATAGCGCCATTGAGCATATTGAGCGACACGGCTCAAAACACTCCGAAGCCATTGTGACAAGTTCTGAAAAAAAAGCTCGGAATTTTCAAAATGAGGTCGATGCGGCGGCCGTTTATTGGAATGCTTCGACTCGATTTACAGATGGTTTTGAGTTTGGTTTGGGGGGCGAGCTTGGTATTAGCACTCAAAAAATTCACGTGCGGGGACCGGTTGGACTTCGCGAATTAACTACTCCCCGCTGGATTATCGATGGCGACGGGCAAGTTCGGTAAAGACTAACTAGATTGATCCTTTTTTTGTTCAACAGCTTTAGCAGCAGGAGCTCCCGGATTGGCGCCTTTGGCATCCTTAGCGCCTTTATCTTTTGGGGGGCCTCGTCTGTCTCCGCCACCACCGCCACGTCCACCACCACCACCGCGACCACCTTGACCTCCGCCGCGTCCACCTTTACCTTTGGGTGAGGGTGGTTTGATAAAAGGTACAACAAGCGATTCGGGCATATAATAATGTTCTTCTACTTTAGCGGCTTTAGCTGGAACGCTTTCACCCTCTGCAAAAGTAACAACTAACACGCGCTTGAGATTTTCGAGATTTTTTTCGGCAACATCAATGGCGTTAATAAAATGCTTTAGTTTGTCGCCTTCGAATTTAAAAGTAGCGCCTAGGCCCGTTTGGATTTCTTCGGGCGTTTTGCCTTCAGCAGTAAGGGCCGTTTTAGAAGTAAGGGCTTGTTTTAGTGTGAAACTCGCAAATTCAGTTACTGATTTCATGGCATGAATCCTCTCAAAAAATTTAAAGGCAATACTGGGTATAATATTGATTGCTGTCAAATGAAACAGAAAAAATTATAGGGACTTGCTTGAACTTCCTTTGACCTTCTCTTGACCTTTTAAACAGGTGCGTGCACTTTGGGCAGATGTTGATAGATCCTGTATGTGGCATGAAAGTAGATCCAGCAACCGCAAAAGGCGGTAGCAGCCAATATGGGGGCAAATCCTATTATTTCTGTAATTCAAAATGCCAAGGTAAATTTATTGCTAACCCTGAGAAGTATCTAAATCCCACTTCTTCAAGTTCAGCAACTGTAGATAAGGAAACCATTTACACCTGTCCCATGGATCCCCAAATCCGTCAAAAAGGGCCTGGCAATTGTCCTATTTGTGGCATGGCACTCGAGCCCGAAGAAGTTAGCCTCGAGGAAGTAGTTAATCCAGAACTCAAAGACATCACATTACGCTTAAAAATTTCTGTGGCACTGAGTCTTCCATTAATGGTTTTAGCCATGGGGCACCTCAGCGCCAAAATCCAATTTATTATGGCAACGCCTGTAGTGCTTTGGGGTGGCTTGCCATTTTTTATGCGTGGCTGGATGTCGCTAAAAAGCCGAAATCTAAATATGTTCACTCTCATAGGCATCGGAACAGGCGTAGCCTATATTTATAGTGTTATTGCCACTTTCTTTCCTGATTTATTTCCTAGGGAATTGCGAGTTCATGGTGGCGAACCTGCAGTCTATTTTGAGGCTGCGGCAATTATCGTGACTCTCGTTCTTTTGGGTCAGGTTCTGGAACTTAAAGCTCGTAATCAAACCGGTCAGGCATTAAGGGCCTTATTGGGACTTTCTCCCAAAACCGCTCGCAAAATTGAAGCTGATGGGTCCGAAGTAGATACTCCTATTAGTCAAATTCAGGTCAGCGATAACCTTCGTGTTCGGCCCGGAGAGAAAATACCCACTGACGGCAAAATAATTGAAGGAAAAAGTACGGTTGATGAAAGCATGATTACCGGCGAGCCCATGCCGGTTGAAAAGCTTTTGGATAGTGCCGTAACCGGCGCCACGGTAAATGGTTCCGGCAGCTTTATTATGCAGGCAACGCGGGTGGGTTCAAATACGTTACTCGCGCAAATTGTAAAGTTGGTATCTCAAGCGCAAAGAAGTCGTGCCCCTATTCAAAAACTTGTAGATATGGTCTCAAGTTTTTTTGTGCCAGTGGTTATTGGAATAGCGCTTATATCCTCAGTTGTCTGGTTTTTCTTTGGACCCTCGCCTTCGATATCCTATGCCGTGGTTTGTGCCGTAACTGTACTTATAATTGCCTGTCCGTGCGCACTAGGATTGGCTACCCCCATGTCGATTATGGTGGGAATTGGAAAAGGCGCGTCTTACGGCGTACTCATAAAAAATGCGGAATCATTAGAAGTGATGGAAAAAATCACCACTCTCGTAATCGATAAGACGGGAACTTTAACAGAAGGCAAGCCCAAGCTTTCTGAAGTAAAAGCTCTGAGTGAATTTGAAAGTGATTATCTTTTAAAACTCGTGGCTTCACTTGAAAAGGCCAGCGAGCACCCACTGGCTGACGCTATAATTCAAGGAGCAAAAGAGCGAAATTTAAAAAATGTTTTAGTACAAAAATTTGATTCCATCGCGGGCATGGGTGTCAGAGGTGAACTCGAAAATAAAACAGTATTAGTAGGCAATAAAAAATTGTTAGAAAAATTTAATGTGGTTACTGATCAGCTTTCGCCAATGGCTGAGGAGCTTCAAAAGCAAGGCCACGGTGTAATGCTCGTTGCGATTGACGGCCGCCCGGCAGGAGTGATTGCCGTTCGCGATCCGATTAAAAAGACAGCTCGTGAGGCCATTACTTATTTTCATGAGCGAGGAATCGAAGTCATGATGGTGACGGGCGACAATCAGCACACAGCCCAGGTTGTAGCAGTTGAGCTCAAGATTGATAGCGTGATGGCAGAAGTATTGCCGGAGCAAAAATTTGACATTATCAAAAAACTTCAGGCACAAAGAAAAATTGTAGCTATGGCGGGCGATGGCATCAACGATGCGCCGGCGCTAGCTCTTGCCAATATTGGCATCGCCATGGGAACTGGCACTGACGTTGCGATGGAAAGCGCTGGCGTAACTTTGGTAAAAGGGGATCTCATGGGGATCGTGCGCGCGCATAGGCTTTCGCAGCAAACAATGAAAAATATTCGACAGAATCTTTTCTTTGCATTTTTTTACAATGCGCTGGGTGTGCCTGTTGCAGCGGGTGTACTTTATCCCTTTTTTGGAATTCTTTTAAGCCCCATGCTAGCTAGCCTTGCCATGAGCCTCAGTTCGGTTTCGGTCATTGTTAATGCTTTGCGCTTGAGGGGTTTGCGACTTTAACCAAGTTCCAGAATTAGCAAATTTTTCTTAAAATCTCTTTCGGGCAGTTTTAACTAGTAATTATTTAGGCAATGTACTAACTTGCGCCACAGTCAACCCCACCGACCATATATGGAGTAAAAGTGAATACTTTCGATGATTTAGGCCTCAGCCCCGAAATATTAAGAGCCGTTCATGAACTTGGATATGAAAAGCCAAGCGCCATTCAAGCCGAGACGTTACCTATTTTACTTGGCCCTCCATCAGACTTTATCGGAATCGCTGCCACGGGCACGGGTAAAACCGCTGCATTTGGCATTCCCATGTTAGAAAAAATTGATGCAACAAAAAAATCTGTGCAGGGGCTCATCATGTGTCCAACGAGAGAGTTGGCATTACAGGTATGTGGTCAAATCAATCTTTTGGGTAAATTTAGAGGTATCAAAGCAATTCCAGTTTATGGTGGCGCTAGTTTAATGGACCAAGCCCGTGGACTACGTAATGGGGCGCAAATTGTTGTAGGTACGCCGGGGCGACTTATTGATCACTTGGAGCGCACAACACTTAAACTTCAAGATGTTCAAATGATCGTGCTTGATGAAGCTGACGAAATGATTTCAATGGGATTCAAAGAAGATCTCGAAACGATTTTACAAGCCTCTCCGCGCGAAAAATCACAAATCTGGTTATTTTCGGCAACGATGGACCGAGAAGTTTCTCGTGTGGCAGATACCTACTTACGAAATGCTAAGCAAGTAAAATCCAATCGCAACGAAATGTTATCTACAACCGTCGAGCAGATTTTTTATCCAACACGTGAAGGTGATAAACCTGAAATCCTCGTGAAAATTATCGAAATGGCCGAAAAATTTTATGGCCTCATTTTTTGTCAAACAAAGGCCTTGGTTGTCGATCTAACTCACTATTTGAATAGTCGTGGGTACCGTGTCGACTGCCTTCACGGTGATAAGACACAAAGTGATCGTGAGCGAACAATGCAATCGTTTCGCGATCGAAAAGTTTCTATACTCATTTGCACTGATGTAGCGTCGCGTGGTTTAGATGTTAAAGATATTACTCATGTGATCAATTATTCTATTCCGCGAGAGCTTGATGTTTATATTCATCGTATTGGCCGAACCGCACGAGTTGGTAAAGCCGGGGTCGCCATAAGTCTTGTGACACCCAGTCATCGAAATCTCGTTGGCCGAATAGAAAATATGACGAAAAGTAAAATTAAAGAAGGCAAAATTCCGACGCGAAAAGATATTGGCAGTAAAAAAGTAGCTAAAATCTTGCCCGCCTTTCAAGCGCAAACTTTTTTTGCTCGTGCGGTTGAACATTTAGGTGATGATTGGAAAGCCGTAATTGGTAGTATGCCCGTTGAAGAAGTGGTTGGCAGATTCTTAACTTTGATGTCTCCTGAAGTTTTCAAAGATCAAGAAAAACTAAAAATGTTGCAACAATCACCAGGCCGTCCGGAATTAGCGGACAGGTCGGGCTCGGACAAACGCGATCGCAATCGAGACCGAGACCGAGACCGAGACCGAAATCGAGACGAGCGCGCGCCTCGCCGCGATGAACATCGCCCGCCTCGCCGCGAATTTAGTGGTCCCCCGCGCCGCGACCGTGATGACCGCGCGCCTCGCCGCGATGAACATCGCCCACCTCGCCGCGAATTTAGTAGTCCCCCAGCGCGTGATCGTGATGACCGCGCCCCTCGGCGTAGTGATGAAGCTCCGCCGCGGCGAATTGCTGGTGCAGGTGTTGGTGGCGAAAGACCCCCGATTCGCAGCCAAAAAAATGACCAAAAAAATTACCAGAGACGCGATGAGCGCTCTGGCGAGCGCCGCGATAATCAGCATTGGAAAAAGAATAAACCCGCTGGAAGTCATCGCACCGATCGCTAATTTGTGATCTAATATTCTCAAATGAGTAATGAGTCTTTTAGCAAGGATCAAAAGCGAGCCTGGGAATTACTCCAGAGTGAATACAATGTTTTTGTGACCGGCGAAGCTGGTAGCGGCAAAAGTTATATCATCCGTCACTTTATGTTAAACCGAGACGTTAAAAAATTTCCTGTTTTAGCTAGTACAGGCGCCGCTGCCGTATTAGTTGGTGGCCGCACCTTTCACAGTTTTATGGGGCTGGGAATTATGGAGGGAGGAGTTGATGCCACTGTGGAGCGAGCTCGCCTCGATCGTCGCTTACGTAAGCGATTGCGTGATGCTGAAGGCTTTATTGTTGATGAAGTTTCGATGTTGTCGGGTCCCATGTTGCAGGCTGCCGAGAGGATTTGTCGCATGTGTCGCGAGGTTGAAGAGCCATGGGGTGGACTGAGAGTGATTGCTGTTGGAGATTTTGCGCAGTTGCCCCCCGTTCAACAAGGAAACCAGCCTCGGTCTTGGGCCTTTTTGGATTCGGTTTGGGAGATGACAAACTTTCAAGCAGTGGTACTAAAGCAAAATATGCGAAGTGGTGACGGTGAATTTCTCACGATCCTCAATGATATTCGCCGTGGTAAAGTTAATGATGTCGTCGAGACTTTTTTGAATCGGAAAACGATAACTCCTGAAGAAATTTTTGAGGGAACTCGGCTTTTTCCAAGACGAATTCAAACAGATGCCTATAACAGTCGGGAACTTGAAAAATTACCGGGTAATGTGACTTGTTTTCAATCGGTGTATTCGGGTAAGGCCAAAGCCATTGAACAATTAAAAAAACACTCGCCTTTACCCGATGAACTTTTTGTAAAAACCAATGCGTTGGTGATGTTGCGCCAAAATGATCCTAAGCAGCGCTGGGTTAATGGTAGCACGGGGTATATTCGTCAAATTTCAAAGATTGAAATTTCAATTGAACTTTTAAATGGCCGCATGATCAAAATTGAACCGGCGAGTTTTTCATTACTTGATGCCGAAGGTATTCCTGTCGCAGCGGTTACCAACTTTCCGATTTCATTAGCTTACGCAGCGACTATTCACAAAGCGCAGGGCATGACACTCGATCGCTTAATGGTAAACCTCAATGCCTTGTGGGAACCCGGGCAAGCTTATGTAGCTCTTAGTCGGGTGATTGATCCCGTTCATTTACGGATTGAAGCCTGGCAAGAAAAGTCGATTAAGGCCGACCCCATTGTCGAAAAATTTTATCAGAGTTTATAACGTTTAATTTCAGTCTGCTCACTTTTATTTCCCGCACTTATAGTGAGTAATTGATCATCGTAAAGTAGTTGCCAGCGTACGTCTCGGGGCAAATCCACTCCCAATGCTTCTAAAAATTTTGGCTTAAAGGCATAAATTTCAATTTTTTCAGAGTTATGAATTTCTTTGGACTGTGCTTCACGCAAGATATGTTCAGGATCTTTATAGGTATATATTTTTACTTGGGCAGCGGCCTTTGCAGCTTTATGAAGTTTTCGTGCGCTGGGATTTCCGATTTCAATCCACAGACTGATTCGGCCATTGGCGTGATTTGCTGATATCGATGGACCCTCGGGATCACTTAAACCACTACGCGAAAACTCCAATCCTTCTTGCGTATTTAAGCAAAATGCTAAAACGCGCGTCAGCAGATACAGCATTGATTCTGACGGATGCATTGCTAAGCGAAAATCCAGTTTTTCGTAAACTCCGCGCTCGATGTCAGAGACATCAATACGAAATCGATACAATGTTGTTGAGACGCTCATCTATAGATCGATTCCTAATGATAGATTTTCGGCAATCTTTGCATTTTTAGCGAGGATTTCAACGCCAATTGCATTGAACCCGAGTTCATTTGCAACAGCTAGAACTGCGCCGTGTCCACAAAAAGGATCGACTATAGTGCGTGTGTTTGTGTGTTCCAAAACAAACTGGCAGGCCAGACGACAGGCTTCAACACCCATGCCACGAATCCACGTGACGTTTCCGGCGGTAGGCAAAACGTCAGCTGAAGGTTTGGAAATGTCGGGGCGAATGTTTTTAGAAAAACAAAGTAAGTGAGAATAGCTGGGCCGACCACGCGTTGTTATGCCGGCCGGTACACGACAAACAATTTTGTGACCTATTAACTCATGACCAACTTGTTCGGCAGCTTTTTGGATGAGGTAAGATTTGTCGATCCAAGCGCCTTGAACCTTAATGTCCGACTGATAGAAAATCGTAACACCATCATCGGAACATCGAGAAAGTACTAATGCCGCTGTGCTGACAAACCAAGTCTTCCATTCGCTGAGATTGAATTTAGGAAATTCAGAAATGTCGGGCAGCGAGGTAATAATCGAACAACCCACCAGCGTGGTTTGGTTTTCAAGCCAGCTGAGTGCATCGGCATGATGAATTATACGTGTTGTTTCCATATATTTTGTGGATTTCCTTTGTCATTTTAGGCTTACATAAATTCCCTAACAGGGCTAGTTTAAACTTAGATTATGTGCTACAGATTCGTTATGTCGCCATTGTCGATTTCAAAAACTAAATCGTTTAAAAATAAGCCTAGTGCCAGAGATCTTGGTTTTGGTAAGTATTTTTCCGACCATATGTTCCAAGTAAATTATTCCGAAGGTAGGAGCTGGCATTCACCACGAATTACTCCGTATGAACCACTACTTATTGAACCTGGCGCTTCGGTGTTGCATTATGGACAAGCGTTATTTGAGGGAATGAAGAGCTTTAGACAAACAGATGGCACCACCATTTTATTTCGTCCTGAATTCAATGCCAAAAGACTACAAAGTGGCGCTGAGCGGCTTTGCATGCAGGTGCCGCCAACCGAGCTGATGCTTGAGGGAATTCGTACTTTAGTTAAGACGGATCAAGACTGGATTCCTCGAGAGAAGGGGACATCTTTATATATTCGGCCCACGTTAATTGGGACGGAGTCATTTTTAGGCGTCAGGCCGTCAAAAGAATATTTATTTTATGTGATTTGTTGTCCTGTGGGCTCATATTATGCGACAGGTGCTGATCCCATAAAAATTTGGGTTGAAGACAAGTATGTGCGCGCTTCGCTGGGCGGCTTAGGTGCCACTAAAGCTGGGGCCAATTATGCCGCCAGTCTTAAGGCAGCTCTTGAAGCTAAGAAGAGGGGCTATGCTCAAGTATTGTGGCTCGACGTCACTCATCAGTACATCGAAGAAGTTGGCACCATGAACGTTTTTTTTGTTTTCGAAAACGAGATTGTGACACCAGCCCTTAACGGATCTATTTTGTCGGGTGGAGTTCGTGATTGTGTGATTACATTGCTCAAACATTACGGTTTAAAAATTACAGAACGTGAATTGTCTATGCAAGAAGTTATTGAGACCCACGCTGGTGGAAAGCTTAAAGAAATCTTTGGTACTGGCACTGCGGCAGTGATTTCTCCAGTAGGTGAGTTAGCCTCAGAAAAATTTGATTTAAAAATAAATAGTGGCGTGCGTGGCCCCATTGCCGCTCGTCTTTATCAAGACATAAGTGATATTCAATACGGTGATAAACCTGACCTGTTTAAATGGACCGAAAAGATTTTTAGAGCTACCTAGATATAGCTTTTGCGGTATTTTTTGTTTTAGCGCGAATACTGTCTAAACGGTCGACCAGATTCTGATCCCGTTCAGTCACAAAATTGACAACCAAACCTTTACGACCTGCACGTGCTGTACGGCCTACTCGGTGAATGTAGTTCTCCATCTGATGAGGCATGTGATAGTTTATCACGCGACCAACACATTCTAGGTCTAATCCTCGCGATGCCAAGTCGGTAGAAATTAACAGGCCGATTTTACCGTCACGGAATTCTTTTAGGTTAGAGCGACGTTCGACTTTGTCCATCTCACCTCGGTAAATGGCACATTTGCGGCCAGTTTGCTTGATGAGGTCGGCAAGTTTATCGCATTGTTCGCGAGTGTTGGTGAAGATCAATGTACCCCCTTTTACAGGGTCGCTCAATAAGTCTTCGAGGATAGGTAAGCGCTTGCCGTCAATGACGATTTGATTTCTCGTAGTCAGACTTGGTACCACTCGATGATGGCCCTCGCTGCGGATTACTTCGGCTTCTGAGAAAAGTTCATTCATGAGTTCCTGCACAGCGGGCGATATAGTTGCCGAGAATAAAGCGAGTTGGCGTTCGGGAGGGCAGTCCTTAACAATTCGCGTGGCGTCGGGCAGAAAGCCCTGGTCCAACATTTGATCGGCCTCGTCGAATACAAGGACGCGAATGTCGCTTAAATTTATTAAACCGCGCTCAAGGAGCTTTACTAAGCGTCCTGGGGTGGCGACTAGAATCTCGAAGGGTCCCTTAATATTATTCTTAGCGACGTCTAAAGTGGTGCCGCCAAGAACCGATCGCACACGCAGGCGCGTCGTATGAGTAAAAACTTTAAATACTCGAGAGACTTGCTCTCCGAGCTCACGGGTGGGGACAATCACTGCCGCACGAGGTTGGCTATCTTTCGTGACCGCTTGCCCAGAACTTTCTAATCGCTTTAGCATATTCAAAACAGGTAGTGCATAAGCTAAGGTCTTGCCACTGCCGGTTTCAGCCACGCCCACTACAGAGCGTCCGCCCAAAAGTGCGGGAAGCGCCCGATTCTGGATTTCGGTGGGTTTCGCCATGCTCTTTTCGCTCAATGTCGCTTGGAGAGTTGGGAGTAAGTCGAAATCAGTAAATTTGCTCATTGGTAAGGAAGTAGCAGGTTATATATATTCGGTCATGTAAAACTAGGCCGAACAACACTTTTTATATTTTTTACCGCTGCCACAAGGGCAAGCGTCATTGCGGCCGACCTTGGCGGACTCTCGTACCATTGGCTGAGTTTTTTCATGGTGATGTTGGTGGCCTTCTCCGTCTTCGTGAGTATGAGACTCCCCATCAACAAAACGCCACTCGCCTTTTCCATTTCTTTGGAACTGAGACACTTCGTGATGCTCATAAGTCTTTTCTTTGTGGCTATAGGTCGCCGCAAATTCAACAGTGCCAGTTTTGTCGGACTCTTTACCCAAATCGGTCGAAATAATTTTCAAGCCCTTCCACTCTGACTGATTAGCCCACTCCTTGGCAGCGACTGGGTCAAAATCTTTCGAGGAAGCGGTGGCCAGAGTCTTTTTAATATAGTCGAGTTCGGAAATCGCGTAGGCTGTGTACCTCGAACGCATCAAGGCCTCTGCCGTGGGCGGCAAGGATTTGCCGCTAATAAATGGCGCGCAGCAGGTTTCATAATCTCGCTCGGTGCCGCAAGGGCAGAGTTTTGAATCTTTGTTGTTCATTGTTTAAACCTCGGTGAAATTAAGTCTACCACATGAATACCTTGGTCAACAATCTGCCATTGCACGTCGAAGTCAAAAAGTCTAAAGGCAAACTTGCGACCTTCACTTTCAGGCTCAATTATCGGAAGGGCTTGCCGCTGAGAGGTGGGTCGGGGATCTAATTCTAGCATTTGTACTAGCAATTCTTTGAGATCAGGATGTTGGGAAGTTGCAGACTGTTTAATCGCTGACAGACTTCGGGATGAAAAAGTTACCGGGTATTTGGGAATCGCATTTATAGCCCAACCTGATTTAGCCTCGGGAATGCTGTCGGCATATGAAAGATAGGGCTTAATGTCGAGAAGGGGCGAACCATCCAAAATATCAAGGCCACTGACATGAATTTCAATTCCGTTTTTGGCCACTAAATCAATTCGTTCAAGTTTTAAAGCTGACTGACCAATGGGATTGGGTCGATGGGGAGAGCGAGAGGCAAAAACCCCGACGCGGTTGGGTCCATCGAGTCGAGGCGGGTTTACTGTGGGATGCCAAGGCGTTTCAATATTTTTATGAAAAACATAAAGAACCCAAACATGAGAAAATCCTTCTAGATCTTTAACCGCAAGAGAGAAAGCAGGATTTGGATCTAACTTTAGTACGCCAAGTGCCTGACTCATCATTAAAGATTGGCGAGCCACCCCAAATTTTTCTTTAAAACAACTATGTATAACTCCGATCTGAGAAAATTCAAACATTGGCTATTTCACCATGGTCTCTTCGATTCGCCGGTCTGGGATTAGCCACATTATCGTCACAAAGATATAAAAAACTATGGCCAACCATGAAACAAAAAACGAAACAAGAATGGCCAGTGCATAGATGCCCAGAGAAATTCTACCTTTAGTGTCGCTGCCAAGCGCCTTACTTAAAGTAGAGTTTGCGCCGTGGTGAGCGAGTAGAGTTTGGCTAAGAAAAAAATATGCGACAGCAGTAAAAAAAAGAACTACCCCATAAAGTGCTACGGGTAGTGCCGCAAAGTTACTCTCACTCATCCAGTTGGTAACAAAAGGAACAAGGGAGAGCCAGAACAGCAAATGCATGTTTGCCCAAAGAATCGGGCCATTCACTTTGTGGGTAGCTTGCAACAAGTGGTGGTGGTTGTTCCAATAAATACCTATAAAAACAAAACTCAAAACATAACCCAGAAAGACAGGTAAGATGGGTTTTAAAGATTCAAAATCATGGCCAAGTGGAATTTTCAGCTCCAAGACCATAATAGTAATAATGATCGCAATAACTCCATCACTGAAAGCTTCAAGCCGATTTTTACTCATAAAGCCTCCCAGAGTGAATGCTGTCTCTGATTAAATTTAAAAATTAATGAATAATCACTGCGCCCATTTCGGCAAACTGTCTTAACTCGTAGCTACTAAACGGAGCCGCAATAACAGAGGCAGTGGCCGGACGAATAACTCTTTCAATGATATTTCGAACATCATAAGCACTGTAGGGTGCTCCCAATATAACAGAGCCTCCCATTTCTGCAAAGCTGCGGCAATCATAGGTGCTAAATTTTCCGCAACGAACCGAAACGCGACTATGTCCAATACCTATAAAAGTTTTAATATCATAACTACTATATTCATAACCTACTACGACCGAGCCACCTTTCTCGAGCCGTTGTCTAATTTCATAGGCACTGGTATTGGGATTTTGTTGTCCATCAATGCCTGCGCCCATTTCTGCGAATTGTCGCAGCTCATAGTCACTGTAGCCATGGGCCATTACAATGGCCGTTGCAGGACTAATAATTTCTTCTAGTATTATACGAACTTCGTAAGCGCTGTAGGGTTGGCCTAAAATCGTAGATGCACTTTTTTCTGCAAACCCTCGGCAATCATAGACACTAAATCCAGCACCACATCGTACTGTTACTCGGCTTTTACCGATATCTATGAAAGTCCCCACCTCATAAGTACTAAATTCGTTTCCAACAACGACTGATCCCCCAGCTTCAAGCTCTTGACGAATTTCATAGGCGCTGGCCCCTAAAGCAGAAGCCGCTGCAAATAAAACTAGGGAGGAACTAAGGATTAGTTTTTTAATAGGATTCATAAATTCTCCAGTTGGGATTTGAGCTAACACGGCGCAGAGATTACCACAGAGAGCGAAAGACTCAAGGATTTAGCATTTTTTAGACCTGACGTAGCAAAAATGTAATAGCAGAGTGGACTAGGTTAGAGTAGGATTTTTCATAGATTGAGGTGTGAATGGACCTTGAGATAGGTAATTCCAGCAAAGCGGTAATAGATTTATCTGATCAAAAAAACCTCTTAGTGCGGCAGGTTCATGAGGTCGCCGAGTTTTTTGGTTTTGAAACGCGCAACAAATACGAAGTGCTAGATCAAAACCAGAATCTTGTTGCCTTTGCCGCCGAACAACAAAAAGGTTTTTGGGGCTGGTTTATGCGTCAGTTTTTAGGGCATTGGCGCACCTTTGAAATTCATTTTTTTGATTCGTCAAGAAAACAGTTTATGACGGCCTACCACCCATTTCGATTTTACTTTCAAAGGCTCGAGATTTCCGACGCTAACAATTCCGGCCTGGGCGTCATTCAACAAAGGTTCAGCATTTTCTCAAAACGCTTTGATGTTCAAAATCACCGTGGACAAGTTATCTTAGAGGTAGCATCACCCCTTTGGCGTATTTGGACATTTGATTTTTTTCACAACAATAGGGTTGTCGCAAGCATCAAGAAAAAATGGTCAGGATTATTTTCGGAGGCCTTTACCGACAAAGATAATTTTATGATAGAGTTTTCTGATCCTAGTCTATCAAATGAAAAAAAACAGCTTATTCTGGCGGCCGCGGTTTTTGTAGACCTGAAATATTTTGAACGCAAGGCGCGTAGCTAGGGTTCGAATTCTCCTTTTGCTTTCGATTCTTACTAGACTAAAATAGGGGAATTCACGAGTCCAGTATAGCCTTTTTTTAAGAAAAGTTAAAGCATTCCGATAATACCATAGAGGGCAGTACTGTCCAAAGGAGCCGTCATGATGAGATTAATTTTATCCTTATTTATTTTTATTAATTCGCCTATTTTGATGGCGAAACAACTTAAAATTAATAACGTGGCAGAAAATAAAGCTCTTGAAAAATATATGAATTCCTTTAAAAATCTCGCAGAGGTTTTTGAAAACCTAGTTCAATTTGGAATCATTACTATTGGTGACAAGGACGAGATCGTCAAATTTCTAGTTAAAGAAAATGTAGATGTAAAAGCTAACCTGCCGCCCGTTAAGGCGGTTGGGGACAAGTTGTTAGTTGGCAAAGCATCCGGCTTTGTGCTGGATACGGCATATGATATTCGCACCTTAGAAGGTGAGCTTATCAAGGTTCCAAAAGGCATGTCAGTTGCAGAGACTTTCGAATACATCTATCGCAAACAAACTCGAGCGAAAAGTACTGCTTTTTTAGAATTATTCATTAGCGTAGCCCATGCAGTTAGGAATGACGAAATAGCTCTTGAGGGCGCAAAAGCTTCGCTAGCTGATATGGTCGCGCGCTTTGGAAAGATATACTCGGGACTTTCAAGTTTTTTTAAAAGCGATGCTGCAGCAACAGACGGGGTTGATAACGGAGTAACCGCCACGCATTTGTGGCCAGTTCGCGAGTTTTTATCGAAGGGGTCGGTGTTTTGTCAGGGTAAGGACTTTCAAATTGCAGGAATTTATCCTAGCAATGAATGGCTAGAAGTTTTCCGAATTTTTTCTCTTAAATCGCTTGAAGAGCCTAAAAAATCGTGCGCTTCCGGTCGACTAAGTAAAGATGAAGGTCGTTCAACGAATTTCTGTAAGTTGATCAGTGCTACTCTTGTTTTTAAGGACTCAGTAGACTTACAAAAGGACATCTTTTACATAAAGAATGAGAAGGCTCAAAAGTTTTTAGGCGAATCCCGCCCCCGATGTAATAAAGAGAATGCAAAGAAAGTCAAAAATGCAATGATAAGTGAAATTCAAACCATACTCGAAGAGAAACCCAAAGTAGGTTTAGATAAATCCATTCAGCCTGGCACTGACTAAGTGCTAAGTAATTTGGAGTAAACAGTTTCCCAGCCTTGGTTTTCGCCCAGTAGAGTGACGTCCTGAGCGCCTGAACTATCTAATACATTTTTTGCTTGTCTGGCTTCGTCGGCACTACTCACGTGAACCGACATTAAAATGCCGCCTGAGTCCACATAGTCGCCGTAGCGTTTGCCCGCGCTTTCAGGCGTGCCGATTCCAACCAAGGCGCCGCTGGCGGCCCCAAGAACCACCCCGCTAATAAGTCCGCCCAAAACTAAAAGCATTTGATTTGGAAAAACTGCTAAGTTCTGTAAGGCCATCACAGGAATGGCGCCCATGCTTACCAACATGCTAACGACCATAAGCAGAGGTCCGCCAATAGCCGCACCCACTAGCGCACCAGTTAGGATCAATGACCTCTGTCGTTGTGGAAAATCCTGTGGACCACGGTGGGGAGGGTAAAGAATCGCAATATTCGATTCAGTAAATCCTCGTGCGTGCAATTCGTCTTTAGCTAAGCTGACCTCCGACTCGGTACGAAAAACTCCAAAAGCAGCCTTGCTTTCCTCTAAATTTTTTTGAATCTCCATTTTAAACTCCTTTTATTGTATTGAACCAACGTGCACTGAACCGTCTTTTTCTAGCGATGTGTGAATGGGTGGAGTCGGAACTGCTTTTGCCAAGCACTTTTCGACGAAGCTCCAATCGACCACTTGCCAAAAATTCTGAATATAGGTTTTGCGATCATTTTTGTAATCCAAGTAGTACGCATGCTCCCACACGTCACAAGCCAACAATGGAATCTTGCCATATACCAATGGATTTTCTGCGTTACTGCTGCTGAAAATCTCTAGTGATTGATCGGGGTTTTTTACCAACCAAGTCCAGCCCGAACCAAATAGTTCACTGGCCTCTAAGCTAAATTCATCCACAAATTGTTTTGCACTGCCAAAATTTTCACTGAGAACCTTAGTCAGTCTTTTTGAGGGCTTTTGGTTGTGATCACTGCTCAAACAGTTCCAAAAAAAAGTATGGTTCCAAGTTTGACTGGCGTTGTCGAAGATTTTTTTTTCTTTGTCTGAGTTTTTCATGTTCGCCGTCTTTAATATAATTTCAACCAATGACAGCTTAGCGTAGGGCGTACCACGAACCAATTTGTTGACTTTATCCACATAATTTTTGTGGTGCTTTTTATAATGAAACTTTGTAGTTTGTGATGAGATATAGGGCTCAAGAGCATCAAAATCGTAAGGTAACGGCGAAAGTTGAATTGGCATTATCTCTCCTTTTTTGCTTTTTTTTGACATATAGCGATAGGCGCGACCGGTGACTAATGTGTTGTATCTGCAATTTCTTGTCCAAGGTGTTCAGGTGGGATCAATAGCGATAGACGCTTGGTTCGCAGATAAGATCGGGGTAAAATGGGATCTTTGGGACATAACTCCACATAACAACTGACTAAGCAGCTATCAACTTTGACTGATCTTGTTTTAAGGGAAGCTCAATAACAAAACGTGTTCTGGAGGAGGTGGAGTCATAGCGAAGACTGCCTTGATGATCCTCAATAATTCCTTTTGAAATACTCAACCCTAACCCCGTGCCCTTTCCAATCTCTTTGGTCGTAAAGAATGGCTGCATTAATTTATCAACAATATGTGGTTGTATACCGTAACCACTATCAGTTACCGAGATTTGAACTCTTTCATTCGAAGATTTTATATCAATGCGCACCCATTTCTCTGGTAAAGAGCTTACAGCATCAAAGGAATTATTTAGAAGATTTGAAAGTACCTGAGCTATTTGAGTGGCGCGACCTTCTACTAACGTCTTAGGAAATGAATTTAACACGAGCTCTACAGAATAATTTTTAAATCTCTCGGAGCACAGAGAAAAAACATCTTTAAACAGATCGGATAAGTCCACTGAAGCGAAAGGATCTTTATCGCCATTCCTTGAAAAGGCGACCAATCCGCGAACGATTTTTGCAATCCGCTCGGATTCCGAAAAAATACTTTCGAGCTGTACGATTCCATTTTCTAAGGTAAATTTATTGCCGTGAATAAGTCTTATAAGGTGACTTGCTTTTCCTTGAATAATCGCCAGGGGATTATTTATTTCATGTGCAATACCACCAGACATTTCTCCAAGAGACGACATCTTTGAGGCATTAACCAATTGAGCCCGTTGTTCATCTATTTGTTTTTCTCTGACAACAGCCTCTGTCATATCGCGAAAAAACCAAACTCTGGCAATTATGGTGGTTTCAAGAGTAAGTGGCACAGAATAGCAGTTAAAAATCCGTCCATCGCGAAAGACTAACGCGTCGTAACTCACAATTTCTGGAGACGAATGCAGACCTTTTACTAATTCGAAAAACTGGCCAGGTTCAGCAAGTTGACCTAAGACATAGCCAATAATTTTCGGATCATCTTTTTGCTCAGAGAGTTCTTCTGAAATATTCCACATACTTAAAAGTCGTTGGTTATTTCTTATGATCTTTCCGGATTTATGATCAACGACAAGAATACCGTCAGTCGAAGCTTCTAATATAGAATCTGTAAAAGCTAAAAGTCGTTTGTGTTCCGAAGCATTTAAGAGAAGCTCGCTGTTTGTGCGTTCAAGTTCAGATTCAGATCTATTTTTAAGTTTCCTGTAGAGTTCTTCCATTTCCACGGTGGAAACAGCCAAAGTGTTTTCAGTAAGTTCAAGGCGGTCTGTGGCTTCTGACACTAAATTAGATAGTGATTTGAGAATTGCCTGCCAGGCCTCTAGCTGAGTGGGAAGGGAGTCAGAGTTCATTCCCAACTGACTAATGCAGCGTAATACCTTGGGATGAAGCATATTATGCTGCCTTTTTTTCTTGTATCCACGTCAAAGTGACCGTTTGATTATGTAAGTCTCCGATATTGGACTCTCCAGGGGCAAGTTCTCCGTAAGAATAAAAACCAGTCTGTAGGGATTGTTTTGGCAACAGCTCAAATATTCTCTGCACTTCGTCTTGAGTGCTCGAGCCAAGAACAATTCTTCGTCCCACACAAGATACCATAATGCTAAGTATCGGACTGTCTTTGGCTAAATCGTCCCGGCAGGCCTGCGCACACAAGGACGCAGCTTCTAGAAGACTTTTCTCAGTTGAACGCATGAAACGCACATTCTCGCCCTCAGGAATATCGCCGGCAAATGTCATAGATTGATTTTTATCATCAACGGCTAAGATTGTACGAACTAAGTTATGTATGTTCTTTTGACCGCTCAGGTTTTTTGAAATGAGTAGTAGTGGAAAATACAAAGCTGAGGCCGGTAACTTTTTTGCACCTTCACCCAAAAATTCTTTATAGAGCTCTAGCGCGGGAATATCATCAAGTGCATAAAGAATATTACCTTTCGATGATGTAACCTTTCTTTCAATGCCAAATGGAATCCAGCCCCCCATAGCATGCGCCGTCATAACAAGTGACTCACCATAAAATGCGACTACTGAAACTAAATCCTGGGAACATATTTGGTCATGCAAAACTTGAGTGCTTTGGAATCGAGTTCCATCTCCTGCGAGTCCCCCACTTATGAGGACACCGGGTTCAATTTGAGAGCGAATTCCCGACATAAGCTCGCTTCCATTCACCTCAATACCCTTGCTAAAAACACATATTCCACGTAAATTTTTGCCTCTCGCGGCAACTGCAATTTGTTGACCCGTCTTAAAACAATCTGAAACATTGGTGATTTTGAAAGAAAAGCTATTGATTTGAGATTTTTCAAAGACTGCAGTAGTGACAATTATTTTTTGGTCAACGAGCGAATTGTTTGCAATCTCTCCTGCTCCGCTACATCCTACAATATGAGAATTGGGCAAGATTTTCTTAATTTCTTTAACTACATTACTCAAATTGGCATCAGGGTGAAAAAATACAAACGAAACTGTGTTCTTTGAGTCTAAAGATGGATCAAGGGGCGACTCCCAGTTCCCATTATAAATAATATTTTGACTCAATTTCATATTTTGACCTAAAGTGGTGTATTCACTATCGGTAAATACTCAAAATACTAAATATAAAACTACAATTTGTCGTCTAAAAATGAGACAGAAAAGATTCATGCGGGACAGAGAGCTGCCTTTTTGTTTCATTTTTTTTCTCCTATTTTTTTTGAATATGCGAAAGCTCGCTTAGTCCAACCATTTTTCTCATAAAATTTAATTCCACCTTCATTCTCAATACCTGTGCAGAGTCGAAGGCCACTGCAATTAAGTTCTTTAGCCATACTTTCGGCATAATTAAGAAGTTCGGCGCCCAGACCTCTTGACCTCGAATTTTCAGTTGATACTAGGTCATCAACATACATATGCTTGCCGCGAACATAGTCGAATAGAATTCGGTAGCCCATAACCGCCAAAACTTTGCCATCCACTTCGGTTGCTATAATTTCATAGCCATCACTTTTATGTGATTGCTCATAGATAGAAAAATAATCGTTTATATTAAGGTGTGGTCTTAGCTCTTTTATAATGGGGAAGCATCTTTCCAAATCAGAACTGGTGCGAGCTACAAATATTGTTTTTGTCATAAAATCTCCCGAATTTCTATAATAAACCCAAATGTACACGGTTAGTTGGAAAAAGAAAAGAGTGAGAAGAGATTCTGTGTTGAAATTTGTTCGGCAATGTGACTTGTATAGCTACGAGAGCGAAATACAGACGCTTTTTAGTCGTTTCAGTTGAGCGGTTTGGTAAGCACCGAAGGCGCCATTGAAAAGGCAACGTATTAATGGGTCTTCGACAACATCTGCAGACCCAATTTCTTTTTCAATATCGGAGTCGAAGATCCGGTCGTTGATTCGCATATACATTGAGGTTAACGATTCTCCTAAATTTAAAGCTGCATAAAGTTTAGAAATAGGAACTTCGGTGGACCAGGATATGCTCGCATCGTCTTGGGGAGCGCGTTTAATGCCATCGCTGTTTAAAACGTAACGGAAAATCCTGACCTCTCCCTTGTGATCATAGAGGGATAACTGCCAAAGTCTTGGTTTTTTGAAGTAGGAATCCACAGGTGGTTCCATCGAGTTGTATTTTTCAAGAAGGCCTGAACGACAATAGTCGTAAACGCTTTCTGTTTGTTCCAACGTCAGCGGCGCGAATTGTCTAGAAATTTCTGCTGTCGCAGGCGGGTTCACGTTCCCGTTGTATTGGTAATCGAGGTCCTGTTCTCCAACCGGTTGAATCCAAGTCAACGAAGAAGACATCTCGAGGGAGGTCTTATTTAACTCGACCGCGACCGACGGGTTTAATCTCACGACGCGAGAACTTGGCAGCGCGGATTCGACCTCTTGTTTAAACTGCCGGTAAGAAATGGGAAACAAAGCTTGGTTGTACCATGACCAGCTTTCCTGAACGAACTGACAAGAACTTGGCACGATGTATCTGGGATTTAATATTTTTAATTGCTCTATCCATTCAGATGGCAGCTGAACGGCAGCTTTATTAGCTCTTGAAGGTGTTAGAACTTCGATTTCACGCATGGTCTGAAATGGCCAAAGAACCATGTCCCATGGTGCAATTCTGCCAAGTTCCTTTAGTGTTGAAGAATCGATCCACGAATCGACAACATTTAGAACATTAAGACCACCCGCTTTGATTTGAAACATCGAGTCTACATCTGAATCTAGTGCTTTGCGTGGAGTGATTTCAATCGAACATATTGTAATGGGCGCGTCGATTTCCAATTGTTGAACATTTTTGAAGCCGAGTTCTCTAATCAAAAAAAAGAGTTCCTCAAAGAGGCAGAAGATATAAATTGGGGTATTTCGGTCTAAGAAATTCAAACTTTCTAAAGAACAGTGATCGTCGTGAAAGTGAGAAATAAAGATCGCTGCAAATTTAAGTTTTTTGATTTTCTCATGGTCAAACCTAACATTAGGGAAAGCGTGACAGTTCTTGCTAAATGGATTTTCGAAAATTGGGTCAAAAGCGATTTGAGTTTTGTCATGCTCGAATATGTACCCAGCGTGGAGGATTCGGGAAATTTTGAGCGTCATGTAGACTGATATTATACAATGACGTTTCAAGTGTCCAATAAAACTTTCGCAATTACACGTATTTCACCACTCTTGACAAACCCCCCCTTTCCTTTATAGTTAACTATATAGTTAATTAACCAATTGGATAATTATAAAGATTATTATGAATCGAGACCAACTGAGCTTAACATTTGCGGCTTTGAGTGACCCTACACGGAGGGCTATGCTGGTTCGGCTGTCAAAAGGCGAAGCCAGTGTCTCAGAATTAGCAAAGCCCTTTATGAAAGAAATGAGTGCTCCCGCGATTACAAAGCATCTCAAGGTCCTAGAAAAAGCGGGACTGATTTCTAAGGGTCGAGAGGCACAATGGCGACCTTGCAAATTAAATGGTGAGCCTTTTAAGAAAATCGCTGATTGGGTCGAGCATTATCGAAAATTTTGGGAAGAAAGTTTTAATCGGCTAGATGATTATTTAAAAACAATGACAATTAGGAAGGAAAAGAAAAATGGTCGCAAAAAATAAATCCAACGAAATTTATATTACCCGAATCTTTGAGGCTCCTGTGAAGATGGTTTGGGACGCATGGACGGACCCGAAACAAGTTGCTAAATGGTGGGGCCCGCGCGGCTTTACTATTACGACTCTTAGCCATGACCTTAAAACCGGCGGCACTTGGAGTTATATTATGCACGGACCCGATGGTGTCGATTATCCCAATAATACTAAATATCTAGAAGTGGAAAAATATTCTCATATGGTTTATGACCACGGCGGCAGTGATAAAAAACCGCCTATGTTTAGGGTGAGCGTTAATTTTACTGAAGTTAACGGCAAAACTAAAATGGAAATGAGTATGGCGCTTCCCACTGCCGAAGCAGCGAGTGAAACGAAAAAATTCATTAAAAAAGTGGGTGGCGATGCGACTTGGGACAGACTTGCTGAGTATTTGTCTCCCATCGATAAATTTGTAATCAATCGCAGTTTTGATGCTCCCATCGATCTTATGTTTAAGTTGTGGACTGACCCAAAACACGTTTCGAAGTGGGTGCCACCTACAGGTTTCACTATGGAGTACCTAAAAGTCGATATCAAACCCGGGGGTACCGGCTTTTACGTTATGAAAGGTGGTGGTGGTATGAAAATGTATGGTAAGGCCAATTATATAGAAATCACCAAACCCAATCGCATTGTCTATACTCAAATCTTTTGCGACGAAAATGAAAAAATCAGTCGCCACCCTATGGCCCCAACTTGGCCAGAAACCATGTTAACCACTGTTGCTTTGACAGAAGAGGGACCTGATAGAACACGAGTCACTATCACGTGGGAAGTCTATGGCGAAGCCAGTGCGCTCGAGCGTGAGACGTTCAACAAGGCCAAAGGCGGCATGACACAGGGCTGGAGTGGATCATTTGAAAAGCTAGAAGAGTATTTGACGGGAGTTTAATTCTTCTTTTTTGAGACGTTTTTATTACGGGCGTATCAATTCCCGACGTCGAACTTCTAGTTAATTTTAGCGAGATAGACAGCCTCATCTCAAAGTAATCCGGCTGCGGGGTCCTGTATTTGAGCCTTTACTGGCACCCTTGTTGCTATTATAATTCATGTAACGTTCGTCAACTGGGGGTTTTATGAAAAAACAAGTTTTAGCAATAATCGTCTTTGGTTTTGCGTTGTTGGCTATGTTTCAAAACTGCGGACCTAATCCCATTGCTTTTAACTCCGGCGAAACTGGGCTCACTAAGGTTAGCCTCTCTAGCGCACCCGATGGCGAATCTACTTCTACAGACGATGATCAATCGGTTGATGACTCGGACGTTGATCAATCGGTTGATGACTCGGACGATGATGCTGATTCTGCCGGTCTCAACTATATTTGTATTCTTGAAGGTCCGGGCAAGTCAGTAGCTGCGGGATATAGCCAGGGTGCTCTTGATGGTCAAAACTCTACACCCGGAGTAGTATGTATGTCTCAATCAGCTTGTAAAGACCTCATCAGCAAAAAATTCACTGTTAAGGGACCTGAAAAACGTGGCTATTGCCCCAACAAAAACAAACACGTTGTACCCCTGTCAAATGAACAAATTGCTGATCTTGTAAAATAAGATTAGTCGACATTATTTAACTCGTCGGCCAATAAGCGATAACGTCAGCCTTTTGCTATTCACGATGAATTGCAAAAGGCGCAAAGGCTTGCTGAACCGGCATCATTGAAATTACATTTATGTTTACATGTGCTGGCCGCGACACTACCCAATGTACTGTTTCTGCAATATCCTCTGAAGTTATAGGCACGACACCCTTATAAATGGACTCAGCTTTTGCTTTATCACCTTTAAAGCGAACGTCAGAAAATTCCGTACCCCCACACATACCCGGTTCAATACAAGTTACTCGCAACGCTGTGCCGAGGAGATCAGCTCGGAGATTGAGACTAAACTGATGCACAAACGCTTTCGTGGCGCCGTACACATTTCCATTGGGGTATGGAAATTCTCCGGCCACTGATCCCAAGTTTACGATATGCCCTCTGTTTCTAGCAATCATCCCGGGCAATATCGCATGCGTGCAATTCAGAAGTCCTTTTATATTAGTGTCGACCATTGTTTCCCAATCAGAGAGCAAAGATTTTTGCGCAGGCTCCATGCCCAAGGCAAGACCGGCATTATTTATCAGAACGTCGATTTTACTAAATTTTTCTGGCAGAGTCTTAATAGATTGAATGACCGCATTTTTATCTTGAACATCTAAAACTAGAGGATGCACTTTATCGCCAAAATCTCTTTGCAGGGACTGCAACTTCTCTATTCTGCGTCCGCTCGCAACCACAAGGTCTCCGTTAAGCGCAAAGTGCTTGACCATCATCGCCCCGAAACCGGCAGTTGCTCCTGTAATAAAAATCACCATAAGTCATACTATGAAACTGGTGTGAAAATGCAAATCTTTTAATGTCCGTTGCTCAAATCTTGATATCTGCTGTCCTGGTGCTTTTTAGCAAGAAACGCGGGTACATTTGCCCCGCTCGGGGTACGAATTTGTACTCTCTTGAGTTTCTTTAAACATTTTTCAAAAATGAGTTTCTTTAGTCAAATTTATTGATTGGTGGTAGAAGGTTCAACAATACAGGGGGGGCTCTCTATGTCTAATAATTTTCTACTAGCTGTAATTTTGGTTTTTTCGATGACTGCCTGCACGCGGTCTACAAGCAAGCTCGTGAAGGAACAACAAGATAAAGTTAATAATACCCCCTTGCCTGATGACAAACTATCCGAAAATGGTGATGCTGTTACATACACATCGATAAAGGCCTTTAATTGCCGACTGTCAGTTTTAACCTTCAATAAAGTTATTGTTAATGCTGAGGCTGATGAAATTGATTTTAATGCCCATGATAAAAATAAAAATTTATATACGACATCTGAGTTCGCTGAGCACTGCGTAGGAATTTCTCGGGCAGGGGATAGACAATTTCTTGTTACCGATTTTTTTAACTTTAATAATTCGACATTTGCAGCTCAAGTAAGATTTGAAATTATTCGATCTTCGAGTCCTCTAAATTATTTTTATCAATATAGAACACAACTCTACAATCGACAGGGAGATCAAGTTTTTCCTATTGGATCAGAAATCAACTATTGGATTGGTGGTAAAACATATTCACCTGTAAGTTGGGAGGGCTGGATTAATCAGGGGCCTGATAAATATCTGTTGATGTGTGAACCAGTGAAGGCTTGTGTTAAATGAATAAAATTGTATTTTTAATAATTTCACTCGGAACCTCTTTAACAACATTTGCTGCTGTTCCCGCGGGGCCCTGTGCTGATTTTTCTGGATCTTATAAAGCTGCTGAAGCTCCGAATCTATCTATGATTACTTTGGCGCAACAGAATTGTGAAAACATCTCCTTTGACTTCGATGGAAAAAGTTTGCTGTGTTATTTAGACAGTCAAAGTAGGGTGATAAAAAATGATACTTTAATTAAAGTTATTCAGGCAGGAAAAATTAATCAAAAGTATATGATGATTTTTTTAACTGTCGCCTATTATAGATTAAATGGACCTCAACAGAAAGAATCAATCTTATTATTTGAAAAATCCAGTACAGGCGAAGTCTGGCTTACTTTCAAAGGTGATGTTCCAGATGAAGTTGTTGCCGAAAGAAAGTATAGTCTTATAAGACAGTAATTATATACAGTTGGACTGATTAGCTCTGCGCTTGGCATCTCGACAAGTAGAAAAACGGCACCAATGACTATTAAAAATTTAATCACCACAACCCGACGTGCCCTTCGAGGCGAGAATCACGATTACACGCAAGGGGACATCTCCGAGGCTGTCATTTTACTTGCTATTCCCATGATTCTTGAACTCAGTCTTGAAAGTGTATTTGCCTTGGTCGATATTTGGGAGTGGCAGGAGCCTACTTCGCAGAGGATATTTGCGTTTGATGGGGGCGAGCCCTGAAGTGGTGGCAGAGGGGACGTCCTTTGCTCAAATCATGTTGGGCGGGAGCACCGTGATTGTCCTATTATTTCTGATTAACGGTATTTTTCGAGGCGCGGGAAACCCCGCAATGGCGATGAAAAGTCTTTGAATAGCCCGTGTGTTCGTCAATGCATTTGGATGACGACTTTTCGATACTCCTCTTTCGAATCATTAAATTTCTTATAAGCTTCGGGACCTTCACTAATATTAATTCGGTGACTTATAATGATTGATGGATCTATTTTGTCGTCGAGAATATATTTAAGAAGCAGTGGCATATACTTTTGCGTGTGCGTCTGCCCCATATTAAACTTTAAACCTTTGGCGAATGCTGCTCCGAAAGGAATTTTATCAAGCATGGCAGCATACACGCCCGGTACAGAAACAGTTCCACATTTCCGACAGGACTGAATGGCTTGCCTCAATACATCCGGTCGATCAGTCGCCAGTCCAACTTTCGTCTTAGCTTGATCTATAATTGCTGTGATTGAATGGCCATGAGCTTCTAGTCCAACTGCATCTAAGCATGAATCTGGCCCTACACCGCCCGTCAAGTAGTTGATTTCATCAAGTATACCATCATGTGTTTCGTCAAAATTTATACATTC
The DNA here is from genome assembly GCA_034439715.1 of Pseudomonadota bacterium. Classification (GTDB taxonomy): domain Bacteria; phylum Bdellovibrionota; class Bdellovibrionia; order Bdellovibrionales; family SG-bin7; genus JAWXAY01. The sequence continues at coordinate 109,130 of JAWXAY010000100.1, forward strand.
TGCACCAGCCTTCGCTGAGAGTTCCAATCGAGCTTTAATATGATCAATCGATAGAACTCTTTCTGCGCCTTGCAAAAAAGCACTTCGAATTGCCATTTGTCCGACGGGGCCCGCTCCCCAGATAGCTACAGTGTCGCCAGGTTTAATGTTGCAGTTTTCTGCCGCCATCCAACCGGTAGGAAATATATCACTTAAAAAAATAACTTTTTCATCATCGATACCTTTTGGAATAACTAAGGAGTTGGTGTCCGCGTAGGGGACTCTTAAATATTCAGCTTGGCCGCCCGCATACCCACCATTCATGTGAGAAAAACCAAAAAGACCAGCACCGCCGTGCCCATACATTTTATCTGCCAAATACCGACTGGGATTAGAATTGTCGCACGCGGAAAACTCCTTGTTTGTGCAGTGATGACAGTGCCCACAGCCAATATCAAATGAGACTACAATTCTATCGCCCACTTTCAATTTTTTAACAGTCGATCCGATTTCAACCACCTCACCCATGTTCTCGTGTCCAAGAATGTCGCCCTTTTTCATGGTAGGGACATAACCATTTTAAAGATGAAGATCGGAGCCGCAAATGGCTGCTGTGGTAATTTTAATGATGAAATCATCAGGTCGTAATATCTTTGGATTACGAACATCTTTAACTGCGACCGTTTGTTTTCCTTCCCAACATAATGCTTTCATTTAACATCCTCGCTTAGTGTTTCAAATCTGGGGACTGATCTTCATCTCTTCCGCTTGATTGTCCGTCGATCGTCGGGACGTGCCCGGTTTCACAAAAAGATTTTAATCGTTGAAGGGTCTTCCTGGTTATGGTGTCCGCGCTTTTGCCAAAAAGTTTTTCAATTTTGCTAACAAAATCTCCAGTGGCTCCCTCATAGCTCGTTTTCATACGCACTATGGTTCCACGGTTGGCCTGAGCCGGACTTATTTCAATAGCAACAGCGTACTTAAAACCGGCACCGTCCTCAGTAGTGTATAGGAGTTTGTGTTTGCCAATAGATTTAAGTTTGATAATGACAGCAAGATCGGAGTCAATTTCGTCTCGATTTTTAAAATGCCATTTATATAGAGAATTTCCCGCGAATTCGACTTTCTCCAGGTTTTCAAGAAAGTAAGGAAAGTTTTTAATCTGGTTCAGCAACTTGAAAACTTTTGCGCCTGGCATTTGAATTGTTTCAGACATGGGCCGCTTATTTGGGTTTCGATCATGTATTCTAGAATTAAAAACATGTTGGGAACTTTTGACTTTATTTTCATTAATTAAATGAGATCTTGAAAGTTCATTAGACATATTGATTCCTCACACCGACCGTATTTGGCCGATCCTGTTTAGGCTGGTGACTGACTGTCAGAACCATGGGTTTTCACAATTTTATTGTAAAGCCCAAGCATTAAAAAAGAGGGAGCCCAAAGTCCAACAAAGTTAGCTAAATCCCTGCGTTTTGATGACGCCGCCAAGGCAGCGGATATCACCATCGAGCCGATGGACAGTGCAAGATAAAAGCCTGAAGGAATTTTAGACGTTTGATTTTCGATAACCTTTGTTACTTTGCCCTCTTGATGATCCTCATTCATGGTTAACAGATCGTCGGCTTTTTCCATTAGAGATCCCATTCCATTTAAAGATTGGTTCGGACTTTTAGATAAATTTTGATACTGTTCCATAAGAACTCCTTTATTTTTTATTGGCGACAAGGACAAGGTGGCCAACAATCAATCTGCAAAGGCCTGGCCATTATATAAGATTGTCTGTGGCGAACTGAAGCGCCTTAATAGCGAGAGCGCATTTTGGGGGGTCAAAAAGCACAACTTGATGAGGAGAGTGTACCCATCCCCAATCCCATGCTGTTTTTAGCACGCTATGTTGTAAAACCCAAGCGATCAGCTTCACTCATTTTTTTCAGAACTATCGAAATGGTTTCAGAATCAATGTTTGCCTGCCTCATGAGTGATTGAGCTTTATTGAAGTTATCTGAATCAATGGCATCAAAAAAGTCATCGACCTTATTTATTTCGGCAAGCTTCTCAAGTACTAATGTGCCTTCAAAATCATTTTCGTCCATATCCACTTTAAATCTTCCATGGCCTGCTAGTTGAAATTTGCTCAACGGTGTTATGAGCTCTTAATTTCCGTCCCGGATTTCAGGTTCAACCAATTGAGTCAGCAAATTGAGCGACTGTTGCCATCCCAGGTAACACATCTCTGCTGGAATCACATCTGGAATTCCCTCTTAAGTAACTTTTAGCTCAGTGCCACAAATAACTTTGCGAAAAGTGACCGTAACTTGCATTTCGCCCGGCATATTTGGGTCATCGAACTTATCCGTGATGTTCCTATTACTCTTGCCTTTGAAGCATGTTAATCTCCCCAACACCTTTCACAGTGGTGGGGCCAGGAGACCCTTAAATAGATGATAAAGACAAAAAATCCGCGAGAGACTCATCCCTACGGACATTTTGTTCCAAAAGACATGTCCATTTTGCTTTTAGGAAGCTTTCCTATAGGGCAATTCACAAATCCAAAACGTCGACGCCAAATAAATCCTGAAACAGAAATTGATTTCAATTATGGCGGAGCGAAAAACCAATTTTGGCGAATTATTGAAAAATGTTTTGATGAGAAATTAAATTCTGTTGATGCGATTCAAAATTTTTTAACGAAAAATAAAATGGGTCTAGCAGATGTGATCGAATCTTGTCGCCGTAAAAGCGGTAGCTCAGCAGACAGTGACTTATACGATATTAATTTTAATCCACATTTGGAAAAGCTACTGACTATTTCCACGTTAAGAACTGTGTTATTCACTTCTAAAAATGTCGAACGTTGGTTTTTTAAACACTGGCAACTCCCACAACAAATAAAAGGAATTGTTTTGATTTCACCCTCAGGTCGAGCATTAGCGAGCCTAGTTCAGAACGCCGATTATAAAAAATGGCGAATTGTGAATCCTAGTGGAACCCCTACAGAATTTAGGCTTTTCGACTATGAAAGAAAATTGACTTTAGTGGGTATGCTTTCTGCCGAAAGTGTCGTTTTACCTCGGTAACGGGGAAAATCTCCTCGGTTCCCAACTTTATTCTAATCTAAAGTGGTCAATACCAACCGAGAGCATGGCCCTGCTATTGCAACTGGGATTATATGGAGGATTATTATGAAAGCAAAATCTCCACAAATCAGATCCAGGAAAAAGGTCATTCGTAGGTCGAGAAAAGTTAGCCCGAAAAAACTTCCGGCGTACAGCCTTAAGGATAAAGTGGCAATTGTAACTGGAGCGGGTACGGGGATTGGCGAAGCCACTGCTCATAAGTTTGCGAGCCTTGGTGCCAAAGTGGTTTGTGCGGGGCTGCCTGGTGACCCCCTTGGTGATGTTGTTGCAGCGATCAGGCGTCGTGGTCATGAAGCGATCGCTTTTGAGGGCGATCTTTCCAATCTCGAAATTTCAGCGGCCTGCGTACAATTTACCATTAAAAATTTTGGGAAGCTTCATATTTTAGTGAACAACGCCGGTATAGCGATTTCAAATACCGAGCACACTGAAGAAGTGACCGAAGAAATTTTTATGCGCACGGTGCGAAATAACATCTTCTCGGTTTTTTACATGACGCGCGCGGCATTACCTGAACTTAAAAAGACTCAAGGGGTGTTGCTTGCAACAGGTTCTGTAGCTGGCTTAAAAGGTGAACCCGGTGATACCGTTTATGGTGGCACGAAAGGTTTTGTGCACTCTTTCATGCAGGGAATCGCAATCGAACATGCTCCCCATGGAATTCGGGTGAACTGCGTTTGTCCAGGGGCTATCGATACAGGTCTCGCTCGTCGTGGGCATTCGGCCATGACAAAGGTTGATGAAAAGGAAATGATTGAAGGCATACCAATGCGGCGGCTTGGAACTCCTGAAGAGATTGCGAATGTCTTTGCGTTTTTAGCATCTGATCTTGCGACTTACGTAAGCGGAGCACTTTGGCCGGTCGATGGAGCCTACACGCTTGGTCTGGGAGCTACTGAAGATGTGCCGTCGAGTGTAAAACGTCGGCCCCGGGGAGTGCTGGATGCAGTTTTGCGGCACTCAATTGATGGCGGGTATAAGAAGAACAATCCGGAGCCGCGAGAGAAGTTGGCTTAAAAATGACTTAAATTCGGCAAATGCCTTTTTATTCTTGGCAGCGCTCACAATAATGGCTGAGGCGCTCTAACTTTCCAGTGACTTTTCTCGTAACTAGCCCCTCGCAGTTGGGGGTCCGAAAAGAAAAGCCGGTTAGTTGCGAATTATGGGAGTAACTGGATCTCCGAACTCACTCTTGTAGTATTCAGAAATCAGTTTATGCTTCTGTTCGATAAGAACTAAATCGTTCATCGCAACGGTCATATTACGCGATTTAGGCAGGTGGCAAAAACAAAATGCGCGCTCTAAGCTATTGATTCCTTGTGGAACCACGGAACCTATTGAACTATTGGGAAAGGTTTCAGCGTAGAAACGAGCTGCTTGCTCGGCATCTTTGTCGAGCATCTCTATACCATTTCTGTATTGCCGCAATTCGTAGTTGTACTTTTGCAAAGTACAACGTAATTTTGAACGTATCTGGGAGGAACTTTTTATGGTGGAAATTCTGCTCATTGTTCTTTTAGTAGTTGTCATCGTTAAAATCATATAAGGGCATTGAAATTCAATGCAGCTAACAGTTCGAGGCCTCAGTAAAGTCTACGGGCCCGATAAAGGGCTTTTTCCCGTCAGTTTTGACGTCAGGGCAGGCGAGCTTGTTGCTATTGTTGGACACAACGGTGCTGGAAAATCGACTTTATTGAAAATGCTTTCGAACTGGATTCAGCCAGACAGCGGCGAAATATTGGTCAACGGGTTAAATCTCAAAAATAGGCAAACCGTCGTTAAAACGATCGGTTTTGTACCCGAAGTGCCAAACCTTTTTGATTTTTTCTCAGTCGGATACAATCTAAAATTCTTTGCACGCCTTTTTGGATCCCCACTTTCTCGCGTCGACGAGATTCTACGAGAATTTAATCTGATATCGTTTAAAAAAACCAAAGTAAGAACGCTTTCCAAAGGCTTAAGACAAAGAGTTAATATCGGGCGATCGCTCATCGCGAATCCTCCTTTTTTGCTTTTTGATGAGCCGACGTCGGGACTTGATGTAGATATGACGAGCGAGGTTTACCGAATGATGCTTCAAATGAACAAAGCTGGCAAAACCATTCTTTTTACGACCCATCGGCCGGAAGAAATTAAAGATCTTGCTACACGGATCCTTGTATTTAACAAAGGGGTTTTGATCTTTGACGGCACCCCCGCAGATTATTTTCAGACCTCTTTCTATAAAAACTCATCACCTCGATTGTGAGAAATATTTTTGTTCTCCTCTGCCATGACTTTGCATTTGCGATTAAGAGCAAAAGTATTTATCTCGTTCTATTTATTCCACTGTTTGTGTTTGCCTCTGAATATTTGTTAGATCGATCAAAGACTGAAGGCGATAAATTTAAAATAGCCTTAGTCAGCTCCGATGCCTATTCGTCGCCAATCGCACAAGCGCTTGAACAAGCCGAAAAGGCCGAAAAGAAGATAGTCGAGTTCATAACGGTCAAAAATGAAGCTGAGGGACGAACATTTTTAAGAGAGCATACCGTGCACGGTGTTGTCGTCCAAGAGGAACCACGATCAAACCAACTGTCTTTGATTGTTTTACGCAAAGACTCTGCCGAGACGCTCGCAATCGTACAACTTTTTTCAGCGCTGCAGAGGGCCCAGGAGAAAAATAATCCTAGCTGGATCTCTCAAATTACAGGTTTGCGTGAAGGGGGACTCCAAAGCCTGAATCTAGCGACCTGGATATTGATGCTAGTTCTTCTGGTGGGTTTTATTATTCTTCCCGCTCAAGTCGCCGAAGAAAAAGAAAAAAAATTAATTTTGGCTGTGCTTCAAACTCCAATTAAAGAAAGCCAATGGCTGCTCAGTAAAATCCTATTTGGAATCGCGTTAAGCATGGCCGCAGTTTTTTTGCTTATGCTTTTAAGTCAGTTTGTTCCGAATAATTGGCTTGGGTGTCTCGCTTTCATAGCGTTGGGGGGTTATTGCTTTAGCGCGTCTGGAGTCTTCTTAGGCCTTCTCTGTCGTCATCAGGCCAGTGCCCGAACTTTAGGTTTTATTTTTTATTTACCTCTTCTGTTGCCCTCGGCCTTAGGCGACTTTTCAAAAAAATTAACCGCCGTAGCGCCACTTTTACCGTCTTACCAATTCTTTTCGCCACTACATGTTCTTTTGTTTGATGGAACTAACTTGACCGCATTGATTTTTCCTATGGCCTATCTGTTTGTTTTGGGCTCAGTTCTCTTGGGTCTTTCATATTTATTGATGCAAAAGCGTTGGCTGATGAACACGTGACGTGCGGGCAAAAAGAATTCTTGCCATTTCATGTCAGCCTAAAGTTCAATTTGGCGCGACGTTTGTCGAACGGTAGATGTCGGTTTTTTTAAATGCGCACCTACCGGTCTTCTGCGAGGAAGAGAGAAAGTAAAGGTGGTGCCATGCCCACTATTGCTATCAACCCGTACAGTACCGCCATGAGATTCAACAATAGTTTTAACAATTGCAAGACCGACGCCGGCACCTTGCTCGGCAGTTTTGCGAGCTTGCCAAAAATGATCAAAAATCTCCGCAAGCCTATTTTCGGGGATTCCCGGGCCGCTATCAGCCACGGAAACATAAACAAATTGCTGGTCACTTCGAACCTTAACTACAACTTTATTGTGCTTTGGACTAAATTTAATTGCATTACCAACTAAATTTGAAAGCACTCTCACCACACGCTCGTGATCAAGAAAAGCCATAACCGGGGGGTTCACTGATTCAAATTGAAGTCGAATATCTCGTTGTTTAGCAATTGGTTGCATCATCAGCCGAGCGTCCTCAAGTATCACATCGAGAGAAAGCTGATCCAACCGCAGAGTTAAGCCCCCATTATCCATCTTGGTTTGATCAACAATATCTTTAATTAGTTGTTCGATGACAACCACGGAACTTTTAATAATTTCAGTGCTGTCGTTACCTTTCGCCTCAGCAGCCTGAGTGATCACAGTCAATGGATCTTTTAAATCTTGCGAAATCGCAGCGACTATCTCGTCACGAGCTAGAACCGCTTTTTTAGCTTCGTCAAAAAGACGAGTGCGCTCCGCAATTTGGCGAGTGCGTTCTTTCAACATACGAATCACCAAAAGCGCTATACCCAAAAATAGGATTCCCATAATTGCCGAAAGCCACGTCATGCCCCGAGGAATCTGAACCTCAGCCTTGGCTGCCGCTTCTCGAGCGTGACCACGGGTGCGGTCCAGCTCAGCGTTGTACAATTTTACGATCTCATCGAGGCTTTCATTTAATTGCGTACGGAGCGGATTTGTTTTTGACTGGTAAAACTGTGCTACCGCCTTTTCATCCGTTTGCTTTTCACGAAGATCCATTGTTTGACCAAAAATTTCTTGATGCTGTTGTTGTATGGAATCAATGCGTTTGATGATTTCCGGAATCTGCGGCAGCGTATATTGTTTTTCAAAATTGGATAATGATTCGGCAAACGTCTCTTTGTCTTTTTTCTGTTTATCAAAGAGAGCTTTTGTGCCAAGCAAGAAGAAGGCTCTACCATCTGCAATCTGAGATACAGCGGCATTGCGAAGTTTCTCTACGCTCACCAAGGCAGTCACATCGACATTCACCACAGCATTGGCAGCAATTGTCTGACGTAAATTCATGGCGTTTATCCAAGCACCTAAGATTGCGACCACAAAGCCAACCAAAAGTATTAGCAGTGATAATTGCTCAAAATTCCAGCGGATAACTTTTTTAAGATTTTTAGTCATGGAAACCACATATCAATGGCGCGCAGTCTGAGCAATCAAAATTTCGTGAGACTCAATCAGTGGCTTCTCAGCTAATTTTTGAACAGAGCAACAAAGCGGAAGACGATTCCCCCAGAGTAGCTTGTCCTCTTAATAACTGTTAGCCAGAATAGGTTCACCGAAATATCCTGGATGATATTTATTCAAGTAGCCAGCTTTTCGATTTGATGACTTCGGTGATCTTAAAAACCGAATAGCATCCACTTGCTTTCTCTGCAACCCATTGCTCCCTTTAAACGCCTTTCTAGCGTCAGTTATGTCAGAATCAGAATCGCCATAAAAAACATCGAGATCCAAGGCCTCAATTCTGTCAGTTTTCCCTGCTGGGTTTCCTGGCAAATCCATTTCAGGCTCAAAGTACACATCGGCCTTTACAATCCCAAATTCCGATTCAATGTATTCACGAAGTGCCTCACCATTTATGTCTGGTCGAGCAGTGATAGCATAGACCCGATGCCCTAAAGCCAAATGACGCCTCACCAATGCAACGGCTAAAGATTTTGGAGTGCTCGCTACGTTAGCAGGAAGCTCCTTTTTCGTTCCATTTGGAAGAATAATTGATTCTTCTGCGCAACCTTTGTCGCAAGCATTCACATGAGTCCAAAAGAGTGTGTCGTCCGGTTTGGGAAGACCACCTGTTGCAAACCCACGAACAAATGCCGGAGACGTGAATGAAAGTGTATCGTCGATGTCAAATCCAACGGCCTTCACATTACGAATTTTGGGAAGTGCGACTGGCTTGATGCCAAAGAATCGAAGGAGTGTTCCTCGTTTGACATTGCACAAAATTTGAATGTTCTTTGTGTTGTCTTTGTAACTCACAAGGTGTGGTCCATGGTTCAAAGCAATTTCAAGCTTTGTCGAACTGTCCACGGGAACTACTTCAAGTCCCTTGGGATTCAAATCGACGAACTCGTTAACATCATTGCTTGCTCCGTCCTCAATTCTAACATTTAGTGCAGGTCTTTGATCTTCCAATTTGAATAGGACTGTTGAGCCCACAGTTACTTGGATAGTAAAAGCATCGTTCTTTTGGACAAGTTCCATAACCGCATCTCCCGGCGCCCCTTGAAAACATTTTAAAGTCATTGAACCCGCGTAGGCTTGAGTCGAAAACAAAACCACCAATAAAGTTACTAATTTCATTTTTTTTCCTTTGTGATCAACGAACCCAATGTTCCTTGTCGAAAGGGATCATACTCAAAATAAATATTTAAATAAATGTGACAATAGTGAATATTATGTTTAAATAATTAAACATGAAAATACCGAAATTTGATCTACTAGAAACATTGGTTAGCGTAGCCGAATCAAAAAACTTCCTAGAAGCAGCTCATCGACTAGAACTCTCGCAGGGAGCCGTATCATTGAAACTGAAGGCTCTTCAAGAACACTTGCCACTTCCTCTTTTCACTCTAAAGGGTAAAAGAAAGATTCTGACCCCATATGGAAATGAGATCTACAAGTATGCAAGAGTGCAGCTCGATAGATCACTGGCCGACTTTGGTGTCGTCAGTAGAAAATACATGAAACCAGAAAACACAGTCCTCAAGATCAGCTGTCGGAGGGAACTGTTTCAGTCGCTCTACTCCAGATTAGATTTTGGCGGAAGTATTCACTTCGAAGAAGCTTCCGGCCGAGAAGCCCTTCGATTATTATTGGAGAGAAAGGTGGACCTTGCCTTAACATACATTAAACCAGACCTAACAGAAGTGATCGCACGACCCATTTTAGATTCTCGGTGTCACCTCCTAGTTCATAAGAAGCATGTGAAAGCACACGGTTCCAAATTCTTTCGGTCTGAGGAGTTTTTAACTACAGTTCCATGTCTCATTTACACAGGTGGCGGCCACCTCCTGGACAAGTGGGTTCGTCACCTGGGCATAGACTTCTCGAAATTAAGACCTCGTGTGATCGCGGAGGATTGGGGAATACTTAGAGATTTGATTGATGAGGGTCACGGATATGCCGTGGCACCAGATTTTGTTCAAACTCGGTCGGCAGACGTGGTCTCAGTTGAGATTCCCTCTTTGGCACTTGAAACCTATAAATACTATGCGATTTTCTTTAAGGATTTAAAACAGATTCCAGCGATAAAGAACGTTTTGAAATCCATTGAAATGTCCGTTCGATGAAATTGGCCAAGCAATGCGATCAATTTTTGGTCGTTCTCGCGAAATCCATTTCAAATTTTTCCCTTGCTCAATTTTGAAAACATCTCTCCAACATGTTGATTCTCTGTAGAACCACGGAACCAGAAGACTCCTCCCCCAGAGGGGAGAAATGAATCTCATTAATTACTTAGAAC
>JAWXAY010000101.1:0-4429 GCA_034439715.1 Pseudomonadota bacterium
TCCAAAGGCGACAAGATCAGCGAAGGGGATCTCACAAAAATTGATCAAAAATTCAATCAACTCCTCTCTCAAATGCCAAAGCCGATGGCTATGGCAAACGTCGGAGCTTTTAACTGTGACGGAGCGGCTTGGATTGGAGCCCTAATACTGCGAGACGTTTTGAATATGCCTGTACGAATTGCCGGCGGTAGAACTTCTGCTGGAACTAAGACAGTAAACCAAGAAAAACTTCACGTTGTAAAGTCGTCTGATCCCGCTCATGCATGGGTAGAGGTGTTTGATGGAAAACACTGGGTGCCGTTTGATATGACTCCGAAAAATAACACACCAGAAAGCCAATCATCACCCATCGATGTGGAACGCGAAGAATCAAAACCAGCCGTGCCTGGGCAAAAACAACCTCCAAAAGATAAAAGCCAACCCTCAAAGGGCAAAGGAGAGGGAGCAGAGAAAAAAGAAGCTGATAAAGATGGAGCAAAAGACGACGATAAAAACGATAAAAAAGACGGCAAGGATTCAAAAGATAAAGACCAACAAGGAAAACAAGACGGGAAGCCCAAAAAAGAAACCAGTCAGGATCAAGACGGCGAAGGCGCTCCAGGAACTAAAAAAATAGATGACCTGATAAATGCCAAATCAACCCAACGACGAAGAGGCGAGCAAAACCAAGCCCTCATTGATCGCGTTATTAAGCGCAATGAGCTCATGCTCCTGGAACATCTTATCCACGAAGGTCATCAAACACCATTTCAAACAGAAGCCAATGCGGTGCTAGACACTTTAAATGAGAATTCAAATTGGAAAAATACAGTTGAACGTTCGAGAGGGAAAATAGCGACATTTATCCATGATTCAAAATTTGCCAAATTTGGTGGCTTGCAGGGGTTTCTCACAGATGTTCGAGTTGAATTCAGTCAGAATAACGCACGCGAGGCAAAGCAAAAACTAATGATTGTGCAGAGGTTATTACTGGCACTGGGTGAATATCGAAGTTTGACAAAACTAGAAACGGAATCTCTTCACTCGATAGAAGCAATCATTCGAAGTTTAGATCAAATCAAACATGAAAACTCAAAAGAGTTCGACGCCGTTCAAGATTTGCTTAAAAGTTTACCAGGCAATATTTCAAAAAATTGGTTAGCCAAACAATACGGTAAAGACTACGACCAGTTGGGGAGCTCAGCCAATGTAAGACTCGCACAAGATATAGTGAGTGGGAAACTTAAGCCTCTTTTGCAAATGGGGGCTGTCAGCGAATTTGTGGACATGACTTTGGACTCAACACCAGAACCACAATGGAAGGACGAACCCACTTTAAATAGAAGTCTTGTGCCCAAACCTCGCCAAGATCTTATTATCACAAGAAGTCCACTTGATTTTGCAAAGATGCTTTGGTCCCTAAGGCCAGGTGAACACATGTTTGCGCCAACGCTTCAGGGACGACAGTTTGCCATTGGGAGCTTAGAAACCAGACGTGTGGTTAACCCCAAAAATCCTCTGGAGAAAAAAGTTTCGGTTATTTACTATGACGTTTCGCCAAGTATGAATGGCCGACCAATAGAAAGCCAAGACGCTCTCCTCATGGCTTTCGTGGATAAGGCGTTAAGTGAAACGGATGCCATCGGGCGTCCGACTCACGAGATTTATTTAATTCCGTTTAATGACAATCTTCTTCAAGGTGTTCATGTGGCAGCTCGTGAAGATGCACAAAACTTTCTGGCTCGCCGAATGAATATGAGAACTCAAACTTCCGGCAGTACAGATATTCAAAAAGCCGTAGAAAATTTCTATGACATTATTGGAACCAGCTATCGAAACAAATCAGCACAAGGCCGCGACAAGCTTTTTCAAAAAGCCAACATGGTCCTCTTCACCGATGGGGGATCGGCTATCAACATGGAACAACTGGAAGCGAAGCGAAAAACAATCCCTAAAGATGTGCTGATCAATATGAATTTTGTTTCCATTGGTGATCAGGTCAATGAAACTCTCAAGACACTCTCTGAAAACGCTAGACTCTCATCAAGTAAGCCGACTTTCAGAAAAATGGATTCTCAGATGATTGATTCTGTTGGGAATATTTCAGCTGAATATAATCCGGATGCGTTTGCCACAACACAAAGGATCTCTGGTCAAATGCTCGCCGAGATTAATAGGCTCCTTCAAAAAATAAGTGTTGATACGCGGCAGAAGGGCGATCCATCACAAATTGATCGCGCACTATCGCAATTGCAAATAACAAAGACTGATGTGAGTCAACTACCAGGAATTAGAGAGGCACTTAATTTAACCCAGCTTGAAACAGCAATGAATTCTTTAAAGCTAGATCCTCAAGCCAAGCAGCGTCTTGTTGAATCCATAGTCGAGTCGTACCAGCAGCTCACAGGCAGATCTTGGAGAGAGATGACTTATCCTGAAAAGGACGCCCTAGAAAAACTCCGCGCCTGGGTTCGACAATAACTGATTCCAACAGTTTAGCCTTTCATGTCGAATTATCGTTGCAGGCGTTTCTCTAGGGTCGCAAGTCCTATAGAAAGGGCATCAACAATCACATCATTCTTTCGTACCCTATGAAGTCCTCTTTTTTTTGAATCCCCATTCAGTCGGTCGACAATCTTATCAATGGAAGCGTAAAGCCTCTCTTTGTCATCCTGTTTTACCCGAAAGATCATTTGGGGGTAATAGCCAGGCTTTTTCTGTTGTCTCTCTTTAATGCGCATATATGCGATATAATATGCACTACAATAATTGTATTGCAATTAAAAAATGTACTTGAACTTTAGAAAGGAACTGATATAAGTAATGAATAAAGTCGAGCTGGTAGAAGGCTCGAAGCTCTTTGAAATAACGAATAGTAAGTGGTTAACTTCCCGCGAGGCTGTTGATTACTTGAGGCTTCCGTCTTTAGGGGCGTTAAGGCAGTTGGTTTATCGCAGACGAATACCCTATTGTAAATTGGGTAGAAGTCTGCGGTTCAACCGCCAAGACCTCGATTTGTTTCTGGAGTCCGGCGCAATTCCGAAACGGAGAAGCGCATGATTCAAGAGTTTGAGAAAGATGGAAAAGTATTTTATAAAGTTCGCGTTTACGTCAGATCTACCGAGAACTCGGATCTTCGAGTCACCAAACAAGCCGGAGGATTCTTCAGCCTTATTGAAGCGAAGAAAGAAGAGACTCGGCTTAGAAAAGAATGTGAACGAGAACTGCATCAAGTAGAAGCTCGTGGGATCTTGTGGGGCGATCTTTTAGGCGAGTGGCACGACCACTGCCTGAAAACAAAAGTCGCTACAGGACAGAGATCAAAGCTCAACCAAGATGATTACTTGGGCTCCCTCAATAAGTGGTTTGGAACATATACGAATAAACCCGTGAATGAACTGAACCCTTTTGTGATGGCTCAAGTGTTCGAGAAGATGAAGGTCACTGGACTTTGTTATGGACACCGAAAGAAGATCAAACAGTTCTTAAAATCTGTTTTTGATTTTGGCATCCAGTCGGGACTAGTAAAAGGACTTCAGCGATCTCCGACATTCGATATCGTTCTTGGTCGAGATACAGAGAAGAAACCTGAAATTCTCACGATCATTGAGATTCAAAAGCTGATTCGGCTTGCCTATGAATCTAACCATCCCTGGAGAAGAGTGTGGACTGTTGCACTCATGACTGGGATGAGATCGGGAGAGCTTCTGGCACTAACCTGGAAAGACGTGGACTTTGAGAATCGGATGATGAATGTGAATAAGTCACATAATTGTCGGCTCAAGAGGATCAAATCTACGAAAGCCGGTTACTGGAGGCAGGTCCCAATCTCTGAGGATCTTGAAAGAGTGCTCCGAGAGCAATTTGAGGAAACTCAAAATCAGGAGCAAGTTTTTCCGAGATTCTGGGAGTGGGAAAAGGGCCTTCAGGCCAAAATTCTTCGGGCCTTCTGTTTTATTCATGGTCTTCCAAGCATTAAGTTCCATACGCTTCGAGCCTGCTTTGCAACGCAGATGCTTAGAATGGGTGTGGAACCGGCGAAGGTCATGAAAATCTGTGGCTGGAAGGAACTTAAAACTATGCAGCACTACGTGAGACTCGCTGGTATTGAGGTTCACGGAGCGACAGAGGCAATGAGGGTCTTTCCCCTCAACGTATTGCGCCCACAAGAAGCAAGTGAAGAAGTGTTGCCAAGCCTGGTTGAAACGAAAGTTGCAGCTGGTGGCGGCACACCTTAAGGGAGTCGAACACCGGGGCTGACGTTACTCAATGTCTCCCCACGTTGACACACTTCTGGCACACGGTTATACACTACTTTGAATTTGTTATGGATTTCGGCAATTACGCCGTATCCGCCAACTTTGAAAGTATGCGAACCCACGTTAGAAAAATTAGATTTTGAAAGTTTAGACCCCCGAGACGATTTCTCGGGGGTATTTTTTTGCTCAAA
>JAWXAY010000102.1:0-11212 GCA_034439715.1 Pseudomonadota bacterium
AAGAATAAAATCAAAGAGTTACCCCCCGCCGCCTCCCTTTTTCTTGTCCCTGGTCGGCTTAAGACCCCTCTCCCCCAACGATGTTGTAGTGATAGGGGTCTTAAGCCTGGTACAAGAGTGAGGCGGCGGTGGGTAACTGGGAGTAATAAAATGGTAGATAATATTAGTAATAATAATAGGGAGAATAATTCAGAAGAGGTAAGGGAACAAAAAACAACGGAGGAAGTATTTCGGATAACGGTGACCAAAGATGCAGAAAAAGCATTGATTGATTTGGTCGACAAAGTGAACCGTGGATTTGATGGTGGCAAAATCAATCGTACAGAAATGGCAAGCTGGGCCTTAACGCGTTTGGTTCGTAATATGGATGAGGCAATGCTTCAGGATATCCGGGCCGAGTATTTTGATGAGATCGCAGCTTTAGAAGTCCTCTGGCGCAAGGCAAAAGAGCGTGGCCGCGTTTCCAGCGAGGTAAAGCAACTGCTGTTAAAAGAGATCGGTTTTGAGGGCTCCACAAAAAAACCACCCAAAACAAAAGTTGACAAGGAATTACACCAATGATGTAATGACTGTGGGGAAGTACATTGAACGGCAAAGAGTTTAAACGCATTAGGGAAAGGTTGGATTTGGAACGATCCGAACTTGCAGAGGTCTTTGGGATGTCGGGCTATATGGCGATTGCCAATATTGAAAATGGCAGTCGGAACCCTGGCCCAATCCTTGGAGTTCTAATGAAAACTCTTGATGCCGTTCCGCTCAAGCGAGCGAAAGAAATTATCGAACTGCTGAGGAAATTTGGTCATGGTTCATAATTTAATTTTAAGGATTTTCATGGGTAAAAAGAATGCTAGTCTGAAACCAGGCGATCTTTCTGCGAAAACCATTGAGTATGTATCTCAACGTTCATCAAAAGACGTTAACGATGCCGATTTGAGGCGTATTGAGGTCATTACAATTCTGGAAGAAATTTTTCGCCTTGGTGGTCGTCGAAACCAAAAGCGAGCAGAGCAAATGGAGGACAATCAAGATGCCGCTTAAAATTGGTGCATACATTCGTGTCAGTACTGAGGAGCAGGCCCAGGTTGTCGAGGGCTCACTTGATTCCCAGAAGTTTAGAATTAAAGGTTATCTTGATATTCGTAATAACCAGGATGCTGGCTGGGGAAAGATCGTCGAAACATATATTGATGACGGTTATTCTGCCAAGGACACCCGTCGGCCTCAGTATCAAAAGATGATGCGAGACATTCGCACTGGCAAAGTTAATTTGATTTTAGTGACAGATCTTTCTCGTCTTTCGCGCAGTATCGCTGACTTCTGCGACCTATTAAAAGATCTCGAACGGTTTAAAGCGAAGTTTTTGTCGATCAAAGAACAATTTGATTCAAGCACACCTGCTGGCGAGATGATGCTGTTTAATATGATTAACCTCGCCCAATTTGAACGAAAGCAAACGTCTGAACGAGTTGCTACAAACTTCCATTCGCGAGCCCTGCGTGGGCTCAAGAATGGTGGCGCCCATATCCTTGGCTATGACACTGATCCGACAAATCCGGGCAAGCTGATTGTCAATGATGAGGAAGCAATATGGGTGCAAAAGGCTTTTGAAATTTACCTTGAGAAAGGAAGCACGCGGGAAACCGTTGCCGAACTCAATAGCTTAAAGGTTCCCCGCAAAATGACTGCTCGCACGGATGATCGTCATGCGAAAGGCAACGTATGGACCTATTCTGCGATAAAAAATCTCCTTCGCAATCGTGCATATATTGGTGAAAGAGAAATTAATTGTGAAAACAAAAATGAAGATGCTTCGGCTTTGAAGCCTTGGCAAAAATACCAAGTTGCCAAAGCCTCTTGGCAACCAATCATTGAATCTGTGACATTCAATTCTGTTCAGCGCCTTCTTGATGCAGCGAAATCATTGCATAGAGAGAAGATGTCGAAAGCCGAACATCGTGTGTTCATATTGTCTGGTGTGATTCGTTGTGGGGAATGTGGCAGTGCGCTCATTGGCCAGTCTGCACACGGTAAATACCAAGTGCATCGCTATTATAATCACAAAGACAACGGCAGTGGGCAGCCAATTGAGTGCTCCGTGAAAAGATATAATGCTGAGGAGGTTGAGAAAACAATTCTTGAACATTTAGCCAAAGATGCTCAAGACGCTGGATATTTGGATGATATTGAAAAAGTGCTTGTTGCCAACGGCCAAGTTTCAAATTCTGGTCTTAAGAAGGCAATTCAGCGAATTGAAAAAACCATTAAAAAAACTGACGAGGAAATCGAGTCCATTTTTAAATTCCAATTACAGAATTCACTAACTTCAAATACTTCTCAGCTTGTGGCCGAGAAGCTTGAAGGACTTTCAATTCAAAAGAAGCGCCACCAGGAAACTTTGGCGGAGCTTTTGGATAAGGAACATGAATTACTGGAACCTAAAGAAGCAATTACCGGAATTGAAGATCGGCTTTTGAGTTTTAAAAAGGCGATGCCGAGAGCCAGTGCTCCTCTGCTAAAACGGTTGATCCGCAACCTGTACGATGTCCTTTTCCTGAATGAAGGTCGGCTTGAGTGCTTCTACATTACTGCCAGTTCTAATCCTGCCAGTATCCAATCATCTAAAATGAAAAAGGCTTCGGGGGTTCTCCCTGAAGCCTTTTCATCACTCTTTAAAAATCCAATCCTACAATCATCAAACGCCGAGTGGCAGTTTAATGGACCAAAAGTTGCCTATTGGTCGAAATGGTGGACGTGACAGGAATCGAACCTGCGACCCCAAACATGCCATGCTTGTGCTCTCCCAACTGAGCTACACGCCCTCACCATAAAACCACACGAAATTTTTAATATACCTGTCGTTCTCCCGGCAACAAAAAATATTGAATATTAATGCCCTACTTGAACTGCTGACTCTGGTACGAGCATTGCAAAACAACTTAATATTAATCTTATGGTAAACCAGCTGGTTTTTAAGGCAAAGGAACTAGACACTCATGTCAAAAAATGTCACGGCGACGCCCCAGGGTCTATATCCGGAGAAAGATATTGAGACCCTCACGCTCGAAGTCTTAAATCCCTACGCCTTTAGACAAAACGCAAAGACTTTGAGGAATCTTACGGTCCCCGATCAATTATTCGTGGGTCGCTTTGAAGTTTTTGATTTGATGCGCGGGCTGGCGCTGGTTCTGATGATCCTCAGTCACACCACCAAGGGGCTCCTAAATTGGGAACAATACCCAGCGTGGGGTTTAGTTCCTATTCATCTCATCACAAAATTTTCGTCGTCACTCTTTATACTTACCTTCGGAGCCACGCTTGCCATCGCTTACCTCCCCCACGTCGGTACTCGGCTTTGGCCAAAGAAGAGAAATCAACTTTGGCTACGAGCCATTGAAGTCCTATTTTGGTATAAAGTTTTGACGATTGTGCAAATGTTCCAGGTTTACCCAAGAGAACAAATTGTAGATGCTCTCCTATTTAAGACTTTTCCCGACTTCGTCGAAGTCTTGGGATTTTACAGCATTGCCCTCATGTGGTTACCGCTATTTTTACCGCTATGGGCGCGGATCCATTGGCTGGTAAAGCCTCTTTTGGCAATTGGCTTAGTCTACGCCCAGTTTAGACTCGTTAATTTTGATTTTTGGGGCAATATTCAACTTAAAGCGTTGTTGGTTGAGCACCCTGGCTACTTTACGTTTGGCCAAATATCTCGTGGCCCCCTAGTTCTGGGCGGACTACTCATAGGCCAGCTTTTTTTATTCCTACGTTCAGAAAGTTGGGGAAGATTTTATTTAGGCCTACTTTTACTTTCGCTGGGTGGACTTTTATTAGGAGCATTTTACGGATTAGTTTTTGAAAACCTTACTAATACTTTTTTTGCCCTGGCAAAAAATGGCGGTAAGCATCCCCCCGCTCCACAGTTTATGTTATTTAGCGTGGGCGGAGCACTTGTGTTAATGGCGCTTAGTCTATTTGGCGGAAAAATATTGAGTAAGATTTTAATGCCATTTACCCTCATTGGAAAATTTTCACTCCAAACCTTCGTATTTCATATAGCTGTAATTTTTATTTTCTACAGGTATCTCTTCGACCTCAGACACAATATTTCTTATGACAGTACCCTCTTACTGACAGGCTTATTAATCATACTTACTACCCTATGGGCCGGAATTTTAAAATGGCGAAAATCAGTTTAGCAGTCACGTTTCTATCTATTCTTTCTTTTTGTTTCGGAGGCAGTGTCCTAGCGAGTGGCAACCGTCCCACCTTTCCACAAGATCCTCACTGGGCCCGGTATCTCAACAACAGAATTCAAAAATTAGCACTCAAGACTCAGGGAACGATCGGCGTTTATATTAAGGACTATTCGGATGGTGAAATATTCTCATATAATGCCCATCGTGAGTGGTATTTAGCTAGCGCTATAAAAGTACCAGTGGCACTCGAAGTCTACCGACAGATTAGTCTAGACATCCTTGATGACAAAAAGCCAATTATCTTAACCGATTCCGACTTCCGTGATGGAGCGGGATTAACCAATGGGCTTAAGCCTGGCGAAAAAATTTCGTTACGGTATCTTTTAGAGCAGATGCTCATTGAAAGTGACAATACTGCCACTGACCTACTGATAAATCAGGTCGGCATTGAAAACATTAATCAAAATTTACAAAACACTGTTTTCTGGGGGTTCGGGCCTATAACGAGTCTCTTAAACGTTAGAAAAAGCGTGTTTTCTGAATTTGACCAGAAAGGATTTGCGCTGAGTAATCGGGATTTTATAGCTCTTAAGGCACTTAAAAAGGAAAAAGAAAAATTGAAAAAACTATCCCAGCTTTTGGGCATCGAAGTAAAAGACTTTAAGGTTAAAACTATATCTGAGGCCTTTAATCGTTATTACTTAAAAAATCTAAATACCGCAACACTGATTGCCTATTCAAAACTTTTAGAAAAAATACTTGAGGGCAAAAATCCTGAGCCCAAAGATTGGCCGCGGGTCTTGGACATTATGTTGAAATGCAATACCGGAAAGAATCGAATTGCTGCCGGCCTACCCCCTGATGTTTTATTTGCCCATAAGACCGGAACCCAACACCAACGAATTTGTGACTTCGGCATTGCCTGGAAGAAAAATTCAGGAAAAAAGATTTTAATTAGTACATGTATTGAAGGATTCAGTGAACTTGCAAGTGCTGAAAACGCCCTAAAGAGAATAGGTTCCCTGCTCAAAAATTCTAAAATTTTTAACTAATTTTTTCTTCTATTTTTGTTTTTCTATTTTAAATTCGACTCGGCGATTTTTTTGTCGTCCCTGGTAGTTGCCATTGTCGGCCACCGGTTGAGATTCGCCAAAACCATAATCGGTTATTTTATCTGTTGTGATTTTAGGATAATTCTTAATAAGAAAGTTCTTAACCGAAGCCGCTCGTCGTACACTGAGTCCTTGGTTGTAGGCTTCACTCCCCACTGAGTCAGTATGGCCAGAAATTACCAAATGGTATTTTCCGATAACCAACAAATAATCTGCTAGCTCCCGTAAGACATTGAGTGACGTTTCGTCATTGATTTTATCTGAGTCAAAATCAAAGTTAATATCCAGCACAACACGATCTTGTTCTTCAAATTTTTTGGCCACAGGTGAATCCATTTTTTTGTTGATGGGACCAAAGGCATAGTTAACACCGGTGTACACCCGCCAGTCAGGCGAGCCAGTTCCTTGCAATATCTGTGTGCCGCCACCAAAATGGAAAGCAAACTGCCGAGTTAAATCGTATTTGATACCCAACAGAGCCTCGAGGGACGATTGAGATCTAAAGTCAGCTTTATCGCTTTTTTGGGCGGGATAACTGCCAAAGACTTCTAAGATCATTTTTGCGTCAAGGTTCGGCAAGTAATAACTCGCGGCCATCGATCCAATAATTTGATCTTTAAAGGGTTCAATGGGAACGTTCGGATTTGCCGTGCCCGGATCTCGCAGCCGATATCCCAAGTTTGCTCCAACCGCCACGCCTCTATACATACGATCTACAGCAAACTCTAAATTATATGTGGGACCGGCTCCTTCGCCAGTGTAGGGATTGTCTTGAATACGATTAAAGTTAGCACTGGCGATGACAGCTGTCCCCCCGAAGGAATCTCCACTAAGGCGATATTTCGTATTCACACGTATCTCAGTATTTCCCTTATTTTCATAAAACCCACGATAGACGCTGTCGTTGCCGACGTGCTGATACCATATTTGGGGAAAACTTAAACCCACATCCCAATTTTCTTTGAGGCCATATCCGATATTTAAATCGGCGCCCAGTAGCTCGTCTTCAAATTGAGTGCGAGACCCGTCTGTTTGTTGGAAAATCGGAAGGCTATTTACAGCCAGGTTCATAAAAAACCCTAAATTTACATACCCAGGCTCGAGAGTTTCAGAAGAGTGAACTGTGACAAAATCTAATCCACTTGAGATAGCATTAAAATTTTGGGCGTCTGTTCCAACAACATTAGCCTTAACAAGGGGGGCAAAAAGGACTACCAAACAAAAAACAGCCTGCCTAATTCTCATTATCTAAGCTCACCTACAAACCGACGAATCGTCAAGGGTTTGGGGCCTAGCTTTAGGTCCAGAAAACAGTTTTATCAGCGCTATGCCTTCGGGGTGGGCCAGAACTCTAGATATTTTTTATTTTTAAACCCATGCGAAGCGCATTGGCAAAATTTCTTTGAGCCGAGAGTTTGTTAAGCTCTTGAACTAAGAAATTTCGAAAAAAAGTGATAAGCGCTCTTCGCGCTAAAATTTTTCTTCTAAATAAATCAAAAGACTTTTTGTTACTTGAAACTGGAGAGCAGTAGGCAGCCACTCGTTGACTAGCTCTACAACTATCTAGACGATCCTCGAGACGACTGCTGACTAAGGCGAGATCTGTAATAGCTAACTCCAGGGCGTAATCTGTAACGTTTTTAGGTTCATGGTTACCTACTGTGGCAAGGCTCACAGCGCTTTCTATCTGCGCCTCGTAACCTAATAGCCATTGATTTACGGGGGCCACCTTGGCTGAGCTTTCGCTGCCAATAGATAAGACCATAACCAATATCAACCCAAGTGAACTTAGGAACATTCGAAACCACTCCCCCATTGAAGTTGGGGGAATATCCGTCGGAAGCACCTATTAAGCAATAGGTAGAGATTTTAGGGAAAACCTTTCAATAAATCCTGTTGCCGACCCTTTTATTTAGGCTTCATTGAAAAGTAAATTTTTACACGAGGTTTTCTTTCAATAAAATCGTTACTTTGAGAGTCCTCACTATTGGCATACTGCGCTTCCACCTCAACTGCGGGACGCACGACTTTAAAGTAAAATCCCTTTTTTTCCACATTTACCGTATCCGTATATCGCCTCTTAGTTTTAGGCATTTCTTGCTCAAGGTCATAATACTCAGATACGGCTTTATAACTCGTCAACTCTTTATTAAGGGCTTCATCTGGCACCAAGTTCATAGATTTGAGCTCCACCTTATAGGACTGAATTGGCGTAAAATCGCCGTCCGCACTGGGTCTAAACGGCGATAGGCCCGTAACGTGAGAAGCGCCGTGGGCAAAGGGGCGAGTAACCCATTTAAACTTGCTGTAATCCATGGGATGATTTTCATTACTGAGTTCTCGAGAATAAATGAGCGAGCGTCCTTCGTACTGAATCTTATTCATCACATTGAGTGTGCCTTTATATTTAGAACAGTCAGCCTCTACGCCTTCTAAGTATTTGTAATACTCGGTGTGGGAAAAGCACACGAACTCGGCCCTTTGGGCATCCGTAGTAGTTTTTAATGGCCCCGGAAGAGTGATGTCATTGTAGTATCCATGCTCGTCAAAGTACTCTGGGTTCTTCCAGACAGAAGGCAACAGAAACTCTTTTTTGTTAGAGTTGAGGACCAATAAATAGCCTTTGCCATCTTGCAATAGCGAATTATTACTCACACGATCATATTTAGAATTGTAATACCATACTACAACTCCTGGCTGATAACTCGCCGTCAATATACGAAATCGCTCGAGGGAATCGCTTTCGCCCGGTAAGAAAAAACTCTGGCTACTAGGTCCAATATTTCGGTCAAAGTTATAAGACCTTCCTGCCTTAGTTGACACAAAGTCAGTCGTGGGATTTCGATACTCAAAAAGATAAAATTGATTGTGATCGAGATACTGAATGCCATCTTTAATTTTAAAAAATGAGCCAAACGAACTGTCAGCAGTCGCACCTTCGAAATCTACTTTTTGTGTGCCAAGACTAATATTATCAACAACAATCCCCAGCTCAGTGTAACCAGGATCAGTCACATAACGGACCTCGAGTTCAATTTCACTTCCGGCTAAGGCGCTGACATCATATTTTTTACTGACCCAAATTGGAGTACGACAAACGGCGAGTTTCTTTTTAAATTCTTCGGTTTCTGCTTCCGTCGATGTTTTAGAAAAAACTTTTAGCCGCAGTTCTTTCACGCGGGCTACTTCACAAGTAACGTTAGATTCTACCAATGAGTCTTGATCCGCATCGCCAGAAAGAAGTCTCAGTCGGTCAACTTCTTTGCCATTAATTAGAACCAAAGCAATATCATAATCTAAAGTCACTTTTATCTGAGGGTCAGCCGATTCAAAATTGGTCTCTGTTTCTATAAAATAAAGAGTTTCAAAGGTGAGTTCAGCGGCCCCTTGACTGGGGACATTCAAATTCGCCTTCAATGAATGGGTCTGATTGTCGAACTTACCTGAATAAGCCGTGATGCTGCCTAGCTCTGCTTTATTATCAAAAAGCTTTCGCGCCTCAGCCGTGGGCGGCATCATCGCAATTGCAGATCGGTAGACGGCCTCATTGGTTTCTGGTACGCGAGAAAGCACATCATAAGTGTGTTCAACATTGTTGGGACCAACTGTTTCTGTCACAAGGTCGGTCTCTAAAGAGGTGTTAGCACTTTGACGACGCTCAGGACTCACGAAGTTTAATGATCCTAGGTAAAGTGATCCCAAACCAAGCCCGGGATTCACAATTTTTGGCGACAACCAGCCCAACGATAGTCTGCTATAGGAACTCTGCTCCTGAGCGTAATTCGTGGAATTAGAACTCATGATTTCCCACTCACCTGTCGAATTCCCTTCAGACTTTGTCGCGTAAACATCAGGTAGCGTGAGTGAGTGTCCAAACTCATGAATGAAAGTAGAAACGTCAGAAGTTTCTGACTGCATATTGTAATCTAACGCATAAACCGCATCATTAATTTTAAGACCATTTAACGAAGGACGTTCAAGACCTTCAACGTCTGGCCCCTTTTCAAGATAATCAGGATCATCTTTTGCTAATGAAATTCCTGAACGATGTGGCCAAATTCTGTTGAAACACTCTACGGCTGCTTTCTTTCGGGGACCTTCGGGGTAATCTTTACTCGAAGGTTTCTCACCTTTTGGATCAAAACTTCTTTGGCAAGACGCCTGCGACTTCCCTGCGTAAACCAGAACAACTGCGTCAATAAAACCGTCGGATTCGTAATGGTTATTATCGCCGTCGTAATCATAGAGATCCCAACGATCAAACTGCTTCCAAAATTTGGGATCATTTTGCAACTTCATCAGTTCTTTCAGGGCATGTACTACGAGATGCTGAGGGTCTTTATCATTAGAACCGCCAATCGCCTCACCATACTCAACCAATTCCTTAGGAGCTGTCACAATAGGGGCGATTTCTCCCCTGACATCGAGCAGGCCCTGAGACTCGTGCGAATAATAACTATGAAGGCTGTTTTCATTTTCACCAAAAATAGCTTCGTCGGCGAGGCTCTTACCACTTTGACCTTTAGCAAAATATTCTGGACGCATAAATTTAACATCTGCAAACTGAACGGGAATAACTAATACATTGTATTTACCTTTTAGCGAAAAAAGTTGAGTGTTCTCGTTCATTTGATTTGCGAGAAGAGATTGATTGGCCCGAGAGAGGCTTGAAGAAAGCCTTTTCTCGTTGAGTTTCTCAAGAAGTTTTTTGATCGCCTCCTCTATGGCTTGACGCTCACTTGTGCCTTCATCTAATTTATTGGCTTCTGCTTTTTTTTCTGCCACATTTTTAGCCAGGTCACCCAAAATAATATCATTTCTTGTCGGTGATAATTTCTGGGATTTCTGACAAGCAGATGTGCCCAACAGAAGCGCTAGCAACAATGTTAAACCTTGAATTTTCGATTGAACTTTTGGCATTTGATTCCCCTCGGGATGGCTAATTTTCGAATTCCTTTGTACACTGGAACCGCTTTTGCCGCCATAGCCAGATATGATGTTGACATCACGTTCCAAGTTGAGTAGCTAGCCATTTAAGTGAGAATATTGTTCGCGTTATTTCTTTTTATTTTGAACTCCTTAAGTAGCCCAAATGGTTGGGCTAGTGCTTATACCAACGCCCTGGAAGTTGAGTTCATCTTATGTTGACGTTAATTTCTGGAACAGACAGGAAGAACTCAAACACCCTAAAAGTTTCGCTTATTGTAAAACGAATTATCGAAGAAAAAGGTGAAAAAGTTCAATTCGTCGATTTGGGTCAGTTGCCGGAAGGTCTTTTTAGTTCAAAAAACTATGGCACAGCTCCCTCTTCGTTCGCAGAGTTCCAGCGCATGATTCTCGAAACGGATGGCATCTTGACCGTTGTTCCTGAATATAATGGCAGCTTTCCCGGTGCACTAAAGTATTTTATTGATTTGTTAAAATTTCCTGAAAGTCTTTTCAGAAAGCCTGCGGGTTTTATTGGACTTGCCGCCGGTCAGTTTGGCGGCCTTCGCGCTGTGGAACAACTAGAAATGATATTTAACTACCGTGAAGCCAATCTATTTGGGCAAAAGGTATTTATGCCAAAAATTAATGATAAACTCTCGAGTAACGGACAAGAAATTGTCGATCCCTTTATTAAGGACCTCCTGCCAAAAATGATATCGGGATTCTTGTCCTTTAGCCAAAAACTTAGTAAACACTAGCTGTGCCATTAATTCTTAGAAATTATACTCCTTTCCAATTTTCTATTTTCCGCGTGACCCTTTGTCTTTATATGATGTTCTTGTTCTGGCGGTATCTACCGTCGGTTTTTGCGAGTGATGGCTTTAGTCTGACCTATCTTGACTTCTTCCCACAAAAATATGTTTTTTCATTTTTTGGAATATTGTCTTTGGCTTTGCTACTCGGTTTTTATAGGCG
>JAWXAY010000103.1:0-3648 GCA_034439715.1 Pseudomonadota bacterium
CTCATGGGGCTCACACAGAGTGTTGGCGTGAAGGCTAAAGCTCATGTGCCTCGCACACTTGGGGCCGGTGAGTTTTGTCTGGTACTGCAGCTCAATGACTTGGCCAAACTTTCGCACCCACTCGCCTTGCCTTGGGCCCGTCGCGATTTTAGAGCTAATGCTGGCTGCGGCAAGCTCATCGATGAGCTCTGTTTGGCCTTCATGAATAGAGTCGGTAGAGCCATCGAGTAATCCCTGTCTTTGAAAGTAGTTAAGAATTCTTTTGGATATTTTTTGAATTGTTTTTTTGAGTGATCGTTGGTCCCCAGACATAAGCTTTATCTTAACTTTTCTTGATGGGTATTGAAGGTCTGCAATAAATTGCGAATCTATTAGGACGTTTAAGACTAAAAATTTTTGTATTTGGTTTGTGATCTTATCGCTAGGATGAAGATCATCTTTTCATCCTGAAATATTTAAAACCCCAAAGTGGTTTTTGGGGAAACTATCTAAATATAGCAACAGTCATAAATGCAAGCTTTCAAAAGCATTAAGGATTCATTGTGATTCTCACTGAAAAAACTTTTTACTTTACAACCTACAATCACCGCTTTTTAAGATCGAAGCGATCAAGGTTCATGACCTTGTCCCATGCACTAATAAAATCACTCACGAATTTACGTTTCGCATTTTTTGAAGCGTACGTGAAAGCTACAACTCGAAGTTCAGCGTTGGATCCAAAAATGAGATCATGCGTTGTGGCGGTCCACTTGGTGGCTCCTGACTTGTGGTTTTTCCCGACAAAAGTACCAAGTCTTTTATCAGAAAGTGTCCAATGTGTTGAGCTGTCCATGAGATTAATGAAGAAATCATTGGTTAATGTGCCGGGGGCCTCAGTGAACACACCATTCTTAGAATCGCCGTAGTTTGCTCCTAGCACCCTTAAGCCACCTATTAGCACGGTCATTTCGGGAATAGTGAGACTTAAAAGATCGGCCCGATCAACAAAGGCCGAAGCGGGATGTAAGTAGTTACCGCTCATGCTGTAATAGTTACGGAAGCCGTCATTGTTGATTTTTAAGTTATTGAGAGATTCTACATCTGTTTGCTCCTGTGTTGCGTCGGTTCGGCCCGGCACAAAAGGAATTTCGGTATCGTAGCCTGCCTTTTTGGCGCCCTGCTCTACGCCTACGTTACCAGCTAATATGATGAGATCGGCAAAGGAGATTTTCTTGCCGCGACGAAAATTATTTTCGTTAAAATGAGATTGGATTTTTTCAAGCACAGTTAAGTTTTTTTGCAATAAAGCTGGTTCGTTTACTTCCCAATCTTTCTGAGGTGCCAAACGAATTCTGGCTCCATTGACGCCGCCCTTCATGTCGCTCCCTCGGTAAGAGGAGGCCGCAGCCCATGCCACTTTAACTAGGTCAGAAACCGAAAGTCCTGATTTCTCAATTTCTCCTTTTAACGCCGCTATGTCGGCAGCATCCACTGTTTTGTAGTCGGCAGCTGGAACAGGATCTTGCCAAATAAAATCTTCATTTGAAAAGTTGTTGCCGAGATAGCGTGACTTCGGTCCCATATCCCGGTGAATCAACTTAAACCATGCTTTCGCAAAAGCTTCTTCAAACTCTTTTGGATTTGCTAGAAACCGTCTAGAAATTTGGCCGTAGGTGGGGTCAAAGCGAAGCGAAAGATCTGTCGTTAACATCATAACGGGAACACGTTTTGCCAGATGTGCATCCGGGGCGTGATCGGCGGGTTTAAGGTCTTTTGCAAACCACTGAAATTTTCCTCCCGGTCCTTTTTTGAGTGTCCACTGGTACTCGTAAAGAATCGTCAGATATTCGTGAGTCCACTTGACGGGTTGTGAAGTCCAAGCCCCTTCAATTCCACTCGTGATTGTGTCTTCGGCATTTCCCTTGCCGCATTTATTTTTCCAACCTTTTAATTGTTCATTTACAGGTGCGGCCGTGGGATCTGGACCGACGACACATTTTGCAGCGCTATGCGCCCCGTGGGCCTTTCCGAAGGTGTGGCCGCCGGCAATTAACGCCACCGTTTCTTCGTCATTCATGCCCATGCGACCAAAGGTCATACGGATATGTTTTGCAGAAAGCAGAGGATCAGGCTTCCCATCGGCTCCTTCCGGATTGACATAAATAAGTCCCATCACAGAAGCAGCTAACGGTAACAAAAGATTTCCGTTCTTGTCGAAGCGATGGCTTTTGAGAAATTCGTCTTCGGGTCCCCAATACACAAGATCAGGAGACCAATCATCGGTCCGTCCGCCAGCCACTCCCAGCGTTTTAAAACCCATATCTCTCATAGCTAAGTCGCCCGCAAGAACCATGGCATCGGCCCAAGACAAATTCGGATAGTATTTGTCAACTAACGGCTGGAGCAAGAGACGGGCTTTGTCGAGGTTGGCATTGTCGGGCCAACTGTTGAGCGGAGCGAAGCGCTGTTGTCCACCATCACTTCCGCCGCGTCCATCGAGCGCGCGATAAGTTCCGGCACTATGCCACGCCATACGAATGAAAAAAGGACCATAATGCCCATAATCTGCTGGCCAAAGACTTTTAGAATCCTTCATGAGGGCGCGCAGGTCGTCTTCAACCGCTCTGATATCTAGTTTAGAATAAGCCTCGGCATAATTAAAATCTTTTCCGAGGGGATTCACGTTCTCGAATTTGCGAAGAGGCGAAACGTTCAGTGCCTTAGGCCACCAAAAATCATTTGAGCGAGGTTCAGTGTGTTCAGTGTTCGCAAATTTATTATTGGTGTTTCCAACATCGACCGAGATCTTTGGAATCAGTTGATCCACCGAATCCGTCGCTACGTGAGCTTTCGGGCGCATATAGCTTGTTGGTGGCGGGGCTTTCCCTTGGGTATAACTAGAAGAGGAATGTCCCCCTTGCGCGTGCCCAAGTACTCCTATGGCCAGAAGAAACCAGATGCGCCTTGAATTTATTTTTGATGTTCCCATATGTTTTTTCCCCTTTTAGCGGTAGGCGAAGGTGCACTCACTTGCATTTGCTTCATTCTTTTTGCTTCGCACTCTGTATTCCCAGTGCAATAAGCGGACCAGCCCCCATTTATTTTATCAGTCAAAAGGTATGTCCCATTTAGCCCCACTACCGAGTATAAATATCCCATAAAAACTTGCGACACTTTTTTTAGTTATTGCCAAAGCCACGGAAGACCCGGAATTTATTCGGTCCTATAGTCGGGAGTAGGTTCAAATTTAAGTTCAATCCTTTCCAGTCATCTTTACCTCCGTGAAGAAGCGATAGGTACTAAATTGATGTCGTTTGTTTCCTATGCCCGCGCCTTTTTGGTACGAATCTTTAAGAAAATTTGGGCCGTTTACCGGCGCACTTATGCTTGGTTAAAAACGTATTAACTGATTTATTTCATTGCTTTAAAGGCATTTAGGTTCTGGATAGACTTCAAAGTCGAATATAACTGTGGAGAGCGGTTCGCGTAAAGCATAGGCAATTTAAAGCATATATTTTTTGGATCCTAAGTCTAGTTTTATTCGTTTAGAGGTCTTAAAGGGTCCTAAGGGAGTCTTTTTTAGTTTTTTTTGGAGTGGGCTTTGTCGAATGGCGGCCGACTGTCGAAGGTTTTCGGCTAGATTCAGAAATTCCAAAATTTTTGACAACA
>JAWXAY010000104.1:0-32008 GCA_034439715.1 Pseudomonadota bacterium
CCGGTGAGGTGCATTCAATATCTCACAAATTTTTCTTGAGAATTCTATTTCTTTTTTAGCGGCTCTCTGTCCGTAATCGAAAGTTAGCGCCAGCTCAATTTGAAACTCCTGGCGAGCCTCAAAAAGGTTCACTGTTGAATCTAGACCTCCCGAGAGTAGAACTACGCAGCTTTCCTTTTTCATCTTTTAATCCGCTCAAAGACCAGCGCTATTGGCGAAGCTACATATATGCTTGAGTATACCCCGATCACTATTCCTATCAGAAAACTAAAGGCAAAGTCTTCAATTACGCCTCCAGCAAACCAATAGAGAGCACCGGTCGAAAGAAAAACCGTGCCGGTTGTTAAGATGGTTCGGCTAAGCATCTCATTGACTGAAAGATTCATGATGTCCTTAAGCGACCCATCACGGTGATGAGTCAAGTTTTCACGAATTCTATCAAAAGTAACGATCGTATCATTAACGGAAAATCCAATTAGAGTTAAAATGGAAGCCATAATCTGCACATTAATTTCTTTTCCCAAGAGCACCAGAATGCCCAAAGTAATTATGGCATCGTGGAATAAACACAGAATAGCTCCCGCGGAGAAGTTAAAATCAAAACGCAAACCCACGTAAATCAACAATACAATAAGAGAATAAAACCCTGCCAAAATACTGTTCTTTTTTAACTCCTCGCCAACTTGTGGGCCCACAGAATCCGTACGTAAAATATTGGGACCCATATTACTCAGGTTAGCAGTAATAACTTCTGAAAGCTTCTTTGCCGTCGCATTCGCTTTTTCGGTAATCTCTTTTTCATTCGCGCCATCAGGGTTCTCAAGCCGCAACAAAAATTCACTCTTTTCGCCAAATTCCTGAATTTGGACTTTAGGAAAACCGAGTCCAGCCAACGAGGATCTTAATTGCTCTGTTGAAAATTCCTTTTGGAATTTTACTTGAACTTCAAGGCCCCCCGCAAAATCAATTCCGTAGTTTATTCGTTTGGTAGCGAAGATGACCAAAGACAATATCACAGCCAAAGCTGAGGCACTGCCGAACATCCAAGCCTGACCCATGAAATCAATCTTTCCCCATCTGTGTGCTTTATTCTGTGTTGCCATTTTATTATTCCTTTAGTTTATGCTTTAATTAGAGTATTTACGTTGTGCCATTTCCATTTTATAACAATGACTTCAACGAGAGCGCGAGTAACGTAAATTGAGGTAAACATCGAGGCTGCTAAACCAATCGTCATAGAGACTGCGAAGCCGCGAATGGGGCCACTGCCGTAATACATAAGCACTAAGCAGGTAGCCAGGGTGGTTACGTGTCCGTCAAATATTGCCGAAAACGCCCGATGGTAGCCCTCTCGAATGGCCGCAATCAGGCTTGTGCCTTTCCTCAGCTCATCGCGAATTCGCTCAAATATCAGTACGTTCGCATCTACGGCCATACCTGCCGTCAAAGCAAATCCGGCTACACCAGGTAATGAAAGTGTGGCGCCCAGACTCGCGAGCACTGCCATTGTTAAAAAAAGATTTAACATTAATGCAACGTCCGCCACCAATCCAAAAAGGCGATAGTAACCAGCCATAAAAATCAAAACAAGACAGATACCAATTAAAGCTGCTTTTTTACCCTTATCAATTGAGTCTTGCCCTAACTGGGGCTTTACCGTTCGCTCCTCAAGCTGTTCTAAAGCCGCCGGAAGCGCGCCCGCGCGAAGTGCAGTACTTAAAAGCTGGGCGTCGGCATACTCCTCGTCACCGCCGCCTCCACCTAAAGTAATTTGTCCACTGCCATTAGGAATTTTTTCGCTGATAACCGGATACGATTTAACAACCTTGTCCAATACTATTGCCATAGCCTTATTTACGTTATTCTCTGTAAGTTTGGCAAATTGACCCGCGCCCACGGGCTCTAAACTAAAGCTGACACTGATTTTACCAAATTCTCCAGGTGACACGAAGGCGTCCTTTAAGCTACTGCCGTCAAGACGATGATCAGGATCAGTTTTTACTACAATCGGAAGCTTCCCCATCTCTAATGTTTTAGCGCGCTCATCTTTCATAAAAAGGACCATGGTATCGGCGGGCAACTTCGTTTTTAGATCAACGTTAATTCTTTCTACATAATCGGTATATTTTAAATAAGTTGTTTCGTCTTGAGCTTCAGTTTTGGGTGTGCCTAACTTATACTTACCTGTTTTTTCAGCTTCTACGATCCACTGACCGACTAGATCAGGTTTAGCGTCTTCTGAAAGCAGCATGAATTCTAAATGAGCCGTCTTTTGAATTAGCTCTTTAGCTTTTTGTGCATCTTTAATTCCCGGTAACTGAATCAAAATGCGATCTTTACCCAATGCCGAAATACTCGGTTCGTTTACGCCAAATTCGTCAATACGGTTTCTGAGAGTCTCGATGGATTGTTCAATTACCCGAGTTTTATAATAATTGAGATAGTTCTCGAGATATCTGACAACCACATACTCTGGTTTTTTTTCGATAACTTGAAGCTGAGTATTATAACCAGAGGAATCAACAAACTCGACAATAGCTACTTCATCAGAAGGACTATTAAGCAGTATTTTCATTTCGCCCAAGGTCGGATTTGTGATCTCTATATTTTTAATATTAATTTTTTTCTGTTCTAAAATAGTTTGTTTAATGGTCGAAGCCAGTCTCACGGTCGCTTCTTTAACAACATTGTCTACGTCAACACCCATTACCAAGTGCAGTCCGCCTTGAATATCAAGTCCGTAGGTCAGCTTTTTGCTACCCATAAACCACTTCTGCTTTTTTTCATCTTTAACAAATGTGGGTGCGAGCCAATACGCGCCTAGTATTATAATTCCAATAATCAATGTAAATCGAAATTTAAAACTTTCCATTATTTCGCTTCTCCTGCCAACAGTCCTACAAGTTGATTTTTTAATACCTTAATGTTCACGCCTTCGGAAACTTCTAGGGTTACAAATTTATCGGTCATCCCATTGACTGTTCCTAAAATTCCGCCGCTAGTAAGAACCGAATCCCCACGTTTAACTTTGGAAAGAAAATCTTTGCGTTGACTTTCTTTTTTTGATTGCGGTCTGATCAAAATAAAATACAAAACCACAAACATAAAAATAAGCGGAAACATTTGCTCCAAAAATCCTGGCTTGGAAACCGCAGCCCCAGCTGCCTGTGCGTACGCGTAGTTAATAAACACTTCTACCCCCGTTGAATTATCTCTTAAAACCTTAAAAAATGACGATCCTTTGCAGAAAAATCAATGTATCTGATCGCCCTTAACAAATCGCGTTAAGCACATATCGCGAAAGGCGGGCCACACGCCCTCAAGTAATGCATTTCGTGCCCGTCCCATCAAATCAGAATAAAAGTACAAATTATGTATAGAATTTAAACGACAAGATAGAATTTCACTCGCTAAGAATAAATGTCTTAGGTAGGCACGTGAGTAATGCTTGCAGGTATAGCAGCCACACTCTGCATCGAGCGGGTTTGGGTCATCAGCAAACTCTTGGCGTTTAATGCTAACCCTTCCACCCCATGTAAAAAGTGTTCCGTTACGTGCCACGCGAGTGGGCATCACACAATCAAACATGTCAATTCCAGCGTCGATACATAAAATTAAATCGAGAGGTGTGCCGACACCCATTAAGTAACGAGGCTTGTTTTCGGGCATCAGGGGAGCAAGGTCTTTCATCATATCATGCATAATCTCAATGGGCTCGCCAACACTAAAACCACCGAGCGCATATCCAGGAAGATCAACACTGGTGATTTGTTGAAGGCTTTCCTTTCTGAGATCCATTTCAAGTCCACCTTGAATAATACCAAAAAGTAAACTCTCGGGTCTTGTCATGGCAGCTTTTGAGCGCAACAGCCAGCGGTGTGTGAGATCCATGGATTTCTTAATATCTTCTCGGCTGCTAGGGTAAGGCAGACATTCATCGAACGCCATAATAATATCTGAGCCCAGATTCATTTGAATCTGCATACTGACTTCAGGACTGATAAAATATTTAGATCCATCAATGTGACTCTTAAATTCTACGCCTTCTTCGCTAAGTGTTCTTAGTTTTGAAAGAGAGAAAACCTGAAAGCCCCCGCTGTCTGTAAGAATAGGCCCAGACCAATTCATAAACTTGTGAAGCCCGCCCAAGCGTTTAATTCTCTCATCACCTGGCCTTAAATGAAGATGGTAGGTATTGCCCAGAAGAACCTGAAATCCCAAGTCTTTTATTTCTTCAGGTAGCATTGCCTTTACTGTAGCCTTGGTACCAACGGGCATAAAATGTGGGGTGTCAATTACGCCGTGGGCCGTTTGTAATTGTGCACGCCGGGCTTTGTGATCGCCAGCTTTTCTGATGATTTCAAATGAGCCCGGTTTTCTATCTAGGCTCTTTTCTATGCCTTTTCCCATACGCTAAGGTCCCCATAACTAAATAAGCGGAAGTTGTTTTTAATAGCCCAGTTGTAGGCCCTTGGCCATCTGTTTTTCCCAGCAAAAGCGGCCACTAGTGCCAAAAGGGTTGTCCGCGGCTGATGAAAGTTGGTCATAAGATAATCCACGACTTTAAACTCATAACCAGGAGTAATAAAAATGTCTGTCGAACCCTTGTGTGGGCCGTTGGCTTCAGCCTCAAGCGCCCTCACAACAGTGGTACCCAAGGCCCAAATTTTTCCACCAGACTTTTTTGCCTGCTCAATTTTATCCCATGTTATTTTCTTTACCTCAAAAAATTCACTATGCATGACGTGCTCGCTCAAATTGTTGCTAGAAACTGGTAAAAAAGTTCCCAGCCCCACATGTAAAGTAATGCGCTCAATCACCACACCCCGATTTTCTAAGTATTCAAGATCCTCTGGCTCAAAATGAAAGCTCGCCGTGGGTGCTGCCAGGCTCCCCGGTTTTTCAGCCCAGGCCGTTTGATATTCTGTTTGATCTTTCGGACGATTATGCCGCTCAACGCGTGATTTCTGAATGTACGGAGGCAGTGGCAATTCGCCATTTCTTAAAAAATAATCGGCCGTTAACTTTTTACTAACCCTTACGATTTGAGGACGCCCTCTCCGAAAAAGTTCCATCTCAATAAATTCGGGTAACATGATTTTTTGATTTTCGCGCACCCGACTCGAAGGAAACAAAACCTCCCAGGTGTTGGGTTCAAATTCGTTTACGAATAGAATCTCTAAACTTTCTTGTGAAAAAACCCGGCGCTTGAGTACCTTGGTGTCGTTGATGACGAGCATGTCATTGGGACCAAAGCGATTTAAGAGTTCTTGCTTAGTGATTTCATTTTCTGTGTCTTTTGCGACCCACATTATGCGCGAAGGCTTTTTGGGAGCCTGTGCAATTAACTCTAAAGGAAATTCAAAATCCAGCTCTTCGGTTTTCACGCTATCGCTCAGACCAATCCTGCGTGCGCCGAAATTCCGGATCTTTCATTCTGTTTTTTGCTAACGTAGCCATGATGCGAGCTTGTAGTTTTTCTGGTTTCGCTTTAAGCCAAGGCGTTTTTAGAGTCTCCTTAAGCAAAGGATTCCAAATATTTTCTGAAAATTTCACTCGATTTTTGAGTCTGATCGCATAAACGAGTTCACAACCCATAGCCTCTGCGGCTTTGGTTAAAGTATTTAGAGAAACAGTCCCCAAAGATTCACTTTTTTCAATCTGCCCATACCCAGAACGAGTCATACTGAGTTTCTCCGCAATTTGATTGGTAGACAAAAAAAGAGCCTCACGAGCCTTTTTTAACCAACTCCCTCTTGGAGTGCATTTAATATCGCCACTGAGGTACGGTTTTATTTCTTGGTCCGTTTCGATGTGGCCGTAGTTCTGATACCAGAAAGTAAAAGCCCAACTCAGTTTTTCTCGTTCTTTGCCTATATTTTTTTTAAATGGATTATTCATGGCAGGGACCCTCTCACCCCAGTGTTGAACAAGTCAAGTTATAACTTGTCTTGTTCGAGAGGGCCGAAACCACCAGGCGCCAATTAGTGGCAAGCCTTACATCTGCGCGACTGTCGCCACTAGCGCGTGAGCCACTCCGTAAAAGGCTTATAGGTCATTGGGCGCCCTAAAAATCCACGTACCATTTGTTCGGCGGGAATGCTGCCGCCTTTCTCTAAAACTTGCTGCCGGTAGCGAAGCGCTGTCTTGGGATCGAAAAGTCCCTTTTTTTCAAACTCGCTATAAAAATCTTTAGCTATAATCTGCGACCAGATATAAGTGTAGAAGGCCGCTGAATAGCCCATCAGGTGTTCAAAACTATAAGCATAGTGCGTCCCTGGTACGAAGATAAAATGACTCAATCTTTTTTGTATCGTTTCAAGCATAAGATCCACGTTCACTTTTTTAGGATCTTGATTATACAAATCAAGACTAAACTTTGCGAGCATCATCTGCCTTCTAGTAATGATACCCTTGCCGAAATCTTTTGACACTTTTAGTTTTTCAACGAGGTCTTTTGGTATCGGCTCACCCGTTTTATAATGTGTTGCAAAACCTGAAAGTGTTTCGACATCCCAAAACCACTCTTCTAGCATCTGTGAAGGTGTTTCAATAAAATCCCATTCCACATTATTATGGCCGGAGGTATCATACCAATGGAAGCGACTGCCGAGAATCAAATGTATAAGGTGTCCAAATTCATGTAACATGGTTTCGGCATCGTCGTAACTCAAAAGCGCGGGACTAACTTTGTTGGGATTTGGAAAATTGCAAATCAATACTCCCTGCGGCAATCTTTTATCTTTTTGCCCCTTCCTTAAAGTAAATTGGGCTGCGTGTTTGAATTTCCCATCCCTGGGAAACAAATCTAAATAAAATCGACCAATAAGCTTATCACTCTCAAACACATCGTAAGCTTCGACTTCGGAATGCCAAAGTTTGACGTCAGTAACTTTTTTATAAGAGAGACCGAACAGTCGTCCCGTAATATCAAGCACAGCTTGCTTTACTTTTGAGAACTCCAAATAATTTCTGATTTCTTGCGGATCAAAATTAAGTTTTTCTTTTTTTAGCTCCTGCATTAAGTAACTATACTCATACGGAAAAATATTAATCGCGCTGGGACTCGATTTTTTCTTAATTTCCATAATTTGTTGAAATTCTCGTTTGGCCTGGAAATCAGTCGCAGCAATAACCCGCTCTATCAGTTGATGCGCCTTGAAGGGGGCATTAACCATGTAGGGTTCAAGCTTATAATTGGCATGATTGGTATAACCCAAAAGTTGAGCCAATTCATAACGAGTCTTTAATATACCATTTAATATCTCGACGTTTTTTGGGTAACCGCGATTATTAAAAAGCATGTGCATTTGTCTTTTAACTTCAATATTTTCTGCATAGTCATAGAGAGGTAAGACGTCGGGGTAATCGGTTGTCAGGGTAATAATGCCCTGCTGATTAGGTTTGTGATTGTCCAGATAATCTTGAGGCATACCATTAAGCCAAGTCAGATCTTTGATTTCAAGCTTTCGTACATCTTCGGCGATATTTTTTCGAAAAGTTTGAGTCAAGTTACTAAGATGATCTTCAAGTTCCGCTATTCTTTTGCGAACACCCACAGATTTATTAACTCCCGCCCTGCGAAAATCTCTCAAAACTTTTTTAGCGTAGTGTTTAGTGACAGCATCGGCCGACTTTAATTTTACAGAACTCAGCGCTTTATAGAGATTGGGATTCAGATTTATTTTTCGCGTGAGATAAGATTCGATTTCCAGTTTTAACTTTCGTGCCTTATCGCGAAGTGCGGGCTCCGGATCTACGTTCTCTAGGACATTGAGATTGTTGTAAGCTTCATCTGCCAAAAATTCAAAATCATTATAGGGCTCAAAAGTATTCGCAATGGTTGGCTTCTTTTCGACAGCTAAAATTTTATCGAGGGCAGCGTCAAATTGCTTAAAGGCAGCTTCGGCCTCTTGGTATAACGATTCGCCGCTGCGATCGAGAGCAAATCCCTTTTCATCTGTAATTAACATATAGGGTTTTTCTGGTTGTTTTTCTGAAGGACCAGAACAACTCGTAAGAAAAACCGTTAACAAGACTAAAGGTATCTTTTGGGCCATGACTTCTCCCTTAATGTGAAATTTTGAATCCCTGATTGGAAAATAAAAGTCCACCATCTGTCAAGACTAGACTTTCCTCTGTAAATTCTCGAATTGATCATGCCGATAACTGTGTAATGAGATTTAAAGCCTTAATTGCTATCTTTAGTGTCGCCTTGGCAAGCCTTTACCTATTTCGCTCCTGCAATCAAGGCGACAGCCCTACTTCGGCCCCGACTCAGAACCAAGAACACGATACCACTAAAGCCGTCACCACAGAGGAAGAATCACCTCGTGAAATCGCATCGGCTCAGAAAGATATTATTAGTAGCGAAGAGGCTTTTCTTAATATCTATCCAGGAAATTGGACATTTAAACGCGAAAACGGGCATCTCAATTTTATCGCGGGCGGAAACATTCCCGCTGCGGGCAATGACAAAGACTCGGTCAAAAAGTTTGTTACAAAAATTGCCCCACTTCTGGGCGTCCCGGCAGAACAATTTGAACCTGAGTTCAAAGAAACCAGTCGGAGCGCTTTGAGCGTTATGTTTTTGGTGGAACAAAGGAGCGATGGCTTCAGTGTTTACCAGGGCAACCTCAGCGTGCAGGCACGTAATGTTGATGGCGCCGTATTTTTGATAAACAATCAAATGAGAGATGTTGGACCATTTAATAAATCTCCTAGATTATCATCAGGCGATGCCCAAAAGATTATCGAGAAAACATACTTTAACGAGATAGACAAAATTGCTTTGGTAAAGGGGCCTGTAATCTTTGCCAGGGAACGCGACAAAACTGAACTCGCATGGGTTTTCAATGTAACTTTTAATAGTCCGCAATATCAGGCTTTTGAGGTTGTGATCGGCGCGCAATCCGGGCAGGAACTTCACCAGCAAAGTCTAGTAATTCATTAAATTTCGATTTGAATTCCCACTTCGATCACGCTGCTCGGCGGAATTCCAAAAAACGCGGTCGGCCGCTGAGCATTTCGCGCCATCAATGCAAAAATTTTCTCACGCCACGGAACCATTCCGCGAAGCCCTGTTGGCAAAATAGTTTCTCGACCAAGTACAAAAGTGGTGTCATCAAGACGAAAATCGATACCCTTCGCCCGACAGGTCTCCAACACTTCTGTAATTTTGGGAGTTTCCATATAACCATATATCGCAAAGACGCGGTAAAATCCGGGAGCAAGTTCGCGAATTCCAATTCGTTTGTCACTCGGAATGAACGGCACCTGCTCGGTGGCAATTGTTAGAACCGCAATTTTTTCGTGGAGAGATTTAAAATGTTTCAAGTTTTGAATGAGGGGTAGTGGTACACCAAAGGGATCACCTGTCATGTAAATTGCCGCTCCCGGAACCCGATGTGGTTGGCTAATAGATATTTGCCGCACGAACTCCTCGAGAGACAGTGATCTTTCAATCAGAAAGCGTCCAAGAATCTCGCGCCCTTTCTTCCAGGTTGTCATCACTAAGAACATTCCACTGCAAATAGCGAGAGGAATCCAACCGCCATCTAAGATTTTAACAGAAAGAGCAGACACAAAAATAATGTCAATTGTCAAAAAAACCAATACGAAAATAAAAGTGTTGTACCACTTCCACTTCCAAAGCATGTGCGAAACTACGGCCACCAAAACTGTTGTAATAATCATCACAAGAGAGACAGATATCCCATAAGCTGAAGCCAAAGAACTGGAGTTTTTAAAAACCATTACGAGCCATGCCACTCCCGCCAGAAGCAGCCAATTGATAAGCGGTACATAAATCTGACCAATAGCTTCTTTAGAGGTGTGCACGATTTGCATTCTCGGTAAAAAACCCAGCTGAATGCCCTGTCGCACGAGTGAAAACACACCAGAAATAAGTGCCTGTGATGCTATAACGGCGGCCATTGTCGACAGAATAACTAGTGGTACAATCCAACTCTGCGGTGCTAAAAGAAAAAAGGGATTTGAAACACTTTCGGGATTCAAAAGTATCAGTGCCCCCTGACCAAAGTAATTAATAAGTAGGCTTGGCAACACCAGATAAAACCAGGCTAAACGAATTGGCTTTTTCCCAAAATGCCCGATGTCGACATAAAGTGCTTCGCCACCTGTGGCCACTAAAAATACGGCACCTAAAACGACAAATCCCGTATAGCCACTATGCAATAAAAAATGAAGTGCCCAATAGGGATTTAGCGCTAACATAATATGAGGGTTCATGAGGATTCCTCGAACCCCCAAAATCGACATCGCCAAAAACCAAACGATCACGATGGGTCCAAAAACTTTACCAATAACTGCGCTGCCACGTTTCTGAAAAATAAAAAGTCCCGCTAAAATTATAAGTGCAAGAGGTACTACAAAAGGCTCAAACACGGGGGTTTTGGTAGCCACATTCAAACCCTCGACGGCACTGAGCACTGAAATTGCAGGAGTAATAATTCCGTCACCAACTAACAACGAAGCGCCAATGAGACCAAAAATCAATATGGCTTTGTCAGTTTTAGGTCTCTTGACGTTAGCGCCTTGAAGTAAAGCCATTAGCGAGAGAATTCCCCCCTCACCATTATTATCAGCGCGAAAAACATAATACATATATTTTAAACTGACCGTAATCAGAAGAGTCCAAGTGATGAGTGACAAAACACCAAAAATATTTTCTGAATTTGGAACGACGCCGTGAGAGGAACTAAAGCATTCGCGAAGAGCGTAGAGAGGGCTCGTCCCAATATCTCCAAATGTAACGCCGAGTGCGCCAACAATCAGAGGCAAAAGCCTACCTTTAACAGGGATGTTATCTCGAGTTTTGATTCTTAATCTCCACCTAAATTTTAAGCCATCCTAACTATTTAAGTTCCATCAAGTCAAGCCAACCAAATTGTGCGCACGCCTCGCTCACGTGCCGTTCTTATGGCCTCTTCATAGCCCGCATCGACGTGCCTCATGACCCCGAGTGCCGGATCATTGGTCAATACTCTTTGCAACCGACGCGCGGCTTGATCAGTACCATCCGCTACTATCACTTGCCCGGCATGGAGGCTGTAACCCATACCGACACCGCCGCCATGGTGAAAACTAACCCAGGTGGCACCACTCGCCACATTTGCAAGAGCATTTAATATCGGCCAATCGGCGACAGCATCTGAACCATCCTTCATTCCTTCGGTCTCGCGATTAGGTGAAGCCACACTTCCACAATCCAAATGATCTCGGCCAATGACAATCGGACCCTTTACTTTTTTGGTGGCAACGAGTTCGTTAAACTTTAGGCCCGCCAAATTTCTTTCTCCATATTCAAGCCAACAAATTCTCGCAGGAAGTCCTTGATACTGAATTCGCTCGGCGGCCATTTTAAGCCAATTATGCAAATGATATTTTTTAGGGAACAACTCTACCAAAGCTTGATCTGTGACCTTAATATCTTCGGAATCACCGGAGAGCGCCACCCACCGGAACGGTCCACTCCCTTTACAAAATAGCGGCCGAATATATTCTGGTACAAAACCAGGAATATCAAAGGCCTCAGCACAACCATATTTTTTGGCTTCAGCTCGGATATTATTTCCGTAGTCAAATGTGACCGAGCCTTTTTTCTTTAAAAGAAGCATCCCTTCAACATGTTTAGCAATGCTTCTTCCCGCTCGCTCTAAATAATTTTTGGGATCTGCATGACGAAGGTCATTGGCTTGTCCCACTGTCAACCCTTCAGGAACATACCCATTTAAGGGATCATGTGCTGAAGTTTGATCCGTCAGAATATCAGGAACAAAACCCAAATCATTTAATTCGTGAATGACGGTAGCCATATTACCATGAAGGGCAACTGAGCGCGCTTTGCCTTCGGCTTTATACTTTTGGATTCTTGCTAAAGCATCCTCGATATTTAATGCCAATTCATCTACATAACCTGTCGCGAGTCTTTTCTCGATACGAATTTTATCGACTTCCACGGCTAATACCGTAGCACCAGCAAAAACTCCCGCTAACGGTTGCGCCCCGCCCATGCCCCCAAGTCCCGCAGTTAAAATAATTTTCCCTTTAAGGCTGCCACCAAAGTGCTGACGCCCACACTCGACAAACGTTTCAAAAGTCCCCTGCACTATTCCTTGCGAGCCTATATATATCCAGCTGCCAGCCGTCATTTGGCCATACATCATCAAACCTTTTTTATCTAACTCATTAAAGACCTCCCAGTTAGCCCAGTTTGGTACCAAATTAGAATTGGCAATCAAGACGCGAGGAGCATCTTCGTGAGTGGTAATAATACCAACAGGCTTTCCTGACTGAATCAAAAGCGTTTCATCATTATTCAGCTCCGTTAATGAATATAAAATTTTATCAAAGCATTCC
Organism: Pseudomonadota bacterium; assembly: GCA_034439715.1. Taxonomy (GTDB): domain Bacteria; phylum Bdellovibrionota; class Bdellovibrionia; order Bdellovibrionales; family SG-bin7; genus JAWXAY01. The sequence goes on from JAWXAY010000104.1 coordinate 12,382, forward strand.
CAATTGCGCGCGGCCTTGCCTTTGCCGCCATAAACAATAAGTTCATCTGGTTTTTCGGCGACATTAGGATCTAAATTATTCTGTATCATTCGAAAGGCGGCTTCTTGCTGCCAACCTTTGCAAGTCAACTTTGAACCCGTTGGCGCCTTTATTTTTCGTTTTTCCATAACTGTCCTTATAACTCTAACTGACCCACTTTTGCTTCTACAGAACCTAAGATTGCGTTGTCATCGATAAGTTGTGCAATTTTTTTTATATCTTCTGAAAAAACTCTATCCTCAAGAGCAAAGGGCACAACTTTTCTTATGGCATCATAGGCAGCCAAGACTCCGTGAGCTGGTTTTAATGGCTTCAACAAATCGAGTGCTTGAGCTCCACATAAAAGTTCTATGGCAATAATGTTCTTTACATTTTCAGCAATCATTCCAATCTTGCGGGCAGCGATCGTGCCCATGCTAACGTGATCTTCTTTACCCGCAGATGTCGGAATTGAGGCTACGCTTGCGGGGTGGGAAAACACTTGGTTTTCACTCACCAGACTTGCCGCCGTGTATTGCACAATCATCATACCCGAATTTAGTCCGCTATGGGGCGCTAGAAACGGAGCAAGTCCACTCGTCACCGCATTCGTCATTTTTTCGGTACGGCGCTCACTCATTGCTCCCATCGCCGTCAGGGCTACAGCTAAATAATCCATCGCAAAAGCAACCGGCTCACCGTGAAAGTTCCCACAAGATAATATCTTGTCTTCTTTAGCATATACCAGTGGGTTATCCGTGCTGGAGTTGGCTTCGATTTCCAACGTTAATAGAGTATTTTTGACTGTATTTTTCGTCGCACCGTGAACTGCGGGCATGCAGCGGAGAGAATAGGCGTCTTGAACTCTTTTGCATTCAGCATGGCTTTCGCTAATTTCTGAACTCGCACCCAATATTTTTAAAAGATTTCGTGCCGTCTGCATTTCACCATAATGAGGGCGCTCGCGAGAAATAATAGGATCAAAGGCGGATCTTGTTCCCCGCATGGCCTCTACGGTCATCGCACCTGCCACGTCGGCCAAAAGCACCAACTTCTGAGCCAGGTGTACACGCATGAGTCCCACGGCTGTCATAACCTGACAACCGTTGATGAGCGAGAGCCCTTCTTTCGCCTGTAGTTTTAACGGCGCGACCTTTTTACTCGCTAAGAGTTTTTGAGTATCAATAACGCCGGAATCTGTGAGGCATAACCCCTCACCGATCAAACTCAGCGCTAAATGTGCAAGTGGAGCTAAATCGCCGCTGGCGCCCACGCTGCCTTGCTCAGGAATGGCCGGTAAAATTTCATTATTTAAAAATTCAAAAATTTTATCGACTACTTCGGGTCTAATGCCGCTATGTCCCCGCGCCAAGGCATTCGCCCTTAAATACATGATGGCCCGAGTCTCTGCGCGAGAAAAATATTTACCCACACCGGAAGAGTGAGAACGAATAATATTGATCTGAAGGTTTTCAATATCGTTTTTATTTATCTGTACATCGCTTAAAGCGCCAAAACCTGTGTTCACGCCATAGATTACTTCGCCACCTTCTAGACGCTTCATCAAATAATTACGAGATTCTAACATTTTTTCTCGAGCGCTATTTTTGAGACTGAGGGATTTTATCTGCCCTGTACCCACGCTCCAAAGATTCTCTATTCTAACATCATCGCCCGAAACCTGTATCGTCATCACTTATTCCTTTAACGCCTTTATTGACTCACCATAATTGTTTTTAAAAATAAAATTTCCGGAGACTAAAACATCAGCCTCCGCACATAATTTCGCGGTCTCGGCATTTATACCGCCATCAACTTCAATCAAAGCCTTAGAATGAATTTTGTCCAGTGCCTTTCGCAGATCCCGAAGCTTTGGAATTTGATCATGCATAAACTCTTGGCCACTAAAGCCGGGGTTAACAGTCATTATCAAGACCAAATCAACATGAGGTAAAACCGATATAATTTCGCTTAACGGGGTTGCTGGTCGCAGAGTAATTCCCGGCCGGCAACCTAGCTCTCGAATCTTTTTTAGCAAACTCACGGGATCCTTGGTGGACTCTATGTGCACAGTTAGGTAATCGGCCCCCGCTTTTGCAAAGGCTTCTAAAAAATACTGAGGATTTTCAATCATAAGATGTACATCTAAGGGCAATTTTGTGGCCTTCTTGAGAGATCCCACCACAGCAGGACCTACAGTAATGTTTGGTACAAAATGTCCATCCATTACGTCCACATGAATCCAATCGGCCCCGGCCTCACCCACAGCTTTTACCTCTGCGGCTAGTCGAGAAAAATCGGCCGATAAAATACTTGGCGCAATAAGCTTAGCCAAAATGTTCTCCCTTTTTTAGGGCATTGCCCTTTAAAAATTCCGCGGCGGTCATGCGCAACCGAGACTCTGGTTGAAGCTCCAATATTTCAAGTGAGCCCACTCCACAACCCACCGTAATGGAAGCCTTGGAAACTTCTGTGATAAACCCCGGCTTAAATTTATCGGATGCCGAATGAACTTTAGTTTTAAGAATTTTAATTTTTTTACCATTAAAAAGAGTCCATGTGCCCGGCCCTATCACAAGCGCCCGTACCTTATTAAAAATTTTTCGCGCAGGTTCTTGCCAATTAATTTCGCTTTCTGATTTCTTAATCTTTTGAGCATAGCTAACCAAAAGTTCATCTTGTTTTATGCCGGCCAAATTGCCCCGCATAAAATCCATAAAATCTACAATAAGTAGTTCTTTGCAAAGTAGCTCCATTTTCCTAAGTAAAATTTCACCATCAAGGTCGTCAGTAATACTCAGTCGCCGACAGCCTAAAACATCTCCGGCATCTAGTTTTAGAACCACTTTCTGTAAAGAAACTCCCGTCTCACTATCATTATTCATCAATGCTCTCTGTACCGGAGCTGCCCCTCGCCAAAGAGGCAGTAGGCTCGTGTGCACATTCACAACATGGTCAGGATAAATATCTAAAAATTTCTGAGAGAGTATTTGACCAAAAGCCACAACAACGGCGGCCTCGGCTTTAAGTTCAATGAGTTCGTCAAGAACCTTTTCGTCATTTATGTTTTCAGGAGTCATTATTCTCAGCCCGTGCTCGTTGGCAAACTTCTTTACGGGACTAGGGGTAAGCTGCATTTTTCGACCACGAGGTCTATCCGGCTGAGTAACGACACCCACCACTTCAAAATGGTTGTCCTCACGAAGGCACTTGAGTGCGTGCACAGAAAATTCAGGCGTACCTAAAAAAACGATGCGAATTGTGCTCACAAAACGTCGTGCCCCTCTGGGTTAGGAATCTCATCATATCCATATTTTTTAATTTTCGCTCGCAGTCTTGTAGATTTAATGAGACTCAACCGATCAATAAACATAATTCCTTCGAGATGATCAATCTCATGCTGTAAACAAATTGATAGCAGGCCATCGGTTTTAATTACAATTTCTTTTTCGTTTTTATCAATACCTTTAACTTCGACATAGTTAGAACGCGGAACGTCTTCAAAATATCCAGGTACGCTTAAGCACCCTTCGTTAAAAGCGGTTTTACCCTCTAATTTAGTGACTTTTGGATTAAACAACACAAGTGGATTTTTGTATGATTTCTCTAAATCGGTCTGAATATACTTTTGGGTACCGCCAGCTTTGTAAGGCCAAACGGTATCCACAATAACTAGCTGAGTGAGTTCCCCAACTTGCGGCGCTGCTAAACCTATTCCTTTAAATTTATACATGGTCTCAAGCATATCATCGGCAAGCTTTATTAAATCTGACGTTATGTGTGATATCGCCTGACACTTTTTTCTGAGGAACTGGTCCGGATATTTTACGATTTCACGAATCATCACTTGCCCATACGCATAAGAAATACCATTGCTAAAATTCCCGTCAAAATATTCGGCACCCAAGCACTCACAATCGGCGGAAAGTAAGACAGATTCCCCATAGTGATAAACGAATTATAAAGCGTCCAATATAAAAAGGTTATACCAATACAAATGCCTGTGCTCAAGAGTCTGCCGCCCGCACGTGGTCTGACCAGGCTAAAGGGTATGCCTATCAAAGACATTACGAGAGCCGAAAACGCAAAACTAAACTTGGTATGCAAATCCATCTCGTAACGCGTAGTATCGAGACCAGCATCTTTATTCTTTTTTATAAATTGCGCCAGCTGATTGACGCTTAATATGTCGGCAGAACTACTCGTAGAACTGAGATCCCCGATATCCTCATCCATTTGCACTGTTTTTTCGGAAAATATTTTTGTGAGGGGGAAGCTGGTTTCCTGTGCAAACACGGTTACCGAACCATTTTTTAACTTCCACTCTTGCCCATTAAGCGAAACCTCTTCGGCCTTGATGACTTGAATTAGCCTCCAAGCATTGTCAAAATAGTAGAGTGAGATTCCTTGAGCCTTTTTTGCTTCCGCCAAAAGTGTTTGGATGTTGAACAAAACATTTCTCGACCGGTACCAAATTTTGTCGGTCTTAACCGTACTGTAAAGTGAGGGTTTTTTTTTGATTTCGACATAATAAATATAATTTTTCTTTTGAGCTAAATTGGGTAGAACCCGATCACTAATCCAATAAGAAAAACCGGATATTAGGGTCACCAATGTCAATATTGGCAGACTGATTCGAGCTAAGCTCATCCCACAGCTAAATAATACGGTAAGTTCATTATTACGATTTAAGGAGCTGATGGTAAAGACTGTTGCAACCATGCAAGCCACGGGAGTCATTTGATAAACAACCGAAGGCAAAAAATAGCGATAGTAGTTTAAAAGAATATCAGCGCTTACATCAAAGCGATTCATACTTGTCAAAAAATCCACTGCAATAAAGAGAGACACGAAAACCACAAGAGCGCCGAGAAAAAACACAAAGAACATCCGCCCTATGTAGCGATCAATTAACGAAATCATAGAATGATGTTATCAGAATTCTTGACTCCAGAGTTTAAAAATCGTTTACTCTTATCATGGCGTTACGCGTCTTGTTAGCCGACGAAAGTTCAAGCATCAAGCGAGTTATGGAGTTAGCACTTCAAGACTTTGCTGTAGAAGTCAAACCTGTTTTCTTGGGGCCAGATGTTCTTGCTATTACTAAGCAGTTTAAGCCAGATATTATTTTTGTAGATATCCTGTTGCAAAAAATGAGTGGGTATGAAGTTTCACAAGCCTTAAAAAAAATTCCAGAATTAGCGAGAATCCCTATCGTAATGATGTGGAGTGGCTTTATGGAGCTTGATGAAGAAAAATTCAAAAGCTCGCAAGCCGACAGTAAACTTGAAAAACCCTTTACCAGCGATCAGCTCCGAAAATTGATTAGGGAATTGGTGCCAAAGACGACAAGTCAAAGTCTCTCAGAATTTATACAGCTTCCCGAAATAATTGAGAGTCTAAATCAAGAGAACAGGCAAGGTCACCCAAAAGACGGAGCAGTGAACGCAACAGAAAATGCTGCTGAAGCTTGGAATATGGAGAGCTTTGCTCCTATTGAAAACTTTGCTGAGCCCACAGGACCTGACAACGAAAGCTGGGTGCAGACAAATCTTAATAAGTTTAAAGTGCCTGAGCCAAAAACCGATGAAGAATTTCTGTCGGAAATTTCAACACCCCCTGCACCCTTAAAAGATAAATCAGATAAATCGTCTAAATTAGTTAAGCGGGATCCTCAGGTGGAAGCTAATGGCGTCCCTCTCCAACAAAAAATATTTGCTGAGCCAAAAATCACTGAAGCCGAACTCGAACCTATTATTCGAAAACAAGCTAAAGAGATGATTGACTCCATCATCTGGAAAATAGTTCCTGACATGGCCGAGCGAATTATAAAAGAAGAGATCCAGCGTCTGCTTCATGAAAAAGACGGCCAGATCCATCTTGATTAAATTATGGAACTAGACAAACTCATAGATAGTGCCTTGAACGAAGACCTACCTCAAGGAGATCTGACCACTGAGTCTTTGTGTGTCGCTGTAAAAATTGGCAAGGCCCGCCTCATTGCCAAAGAAGACTTGGTATTATCGGGAACCAATGTCTTCACGCAGACTATTCGTAAGCTAGCATCAGACTGTCTTGTGAAATGGTATTTTAGAGATGGTGAAATTATACTTAACGGTCAAACGGCAGCGCTCATTGAAGGAAATCTCGTGGGTGTTATAAAGGCCGAGAGGGTTGCTATCAATTTTTTAGGGCATCTGTCAGGAATTGCCACCTACACTCGTTGTTTTGCTGACCGCCTTAAAAATACCAAAACAAAAATATTAGACACACGAAAGACCACGCCACTTTTACGAGTCCTCGAAAAACAGGCGGTCGTACATGGTGGTGGCGTTAATCATAGGGCTAACTTAAGTGAAGCCATTCTAATTAAAGAAAATCATATTCACCTTGCTGGTGGCATCCGAGAGGCCATTACAAAAATTAGAACTAGATCTTCTAAACCAATTGAGATTGAAGCTAAAAATCTCGACGATGTAAAACTCGCGGTCGAGCTTAAAGTCACTCGCATTATGTTTGACAACATGGACAATGAGACAATTAGAAAAGCGATGCAAATTGTGCCCCAAATAATTGAAACTGAAGCGAGCGGTAATATGACACTTGACCGCATTACGACCATTGCCGAACTAGGCGTTAATTTTATTAGTGTGGGCGCGATAACCCATTCGGCACCAACGGCTGATTTTAGCCTTATATTTGATGGGAAGACTTAATGAAAAAAGATTCTATCTATGAATGGACTATTGAGTGGGGTCAAATTCGTGAAAAACGTGTTTGGATTCAGGATTCCGTAACAAGCACCAACGACATTGCTAAAGAACAGGGTTTCTCTTACGACCTCTATTTAACAAATCATCAAACTCACGGGCGAGGCCAAAAAAATTCAACTTGGCTCGACGATAGGTGCAGCGCCTTACTGAGTTCTTGGACATTTAAATTATCAAAGCCGCCACAGCCGATTGCCAGCCCCCTTTTTGGTTTAGCCCTTTTCACATCGCTAAAGACAGTTTGGCCAAATCTCCCGTTTAGTTTGAAAGCGCCCAACGATGTTTTCTTGGGTAACAAAAAACTCGCGGGCCTTTTACTGGAAGTTGTTTCTACTGGGAGTGAACATTTAATGGTTTTGGGCTTGGGAATTAATGTTTTTGCGGCTCCTGAGAGCCTTCCCGAGGCCACTTATTTATCTACCATGGGGGTATTGGTAACCAAAACTGATTGGCAACGATTTCTCGATGTCCTACAAACATATTTTAGTGAAATGTCCAAGTTGTCAATCCTTCAAGAAATGCCAGCTGGACTCTGTGAGCAAATTAGATCCGCACTTAATCAGTGTCCGCTTAAAAAAGCTTATATTCAGAAAGTGGAATCAAATGGTCATATCATTACAGAAATAGCGAGTACACCATGGCTTTAACTTACACCCCAGCACCTAAACTAGGAGCTCCATGTCCCGATTTTAGCTTAACGTCTGTGGACGATAAGCCCTTTTCATTGTCCCACTTCAAAAACCACAAGGCTCTTGTTGTAATGTTTATCTGTAATCACTGCCCCTATGTTAAGGCAATCGAAAGTAGACTTTTATCACTCGCCAACGAATTTAAAGGTAATTCCGTGCAGTTTGTCGGGATCTGCTCCAATGACGGCGAGAATTATCCTGAAGACTCTAAGGAAAATCTTTTTAAAACTTGGAAACAAAAAAAATATCCATTTCCGTATTTGCACGATGTCACTCAACAGGTAGCTAAAGATTTCGGTGCCGTCTGCACCCCCGACTTTTTTGTTTATAATGATAAAAATAATTTAGCCTACCGTGGACGGCTTGACGATTCTTGGAAAGACGAAGCTAAAATTATTAAACGGGATCTAAAGGATGCGATTGAGTGCCTAATAAGAGATGAGTCTCCCGCAGCTATGCAAAATCCTTCAATGGGGTGTTCAATCAAATGGCTTTAAAAATCGGCGATAAAGCGCCAAGCTTTACTCTTTCAGATGACCGTGGAAACAAAACTACCCTTAAAGACTTTAGCGGCAAAACTGTGGTGCTTTATTTTTATCCTAAGGATATGACTACTGGCTGTACGGCAGAATCCTGTGATTTCAGAGATAATTTAAAAAAATTCAAAGCTAAAAAAGTAGTGGTATTGGGTATGAGCAAAGACTCCGTCGCTCGTCACGAAAAATTTCGCGATAAATACGAGCTTAACTTTCAGCTACTCTCTGATGAGAGCGGTGAAGTTTGTACCAAGTATGGTGTCTATAAAGAAAAATCGATGTATGGCAGAAAATTTATGGGCATCGAGCGCACTACTTTTATAATTGATGCGAGTGGTGTTATCACTCATATCTTTCCGAAAGTAAAAGTTACGGGACACGTAATGAATGTGTTAAGTGCCATCTCGTAATTACTCAAAAATTACTTTCCACCAACTAAAGCCTTAAGTACTAAAGTCTGCTCTGTCACCCAACGTTGGACTTCAACAGAACTAGTCTCCAAACTCGCTTGCTCATTTTTTTCTACTTTCAAAAGTCCATTGATTTTTTCGGCAAGCTCTTTGGCTAAACTATTCCTCTGTTTGACACCCCAAATCGGATTCGCTGACCGTGCGGGATTTAAAAGTCCAGTGACGCTTACCCTAATGTCAAAGGGGTAACTCGGCACAGGCAGCCTCACCTCCACTTGCTTGGTAGTCTTAGTGGGCCCTTCGCCGGTGACTACCCCCACTGTGCCATTGATATAGTGTTCAGAGTCAGAAAATGCATAAGCTCGCACTCTGCTGGCAAAAAGTTCTGCCACCTCAAAACTCATGTCGGTATCAGCCAGTTGAGGAACTGCCTTTGGTGCCTCTTTGGTTTTTTCTTCACTATTCTGTTTTTGCGCTAATATGTCTATATCTGCTCGCACCAGATCTTGCTGAAGCTTTGCAAGATAGTCTTTAGACATCCCCTTAATTTTTGCATAGTCGGCTTGAGAAAAATTAAAGCTTTTTCCATTGATGGAAGTTCCCTTGTCGTAGACACCGCCGGACATTACTTTCTCTACCGCGACCACGGTTTTTTTAGCAAAACCGGGATCAATAACCTTAAAAATCTCACTGAGACCACCCACCCGACTTGTCTCTGATGTGACAAATTCTAACTCTTTTGAGCGAATTTCATTACGATAAAAGTCGCTATTAGCTGGAAATAATCTCTCGATAGAAATGAGATGCCTGGCCTCTGTAAAAATTGCGAAGGCCTCTCGCCGAGGCTCTAATAATCCTAATGCCACATTTTTGCTTTTTCCAATATCTACATTCTCGACGTCGACAGGATCGTGATTCCCAAAGGGTGTCTTTGCCGTAACAAAATTTTCCATGAATGTGTATGGAAAGATCTCGAGCAGCCGGCCCACACGAAATTTAGCAAATTCTAAGGGTCCAATGCCGGCATCATTACGTTGACAATCCTGGTATAACCCAACGTGACCATCAGTACAAAACAAAGTCCTATCCGCCATAGCTGGCGTTTTATTAAAATAAAGTTTTTCAATCACTTGCTGGTCATACTTAAGAATCTTTTTGGGTTGCGCCACCATATCGCCCGCGATCATGTCTTCTTCGAGTGCGAGGTAGTCCATCACGCTGGTTGAAGGCACTATTCCCTCGGGGGCTGTTTGAGTTTTTACATAAGACATAAAAACTTCATCACGTTTTTCTATCAAATAGTTAGCACCAAGGTTACCGGCAAAATTGTGCCTTAAACCCAAAGTATGTCCCACTTCATGAGCGACAATCAAGCGCAAGAAGTCGAGATTGATTTCCATAATTTCTTTTTCGTTCAAGTCCAAATTTAGCAGTTTTTCGTAGCTTTCAACGAAGGCCTTTTGCCCCTCATAGTCACACAGATGAGACGAAGCAAAATTCTTGAGGCCAATTTTTGCCCGAGGCACCGGGGCATCCTGACCTTGTTGCCAGCGGCGCAATATTTGCCTCATCGCCCCCTTACCAATACCTGCAATACCCGACGGTAGAAAGATCTGTGCATGTAGGGTCTCACCACTTCGTGGATCAAACTGACCGTCGGCATAAGCAAACCTGGCTGATGACCAATCCATCCACTGAATTAAGTTGTAATTAATATCCGGAGCTTTCACTTCACGAGGAGCGTCAACCACCTTCAAGACTTCTCGGCCAAAAGCTTTGTTCCAGTAAAGCACACCATCCCGTATGGCTTGACGAAATTCTGACGGTGTATTGTGAGAAACTGCATATGTAACAGGTTTTTCGATATCCCATTTGGTGGCGTAAGTAAAAGCTTTGTCACTATCCTCTATCAGTGGATTTACTTCAAAAAAACCAAAACGATCATAATCGCGACTCTCTGTCGGCACAAATGCTGGATTAGGATGATAAGGCGAAAGGTAATATTTTACCTCAACAGGTTGAGGCGAGCCCTCATTATTAATTTGCGCAATTTGCCGAATCATAAATTGATTGGTATTAAGAATTTTAACGTCTTCGAGGTAACTCATAATGACAGGGACCGATTTAAAAACGTTTTTGGATTCATATTTTATTTCTTCGCCGTCGTGAGCCGCCCAATCTTCGGTCACAAAAATCTGAGACATACCCGCATTAAAATCAAAAGATATAAAATCCCCTTTTTCTTTCAAGATAGGGAACTCTGCCAAGAGAAGGTTTTGTGGCAATGAGTTAGAGCTGGAGTGGCCTTGAGTTGTCTCTAACATATATATCTTGTTGTTTTTTAATCTAAAAGAAACTACTCGGCTTTTCGTAGAACTAAACTGGGGAGCACCCACTTGTGGCGACAGTACTGCCTGCAACAAAAACTCTTTTTCGAGGGAATTTTTTTCGATAAAAACTGCATTATTTTCAAATCCAAAAGAGTCAGATACACTTTTAGGAGCAGCATGTTCTGGCTTGGGATCAATGTTTTTTCGAAAGTTTCTGTCGCCGCAACCCAAAACAGATAATACCATTAAACCCGATAAAACTAAGCGCATGTTTGCCACTGGGATTCTCTCCTATTTAAGACTGAAGAGAACTTAACACGAGGCATTTAAAATCTCAAGAATCGGGCTCGATATTGAAAAAAAAACTACTTTTTAGCCCGAATTAAATTGAGTGCGCTTCCCGCTTTAAACCACTTAATTTGCTCGTTATTAAAAGAATGAACCATTTCTATCTTTTCCTCGGCACCATCTTTATGAGTAATTATCATTTGTAGTGCCCTGCTCGGCTCTATTCCTGCTAGTCCCATAATGCTGATTCTATCCTCTTCGAGAATGCGGTCAAAGTCCTGAGGCCGGCCAAAACGGAGCGCTAACACCCCTTGTTTTTTTAAGTTTGTTTCATGAATTCGGGCAAAACTCTTAGCAATAACTACAAGACAACCCAAGTGTCGGGGCGACATCGCGGCATGCTCACGAGAGCTTCCTTCACCGTAATTTTCATCACCTATAATTACCCACTCCCGACCCTGCTTTTTATAGTTTCTGGCAACTTTTGAATAAGGTACGTTTTGATCACCATTAGAAATATCTGTCCCCTTGCCAATTTCACCCGTAAAAGCATTTGTGGCGCCCTCAAGTAGATTGTCAGATATATTGTCTAAGTGCCCGCGAAACTTGAGCCATTTGCCTGCCGGACTAATGTGATCAGTGGTACATTTACCTTTAAGTTTTGCAAGTACTGTCAAATTTTTAAAGTCTTCTCCGTCCCAGGCTTTAAAAGGTGTTAGCAATTGCAAGCGATTTGATTGGGGAGCAACCTGTACAGCCACGCCACGACCCTCAGGCTTTTGGTAGCCCTCTGAATCACGTACAAATCCATTCGCCGGCAATTCCGGAGCCTCGGGCGGGGTCAGTTTTATTTTTTTACCATCGGGAGTGTCGAGGGAATCCGTGATGGGATTAAAATCTAATTGACCGGCCAGACCCACAGCCATGACCAGCTCTGGTCCACCGATAAAAGAAAGGGTCTCGTGATTTCCATCATTACGGCCCCTAAAATTTCGATTAAAGCTGGTGACGATCGTGTTAATTTCATTTTTTTTGAGATCATCCCTTTGCCATTGACCGATACACGGTCCACACGCATTTGCTAAAACCACCGCGCCAACATCGAGCAATGTTTTTAGATGTCCATCGCGTTCAATGGTATGATAAATCTGCGCAGACCCTGGAGACACATAAAATTGCTGCGGCATTTTTATTCCCGCAGCCAAAGCCTGCTTCGCGATGTTTACTGAACGACCAATGTCTTCATACGAAGAGTTGGTGCATGAACCAATGAGCGCAGCAGAAAGTTTCATGTTCCAACCGTTAGCCTTGGCTTCTTCTTTAATTTTACTAATGGGGCGCGCCACATCCGGAGAATGAGGGCCCACCAAATAGGGTTCAAGCCGAGATAAGTCAATTTCAATTACCTCGTCGTAATATTTTGCAGGGTTTTTAAATATATCAGGATCAGCTTTCAAAATATCAGCGTTAGCCTTGGCAATGTCAGCCAGCTCGCCTCTCTCAGTCACTTTGAGGTAGGCATACATTCGTTCATCATAAGGAAAGACCGAGCAAGTGGCACCCAGTTCAGCACCCATATTGGTAATAGTTGCCTTACCTGTGCAACTAATGGATTCACTGCCTTCGCCAAAATATTCAATAATTTTATCAGTGCCACCTTTGCAGGTCAAAATTTCAAGCAATTTTAAGATGACATCTTTCGAGGAAGTCCAACCCGACATTTTGCCTTTGAGATGTACGCCCACGATTTTAGGATTTTTTACTTCCCACGAAAGTCCACTCATAACATCGGCCGCATCAGCGCCACCAACACCTATTGCGAGCATTCCTAAGCCACCAGCATTTGGAGTGTGAGAATCCGTCCCGATCATTAATCCGCCCGGAAAGGCGTAGTTCTCTAGTATAACCTGGTGAATAATTCCTGCACCCGGCTTCCAAAATCCTAGATTGTAGCGACTGGCTGCCGTAGCTAAAAAATTGAAAACTTCTTCGTTCTCTGAAATCGCCACCTTCATGTCTTCTTTAACTCCCGTGCGTGCGCGAATTAAGTGATCACAATGGATGGTTGATGGCACTGCGGCTTCGTCTTTGCCAGCTAACATAAACTGAAGCACCGCCATTTGTGCCGTGGCATCTTGCATAGCTACGCGGTCCGGAAATAATTGCAAAAAACTTCGACCTCGTTCGAGCTCCTGAGTCCCCATGTCCACCAAATGTCCAAACAGAATTTTTTCGGTGAGGTTCATTGGCCGATTTACTTTTTTACGCATTTTTTCGATATTTTCGCGCGATTTTTGATAAACTCGCTGCACTAATTCAGGTGTGGTTTCGATGACGCCCATATCTCTCCTAGAGGTAAATTCCCTTTTCAATTTTTTCAACAATAATTTTCTCGGGCTTTAAGGGATCTTTGGGGTCGACACTAAAAAAAGCTTGTTGTTCGCAACGAACCTTTTTTTCAATAAGCCACTTCAAAACATTTACTAACGGTTTGTTTTTTTTGTCGTGAAAAAAAGGATCGTTCTCGATCGTATCTCTAGCTTTTTTTAAAGAACGAGCCTCGACAGGGTCTGACTCTTTAACGGGGTAGCAATGGAGGTCGTACTTTTCGACATCTTCGGGCAATACACCCAAGAATCTAACCGACGGCGCGCTAAAATCTTTATTTCTAATGAGACTTGCCGCCGAGCCAGCTTTAAGAGTCCGAAAAATATTTTGAATGGTATAGGCGTCAAGGTCTCCAAAGAAATAAATCGGAACATCAAGTTGTTCTTCAATCAGCTTGCACCAGCCGCGTACGCCATTACTGGGCACCCCTTGCGCGCCCATCACGATACAATTATGGCGTTTGGTCATGCCGTTACTAACTAATGTGTTGGCCGTACCTTCAGATTCTACCACTAAGCAAAACTTTAACTTCTTTTTGGCTTTTAACTTTAAGGCCTGCGGTTTATTTTTTGGCTGAAAAGGCGTCGTTCCCAGGGTGCTTAAATCTATCACCGCTTTTTCACCATCAGTTAAAGTTTCAGTCACTACTAAATGCTGCGAGTAAGTTTGACCACCACGATCGTTGGCAAAACAATTTAGTTCTTCACGGTAAACCTCAAGCATGTCGCCAATAAAATCAATAATGGAATCACTTTCTTCCTGGCCTTCGAAATCAAGCGGTTTTAAGACAGGCTCGGACTTAACCATACCTTTTGCGATATAGTAGAGCTCCCGCTTTGTATTGACGTTTCCATATTGTAGATTTCTTAAAAGCACCTCAAGCATATACACCACACGCGCCATCTTTTGCACTGAAGACACGTTGAGTTCGGTCAAGACCTTTTTTTTTCCAGGCGTGAGGTAACCCACCTTGGGATTATAGAAACTGTTATCTAAGCTACACTTAACAGCTTCAAGGACAGGCCTCTGCGAATCCTCGAGATCTGATAACATTGTTTCACAAAGTGTCTTGGCCATTTTGGGAATGTCTTTTCCGGATTCGCGAATTCTAATCATTTTCGACATTTTTTATTTCCTTTTGCCTGGAGACGACTTTTTCTCTTTTTTTTCAGCTTTTTTCTTTTTAATTACGGCATCTGGTATAGCCTCTGAACCGGCTTCGGGCGCTGGTTCTTGCAAGGGGGTCTGGCCGTTGGCATCGGGTTCTGTCGCAGGCTCAGTCTCCGGTTCTCCTCCACCAAATTTTTTATTTTCTCGCACTTTAAGTTGGGACAACCGCGTCTGAGCCTCGAGCAATTCACTTTTGGCGTCTTTCGTATCTCGGCCCAGGATTTTCTCTAAACCTATTTTGGCTTTTTTAACACGATTTTGCCCGGCCCCGGTAATTCGCGCAAGTCCGTCAATCAGTATTGGGCCAAATTTCTCGATGTGGAGCATTTTCCTCTCGAGATCAGCCTCACGCATTTCTTTTTTAATATGACGACTTAGTTTTTGCCCGGCTTGCATTAGAGCCAAACGAATTTCTTCAACCAACTCTTCGCTCGAATCAATAGTCTCCTTTGAGGCATTTTTAAATTTAATAAAGGGTGATACAATGCTGATAGCAAAAACGTAAGGTCCATAAGGAACACTGTCCTTGGGTTGATTAAGACCGTAGGACTTCCAGTTCACGGTTTCGATAGCGCGCGTAATAGCGCAGGCGGATTTATCAAATTGTAGTGGCACCCGATTGGCAAAGCGCAACACCTGAATTTGATCTTCTTCAGATCCCCGTTGAATAAAGCGCGCCAGTGCGACCTCGACCACAACCGGTTTAAAATCACAAATTTTAGGTTTTCGTGCAACCACACTAAAAAAATCAACCTCACCTAAACGATGAATACTTTTGGCTAAGGCCTCTTCTCCCACCGTCAGCACTGACTTCGTGCTGGGACTTTGAATCTCAGCATCTTGAATTACTTGAAAGGCCTTTTTAAAATCCGCCTCAGAAAGTTTATTGACCGAGGTATCCAGTATTTTTGCTTTAATGCCCGCTTTTTTAAGCAAGCCAATAGCTTGGTCATTGACTCGAGAAAATCCGGTTTTTAAAAAACTCTTAAGTGAGATATTTCCGAAAAGTCTTGCATGTGTAATAAACTCTCCGAGTTTCATGGTGTGAGGATGCGGAAGTGTGGCCGCTGGTATTTCGGGATTTTCTTCGGTTACGCGTTTGACTTCGACCCAGTCATTGTCCATTAATTTATATCGCATGGACAAATGAGGATTTACTAGAATAGTCCCCTCAAGATAAGTGATCAACCCACCATCGCCATTTAATTGAACGCGGCCATCGATCTCAAAACTGACCTTTACGCCATGAGTTTTGTCCCAATCAATTGTGTCTTTCTCTCGAATCAAGCCCTTATTGCCTTTAATATCCACATCAATTAGGGCCTCAAAAGCTTTGCGCATACGTGAAGTTTTACTAATAACTCTGACACCTTTAGCATTCGTCAGCTGTGCCCATGTTACGGCGGCCGAGATACCAATGCCTTGCTGGCCTCTAGTACATTGGCCTCGCCCAAATTTAGAGCTGGCAAGATATTCGCCAAAAACTTTTGGCAGTAGTTCAGGCTCAATGCCTGGACCATTGTCCTCGACCTCTATCAATACTAAATCGGTATTTTTCGAGGCTCCCTTACCTTTTCTCTTAATTAAGATAATCAGCTCAGGAAGGATATTTTCTTGTTCGCAGGCATCTAAGGAGTTATCCACTGCCTCTTTTAAAGTAGTTAGTACGGCTTTAACGGGTGATGAAAATCCCACTTGCTGCAAATTTTTCGAAAAATACTCGGCCGTACTGCTGGAAGTAATTTTGGACAACTAAATATCTCCTTAATAATACTAGTACTATTTCCTGTATTAGACTAAAAATATCAAGAAGCAGGAGGCTTAAGGCAAGATGAAAAAAACAATCCTCTCAATTCTATGTTTGCTAACGCTTAGCGCCAATGCTTACTCAGACACTTCAGTCGAGGTTCTTCAGAGGGGAACTGGACCCAAAGCTAACAATGCCGACCAGCTGCTTATCAATTATCATCTTTGGCTGTTTGACTCAAACAAGGCTGATGGCAAGGGCAAACTTGTAGAGAAAAACACCAATCGAGGTCAGCCGAGTCGGTTGCTTTTGAAAAAAGAAAAAATTATTGCTGGCCTTTATACGGCCCTCCTCAATCAAGAAACAGGATCAAAGTTGAAAATCGTTGTGCCCCCTGAACTAGCATACGGCCCGAAAAAAGAGGGCGAAATTCCGGCGAATGCCACACTAGTTTATGAAATGGAAATATTATTGGTCATGCCGCAAAAGTAGTTCCACCGGCGTCTTATATTTTTTTTCGCTGTTACACTTCTTGCAGGCTATAACAATGTTATTCCGGCTTGAAACCCCACCGCGTGCGAGCGGCACTTTGTGATCCATAGTTAATTCTAATCTCGAGAATTTTTGGTCACAATAATAGCAAATTCCCTCGTTTAACTTTTGCTGCCACCATTTGGACAATTTAAGTTCACGAGATTTTTGCCGCTCTTTTTTAATATGCGACTCAGGGGCTGAATTGAAAAATTCCATAGCTAACTTACTAACACGTTTAAAATACCTTTTCCAACTCTAGACTTTAACCAATTGCTCATGATATAAGCTAACAAAAGTCCCTTTTTGAAAATGTTTCACAGGAGAATACCAGTGACGTCTCATTCAATGAAAGAGCGCCTCGAAAAAGCCTACCCCGATGCAACGGTTGAAGTCGAAGATTTAACCGGTACCGAAAATCATTACCAAGTCCGCATTTTTGCCAAGGCATTTAAAGGCAAACCACTACTCGAGTGTCACCGCGCAGTGATGGGACTTTTTGATCTTGAATTGAAATCTGGAGAAGTCCACGCACTGTCTGTAAAAACCAAAGCTAAGGAGTAATTTATGAATGAAACTGTCAAAAAGCGAATCGATGATATGTTAGAAAAGTCACCCGTTTTTGTATTTATGAAAGGCACACCTGACTTTCCGATGTGTGGGTTTTCAGCTCGTGCTATTGGAGCTCTAAAAGCCTCCAATGCCCAGTTTGAAACATTCAACGTCTTAGAAGACGAGGAAATTAGAGAAGGTGTTAAGCACTACGCTAACTTTCCCACGATTCCTCAGATATATATAAAGAAGCAGTTGGTGGGCGGATCTGATATTATTATGGAGCTTTACGAGTCTGGTGAATTGCAAGAAATGGTAAAAACCTCCACAGGACAATAGGCATGTTGAAAAACCTAGCAATATGGGACCGAATCCTGCGTTGGATGGCAGGAACCCTAGGGCTTGCATGGGCAGTCGCCGGCGGCCCGCCGTGGGCCTATGCTTCAATTTACCTAATTCTTACATCTACCTTTGGGATCTGCCCAATCTATCTTATAGTTGGACTTAAGTGACAGCATCAGTTGAAGAATTAAAAAAAATTTTGGGAGCAAGTAGAGTACTAACCGACTCCGAGTCTCTAAAAATTTATGGACTTGATTGGACCAGGTATTATGAACCCAATCCCACGGCTATTGTATTTCCGCAAACCACAGCGGAGGTTCAGAACTTAGTTCAGTGGTCACTGAAAACAAAAACGCCACTTGTGCCTTCGGGCGGTAGAACGGGACTAAGTTCAGGGGCGGTCGCCACAAATCGCGAAGTCGTGGTGAGTTTTGAACGCATGAATAAAATTTTAGATTTTAATTCCGCTGATCAAACCTTGACCTGTGAAGCCGGTGTAATTACGCAAACTGTTCAGGAATACGCGCTTGAAAAAGGCTTTTATTTTCCGGTGGATTTTGCCTCTAAAGGGTCGAGCCAAATTGGTGGTAACATTGCGACCAACGCGGGCGGCGTAAAAGTTTTGCGTTATGGTCTTATGCGAAACTGGGTGACGGGTTTAAAGGTGGTTACGGGGCGTGGAGAAATTATAGAATTTAATAAAGCTCTCGTAAAAAATGCTTCGGGATACGATTTAATGCAACTTTTTATCGGCAGCGAGGGTACACTTGGATTTGTAACAGAGGCGATTCTGCGCGTCACCCAAATCCCTCTCCCGCTCCAAGTTATGCTTTTTGGTGTGCCTGATCTTGATTCCATTATGAAAATATATGAAAAAGCAAAGAGGGCCTTACCCCTCACCGCATTTGAAATGTTTTCGGAGCTCGCGCTAAAATATGTGTTGGCTCAATCAAATATGCCGCGTCCGATGCCAACCACACATCCCTATTATGTTTTGGTTGAAGGCGAAAAAATCACCACAGCGGCAAACGAGAGCTTCTTTAAATTATTTGAGGACTGCGTGCATGCCGGCTGGGTCAGCGATGGTATAATTAGCCAAACCGATACACAGTTTAAAGAAATTTGGTCCCTGCGCGAAAACGTGGCCGAGAGCGTATCGCCGCACTCCCCCTATAAAAACGATATTTCGGTACGTGTGAGTGTGGTGCCTGAGTTTATTCGAGAAACCGACAGTCTTTTATCAAAAAATTATCCTGATTTTGAGGTCGTCTGGTTTGGCCATATCGGTGACGGCAATCTCCACATCAGCATTTTAAAACCGCAAGCCTGGGACAAACAAAAATTTTATTCTGCTTGCCGTAAAGTCGACGACATTTTGTATTCAACAATTCAAAAATACGCCGGCAGCATTTCAGCGGAGCATGGCGTGGGTCTCGCTAAAAAGGCCTTTCTTCACTATACAAAATCGAAAGAAGAAATCAATTACATGAAACTTATCAAAAACCAGTTCGATCCTGAGAACATCCTTAATCCTGGCAAGATTTTTTAATTTGTTTCAGCCTCAAGTGAAAAGTAAGGTTCTTTCTTTTATTAGTGGCTAGGACTAACGCCTATCCTACTTGTTAAACCGTCAATCCGCTCGCATCCAGCTCGCGCCCTTTGGGCTTGATTGACGGTTTTTTTAAACTTCTCTCGGTCGATCGTGGATGATCGGTGGACCACGGGGGTTGGGGCAGGTGGCCCCATTAGACAGGATGTCTTTTAATTATTTTCTTTGCTCTATCTCTTTGGTAAGAAATGAGTCCCAAGGTCTCGTGTGTGTTTTTGATGATGTAGTTGCGTACATATTCAAAATC
>JAWXAY010000105.1:0-2838 GCA_034439715.1 Pseudomonadota bacterium
AAGCCACAGGGAAAGTCTGAGCCTCGGGAAACTTTTTTAAAACTACCGCCGCGGCAGTGGTGCCATCAACACATTTATTATGATAAAAACAAATTATATTTTTAGGATCAGTAATATTCATGGCTTTAGTAATACCATGTTTTTCAGATAATTAAAACTAAAATAAAAAACTAACCCAAATCCTTTACTTTCTTCAATGCCACCACATACATACTTTCAGCCCAGCCTAGTGGGGTGTTTTCATTGGCTTTGTCAGTGTGGGAATAATAGAGCTCTGGAATAAGTCCTGTTGGAGTCACGGTCTTCTCCGCGCGCCGCAAGTAGTAGTAGGCTTTCTCGCGATCACCCCGCTCAGCATAAATAATAGCTAGCCAAGATAAACCAAAACACCATTCGGCCTCCTCACTATATCCGTCTGGGTTTTGATTGTAGTAACGGTCTAGCTTATAACGAATCACTCCCCTGTCTCGAGTAAGGTGGTACTCGACGTTTTGGAGAATTTTGACTGTCTCCTCCTCGGTTGTTACCGCAAATGGATAAATGAGTGAGAGTAAAGCTAAATCAGCAAATTTCGACAGGGACTCGCGCGGCAAAAGTTCACGAAGGGTCTTTTCTCCTAGCGCAATGACTTCATCAGGTACTTTAAGCCAGTCTAATTTTTTTGCCTTCTTAAGTGCTGCCACGCAAGAACCAATGGATGAAGCGTGCACTTCCATATTCTCTTCCCAAATACCATTATCTCCATCGTGCCAATACTCGATGGCTACCAAATAATCAATAATTTTTTGGACCATGTCACGTTCTTCATCAGTTTCTATCACACTGAAATCTCTTAGCTCTAGCTCAACTAAGAGGTTTAACACTTCACCGACAGCGTCATTTTGACTATTACCCCATTCCTCCCAATATTCTTCAAAAGTTTCTGGGTGAAAGCGAGCATGAATATATTGCCAGGCTTCTTTTGGCTTGTTCTCAATCGCCCAATTGATCTTGTCTTGATGCTTCACAAAAACAGAGAGTAAGGCTTTTGCCGCTTTTTGTGCCACCGGTAAATCACCAGTCTCGATAAAGGCCAGGGTCATAAAATAAATATCACGAAGCCAGGCTTTATCGTAGCCAGTACCGACATCATGAGCGGAAGCTGTAAAGACACCAGAAGGTTTCTGGAGGGCACGAAGAACATTAAGGTGAGCTGTAATTTCCGCGTCAAAATCAAAAGATGCCATAAAAGAACAAAGGGACTATTAACTAAACGGCTTCATCCAACTCTGCCGTTCTGGTCCTATGTCTTTCATTCTCCTCTAATCTTGATAACTTGATAGAGACAGCCTCAGCCACAAACCGGTTTGCGTTGTCCTCAATTAACTCATGCAGCAAAAAATGTAAGGCGGAACTTTTTTCAGCAAAACTCATTGCTTCATAATCCAAAATACTACCAATCATTTTTTCTGCTTCAGCACTAGATTGGGTCTTGAGTTGTTCCCAAGAAATATTTTCTTCTGTTTCGATAGACGAGTTTATTCCTTCCATAATAGCGCTATTATGATAATAATTTTTATTATATCATGGTCAATAATTAAGTTCAGTACTGCGAATAATAGTTATTATTTGACCCCGTAAATTTAATATATTTAGATGCCCGTTGGTAGCTCTTTTTTGTGACCTCGTTCGACCTTGTTTTGTCTTTTGCTTTGGAGATTTGCATGTCAGATTTACCCCAGAATGTATCGTCTTTCTGCTTGGAAACAATCAAGGGGGCGCTAACAGTGGTCGGAGATGAGAAGGGGCGTATTGAAATGTTCATGCCTTTTTTAGACTTTCTGACTAATCCGATTCGTACAACGGAGGAAAGAAGACATCTAGTGTGTCGACTACCGCCACTGGCTCAGGATTACGTCTATCAATACTGCCAGGCGGTAATATTGCTCCAAGGAGCGCTAATGTCTATGCCGAGGGCCTCTAAATGCGAAATTCATCAAGCCGAGCAACGTAGGTTTGCCCTTCAGAAATGCCTCGTTGCCCTAGGGCGACGGGAGGAATAGTAAAAGAGGGATCGCCAGTCCGCACCTAACACAGGTGCGGCATATTTGTATCGAGGTGTTGCGATTAATTCTTGAAACTTTCAGAATGAGAGGCTTCACCATATTGTGGTAAGAGAGATTTTCTAAACGAGACAAAGAAAAAAGGCCCAAAAATTTGTGCGCCGTACTAAACGTGCAGTGAACAAATTTTGGGCCTTTTAACGTTGTATCGTAACGAAAATGTCTGTTACCAGGCAAAGTGAGCAAAAGCTCGGTTAGCCTCCGCCATCTTATGTGTATCTTCCTTCTTCTTGACGGCGTTACCTTCTTCCTTAGCCGCGAGCTTAAGTTCTTGAGCTAGTGCTTTGTGCATTGGCACACCTTTTTGGTTGCGAGCTCCGTTAATGATCCAACGGAGAGCCAAAGCCATCCGACGTTCAGGTCGAACTTCACGTGGTACCTGGTAGTTAGCTCCACCAACTCGGCGAGAACGAACTTCCATCATCGGTCCAGCGTTACGCACGGCAGCATTAAAGATCTCGAGTGGTTCACCACCATCTTTCGCATCTTTGATTTCAGCAAAAGCGGCGTAGACTATCTTACGAGCAGTCTCTTTTTGACCACGAAGCATGATGTAATTTATCAAACGCTCAACGTCAACTGACTTGTGAATAATATCAGGATTCACGATTGGTCGCTTCTTAATTGGACGTCGCATAAATTTTAAATTAATTGATTCTTAAAGTTTTACCACATTAAGAATGAGGAGTGTATATGACATTCTCATTCTTCGCATAATTTGATTCCGAAGCCATAC
>JAWXAY010000106.1:0-11800 GCA_034439715.1 Pseudomonadota bacterium
GCTTAACAAACTTCAAAAGTATGACTCCCAAAAAGTAAAAAACCCAGAAAAAATATCAGAAGAGCTGTCTCCTGAAGAGATTGAACTCTGGAAAAAATTTGAGTCCATAAATGGGACTCGCAAATTTATCGAGGCCTCGCGTGCGGGTCGCCTAAGGTTTCAGTTAGGTCAGAGGGACCGAATTGAGCTAGGTGTTTTTTACAGTGGCAGATATTTAAAAAAAATGGAGCAAATTTTTCGTGACGAGGGGCTACCCGTTGAGCTCACTCGGCTACCTTTTGTAGAAAGCTCATTTAATATTTATGCGCGCTCTAAAGTGGGCGCTAGTGGAATTTGGCAGTTTGTACCTCGAACGGGTCGTGCTTATATGAAAATAAATAATTTTATTGACGAGAGAAACGATCCGCTCATTGCGACAAAGGCTTCAGCAAAATTACTGAAACAAAATTTTAATCTGTTAAAGTCATGGCCCTTAGCTGTCACGGGGTACAATCATGGCGCCTTTGGGGTTAGAGGATTGACAAAAAAATTAAAAACAGAAAACCTCAATGAAATTATTGAAAGAGCTTCAAGCCGCCGCTTCGGTTTTGCGGGAGAAAATTTTTATTCAAGTTTCATGGCTATTTTACATGTGGAGAGCAATGCCGATAAATACTTTGGAAGTATCAAGCGAAGTTCTGAGTTAAAATTTGAGAAGATTCCGCTGCCTACGTCCGTTCTGTGGGATACGGTTCTTACTTGGTTTGAAGGCGACGTGGATAAGGCAAAAATGTACAATCCCCATATTAATCTTCGGAAGGGGAGGAGTGCGATAAGAATTCCTACAGGAGTCAGTATTCATCTTCCGCCAGAAAAAGCCCCCGAAATAGTGATTTGGCTAGAGGAGCAAAAGAAGAAACCTCAATCTTCAGTAGTGGTTGCCAATAACGATTCGCCGTCGGAAAAGGGCGGCGAATATTATGTGCGAAAAGGCGATACTCTGAGTCACATTGCTCGACATTTGAGGGTGACTATCAAAGACTTAATGGAAGCCAACGACCTATCGTCGGCTAATAAAATCAAGCCGGGGTTAAAGCTCGTGGTACCAGATTAGTTTATTGCACTTACTGAATATTTTGAACTTGAGCGATAAAGGGCAAATTTCGATAGTAGCCCTGATAATCCAAGCCGTAGCCCACGACAAATTCATTGGCGATTTCAAAACCTACATGATCGAGCTTAAGAGGCATTTGCACGGCTTCAGGTTTGTGAAGGAGCGCGATGGTCGAAATCGACTTTGGCTTACGAGCCTGTAACATTTGTACCAAGTAATTCATGGTTAGGCCCGTGTCCACAATGTCTTCGACTAAGAGAACGTGTTTGTCCTCAACAGGTGTTGAAAGATCCAAGGTCACTTTGATTTCACCCGAAGATTTCATCGCATTATTGTAAGAAGAAACTCCTAAAAACTCGCAGGTTACGTCAGTATCGATATGTCGAATAAGGTCAGCAAAAAACATGACTGAGCCCTTGAGTACGCAAATTGCGACAAGCGGTTTATCTTTAAACTTTTTGGTGAGCTCGGCACCAAGAGAAGCAACGCGCTTATTAATTTCATCTTCTGCGATGAGCGTACTTAATTTTAAAGTTTCCATGCCCCACTTATTTTTTTTCATCTGATCTTTCACACGAACGAGTTATTCATAATTTCGCCAAATCCGCCGCCACCGGGAACGATGTACTGATTATCATTTAAACCGCGCTCTTCATTCCAAAAGGTACCCGGTACGGAATTTAAAACTTTATCAGAAGAAAGGCCTCGGTCAACTCGGAATGCATAAATATCTAAGTTGGGGGCTACCGCAAGTGCTTGTTTTAGGTATTCAGGTGTAACGATGAGATGCAAAGCTAAAAATCGCGTGGCAGCGCCTGCAATCTTAGTTTGGTAGTAATCAATAATTGTTTTAATGGTGCTACCTGTGGCGCCCATTGGGTCCGGAAAAATCACTAGACTTTGTTCTTTGTCGCCACCTATCTTTGCTCCTGCTATGTGAGAGCCTGTAACCTGATGATCTTGGTCGGTGGTACGTGAAATATGCACATGATCTTGCCGAACGTTCTGAGGATTCACGAGCTGGTTTAACATATCATAGCAAACCTGACTGGGAAGTTGCCCGGCACGGGCAAGACTCACGGTAATAATTCTTTGTTCTGGCGAAAAAACCTTACCTCGATACATTTTATTAGGATGAAGCTCGGTCATACGCGTGGGAACTTCTACCTCAATTAAATTAAGTTCTCGATTCACTACTTTTCGTAGTAGTGAGCCATATAGCAGATGGACCAGCTGGTTGACCCTGGGCTGAATCGTTTTAGGCGAGCAAAGCTCACAGAGGAGCGTGGTCGCAAAGGGGTCATTTAAAATATGTATACGGGGGCCATACTTATGAGGAATTTCGTTTAGTAAAAATTCGTTAGACATGCTGGCCACTTATTTAGAAAGAATTAGTATTACGAACTCTGACTCAGATTCTTTAAAGCGCGGGGAAAGCAAAATTTCGAAGGGTCCGCCTGTTAAGGGATAGTCCTCTCCCCCAGCCTTTCTGGATATTCCACCCGTTAGAAATAAACCACCCTTTAGGGGTATCTTTACCGAATCAGTGAGGCCCTGCGGCTCTACTGAAGCGATTTTTCGATCTGCAATAATTGGAATTTGTGACGAATATGAAAATTGAACTGCATTTTGACCTTCACTAGGCTCACCCATTTGTAACAATAAGTGCAGACCTAAATCTTGATCGTCTCCTCGAAAGTTACGGAGGCCCTTAAAAATTTCCCAGGGTTCCCCACTTTTTATAGTTTTGGACTCTTTTAACAATTCACGCACACCCTTTAGGTTTTTTAAAAATTCTTCTGAATTATTGACCATTCCACCGTGCATAGTGCCGTCAGCAAAGCCTTCAAGAGGGGCAAAGTGTTCGTCGTAGGTATTTCTGGGTACCTCTAAAAAAATAATCTGCCATGAGTTTGATGTTTTAGAACCTGAGCTTCCAGCTGTGGCACTTTCGGCAAAACTCTCTGCCTTTTTAATAGGAGCCGCAGTTTCGTTTAGTTTGGCTGCGCGAAGTTCACGTACTTTTTCGCCTGAATTTTTACCTGGACTATCGCTCGGCCCGTTAATATCGGGGGCGTTTTTTTCAGAATTATCCCAGGTAGAAAAAGTCTGGCTCTCATAATCTTTTGACTTGAACGTCTGTTGAATAAAAACAATACCGACTGCGATGACCAAAATAAAAGCAACAGTTCGGGCGCCAGGACTTTTGAGCAGTTTTTGGTGCATAGGAATAGCTTTGGGAACGAACTTTTGCATGTTCACTCCGCACTTAGCGCAGAACTGGTCTGGTGGTTGGGTAAACCCACATTTCGGGCAATTAATCATTTTTCATAAATTCCCTGAATTGACTATAACATATATGACTCCGCATCCCAAAAAAAGGATTAATAATTTATGCATCGTATTATTTGATGTGGTAGAAAGTGGTAAAAAATGGAGAATAGTGGTAGATTTATCACATAGGGAATAGTTTAATTAGTTAAGTCACTGTTGAAGCCCATGGATGGGCTTTTTTTAGAAGGCTAGGATGGCAGAACTCAAATTTCGCGGACGCTTTGATGCCAAAATTGATGAAAAAGGGAGACTTTTATTACCGCTCGCGCTGCGTGAGGTCTTAAACGAATTTCCCCTGGTAGTAACAAATAACCAATCTAAAAAGGCGCGCTTTCTTGATGGCTATTCTTTTCCGTATTGGCAACAGCTTGAAAATCGCATTGATGGCTTATCTCCTTTGAAACTTGAGGTGCAGGCCTTTCAAAGATTTTATCTCGCGAATGCACAAGTTCTGTCGCCTGACGCACAAAACCGCATATTGCTACCTAAGAACCTTCGCGAGTTTGGTCAATTGGGTTCAGATGTCGTAATTATAGGTATGAGCGAGAAAATAGAAATATGGGAACAAAAGACATGGACCAAGCTCTATCAAGATTTGGCCAACTCATTTGAGGATACCGTTGCGCTGGTGGCCGACCTTGAACAGCAAAGGGATAAAAAGTGAGCCACAAGCCAGTCATGATCAAAGAAGTCATTGATTTGTTCTGTGAAAGAATCCCTCCCACAAAAAAATTCTTAGATGCCACCTTTGGTCGAGGTGGTCACACTCGCGCCCTTCTTGAACATATTCCCGATTGTAAAGTCTGGGCTTTAGACCAGGACATAGAAGCGGTTCGTTTTGGTGAAGTCGAGTTTTCAGAATATATTTCTCAAGGGCGTCTAAAAATAATTCAAAGTAATTTTACCGACTTTGAAGAAAAGTGTGAGCAAAGAGTGTTTGACGGAATTTTACTCGATCTCGGTGTCAGCTCGCCGCAGTTGGATGTCGCTACCCGTGGCTTTAGTTTTTACCATGAGGGGCCATTGGACATGCGAATGGATCAATCACAGGGCATCACTGCACAAGATATTGTTAACGGTTGGTCAGAGAGAGATTTAAGCGCTTTGTTTAGGGAGTTGGGAGAAATTAGTAACCCTGACCGAGTTGTTAGAGCAATTGTATCAGACCGCAAGAAAAAAAAGTTTACGACCACCCGAGAGTTGGCGGGCATGGTTGAGCGTCTTTGTGGCTGGAGAAAAAAAGGCCATCATCCCGCCACTAATTTTTTTCTGGCCTTAAGGCTAAGTGTAAATGGTGAACTGGATGTGATCGTCGAGGCGCTTCCCAAGATGGTAAGAGCGCTCAGCGAAAATGGCAGACTCATAGTTCTTACCTTCCACTCTCTCGAAGATCGCATTGTTAAAAATATCTTTAAGGGGAGTTTAGAGTTAGGGCGCCTTATTAATAAAAAAGTTATTGTTCCGTCAAGAGATGAGATATTATCGAATCCAAGAAGCCGAAGCGCAAAACTTCGTGCTTTCGAAAAGGGCCATAAGGTGGGCGATAAGGTGGGCCAAAAAATGGGAGAGTCGCATGAATCAGCAAGTACAAATTAAACCCTTTATCAGTATAGTCATTATAGTGGTCTCTATGTTTTTTCTGGTTTTTATTAAAATGGAAGTCAGGCGCCTTAGCTATTCAGTTCTTCACTGGTCACTGAAGGAAAAACTATTAAAAGATAAATATCGTTACAAAACAGTCGAGCTAGCTCAGATAATGCGAACTGAGCGAATAAAAAATTATGCGGAAGTGCATTTGGCACTTAACGAGCCACAAAAGGGTCAAATCATTCACTTTACAGGCAATCGGATTGCCATAAAACAATAGAATGCGTTTACGAATTCATCTTATTTTTACCGTTTTTTTTCTAATTTGGGTTTTTCTATTGGTGCGTTCCGCTTATATTCAGCTGGCGCCTAACGCCCGACTAGAAAAAGTCGTAAAAAAACAATACCTCAGCAATCTTTCTATTAATTCGAGACGAGGTACAATTTCTGATCGTAATGGTGAAGAGTTAGCTGTTTCTACGACGAGCTTTTCGCTCTATGCAGACCCCAGTTTGATTAGTGATCCCTATATTGTGGCCTCTCATTTAGCACCTCTCCTCGATCTCAATCGCATAAGCTTGAAAAAGAAATTGAAATCTCAAAAGCGTTTTGTATGGGTTAAGCGGCAGTTAAATTTTAGTGAAAAAGAAAAAATTGATTCTCTTAAAATTCAAGGGATTGGGTTTGTTGAAGACTCAAGACGAATTTACCCCAATGGCCACTTGCTTTCGACGGTGCTAGGCTTGGTTGGGCAGGAGGGTGAGGGTCTAGAAGGCATCGAACTTTTCTACAATGAAGAGCTTAAAGGTCAGCCACTAAAGGTAAGTTTGCCTAAAGACGCCAGAGGTCGGCCGCTCACACTGCCGCATGAAATTCTCGTCACAAACCCGCAAGGACATAACATTGAACTTACGATCGATAAAAATCTACAATTTGTGATGGAGCAAGAACTGCTCACTGCCATAAAAAAATTAAACGCTGACGGAGCCTGGGGTGTTATACTTAATCCTAAAACTTCTGAAGTTTTGGCGATGGCTTCACTGCCACAGGGCGATGCTAACAACGCGGTCGACAGAGGTAACCCCAGAAAATTTAGGAACCGAGTTTTGACGGATATTTATGAACCAGGGAGTACGTTAAAACCCATTTTGGTCGCGGGCGGGTTGGCCCAAAAGGTACTCACAGCAAAAAAAATGTACAATTGTGAAAAGGGACGCTTTAAGGTCACGAATCGTTGGATCAAAGAGGCCGACCGTCATCATGTTTTTGAAAATCTCACGGTATCAGATATTCTAGCGCATTCCTCAAACATTGGTTCTGCGAAAATTGCACTAGAAATGGGGGCTAAAAAATATTTAGGAGTGCTAAATGATTTTGGCTTTGGGCAGAAAACAGGAATAGATTTTAGAGGTGAAAGTAGTGGATTAATAAATCCGTTGCCTTGGGTTCCTCATTTGCTGAGCAATATGGGCTTTGGCCATGGTATTGCGGTTACAGCGTTGCAGGTGGCTAACGCCTACTCGGCAATCGCCAACGGTGGGGTATTACATCAGCCCTTTATAGTTAGGGCAATTCGTTCCGCCGACGGTCAAGAAATTTTTAAGTCAGTACCCAAAGAGTTAAGAAGGGTCTTAAGTGTTAAAGACGCACAAGAAATGAATCTTATGCTGACGGCGGTCACCGCACCCGGAAAAACCGGGGAGCTGGGAAGAGTCATGGGCTATCCGGTAGCGGGCAAAACGGGTACGGCCCAAAAAGTGAATCAGAATTCTCGCGGTTACCAAGCCAATGCCTACATTTCAAGTTTTGCAGGCTATTTGCCGGCCAACGACCCAAGGCTTGTAATTTATGTTGCCGTTGATAATCCCCAAAAAAATTATTACGCATCAACGGTCGCAGCACCTGTCTTTGCAAGAATAGCCGCTAATGCTATGCGCATTATGAATGTAGCGCCCTCACATTTCAATGAAGAAGATTTAATGCCCCAACGAGCGCCCCACTTCGGAACTGTGCCGTCGGTCGCAAAGAAATTTCAGATCGCCACTAATATTGAAAAAGGTATTATGCCTAATCTAAAAGGATTAACCTTGCGCGAGGTGTATCGACAGATTGAGGGAATTGATATCAATGTATCATTACAGGGTAGAGGGGTCGTTCAATCCACCTTTCCACGACCAGGTGAGTCCATAAAAGAGTACAAGAGCATTCATGTCACATTAGGGTTTGACGAAAAAGATTCCAAATAGATAAATTAGAGTGAGCGTCCCCACGGAGAAAATATCGATGAAGAATATTTTTTTTGCTTTTTCCATGATTATTCTGAGCGGCTGTCCTTCGAAAGAGGAGGCAACAGAAAATGGACCGCACATTGATTGGTATCAGGGTTCGATGGCTCAGGCGCTCGCAGAAGCGAAAAAAAACCAGAAGCCGCTTTTTGTGTATTGGGGAGCCGTATGGTGTCCCCCCTGTAATTTACTAAAATCAACTGTATTTGCCGACCGAGTTTTTATTGAGTCGACCAAGCGGTATATTCGTGTTTATCTTGATGGAGATACCGAAAGCGCCCAACAGTGGGGAGAAAAGCTTAAAGCCACTGGTTATCCCACTCTCATGATTTTGAACTCGAGCGGCGAAGAAGTTGTGAGACTTTCTACCGTTATGGCCCCCCAAGAACTCGCTGATATGATGGATTCGGCGTACGATAATCTTCGTCCGATCAATGAAACGGTAGCTAAAGTCTTGGAAAAAAAACCAGGAGCTATTAACACAAAAGAAGAGTGGAGTTACCTGGCCAATTACGCTTGGACACAAGATGTCTATTATGCTGAAAAAAAACAAAAGCTATCAGAAATATTGGAGAGTCTTGAGAGTCGAGTTCCCATCACTTATTCAAAAGAAAAATCGCGTTTTTATTTGAATTATCTTTCAGCGAAGGTCACCGAACTGGGCGAGAATAAAAAACTGCCTAAAGAAATTCGCGAGAAAGGCGTAAAAAGAATCAACGAAATTCTTAATGACGAGGAGTTAATAAAGTACAACCTTGAATATTTGGCCTACTATTGTGTGGAATTAATTAAGGCCATTTATCCTGATATGAGTCCGCTACGAGATGCGGTTATAGAGCGCTATCGTGCGGCGCTGGCCGCGGCGAGAGAGAAGTTACCACCGGGATACGAACGCATGATTACCTTTTATCCGGTGATTGAGTTAGGCGAGCTTCTTTCGAGTAGCAATATGCGATCCTTATCTGAGAAACAGAGGGATGAAATCAAAAATGAAATGGTTAAGATCACAAAGTTAGCGAAGGGCGAGCACACTAAAATCTATACCAGTAATACCTCAACCTACATTTTGTCTAAAGCAGGGTTTTCCGATTTGGCTAAATCAATTTTAGAGGAAGACCTCAAACAAGGTATCAATGATTACTACACGATGTCGTCTCTCGCATGGGTTGAAAAAGAGGCTGGAAATAAAGAAAAGGCCCTGCAGTGGTCAGAAAAAGCTTATGGAGCGGCTAAAGGCAGCGCTACTAAAATTCAGTGGGGCTCGAAGTATCTGACAAGTTTGATTGAAACTTTACCAAAACAAAAAGATCGAATTTTTGAAGAATTGGAAGGCTACTATTCACATCACCTCTCAGCCGCAGATTCTTTCTTGGGGCGAAACAAGGCAAGTCTTGAGAAGCTGGCTAAACAGGTCAAGAAGTGGGGCTTGCAAGAAAAATTTCAGCCAGCCATTATTGATCTAAAGAAGAAAATGCTCGATGGCTGTAATCAGGAAAAAGAAAAGAAAACTAAGTATTATATTAAGGACTGTGAAAAATATTTCAAAAAGCTAATTTAATGGTGTGATGTTTTGAAGCTCATACAGCTCCTATCTGTTTTTAGTGAACTCAATCTAGGTGAAACCTCGCAGGTAGACGTGCGAGGCCTTGCCTTTGATTCTCGAAAGGTCGGGCGGGACTTCGTATTTATCGCTGTTCGTGGCTCCTCATTTGACGGCCATAGCTTTTTGTCAGAAGTTGTAAAAAAAGAACCGTGTGCACTTATTGTAGAAAGCCTCGAGCAAATTCCTAAGAATTATTCAGGTGCTGTGGTTAAGGTCTCTGATTCTCGCTCAGCACTTGAGATTTTGTCCAATCGTTTTTTCGGTGATCCGGCGAATGACTTATTTTGTGTTGGAGTTACTGGCACCAACGGTAAAACCACTATTTGTCATCTCATTGAAAAGGTGCTTACTGATTCTGAATGGAAGACGGGAGTCATGGGCACCATTAATCATCATTTAGGAGATAAGATTTGGGAATCAGAAATGACAACTCCTGATCCTATCACTTTTTATCGGCGGTTGGCGGAATTCAAAAGCCTCGGCGCCAAAGCGTTGGCATTAGAAGTATCCAGTCATGCTCTCATGCAGTCTCGTGTGGACTCGGTGCCGTTTGATATTGGTGTGTTTACAAATCTCACGCATGATCACTTGGACTACCATAAAACTTTGTCCCATTATTTTTCGGCCAAAGAAAGGCTTTTTTCAAAGCTGTTGTATCATTCAAAAAAACCTTTTAAGTTTGCCATCATTAATTTTGACGATCCTTGGGGAGCCAAAATTCAGGTCGCGGGAAATGCTAAGACCTGGAGCTATGGCCAAAGCCCTAGTGACTTTCAATTTAGAGTCATTGATCAAGATCTTGAAGGAAGTTCCTTTGAGGTTAAAACACCTCGAGGTGCCGTGACTGTATTTACGCCACTGATAGGACTTCACAATATTTATAATGTTACTGCGACGTTGGCCGTCGGCGTGGCTGCCGGTATTGCAATAAGTCGATGTGTAGAGGCGTTAAGTCAGGCCACTGGCGCGAAGGGCAGACTTGAACGCGTTCGAAATAATCGGGGATTGGGAATTTTCGTGGACTATGCCCACAGCGGAGATGCTTTAGAAAATGTTTTAAAGGCTCTGATTGGTCTTAGAGACAGCAAGAAACTTAAAAGTAAAATCATTACTGTTTTTGGGTGTGGCGGCGATCGGGATAAAGGCAAGCGCTCAATCATGGGTAAAATAGCCAGTGATCTTTCTGACTTAGTTGTTGTGACCTCTGACAATCCCAGGACTGAAGATCCCGAAGCGATCATCAACGAGATTTTAGTGGGTATTCCTAAAACTGAAATTAACAAAAAGGTTTTTGTTTCGCCAGATCGCAAAGCCGCTATTGCTAAAGCTCTGTCTTTAGCAGTAAAGGGAGACATTGTACTCGTTGCAGGAAAAGGCCATGAAGAGTACCAAATTATAGGAAAAGACAAAAAAAAATTTAGTGACGTACAAACGGTCAATGAGGTGCTGGGGTGATAGAGCTTAATGATTTGGTTATCGGCAGCCAAGGTAAAATTATCAGCCAAATGCAGACTCAATTTAAGGGGGTGGGAACCGACACTCGAAAAGATTTGACTGATCAAATATTTGTAGCCTTAAAAGGGCCAACATTTGATGCACATAAGTTTTTGAGCGAGGCCAAAAAGAAGGGAGCTGCCGCCCTTTTAGTTCATGACCTTTCTCAAGCTTCGGCAGATTTTAAAAATAGCGTAACAATAGTTGAAGTCAAAGACACGCTTTTAGGTCTACAAAACCTGGCGACCTATTGGCGTCGAAAAAATCGGGCAAAAATTATATCGGTCACCGGAAGTAATGGTAAGACCACGACTAAAGAATTTTCTGCCGCCGTTATTGGGGCTCATAGAAGTACGGTATTCAACCGGGGAAGTTTTAATAATCATTTTGGTGTTCCACTTAGCCTTCTCGAAATTTTGCCAGAGCACAAAGTCGCAATAATCGAAATGGGTATGAACCACGAAGGTGAAATTAGAGATCTTTGTAAAATAGCTGAGCCTGATGTGGCACTTGTAACCAATGTGGGTCGTGTACACTTGGAGGGTTTGGGTAGCATTGAAAATGTGGCCAAAGCCAAGGACGAAATATATCATTCGCGCCAACACAAACTAATTAGGGTTTTTAATTTAGACAATCCTTACACTTTAAAAATGTTTGATAAATATTTGGTATCCACTGCGCGGGAACAAGTGATTTCATTTTCGAGTCAGGATAAGAATGCCGACGTCAGACTTGAGGTGAGTGCGAGTCACATCGGAGGCATTACTATAGCTGGTGAAATCAGGGGAGTAAGAGGTGAGGCCAAGGTTGCGGTTTTTGGTGCGCATAATGTTTATAATCTTATGGGTGCCGCCGGACTTGCCTTATCAGTCGGAGTAACTCCTCAACAAATTTGGCAGAGTCTGCACTTGTGCAGCACTCCTTGGGGTCGCAATCAGAAAGTAAAATTACATTCAGGTGCCGAGATCATCTTTGATGGCTACAATGCCAATCCCGAAAGTATGAATCAATTGATTGCGAACAGTTTGAAGATCGAAAGTAGCGGTAAAAAAATAGCGGTCATTGGCGAAATGGCCGAGATGGGCACAGCTAGAGAAAAAGTGCATCATGAGCTGGGGCGACTAGTGGGCGAGGCTAAGTTTGATTTGATTTGGTTTATCGGAGTATCAAGTGAGGATTTTGCTGAGGGACTTAAAGAAGCCCATTACGCTCATGAATATCTCTTCAGCGAAAAATTTGACTCTAAAATTGCCGTAAAAATTAAGACTAGTCTTGGTGCCTCGGACCGCGTGTGGATCAAAGGCTCTCGCAGCATGAAACTCGAGCAAGTCGTGCAGGCGCTTGATCCCGTGGATTTTGGGGATAAGGATTAAATCTGGCGGCCTAATGATAGCTAATCTCAAC
>JAWXAY010000107.1:0-12593 GCA_034439715.1 Pseudomonadota bacterium
GTGGGTGGAACATCTTTTTGATCGGGTTGCATCGTCGAAACTCCTCTCGACAAAACATAGCCCAAGATCAATTAAGTTACAACCGGATAGGCAGGGAAAGTTACTTTGCTTAGTATTGTTAATTTCTCTTTGTGTGATGGACGCCTACGCCGGGTCACCTCAGATGAGACAATTTCAAGTCATCACTTACAACACGGCGCTAGCGAGAGCATTCGGGCAAGATTTTGTACCTTGTGTCTTAGAGAGGCTTGAGGCCCAAAAACAACATGTCTTACGTAAGTTTAAAATTCCGACAGTTTTTACCCTGCAAGAGGTTTTTTACACAAATGCCTACGACGATATAAAATATTGGGCGCGAAAGAATGGTTTTCATGTTTCTGCCAGTACGCCGCTAAGAAATGGTTTAGTGACGGTTTCTGAGTATCCGATAAAGAAAGAAGTGCTTCATGTTTTTAGTTGCAATGCCTTTGGCCAAAACAGGGGAGTTCTGGAGATTAGTATTCATGTTGAGGGTACTGAAGTCCGAGTTTTAAATTCTCATACTCAGGACAGTGAGGGAGAACTTCCGAATGACTGTCAAATACAGCAATTGAAAGAGGTTTCGGCGATTGCGGGTAGCGGTTTAGTTCCCAGTGCTTTAGCGGGCGACTTTAATGTCGGACCCGATATTAAAATTATCGAACAAAAGTACGACCCGATCGAAAAATTATGGGTTCCCTTTTTGGCGCTATTGGGAAGTGTATGGCAGAGAGCTCCCTCCGAAACAAAGGGCCTGACCTGGAATACCGACAAGAACCCGTTGGCGCGACCAGGGCCACAATTAAATTCGACAATAGACCATGTGTTTGTGAATCAGGGACTTAATATTTCCGAGTTTGAGCTGATGTATGAGTCTCCCGCAACAATCCTTAACTGCAGTGATTACGAAGTTGAACTTGGAAAAACTTTTATGAGTGATCACTTCGGACTCAAAGCGAAAGTTGCCGTTCGCGACTAGACCAAGATCTAGTCAAGATCTAGATATAGGTCTAGTTCTGGCGTTATTTATGTTTCAGAAAAATTCACTGGCTAAAGGTCCTTAAAAACCCCACCGAAAGGCTCGGTGGAGGTAGCAACATGAATAACGTTTTCAAATTCTTAGTCGTGTTCCTGGTTCTCGGTTTTTCCATTGAGGTTTTGGCCGAAGAAATATGTGGGACTGATGAGGGTTCGGGGTTTAGTTTTAAATACTGCATTTATACTTCTAACGAGAGCACCGACATCATGTATTACATGCATGGTGCTAATGGCAGTGAAAAAAACTGGATGAAATTTGACCCCTACGTCAAAGTGCGTGAAAACTGGAAAAAATCGGGCAAGGCCCTTCCTAATGTTATCGCTGTTTCGTTTGGCGACCAGTGGCTACTTACCGACATGCCAAAAAAAGGTGGCGTCTCTTTATATCAAGCATTTGTTGATTACGTTATGCCCCTCATGGAGTCTAAAGTTACTAACAAGGGTGGTAGGCGCCTGATTATGGGAGAAAGTATGGGTGGGTTAAACTCAGCTTTTCTCTATTTACGACATGGCTACCTATTTGATCGTGCGGCCCTAAATTGTCCGGCGATTGTTTCTTTCGGCCCCCATGCCGAAAGCTCTGAGGTCGATGCTTATGTCCAAAGACACAAGAGCTATATTAATCGAATTTATGTAAAGTATATCCAGGACTGGGGAAAAGAGGAATTTCCCACCGTCAGTGATTGGGAGAGAAATGCACCTTTGGGTTTGGCTAAAGTTCTCCCCAGAAGTTCACCAAGTCTTTATGTATCTTGTGGAACTCGCGATCAGTTTGGGTTTATTGAAGGGGCCTTTTTACTTGCCGACCAAGCGAGAAATCTCGGCATCAACACGACATGGATGCCTCTTGAGAAAGGCGGGCATTGCACGATCAACTCCCAATCACTGGCAGAGTTTCTAAGACCTTAATTTATTTAAGTTTTTCTATTTTAGTAAGATTTTCAAAATCCCACTCAATATTTGCGGCCTTGCGTCAAACGCGATATAAATAATAAGGCCAAATATAAACAAACAGGGTGGGGATAAGTGATCAAGGCGACAACCAAAACCACGGACCTAAGCGGTGACAACAAAACTGGTAACGATCACTTTGTGAGAATTGAAAGTAAATTTTTAGCAAGTAACCATTACCTAAAGGGTATCGAACACCTACTACAGATCCACCTTAAACCTGTCGACGGCACCAAAGAATTTGGAATTACAAAAGTTGAAACGCTTTATTTCGACACGCCCGATCTGCGCTTTTTTACTTCTTCGCTAAAAAAACTTCCGCATAGAATAAAGCTACGAATTCGAAAGTACTTATCTAAAGATGCCAATAGCTTTGTTGGTTTTTTAGAGCTTAAGGGTAAAGAAAATGGCATTAGCAAAAAAAGCCGATTTCGAATTGGTCAAGAAGAAGAATTGCTTCTTTTAAGTGGAAAGACTATGCCGCTATCGGACTCGCTTACTCAACAGAATCGCCATTTGAATTTGGCAGAGTTAGAGTCGCGCCTGCAAACGGTAAACGATATTATTATATCTTCGAAACCTGAGTTGTTTGTAAAAATCAACTACGACCGCAAAGCCTATGAGGGACAGGGAATAAGGGTGACGATTGATAATAATGTTTCGTACAGGTTTTATGATGAGCATTCAGAGGAATTTGAACAGCAAGCCGGACTAGTTATTGCCCAAGATTGTTGGCGCCTAGGCACGATGATGTGCGCGAGTTTCTCTCGCAGAGATGATATTATCGTTGAAGTAAAACACACGGACGCTATTCCCGAGTGGTTACAAAATCATTTGACGGCCGTTGCTAAAATTAGTGATGCCACTTTTTCTAAATACGTTTGGGGTATGGCCCATACAATTCTTAAAGGAAGGGTCTAAGTTATGCTTCACATGAATCAACTATTAGCTCAGCTTCAGGCCAACACTGCGGACTTTCCTGCAATTGCGATGGGTGCCGTTTTACTACATGCCATTCTAGCAGGTCTTGTGATTGCTCTTTCGGGGTATATATTAGAAACGGTACTTACCAGAATCTCCAGCACCCCAAGCACTGACTCTGTGTCGCGTTTAGTCTCAGCATCAAATTTGTTAATCATCTGCGTTGGTGTCAGCGGTATGGTCCTACTTATTCAACAGAGTTTGGTGCGGGCAATTGTTTTGTTTGCTGCCATTGCCGTTGTGAGGTTTCGCGTACGTGTGAGTGAGAAAAGCCTTGGCGCTGCATTTTTCTTTTCGGTAATCGCAGGAATGGCGAGCGGCCTAGGCGAATTTAAACTCACCTGGGTGTTTACGGGAATTTTTTTAACAATCTCTTTGATATTGTCCTTAGTGTTCAAGCTTTTTGTGCGCACTCCCCCAATTGAGACTAAACCACCAGTGATTTTATAAGGACACCTACTTTGAAAAAATTTAACGCCTTGATTTTTATCTGTTTGTTTGGCTTGGGAATGCAGGCGATTGCCCAGTCGATCACTAGTCAAATCAAAACAAGAAACGATCTGTTTTTAAATAAAGAGACCATCAATAAAGAAACAGTTCTAAAATTTCGTCACGAAGTTCAAAGTCGTAGGCATGAGATGTACAACGTACTGATTAACCAAGAGCTCAGAAAAGGAAAACCCCAAAACGAAGCCGAGAATAAGACAAATGAAGAGGATGAAATCTTAGCATTTGATATCCTTTTAAGTCAGGTTGATGAATTACAAGCTCTGCCAATTGGATTAACTGAAAAGGAACAAGATCGCGCCCATCAAATTGCACAACGAGTTGTGAGCCTGAGCTTCGCGCTACAGATAATAGGACCTAAACCTGCAATTTTAAATGTGCCAGCGTGGGCGAGTGGCGTTTTACATGAATGGAAAATAGACCTTAAAACTCCGATTACACGCGAGGCCACCAACCTTTTTGATCCCGTTCGTAACACCTATTACTCGCATGCTGAGCTACTGGTATTGCAGAATCGGGGAGGCGATATTTCAAAATTGAATCCGCAACCCAACTCTGGTTTTTGGCGTGATCCTGGTGAAATTTCTAAGATCGATATTAAAGACCGGTTCATTAATGCGCGAGATCCGCTGCACCAGGGAATTAAAGTGGAGTTCCCTGAGACAAATATCGTGATTTTTGACAAGGTTAAAAAAACCCAGCTCAATCCTAAAATTGTAGTTAAATTTAAAGGTGCCGACGGAAAATTCTATAAGGCCAAGTTAAAGTTTGGTAGAGAGTTACATTCCGAAATAACTGCGGCAGCTCTATTTATGGCACTGGGCTATTCAGCGGATATTAGTCGCTATGTTCGAGACATGAAGATTTATTTTAAGAGCGAAATCGAAATCACTAAGTTCAAAGAAGATTGGCTCTCTTACTTTGAGGGCATGGCACCAATCATGCCGCAAAAGCACGTTAACGAGTTCATCAAAGAAAAAGGAAAAGATCGAGGCGGCGATTTTATCATTGTTAATGAGTGTGTCGTCGAAGCCGATCCTGAAGGTCTGTTGAGAGCGGGACCCATTGATTTTGACACTCACGGCATAAATAAGATGCGCGAAGCGAGGGCCTATGCCCTTCTTAATTTATGGATTGAAAATTCAGACTGGCGTCCCGATAATGCGAACCTGATTTTGAGAGATTTGAAAAATGGTCAATATGATTTTCATTTTGTAGTACAAGATTTAGGATGTAGTTTTGGTGGTATCATTTGCGAAAAGTTGGACCGTTTTAGAACGCACGTGGTAAAGGAAGCAACAGACAGCGAGATCACCTTTGATTTTCGCAGCCCCGTAAATCAACCTATGAAGGATGAGTCCACTTTGAATGACTATAAGTGGGGTGCTCGGTTAATCTCTCAATTGACTCGGAAGCAGTTGGAAGACGCGGTAGCGCTGGCTGGTTGGCCTAATTCACTGCAAAAGCTATTGGTCGAAAAACTCATTAGTCGACGCAATGAATTTGTAAAGGTTTTTGGCCTCGAACGTGAGGGAGTTCCCGCACTACCAGTTGATATCGAAATCACCACAGATGATCAAAGCGTGGTGAAGGGCAATCTACAAAAAACAAAATTTGAAGGCTACGGTACTAATTTCGGTGATTATTGGGAAGCCCTTTTATGGAACCCCGTAATTAATGCGCTTAAGGCGATTGGCAAGACAGGGCTTGAGTTGGGGACTTGCGGGTTAGAGAAGCTTTCTCTTGAGCCTGTGTGGTTTGGTTGGGATAAGGGAGTAGTTGTCGAGGTTTTGGTGAGTATCTGTCGCGATGTTGTCAAAAATCCTGAACCTAAGGATGATACTGACATATGGTTAGTGCGAGATATTGTAAAATTAGGTCTACGCGGTGGCTTTGGCCTTGTCGTGGTCGGTGATGTATCACTCATAAAACAATTCACTTTGGTTTACGGTGCGGGTACAAAGCAGGAAGCAAAAAATGGCTACGACAAAATTCTTAATGTCCTCTTGCCTTTAGAAGTCCAATCCGGAAATCTGCCAAATAAGTATGTATTGATTCGAGAGGATTACATTGCGCCCCGCGTGCGAATTCGCACTGACGACATTAATTGGTTTCCGATTGGCGCTGATCTCACCGATACTCAATATTTTTTAAATCGCACAGTGGTAACTAATCGAGGTGACAATAATATTATCTTTTATCAGGATAAAAGTATTTATAACGAAATAGCGACTAAATTATTTTTTGACCTCCAGGTTACTCGTCTTTCTTTTTTTAAGCATAGTAAAATTATTGCTGGCGGTATGACGGGCGCGGCGTGGTCCATAAACGAAAAATCCATTGGCGAAAATTCGGTTTCGAAACAAATTTTAACTGAAGTTATTCGAACTGGTGACTTTAGCAAAATTGGTAGCGTTAAAGGAATTCAAGAATTTCAAATCAACGCTAAGATTTTGAATTCGACATTTTGGGGGTTAAACTTTTTAGGGTTCTATGGCGTTGAGAGTAAAGAGCGAACAGATTTTGTTCAAGTTGAGGGTCCCAATGGCGAAGGCAAGCAGGAATTTTTTAAAGACACAATCGAAAGAAAACGAGGTTGGTCCTTTTTTGGATTGAGCGAGAATGATCTCTTCAGTGTTAAAGGGTACTTAGCAAAGTCGGGAGCGGTTGTTTCACTAGAGGTTGTCTTAAGTGATTCAGATACCGAAAGCGCTGAGCTCGACAATGGCTATCATAAATTTTTGAATGGCTTGACTCCTGGATTTAAAAATTTGGAATTTACTTCAAGTAAGCACTCCTCCAATGATCGCTGGGGAGAAACGATTTCAAATGTCTCCCTTTACCTTTATCCCGAGGCGACAGAGCGCCTCATTAATGCAGACCCCATTAAATTTGTCGAACTTTATGCTGATCTCAGTAAGCACAATAAACGCGACGTTCTTAAAGCCTGGCACGAGTATTACTCTGAATTCGCGCGGCGCAAAACCGAAAGAGAAGTTGATTATATTTATTTGCCAGGACACCTAGTAAGCGGGCTATTACAAATAGCGGACATGTTTAGGCTTTTAAAAAAGGCGAGGGCTATTTCTGAGGATCCTCGAGAAAAGCTGCAGCTTTTGATTCGGGCTTTACGAGAAACTATTTTTTACGATAAAAATAGTGAGTCATTAGATCCGTCTTTGCTCGCCACTGTTGTCGCTTGGGTAGGCGAAAAAGATATTTTCTTAAGACGAGAAATCGGCACGCCTTATAATGTACAGAATCGCTTTCCCAGCGGTAAATCACTCGTTTGGCAAGATGTAGGGGAATACCGAAAGCGGGACTTGTTTAAGATGGTTTTACTTCCCGAAGAAGTCCTAGAGATTTGGACAATGTTCGACTGGCTATAGTCGAACGAGCTAACATTCTGCCTAATATGTGAACAATGGATTCGTGGGCATCGTTATTGCAGACAATTGCAAAACGAGAGGTGTGAAATTGCAAAGGCTTCGTTCCTAAAATCAATTTATAACAATATGACCCGCGATGAAATAGGGACTCACTCTGCTGCCTTGGCATTTTACATGGCCTTCGCCTTGAGTCCGCTTATTGTCCTGCTCATAGTCTCTTTAACTCTTCTTAACCTAGATTTAAGCAATCAGTTATTGGGAAAAATTAACAATTTAGTGGGGCAGGATGCCGCACAGGTTTTCTCTTCACTGTCGAGTGCGAGTCAAAACCGAACTGATCTGCGCGCGACAAGCGGCGCCATCGCTTTTTTTACTTTGGCGATTTCTTCAAGTGTGATCTTTGGACAACTGAAAACATCGATAGGTAGGATATTTAATAAATTAGATTTTGCTGGTCCGCCTCAAAGTTTCATTTCAACAACTAAGTCTTTTTTGACTTCTCAGATAATGGCCGTCGTGATGGTACTCTTGTTTATTGTAATAATTGTTACTTCGCTCTCACTGTCTCTTCTCATTGATTATTTTTCTCAAGAGAATGTATTTTTATACAAAATTCTTAGTATCGCAGGGGACCTGATTGCATTTACGTTCCTATTTTCCATTCTATATAAAATTCTCCCAGATGTTCATGTGAAAATATCACAAAGTATTTCGGCGGCCCTATTTACGGCGATATTTTTTGTCTTCGGTAAATACTTAATTGGTGTTTACCTCAGGACGGTTGCGGCTCAATCGGCTTATGGTGCCGCCGGCCTGCCCATAACTTTGTTTGTTTGGCTGTATTATTCGTCCTTCATTATATTGAATGGTGCGGAAATTATTGTAACACTGCAGGAGACGCGAGATGAAAAAAATTAAGTGGTTGGCGTTCGTTGTATTACTATTGATTATTTTGCGACTTGCACTGCCAGCAATAGGATTACGAGTTGTTAACTCCCAACTGGAAAAAAAACTAGGGTCCTATGTCGGAAGCATTTCTGATTTTGATTTATCCCTGTTTCGTGGAGCCTATCAACTTCAGGGGCTACAAATAAAGAAAAAAAACTCTCGGCAAAAGCCACTGCTTTTGATAGATGAAATTGAATTGTCCATAGCTTGGCGTGCACTTCTTCACAAAAGAGTCTCCGCCGATGTTAAGTTGCATCATCCCCGACTTAACTTAATTGATAGCCAAAAAGACAATGTGGCTCAGTTGGGCCGGGACGAGCCAACGAAAAATTGGCGTGATATCCTGGACATACTGGTACCTACAAGGTTTGAGAGCTTAGCTATCAAAAATGGCGAAGTGGAGTTTACTAACCACGACTTTAAGGCGCCAATTCCGATCCGCTTAGATAGAATTGAATTGAAAACTCAGAACCTGAGACTGCAGATGAGAAATGTGGTAAATCCCTTAAAATTTCATGCACGGTTGCAGAATCACGCCCAGGTGGAGATTTTAGGTAGAGCCTCCATTTTAGAAGCCCATCCCACTTTGGACATTGATTTTAAGCTAGAAAACTTCCAATTAGCCTCGATTAATCGCACGCTGCGGGCTTACCTGCCGTTAGACATTACTTCAGGTGAACTGAATTTGTATGGTGAGTTGGCGGGAACTAAAGGTAAGTCAGTCGGTTACGGAAAAATCTTTTTTAAAAATGGGGATATTGTTGCAAAAAAACAAAAGTTCATAAACTTAAAACATTTCGCTTTAGAAATCACAGCAGCAGCCAGCAATTGGATTTTACAGAATAATAAGAACAAATCGGTAGCAGCAGTTGTGCCCTTTCGTTATGAGAATGAAAAGCTGGACATTAACTCTACAGCTGCATTTTGGTCGTCTGTCAAAAATGCTTCTGGCCGGATTCGCCCCGGAATTGACGGGCGGATAAGTTTAGATTCCATTGCTTCTCTGGGCACAAACCTAGGTACAAATTAAGATTTGAATAAAGGATACTAGTTTTGAAACAGGGCCGAGCACATTGGTTTATTTTTTAACACTCGACCTTTGGCAACTGAATGGGTCAAAAACGAATCTGAAAAAGAGTATTTAGAATAAAGTGTTTCTATTAGTTCTCTTGTCGACAAAGTCGGAGTCAATTCTAGAATTTCTGCTAACGCATTTGTCACGGCAGGTGCGGCAAATGAAGTGCCGGACATATGCACATTGCCACCACCGACTCTAGCACTTGCAATGCGAATTCCAGGCGCCGCAATATCCACATTGGATGCTGAGTAATTTGAGAGGCCTGCAAGGGCGCCCAAATCGTTTGTGGCAGAAACTTTCACGAGATTTTCAGCCTTTATATTTGCTAAGTTATCAGTGGTGTAGCCAAGATCTTTGCTTTCATTACCCGCCGCTAAAACAAATACCGAATTCGGATTGGCGCGAATAAAGCTTCCTAGCTCTTCGGAAAAATTTTTAGCCCCTTGAATTGCCATTTCTTTTAAATTTTTAGAATAAAATATTTTTTGCAGCAGAGTGGCTCTCTGCTTGAACTTCTTCAAGGCCATCGCCTGTGAGGTGCCGATGGAGAGATTAACAACTCGAATATTTTCTTGCTGCAAAACCTG
Source organism: Pseudomonadota bacterium (assembly GCA_034439715.1). Taxonomy (GTDB): domain Bacteria; phylum Bdellovibrionota; class Bdellovibrionia; order Bdellovibrionales; family SG-bin7; genus JAWXAY01. The sequence goes on from JAWXAY010000107.1 coordinate 9,498, forward strand.
AGATATCTGAGAAAAATAATGTCTTAGGCTTTCTCGATATTTTATAGGGCTGTACTCTAGAATTTCAGACAGTTTAAATTTCGCTTCTGGAGCAGTAATGTGGGGAAAGGTGATAAGTCTTGCACTACTTAGTGACTTCATGGCAATACCTGCGACATGAGCGCCGTGTAGATAATCGGCGACCACATTTAAGCCAGACCTGAACTTAGGAAAAAATATATATCTAAGAGTTCCCTTAATCATTGTCGAGAGTGAAGTATTGTTTTTTTTGCCCAGAGAATCCAAATATTCGACTTGCTCAGCGTAGTAGTTCCTGTTCAGTCGCCTTTCAAATTCAGCCTTGGCCTCTATATTTAAATCGTACCAAGATTTCTCCTGCCCATTTTCATCCAAGATTTTCACATTTTTCAAAAGGTCTTCGTCTAGAACAGCTTGGATCTGAGGATGTTCGTAATCAACCGGGGAGTCTAAAATAGCAATAATCGGTGAGGGTGCCGAAAGGGCTACGCAGCCTAATAGAATGCTAAATAATAGTAGGGTCTTTATAAATTGTTTCAATCATCGTTAAATGAGCAAGAACAGGGCCATATAAGGCCCCATAAGGCCACATAGAGGCACGCTACAAATTAGCTGAGAATGCCATAGCAATAGGAGTGACTAGTGTGTTGACAGCGGATGACAAAATATGGAGCGGCGAATCGATTCTCGCTGTAAAAGTTATAAAATCGCGAATGAACAGGCCAAAACTTTCTAGTGTGTTATAGAGAATTTTACGAACAAGACTTTTAAGGAGAATTAATATGAAATCTTTTCTGTTTTTATTGTACTTAGCACTGCCCGCTACCGTTTTGGCTGAAAGCAGGGTTAAACCTGACTTTGTTTGCATTGAGGAAAGTGGCTTCACATATAATTTTTATTTCAGTAGTTTTACAGAAATTCATATTTTTGATGAAAAAGGTAAGGCCGTAGATCAAATCGACAGTATTCAGATGCACTACCGATCTATTGAAACTTCGCCAACTGTAGACCAATATTCATTCGTTGATGAAGACGGTCATCAAGTAGCTCAAATTGAGTTTAAACAAGGTGCCAAAAAAGGTTCAGGTGAAATGACTGACAACGATCAAGCGATGAAGTGTAGTCGTTAAACTGGAAAGACTTCGTTATAGATCGACGATTCCCCTACGTGTTTGCACTTTTTGTTGGCCCTGAATCGAAATCTTTTTTAGACCCTGTTGGCCTAACATCGGTTGAATATCACCCCCAGGCCCAACAACTCCTGTGAAATGAGTTTCGCCAGAGGTCATAGCCCTATGTGGAGCATAAGGTATCGAAGCAGAGCGCGGATTTGACATCCAACTTTTATATAGCTGTCGATTTGAAAGTTCCGTCGGCGTTTCAAAAATCAACTCAACCTGTTCACCTTCACGAAGAACGGCCTGAACGCGTCCGCGATTTGCGCTTGCAAGGCCAATGAGTTCGATGGCTCCATCGAGAGTTGAAATCGTTCCATCCGGATTGACCTGCGCTTTCACAAATTTGAATTCGCGAGGCGGGAACATGTATTCTTTAAAGTTGCCACTGTTAAAAATATCAAATTGTGTTCTATCTGACCTGGGACTCTCGTAAACTAAGGTTATCTTCTCGCCAGGTCGAGCCTGGAACTGCAGAACCATAGGATGATAAGAACCCATTACTGCAAGTCCTCTTTGGCTGCCATTTCTGTCGATCTCACTTCTCTCTCTTAAGGGCAGAAGTTCCCATTCTCTAACAGTAAGTCCTGACTGGAAAAAATCAATGCCTTTCATATCATAAACCGTGTTATCGACACTGTATTGTCTCTCTCCTGCCGGTCGTAATTCAGTAGTAACTTTGCGAGCAGGAATGTGAATGTTTTGTTCAGGCCAAAGCTTCGAGCTAATTGAATTAAAAGTTTTCTTTGGCAAAAACAGGCCAGGGCAGCTCAGGGCATAAGCTTCAATACGATTTACGGTAATTCCTAAAACAATTAATAATTTTGCAGACCTTATTGTCATTTACGCCTCTCTTCAATCAACCTAATTTTTTCTTGATAACTATTTTCTGTAGATGATACATCATGCGAATTGGGTGGCTGAAACCTATCGCCGCTAAGGTCGCCGCGATATAAAATGGTTTCAAGTCCAAAATCAATCGCATAAACTTTGCCATCTTCAGAAATAAGAATTTGCAGGTCTCGCGAATGAATACCGAGCAGATCACGAATACGAGAGATTTGACTGACTTGCTTTCGTAGATCCAAAATATTCCATTTTATAAAATGTGAGGGCGGATTTGAGATCTCAGCTGTAGTGCCATTTTTTTTGGGATTCCAAGCGTTTGGTACATAGTCCATTAAAAAGGCGGACCACTTTGCATCGGGATAAGATTTTCTCAAATTAGTTTTCAGTTCTGGAAACTTTCTAAATAAATTGGTGAATTCACCCATACTCAAAACCCCAGTAATTGGAATCGATAATCCCTGTTCGGCCAAGAAGTTTTGTAAAATTACTTCATCACGCTGGCGATTTGTAGCACCAGTACTGATTGGATCGACGAGTTCATCCCAGGCTTTCGGAACAATCTTCATCGCCTTGAGCCCCGCTTGAGTTCGCACTAAAAATACTCCGCCAGGATTCGCGCCTTTGTCTCCATAGCCGCCAATATCACTAATAACTTCTAATACATTCGAGGCGTTAACACTTAAGCCTTTTATGATTTCATCGGCGTTTTTAACTCTCTCGCGCAAGAGAACGTATTGATCCTTCCAGTTAACAAAATACTCTTTACAACTCGAGGCCTGGGCGCAGGACACGCCTAGTGCTAAACCAATAAATAGGATTCGTTGTAAATAGAGGATCATGACGTGGAAACAGCAACATACGGGCCATGTAATGACTAATTAAATCGGTATGGCGCACAGATATCGTCTAAGCATTAAACAGGGTTGCCGAATTTTGTATAGAGTTTTAGTTGGCTGGTTAAATAAATTGGGGACATCGGCGGGTATTTTTGAGTATCTCGCTGTACTGACTTGGATTTTAGTACTGGTATGGGCTTCGCAGTGGAGAAAAGAGA
>JAWXAY010000108.1:0-20067 GCA_034439715.1 Pseudomonadota bacterium
CCACTGTTTTGAATTCTAGCATCTACACCATTAAAATAATATTTCTGACCAAGGTAGCCATTTTTATAGGGACAGATGGCAACTTCGGCATCAGCATATTCTAGCGAAGTCATAGAAATAGGGAAAGTTTCAAGAGTGGTGTCACCTGCCAACGAAAAACCCAAAGGACCAATCTTATTACAGTCCACGCCATCCCCACCCGTTCTAATGTCGCCATCTAATCCCGTGGTATTGACAAAAACAGATACGCCATCTACGCCGTCGACACCGATGACATCTGGCAAGTAGTTCCAAGACAAAGTTAAAACGCCCGAGCTATAAGTAGCTTGAATGGCGTTATAGCTACTGCTGCTAATTTTGAAAACACTCTCAAAACCAAAGGTTCTGCCTTTTCCACTGCCGACGTTTTTTCCATCAATTTTTAAAATGTTGTCGTACTCGGTTCCCGTTCCGCAAATTCCAACCCCAATTGCTTTACCAACAAAGGAATTTAATCTGCGCACTTTTGTAGTGACGCCCGAATTGGGATCATACCACATCGGCGTGTTGGTAGTATTATTCGTATATGCAGTATACATATTAGAAACAGACCCAGCGGTGGTATTATAACAAGCCGCCCGAGGCACCGAAGCTGCACCCGGTCCAAAGAAGCCAGCGATATATCTTTCTTCGCCTCGAGTCTCAGTAGTTGGAGTCGCTCCATTATTCATATAGGCTGAGATTCCAGCTGGCTGAATCAAATGCAGTAAGTGATCAGTTTGTGAGAGCGGACTAAACACCGCACCATTTAAATCCAGATTAGTTCCATCAAATAAATTAAGCCCGCTATGTTTAAATCTATAACTAAAAGCAGCGCCATCGATTAGAAATAGGTTAAACCAGCCATTTATCATACTGACGTCCATGATTTTCATCTTCGGACGCCCTGCAACCGGCGGCGTAAATAATAGTTCTAACTCACCCGTTGGTCCACTCGTTCCACCGACATTTAAATATCGCCCCCCGACTTGCCCTTGAACTCCACTTCCGCCTCCACTAACACTGTTAACTACAATGGTGACGCTTTCAAATTCTGCTACTAAGTCCTTTACAACGTCGCCATAGCTAAATTCTTCGGCGCCAGATTCTGTTTCAGAAACAAGTAATATTTGGATGAGTCTTGCCGTACCTTTTGGTACATCTAGACGGACATAATCCGGAGGAGTCAGCATTGTTCCGTTATGATGTGCATCCCAGTTCCAAACGATGGGGCCGGGTAAGCCAGCGCCTTGAATGTTCACGACGATATGTGAAACATTACTACCAATGGATTGGGCGCCAATCTTTGAGTTGTAGATATTTTTTAAAGAGAGATTAATCTGACTCGCCTTTTCTGCCTCGCGAGTGCAGCTAGTAGTTAAGAGACTTAAACAAACAACCCCGGTAACGGTCCACATTAGTTTTTTCACGTACCACCTCATAATAAAATTGCCTTACTCATAAAATATATCGGACGAAGGTCGAGCCAAGTGAAGGGGTTTCCAAGTCTGAAACAGACGATTATCAAAGTGAAAGTACTATTATGAGAACGATCCCAATTCGAATCAATTGCGCTATCTCGCTTGAGATTTTGTATCCAAACTAACGATAGTCGTGAAGGTAATCGATATGGGTTGGCACCCAGGGATCAATTTCAATTCCATCGTGCGAAACCGCATCCCTGACATTGGCACTTTCTGAAGGAGGTACGCTAGGCTTATAATGTTGTGATATAAATTTTTGCTCTTGCAGGGGTGGCAATAATTGATCAATCGATTTTTGGCCCAATACCTGCCGCCTTACCAAACCATCAAAACTTCGCTCTATTTCTTCGCTCGTAAACTCATAATTCATAATGAGATCCTGAACCACTCGCAATACTTGTTCAATTTTAATTCTGTTATCTTGAAAGAGATCGAGCGAAGCTTGAAAAGTGTTTTCGGTGGGTACCATGCGCCGACCAAATTTGACGTAGTATTCGGGATCAGTATCGATCGCAAGGTTAATATATATTTTATCCACAGGATCGTTTTCGGGGACCTGCCTTTGTAAATCCAGTATCACCCGAAGTTGTTCACCTGTGACATGGAGACCCTTAAGAGTTTGGGTGATTTCTGTCTCGCTCAGTCGCCTTGAACAAATATCAGAATACAACGAATAGATGATCGCATCAGATTCACTATCGTCGCCCCACAAAACTTGCCGAACATCTTCTCTTAACAATACCCGCAATTGCAGCAAGGACTGAATTTTGTAACCAATTTGTTGAGTGAGGCGCCACATGCGTTTAGGTCTGAGGTTTTTTAAATTGTCCTTATAAAACGTACCATAAGGATAAATGCCATCGAACTGCAATTTTTCGCGAATCTTACGTTCAATTTGAGGAGGCGAGGCTGTAATAAAATAAATGGGAAAAGGCTCAGCGCCCGCACCAAAACCGCGGCTGACCGTTAGTGCCCTCACCAAGGTGGCCGTTCCTGGCACATTTTTCTTTTGGAAGGCTTTTTCCATGATCGTTCGAGAGAGTTCTCGAAACGACCCCCAAGATGTGTCTAAATAGGTTTTATCCAGGTCCCAAACATAGACTTCTTTGGCTTCTCGTTGCAGAGACGAAACAACGTAACTAAAATAAATTACATCTCCACAAATTTCTGCACGTAGACGCCAATCAGCCACTTTAATCTCCCTAGACATTATTATATCGTCATGCTACCAACTCCTCATGGATTTCTGTTTGATTTCGCAATGCACTAAGCACCTTGAATTTACCAAATTTCGAAAATGGCCCAAAAAATTGCCAGCCATTGCCTGGAAAAAACACTTGTTGTGCGCCTTTGATCGGCAAGAGCAACAAGCCGAGGGCCAGGTTGTCACCTTTGAAGATGACTTACCTGAACTGTTGAAGTCAATTTATCCCGAGCTGAGTCTTACGGAGTTAGCTCTGCTATTTAAAAAAGCTGGTGATCTTTTTTCTGAAGTCACTAAAACTGATGTTCTTAAAACCTATGGATTAAAGGCTAACCAAGACCTTAACTCAGTACTCGAAATTTTGCCTCGCACCCCCAACGAATTTCAAGACTTTGTTCATCATAAGAAATTGGCCGCACGCGAACTATCCCCACTTCGTGCCGTTTTCAATTTGGCCGAAATCAAAGATTTGCTGATTTCGATAGCCCTTTCAACTCTTTCAAAATCGCAAGCCGTGAGCTTGCTCGAAATGGCTATCGAGCTTTATCTCGTGGATCGAAGCCTCACGAAGCTTCTAAAAAATGATAACGAATCATCTCATACTTGGTTAGCGAGAATTTCTGCCTTACGTATGCCTCTCACTAAAAAATCAGATCAAGATTTTGCTTTAAAAACTTCGGCGCTCAATTGGCCCAGCCACGTGAAGGCCGAATGGATTCGTAGCGGCGATCAGTCCGGCTTACAAATTTCGCTTTTTGCCACTTCACAAGCTGACTTTAAAAAAAAGCTATTGGGAATTAATAAAATAAATGATGAACTGACAATGACACCAGAAAAATTATGGACCAACTCTTAAAGAGCTTTACAAAAGTATATATCAGCAAAGACGCGGTCACAAGTGACGCGGCTCGGAGATTTTTCGACCTAATTCCGCACGAAAAAATAGCCATTGTTTCTGAACGACCTTATCCCGAAGTGCAAGGTAGTCTGTCGGCAAGTGAATATGATCGAAGTAAGCGAGAACTTTTTTTAACACACTATCAAGGACAGTTTTTTAAAAAGTGTCCTGGTTTTAAACCAGGGCTGGTCTGTTGCAACTATTTTGTATTAAACCTGGGTCTACAATGTAATATGAATTGCTCGTATTGCTATTTGCAGTCCTATCTTAATACTCCAGTTACAACTATTTACAGTAATATCAATGACGCCCTTTCACAACTTGAACTCATCGCCCAAAAGTTTTCCGCGGAATCTTACCGTGTTGGTACGGGTGAAACTGTCGATAGTCTCAGTCTGGATGAGCTCACTCTATACTCCAGACACTTGATTTCTTTTTTTAATCGCTACCCTAAATGGGAGCTTGAGCTCAAGACCAAATCAAAATCGGTCGATCAGTTTTTGGATGTTGATCATGTTGGTAACACAGTCATCAGTTGGTCAATAAATCCCGAGCATATTATCAGCCGCGAGGAGCACGGAACCGCGAGCCTTAGCGAACGCTTTTCTGCCGCACAAAAATGTTTAAATAAAAACTTCAAAGTAAATTTTCACATTGATCCACTGATTTGGCATCCCGAGTGGCAAGACAATTATTTTGAACTTGTGGATCAAATTACTCGGCGTTTTTCTCCTCAGGATATTCCACATATTTCTTTAGGGGCTCTGCGATTTCAACCTGAACAACGGCACATTATGCGCGAACGCTTCGGCATGAAAAGTTATGTTACGCGCGCGGAGGTACACCTTTCGAGTGATGGAAAGCTTCGCTATGACCTCCGGCTCAGAAATGAAATGTTTACTGCCATTATCAATCGCTTTAAGAGTCAAAACTCCGCTTGGAATGTTATAATGTGCATGGAGACTCCCGAGACCTGGCTTGCTCATCAGGGTATTAATCCACGTTCAAATGAAAGCATGAACCCATTATTTAGACCTTTAAAAGGCGAGCAAAAGGTAAGCCATCATACCCATAATCCAAGCTAAAGAACTAGCTAATGGTTTTTTTGCATTTTTCTGCGCATTTACAGATTCAAGTTCGCTAGAAATAAACTCAGGTGATATTTTTCTTTTGAGTTCTTCCTCCATGGCTAGATCTTCATTAAGACGCTTTAGTTCCGCCGGAAAGCGAACGAGATCGGCTTCATTTATCTCATTCTTATTTTTGGCACGAACCACTTCTACCAGGGCGTGTTGTGATTCTACTTTCGCAACCTTTCCCTCAGCAAAAACAGTGATTCTTCCTCCGTCAGCAAATAGGGGTTCGAGGTTTACTCTTGTCAATCGAATCCATTGAACGGGATCACCTACTTGAATTTGACTTTGAAGTCCTATTTCAACTTTCGCGAGCTCGACTCCGTCTTGCTCATATATCGCTTGGCCAATAAGGGCATCCACGATTTGAAAACCCTGATAGGGAAGTGTAGCCAAAAAATCATTGACCAAAGTACTAACGGCTTTACTCAGTTGCCTGGGAACGCGAACGGATTGATGAAGATTCAATTTTTTTTTCCAAAAAAGACTCCCATCCTCGCCACTATAGACCACCATACTTAAAGTGTTCTTTTGCAAATACGTCACAACCAGGGCATGAGCATCTAGAAGCTTTCCTAAAATAATGGCGTCGGCCGGAGACAAAGCCCCGCGCGGCTGATACACGTCTTTCTTTTGTAAAAAATATTTGCTAGCCAATAGAAATCTGCGGTCACGAGTGAGTTGCTCCCGCATATCCCACCAAACTTGTTCTGCCACATCAGAAATTTCTTCGGGAACAAGTATCGGAAACACCACAAGGCGGCGAATGAGCCCATATTCAAGCGCATGAGAAGCACTTGGCAACCAAAGCGTGACCCAGAATGTGATACTTAAAACAACGGCCTTCATCACCAATACAAATCGGCAGAATTAGGGTAGATTTTTAATTTTTTTAGGGGCGAAAAGTAGACCAATAAACAGTATTGCCAGAGTTACTGGACTTCTGTCCGCAGGACTTAAAATCGAACGCTTACGCCTAATCCAATTGTGCTTCCGGAAGTGTCGGTTTGTCTAAAGAAAAGTCCCACTTTGGTCTGAGCGGTAAACTGATATCCCAGTCCCACCCCTAGCTCAAACTCAATTTTTTCTTTATAAGAAAACTCCGGCTCAATATCTAAGGTGACTCTATCAATGATAGGAATACTCTTTCGAAGCTTAATTATGACTTTACCGTCAGTTCTTACATAACTCAATACTTCCACATTTAAGGGTAATGTGTGTGCAAGGCCAATGAGAGCCGAGAGCTTTTTGTCCTCGTATTCAGCGCCACCCACCACAGCGGTAAAACGATTTAAGTAGCGCTTAAACAAAACGTCAGCGTTGAGAGTGTCCAGCTTATACTCATCAATTTCAAGATTGAGTTCTAAGTCCCAACGACCACCGTTAAGTTTAGCTCTGAGTTCACTTCGATTTGAGTACAATTTAACTTCTGCACTAGGATAAAAATCACTATCTTTTATCATGTGGGGACCATGGGCTTTTTCTTCGTGCTCTAACTCACCAGGAATTTTGAATCCTTCATACTTTACTAGTCGAGCCATGCCCATCATCATATGGTAGAGGTTATGACAGTGTAGAAACCAGACGCCTGGTTCATTGGCCCTAAATTCAATTATGACTGTTTGCATAGGGGCGACGTCAACGGTATGAATGTTTGGCGAATACTTATCTTGGCCGTTTAGAATTCTAAAAAAATGGCCATGAAGGTGCATCGGGTGGTGCATCATGGTTTTATTACGCATAGTGAACCGCACGATCTCGTCATAGCGAATCATTATATATTTTTCTTCAGAGAACGACTTGCCGTTTATAGTCCAGATAAATCGATTCATATCGCCATCCAGGTCTAAATCGATATTTCTTCGCGGCAATGAAGCGTCAAATGAGGTGTCAACAGGGGATTTTAACATTTTATAATTGAGCCGATTAGTCATAGGTATCGCCGCTGACATGGGAATTGGCATAGGAGAACTGCCGCTAGCAGGAGTATGCCCGCCACCACCATGACCACCACCATGACCACCACCATCAGATTCTCCGCCGCCAGGCTCGCCGTCTCCATCGCCAGGTTCGCCGTCCCCATCGCCGGGTTCTCCACCACCATGGCCACCACCATGCCCGCCATCATGGCCACCATGATCCATTACATATGGGTTTGGTCGCAGCTTATCAGGCACTCTTTCACTTTCCTTACCTGCGCCAAACGTAATGCTGGAGTATCCCGTCACATCTTGTGCTGTAGCTCTTAGCTCCACACTTATTTTTGGGTCCTTGGGCATTTCTAATATAATATCGTATGTCTCGCCAGGTCCCATAAGCAGCTCATTGACCTTCACTGGTACTACATCCACGCCATCTTTAGAAATAACTGTAAAATTACGGAGCTGGCCAAAGTTGACATAAAAATATGTTGAAGATCCCGCATCAATAAGTCTCAATCTTACTTTCTGACCGGGCAACGCCTTTGAAAAACTTATGTTCTTTTTTCCATTTACTAGAAACGCATCATACCCCACATCGCTCAGATCCATGGCTCCCATACGAATCCACTCGCTTTTCAAATAATCCCAAACAGAACCATGCCGAATGGCCCCAATCCAAGATGGAAAAGACTTTTTCTTAAACGCATAATAGTCGCCATCCATTTTGAGATTCCTTAAGATCGTCGTAGGTTTCTCATTACTCCAGTCGCTAAGAACGGCCACAAGGTCGTGATCCGCGTGATTACGATGGGGGTTTTCATCTTCGATTACAATTGCTCCGTAAAGCCCACTTTGCTCTTGAAGGTCGGTGTGAGAATGGTACCAGTAGGTTCCTGTATGTCTAATTAAAAATCTAAAAGTAAATGTTTCCTTAGGTTTAATAAGTTGTGTGTTTGAAAACTCAGGTCCGTCCATATTCCAAGGAACCAAGACGCCGTGCCAGTGCAAAGTTGTGGGCTCGTTTAATTCGTTGGTAACATTAATTACTGCCATTTCGCCTTTTTTAAATCGCAGTGTCGGTGCAGGTATACTGCCATTGATGGCAAGGGCATGATCGACTTTTACACCCGTAAAATTGACGGAGAAATTATGTATTTTAAGATTATAAACTCTATCGGTTCTCGCAAAAACAGAGGTACAGAACAAAAAAACAAACGCCCAAGAAATTCGTGATTGCGGCATAGTACTCTCCAGTGGCTAACTTAAGGGAATTACGCGATTTAGTAATCTATTTAGCAATTCAGGTGCCAAGTGATCTCGCTATCTTTAGGGGAAAGCCTCAGCTGAATCTTCTATCTTCGCTGCAAATACCTTTATTTTTAAATTTAAATAATTCGATGTAATTTCAAGCCTCAATTTGTCATTTCGAGTGACCTTTTTGGCCAAAAACACCTGTACAAGATACAATCTGCAATGGGCGAGATTCCGGGTATATATTGTGTTTATTGTGTTTTTTGGTGCTGTATGGTAAGACTACGCGCGAGTAGATCGTTGTTTTTTTGAGGTCGTTTTGCATGCTTGTAAATTTACATAAATATCTTAAACTGATACCTTTTCTGGCGCTCCTTGTTCTAGCGGTCGGAATGGGATGTTCTTCTTCTCATGACGAAGACGAGGGGTTTTCTTTAGTAGAACCCCGATTTAAATCCATTACTGAAAATATATTTGTTTCAAAGTGCGTCCATTGCCATGGCCCTCAAAAAAGCGAGAAGGGTATAGATTTATCGTCATATGAAAAAATATTTTCTGGCGCGGTTTTTCCTCCGCTAATTATTCCCGGAAATCCAGAAAAAAGCAGTCTATACAAAAGTGTGGCTGAGGGAAAAATGCCAAAAAATGAACCTTCATTGAACAAGAAGGAATTGAAGGCAATTTATAAATGGATAAAAAATGGAGCGAAGAAAGAGGAGACGCCAGATTCGGACCCTCTACCTCTGCCGTCACCTACAGAACCCGAAACTGATGAACCAGGGACCGGTACAGATGAGCCAGGAAGTAGCACACCAATCGTAGAATCATTTGAAAATAGTCAAAAATTTTTAAGTTTTTTAACCAAACCTTAAGGAGGTTTTATGAGAAAGAAATTTATAGCATTGTTGCTAACGTCAGCGTTTCCCCTATTGGCATTTGGACATGGTAGCACCATTGATGCTGTCAATGACAGCGTAGTGGCGGTGTTAAAGACTTTTAAGGAAACTGAAACAGACGCTATTAAGGCTACATTTCGTGGTATAAAAGCGTGGCCAAAGGATGAGATGATTATGGCAAAAATTTATTTGTTGGAGGGTCAGGTCGAAAAATCCCTTAACTACATGTGCATGATGGATCATACTGGCGAAAATGATAAAATGGCCTGCCAAAAACAATAGTCTAATTAAATTTTTTAAACTGATACCCTTTGCTGGGTATCAGTTTTTAAAAAACTACTCGATTAAAAAGTAAAATTCTCTTTTGGAAAAGTCAGCCACGATTCCTTTTTCGGAAAGCCCTTGGGTCGATCTTCACTACCCCCAATGTCATGAATGTAGGCCGTCAACCCACAAATAAACGCATCAAAAGCTGCGGGCGTCTGAGATAATACCTTGATATCCTGGTCATAAACAAAAACCAAACCACTATCGACAATTTTTTTTATAATTTGAAGGCGATTGCTCTCGCCTTCCACTGAATGCTTATGAAAATTAAACATCGACTTTGAGATATCCAGCTTTTGACCAATTCGCCACAAAGACAATTCGGGATAAACCTCAATTGTCGGAACCTTTATCCGACGTAAGATAAATTGGGCCCGCGAAGCGAGTGGAGCCATGTTAGAGCCCAAGGCTTCAGGCGGATGAAAAGCTTTTTCATATTCAGACGCAACATGTAGTTCGGTACAGCGCTGAGTATAAGGCACAAACTGGCGCGGAGGTTTTTTTTGCTTTCCATGTTTCTTAAACCAATTCCACATCCACTTTATCTCAGGTTCGCCACACTTTTCATAACCCGGGCACTTCAATTCACAAATTATACACTTAGGAAGGGAGAGTGGCGCATCCATGCTCAAAAGATCAATGGGACTTTCGCCTATAGTTAATAGCTCATGCAAAACCAAATCAGCCGATTTATCTTTTTTACCGCCTAGGCCCAAATGAATTCTACTTAAAAATACTTTCTTGTGTTTGGGATAATATTCTAGAACTGCAACAACTGTGTTGTCCGTTTTGGCGCCGCCTAGGTGCAGACCCAAAAACCTTTTGATTAAAAACTCTCGTGGACTAGGGCGATTGATTTTTCTCTTAGCCATTGTATATAGACACGTCTAATACTTTCATGCCCTGTTCCTTTAATCTCGCGCTTACTTCTTTCTTTTTCTCTGGTGCCCACACCATCACACAACCGCCACCGCCTGCGCCGCAGATCTTAATCGCTTCCGCTCCCGACATCAGCGCCAATTTTTCTAGAATTTCTATCTCGGGACTCAAAAAAAGAGGAGTTAATTCAACTCTAGCCTGATACTCTCTCCTAAAAATATCCGAGAGCTTTTCATAATCTTGATCCAGCAACACAGATCTCAAATCTAATGTCACATCACGAATTTTTTTTAAAGCAATCAAAGTAGTTTGCTTGCCTTCGACGGCAAGCTTGCAAACTTCAAAATTATTTATCCCGCTATTATGAGGCTTACCCGTATAAACCAAAATCGCATTTTCATTAAAAACAGCCTCAGGAAATTTAGAATTTGAAACTTTAAAACCATCATGTGAAAATTCAATGATATTTAATCCTGGAGATATCGCCGCAACGTAGTCTTGTATCCCAGTAGGAGTCCGCAATATTTCTGCTTCAATATTATGAGCAGCCTCAACCATGGAGTACAAATCAAACTTTCTGTTTATCGCCTCGGCAAATGTCTTCATGACCGAAATTGAAAGACTTGAACTACCGCCCAGTCCTCCCCCAATGGGACTCTCTGAGCGAGTGGTCAAATTAAAGCCAAAAGAGGGATTCCAATATTTAATGTGACATTTAAAGAAATTTAAAGCGGGGTCCTTGCTTAAATAGAGCTCTTCGATGGAATCAAACTCTTTTTTAAACTCCTGATCTTTACTCTCTATTGTTATTTTTTTGTCTTTCCTTTTCTCCAAATCACAATAAGTAAAAACACTTACCGAAACATTAATGGTGGCGCACTGGCCAACAAAGGAATGCAGCGGCCAAAGATCCAGTGTTCCTCCAGCTAAATCCACTCGTGTTGCCGATCGCGCTGTATAGCTATTTGCGAAGTTGTTCACAACGTCTTACCAGGCGCCTCAGGTTCGGGCTTTGGCTCTGATACTAATAGATTTTCACCGGGTATTTCATCGATACGATTGGCTTTGATGGCTAGTACCTCATTACTTAAGTTAGTTCTCACAAAATAATAGTCATCGCTTCCCTCACGAAATTTCTCGCCCCAAATCACGTCTAAAATCAATTTGCCATTGGCGTCCTTTAACAAGATTTGTGCCTTTGGAGGATTCAAACCCCTGGGGCCTACTCCAGCAATAAATCTATCCGCACTTAACTCGCGAATTTTTGATATAAGCTCCTGCGCTTTTAAAACATCAAGCTCTTTGCCCTTAAATTCCTTTGTTGGCTCCCACTTATTGGCGTCGTTCTGAATCGAAAGGCGAAATTTATTGCGATCCACCTGCACCTGTTTGATTAGCTTCTCATCAAAGGTAAACGGAAACTTTCTGTCACGAAAATCGCTCAACTCTTTTTTTAAGATTGAAGTTCCCGCCGAAGCAGTTTCGTAAATTACTTTTTTGTCGCTCGACATTAAAAAAACTTTGCCCGAGGATTCTTTGGACACAGTGAGGGTTACGTCCTTAGACTTTAGTGAATCCCCTTTTTTATCTAAAAAACTAACGGTCAATTTTACCTCAGGCGTTGAAAGCCCAAACTTATTTAATTCTTGAGGCCCCGATGTTTCCGAAACGAACTCTCGTGCCTTAATAAATTTTAGTCCATTTGCCATATCGGCAATAGCTGCAGGGTCAAGCTTTAGGTTTTTATCTGCGGGATAAACCCAAACTTCGCCTGATTTTTCAAAAGAGATTGGTTTTTTACCTTTCACCTCGAGATTCATAACTGTGGGCTGGATGTTTTCAGGCAAGATGTCTTTACTTCGCAGCTCTTTAACGGGTTTTTCTAACAAATCTCCAAAATTATTGCTCGCCAGATAAATCTTTGGCCCTCCGTCGACCTTAATATGATAATTTCGCCCGTCAAAACTTTTTTCGCGGCTAATATAAAATCGATAGGTCTTTTGTGCGCTCTTTAACTCAATCCATCCTGCGGGATTATCTAAGCCAAATGTTTTAACATCGGGATCGGTCCCATCCTCATTTTTAAGTTCCGTTTCTTTGTCTCCAATTAGATTTCGAATGGCATTTTCTATATTAAAACGGTCTCCATAGTCTTCAATTGGGGATGTCATCATCCAAATACCATCTTTTTTAATAAAGCTTTTTTTATCTTTCCCCTTAACGATGTTTAACTCGCTAATATCGCCGTCTTTGACTTCACTCAATAGATTGACGGTGTTGGCCTCCTGGCCATCTTCCTTTTGCGCTTTTTTAAATTCAAAAAAATAGGTGTAGCTCACCAGTATCACCACGAGGCCCGCAAAAAAATAAGTTGAGCTAAACTTCTTCACGCGCTCCTCCGCCTCCACCAAATAAGACCGCTGGCGAAAAAGAACAGTATCGCAATTGGAAAAAATATTCCATAGAACATAATGTTCGCTTGCATGCCAGTAATGGTAAAATTGGATCCCACGGGCGCCTTGGGCCGAATGCTAATAAGATCGGTGTCTTTCATAAGTGCAGCAAACGAATTTAAAACCACGTTTCGATTTGCCTCCACACTCTCAAGCCCGCCTCCTATTAAAAACTCAACATCGGCAAATGCGACGATATTAAACTCTTTTAAGGGATTAGCTTTTGAAGCTTCATCTAAAAAACCTTTTGAGGACATGACAACCACATGAGGTCCTCGCTCAACTTTTTCTTTGCTGAGATCAATTGTCTGCTCGGGCAATTTAGCAGTAGAAATACTCATTGGTCCCGTTTTAACAAGTTCTTCGACGGTTATTGAGGGAGTTAGCGACGCCGTTTTTTTGAGTGTCGAAGGCATTACAAAAATCATCCGCTCGTTCTCAGAATCCAAATCTTTGGTAATAGAGTTTGTTTTTGAAAATCCCGCGCCAGCCACATAGGCCATATTTTGGCGCTGACCTAAATCAATAACGTAATTTGCAGAAAACTCAATTCCATATTTTTGCAGAAATCCTTTGAGATTATGTTTGTCTTCAGGATTTATAGCAATAAACAAAGACCCACCATTTTTTGTAAAGTTTGTTAGAAGATTCAACTCCCTTTCAAAAAACTCGCTTTTCGGCCCAATTATGGCAATGACCTTACAGTCATCAGGTAGTTTTTCAAGCTGACCTAATGTCAGAGTTTTAATTTCGTAGCCACTATCCTCTAAGGCTTTCTTAAGCGCCGACGTATCGGCTTTGTTGGGTCCTTGGCTTTCGAGTGGAATTTCGCTTTGTCCCTGAAGGTAATAAAGAACCTTTTTAGGATGAGTAATCGCAATGAGGGAGTTGGTAACACCCTGCTCACTCAGTTCTTGGGCCTTGGCCTTTTGCCCTTTATAGACTACAAACGCTGCCGCCTGAGGTGTTGTGACACTAAAATCCTTGGCCAGGTTGGGCCAGGCCAAAACGTTTATGGCCTTATAGCTTATGCCATTATGTTTATCTTGAAAAAGTTTTACCGTATCACGAAACCGCATTTTATCTTCCATCGCCTGAGGGTTTCGTGGATCAAAAAAAAGCTTAATCTCGATGTCGTCCTTAATTCCAGCAAGAATTTTGGCAGTTTGATCGGACAAGCTGTTTAGCTTTTCTTTAGTCAAATCAAAAGTCTTATTGTGCCTGACAGCCAAATAGTTAACTGACCCAACCAATGCGATCGCCAGGAGAATGAGGACACCCATATTCATACCGTGTTTTGTGGTCTTCATCGATAAAAAATCGAGGTAAAATGCCCTGTCGACAATAAAACTAATGAGAACTAAAATCGGACAAAGAACAATCGGTGCCCAAAGATACTGATGCCAAATGCCTAGCAACATCGTAAAAATTCCGATGATTATTAAACAAAATGCGGCCAGTAGTAGTGAGCCAATACTAATACGACTCATGACTTACCTCCAACGATTCGACTCAACCACGCGTTGAGTGAGAAAACAGTTTAAACCAATCACACTCAAGAAAAATACAATTGATGTGATCTTAACTATGCCCTTGGCAAAATTCTTAAAAAAATGTTCGCCAAGTGACAGATGCTCGAAAACGGCAACCCAAGAAGGGTCTTCCGCGATTTCGGCACCGGCACCCACGAACCAAAAGATCAAGTTAAACAATACTCCTATGATCACGGCCAAAAACACCGAACTTGTGAGCGACGAGGCAAACATTCCAATGGCCACATAGGAGGCCACAAGTAGCATGAGACCAACATAGGTGGAGAAAAGCGGTCCCCAAGAAACCTCACCATAAAACGAGGTCACTAGCGGGTACATAAAGGAAACTCCCACCAAAACCCAAGCGGCCGCTGTTCCAGCAATAAACTTTCCAAGAACAATCTGAGTGGCATTGATAGGACTTGTCAGCAAGAGATCCATGGTATTGGCCCGCTTCTCCTCTGAAAAAAGCTTCATGGTAATGGCCGGGATTATAAAGAGTAAAATAAGATTTACAGTCGAGATGTGCATGCTAAAGACCTGATGCAGATTCATATCATGTTGCTGCATCATCATCATCTGTTGACTTTTCTTAATGAAATCTTTGAGAAAGGTCCCATACCAAACAGTCCAAATAAAAGCACATATTCCTGCCAAAATAAAAAATAGTGAATTAAACGTTAGCGCTCTAAAATCCCGCCACGCAATGGTGCAAATGCCTCTCATGCTCTGGCTCCTTGTGACGAATCACTTGTTAACTTAATAAATATATCTTCGAGATTTAAATTATTGGCTCTAAATTCTGTGAGGCCCACTCCCTCATTGACAATGGCAGCTGAGATTTTTTCAAAACATTCCATGTTGGTCGCGTCAATCTCAATCGCCCCGAGTTCTTGTCCCTTAGAAACACCAACAACACCGACAATGTTTTTAACCATTGAGAGGACTTGGTCGCTGGGTCGTTTTACCTTTACATGAATGTGATAGCCTCCCTGCATTCTTTGGGATAGCCCCGCCAGCGTGTCCTCAGCCACAATGCGACCATTGTTGATGATAATGATGCGTTGGCAAGTAGCCTGCACTTCAGATAAGATGTGGGTTGATAATATAATAGTGTGATGTCCGGCGAGCTCTTGAATGAGGTTTCTAATCTCAGACACTTGTTTTGGATCTAGTCCCACAGTTGGTTCATCGAGAATCAATATTTCAGGATTAGACACAATGGCCTGCGCAATTCCCACCCTCTGTCTAAATCCCTTAGAAAGATTTTGAATCAATCTATCAGCTACACCTTTTAAATTAGTTTTTTCTATGGCTCGATCTACGTTAGATTGGATTTGGTCGCGCGGTACTTTTTTAAGGTTGGCCACAAATTTTAGATAGTCACGAACAAACATATCACCATAAACAGGCGGAAACTCTGGCAGGTATCCAATTTTTTCTTTGACCTCAATAGGATTTTCAAAAACATCATAGCCCGCCACCATCACTGAACCAGAACTTGGTGCCATGTAACCCGTGATGATCTTCATAGTCGTTGATTTTCCGGCTCCGTTGGGCCCTAGAAATCCAACAACTTCTCCTTTTTTAACAGAAAAACTGAGTCGATCAATAGCCTTGTGGGGGCCATAATTTTTTGTGAGTTCTCGTACTTCAATCATGTCACACTCCTTAAGGTCTAAGATTGGCGCCATCGCAAAAAATCGTCAAGCATCAACTTTCAAGCGAAAAACCCGCTCATGTTGAAAATGCACTCGACCCGTGCGATCACCTTTGATGGGTTTCACATGGCGACACTCACAGATGATTATTTCATAAGCAATTCCTATGTAGTTTTTCTTTAATGACTCTTTAATTAGCCACTCGCCAACTATTTTGATCTCTTCTTCAGCAATTTTTAGCCCCTTGGGCCTTGCAATTATGACGTGAGCCGATGGGAAATCTCTTAAATGTAACCAGTAATCCCAAGAGTTGGCGCTCCGTAAAATCTTGAGATTATCCTGCGCTGACTTTCCCATAAAAGCGGTAGCCGATTTAAGGTGTAGCGTTCTGCCCTTAGCCTCTGAACCGCCAAATACATTTTCTTTTGCTTTTAATGGCGACACCTCTCCCCGCTCAATCTCCCCACTTAATTTATCAATTCGCATCTGCGCCTTTTTAACTTTTTCATCATTTTTTTTGGCCTCGCCAAAACAGTTGGCCATATTTAGCGTCCAACTTTTTTTAGAATCAATAAGTCCAATAAACTCAGCCGGAACTTCATTCGAACGATAGGTTTTGAGCCAGACTCCTGCTTCACGCCATGGCTTTTTTTGTTTGGCAGAAATATCTTTCTTAATTTTTAAAATGGCTTCTTGTTTTTTTTGAAAACTCGGCTTTTTATCATTTCTTAACTGCCCCCCACTGTGCTGCGGGGCGGATTTATTCTGAAGCCACTCTATCGCTATTTGCTCGGCGCTTCGTGAGGGACTGAGTACGAGGTTCTGCTGCGCCAGTGTGACTTCTTTGACTTTGTCGAAACTGATTTTTTTGTCATCAGCAAAAACTAAAAGATTTGCTCCTTGAGAGAACAGTCTAACTTCGATGGCATTGCCGCCAAACATAAGAGTTATCACACGGCCTAGTTCTTGGTGCACGCGCACATTTTCTAAAATCTTTCCTTTGATATGGGCGTTCAGAAATAGGCCCACCGGCGTCGTCTTTTTGCTAATTCTTGGCGGTAGTTCTGTGAGTGGCAAAATGATCGGTAACGATTTTTCTAATGAGATCCAAAGCCACTTTAGCCCGTCTTTGGTCCACAGTCCCAATCCATACTCCTGCTCACTGCTAAAAATTTTTTGTACGAAAGCACCGGTCCAAGCACTAATCGCAGCGACTAAGACCTCAAGCTCTGACTGGTTGATAACCTTCATTTTGTCCTATTTTGAAATAAAACGGTCCGGTGTTCAGGCACTCCATCTAGCCCGTCTCAAGTTAACACCTACCTTTAGATCAGAAATACTGAGAAACACTAAATAATATTAGATTTATTCCGATTAAAAAGGCAACGAAATTAATATGAGATTTAACCAAGACCCACTCTACTCTATTTTTGAAAAGCACCTGAGCAAGTCGCTAATGAACGATGAGTGCTGTGCAGACACTCTCATTGACCAAGTCGTAAAGAACTACGTAGAAATGATGACAAAACTGGGACATGCCTGTGGTCGAATTCAAGATTACATTGAAAGAGACGTCCGCGAGGAGGTCACTGATATGCTAAGGAAACGCATCTATGGCCACTTTAGTTTAAGTGAGTATCGCGATAAAATTAAAAAAGCCAATGCCTAAAAAACTCTAATTGAGTTTGGTAATGCTCGGCAACCTTTCGAGCGCATTTCTAGTAACCGCCAAAATTCTCGCTAAGTCCTGTTCAATCATTCTGATGTGCACAGCACGCTCTGGTAAGTACTTACCAGAAATAAGTTCCGCCACAGACCTGAGAGTGTTAAATCCTAACTCAAGTGATTGTAAAGCCCGCTCAAGTTTAGCCATGGTCTCTTTTAGGGACTCTGTGGAACTTCCTATGGAAACAGCCAGCAGAATTATATCAATGTCTTCGACCGAGGAATTCAATTCATTACCCGCCGCAACTAGTAAACTTATCAATTTGTTAAGCTCTTCTGTTAGAAACATTACTTCGGCATCTTGAGGGTCGTTTTTAGTAACTGCTGTCAGCCATGCATTGGCTTCGATTCGAACTCCCTGAGCATTACCGCTTGATAAATCCAAGTCGCCCGACATAGCCAGAAGTTCTTCATTGAGATGACTGCGCTTCAACACAACCTGGGCGTCCGGTCCCTCAGTGAGGCCAGGTAGGAATGCCAAGTGGGCCCATCCCGTTTCCTTTTTTGGAGCTTCAAATGCTAGATGCAACTCTCCAATGCCTGGTTTTTTAAGTTTCACTAATATACGCTCGCAAGAGTTCGCACAGCGAGCTTCTGCTTTGGTAGATTTATTCTTTTCAGACTGAGTGGCAAAAGGGCTAAAGTTGCCTTTAGGCACGAGTTGGCCACTTAAAACCAGTCGCTCAAGCTGAGCTTCGTTGTCTTTATTTGTAATCAAAGTGAGTTCCAATTTTTCGCTACTTATAAGTAAATTCACTGAAATAAGGTTTTTTAAATTTAAATTTAGCATTTGAGACTCAGAGTTTTCAAAAGTGCCAAGGTCAGAATTTGGGGGCGATTCAGAGCCCGGTCTTTTTTCTATACGACCCTCAACCATATTAGGCTCGGCAGAGGGAATTCCGCCTGACGATGGTGTCGGAGGTGTATCTGCCGGCGGCAGGGTCGGTTGGGTTTTGGGAACTACGGGGCGCGCATTGCGCTTTTTCTTTGAGTCCTGGCAGGTGCAAGACGTCAAGAGAGTAGAACCGAGCATCAATATTGATAAATGACGTGCCAAAAATATCATAATAATTACCTCGAAAGATCGTCACCAGTTAAAGCTTTATGCGCCTCATACATGCCCTTAAATTCAGTTTTTTCCGCAAGGCCTGTTAATAGCGTTTTGATTTCTTCAAACTTAGCTTTCGAACCGTCAGGAACTTGAGCTAGCTTTTTTTCAAGGCCGGGAATAACTTTTTTATTGTTTTGTTCAATGGCAAACTTGAAGCCATCAATTAAAGCTGCTGCCGAAACCTTAATTCCCGGGCTCGGCCTTCCATCAACGGTTGAAAACATTAGGGTCCTAAAGAGTTTCCTGTAATGAGAGATTTGCTTCTGAGTGTCGCCATAAACTAATTCCATCTCTTCTTTTAAGAGATTTTTGAGTGTCTCATCTGTTTCAAGAATTCCTTCAATCTTAAGTTTAATTTCCGCGAGTGGCACGACTGCCGCCTCCATCTTAGTTAACTGCACAGCGTAATCTTTACTGTACTTCGACATTCTCTGTAGGCGCTCAAACTCCGTAGTTTCATGGCCGAGAATCTGTACCAATTCCAAAGTAGTTTCTAAAGGATCCGCCGATGGCTTAAAGGCGTAGGCAATGGCTTTACTACCAGCGCCTTCAGGACTGCTTTCAAGACTCAAAATAAAGTGTGCTTTTCCATCAATTTTTATTTTTCTTAATTTTGCGGTTGAATAAATATCACTAAAATACTTCAATGCAAAATCATTTCCCTCATTCTTATCAAGAGACAGCTGTTTCAATTCAATACCTTTGCTTAATATATCATCGTTCAGTTCCTCGTTCCCGAAATTTTTAAGCGAGACAAAGACGTAAGTGTATTTATCATTATTAGTCTTTGAGAAAATCGTAAGGTTGGCTTCCTTATAGGTTGTATTCCCTGCAACTTCGTGGGCACCAATAAGAATCAAATTTACAGCCCCAATTTTTGAAATGAGATCAGCACTTGTAGTCCATTTTAATAAGAGGTCCGAACCCTGATCGCCTAAGGCTTTTACAACTTCATCGCGAAGGGACTTTTCTTCTTTTGTTATGGTACGGGGTTTAACTTTCTCGTCATTAGGTTTAACATTCCCTTTTTTAGCACCAATCATTTCGGGTGTTACATCGGGTGCCGGAGTTTCGACTTCTTCGTCTTTTTTAGGTTCGTCTTTACTTTCTGCCTTTTCTTCTGCATCTTTTTCTGCTTTCTTTTTGGCATCAATTAAAGCTTTAGCTTTTTCTTTATCTGTAAAATCGGCTCTGTCGGACCGCTTAAGACGATTTCGATCGTTTCTCTTTCCGCAAGAGGCAAGTAGTGAAAATGCTATTAGCGAAAAAAACAAAGTTTTTGTTAGTACGTTTAATTTAACAAACATGACAAACTCCTTAAAATAGGGGAACTCGTCTCAAAACAGAGCAAACAAAGTGCCAAAAAAAGCATTTACCAAATCTGCCCTATTAGAAAAGAGGTAATAATTTCAATTTC
Source organism: Pseudomonadota bacterium (assembly GCA_034439715.1). Lineage (GTDB taxonomy): Bacteria > Bdellovibrionota > Bdellovibrionia > Bdellovibrionales > SG-bin7 > JAWXAY01. The sequence goes on from JAWXAY010000108.1 coordinate 19,912, forward strand.
GAGCCAAGATTTGTCATCTGGTAATAACAAAAAATGGAAGTCTGTAGTTCTCCAGGAATTAAATAAATTGGGGACATCGGCGGGTATTTTTGAGTATCTCGCTGTACTGACTTGGATTTTAGTACTGGTATGGGCTTCGCAGTGGAGAAAAGAGAG
>JAWXAY010000109.1:0-9301 GCA_034439715.1 Pseudomonadota bacterium
CACAAAATGTTGGTCTAACCTATAGAGAAATTTACGATGAAAAACCCGCAAAAAAAACTTAAAAAACTGCTATTAAGTGACAACCGGATAGGCAGGGATTCAACCGTCATTACTGGTCCCGCATGAATGGAGTCATTGTTCATAATTGTATATCGGTTGTCAGCCTGGAGATATCAGCTGGTCGAAAGGCGCGTTTATTCCCTTGACCTGCTAGCTGAATTTGCGGTTAAACATACGAACTATGAAAATCAAAACAGCAATACTGGTTTTTTCTTTAAGCTTGTCTTTCAATACTTTGGCTGCAGAAAAAATTGACACAATGACTGCAGTCTTACCAAAGCCTAGTAAAATTATCAGTTACTATGGGTATGTTTATCGCTCATTTGTTGGCTTATCGGCCGGCAACTCTCCGGTTTTTCTCAAAGAGGGCGACATGCAGCTGCATGTTCTGGCTTTAAGGTATAACTTCACTGATAAGTGGGCGATGCGCGCAGGGAGTGCCTATCTTATTCATGATTTAAATTTTTCAATGATGAATCAACCGATGGAAGCTCACGTCGAGGGTTTTAGTGACTTGCGCGTTTCCGTTGTTCATGGGATTTATAAAAATGCAGGACATTCCGCTGAAGCCACACTGGGTTTAAATTTACCCACTTCACCTATTCTCAAAGATGAAGAAACCGGCGAGGCTTTGCCGCCGCAAGATCAAATTAGTTCCGGCACTACGGACCTTATGACTACATTGACATATGCTTTTTCTCCCAATTCTTGGACTTTTGCGCAGAAAATGGACTCTGTCATTCGAATGGGAGAAAATTCGATCGGCTACCGACTGGGCGACGAGTTTGGTTTGACCTCTTCAGTTTCCTATGCGGTTAAACCATATTTTGTGCCGAGCCTGAGTGCGCGTTATACTGACCGCAAACGCCTAGGAGTTAACCATATGTCGCAGCCGCACAAGGCTGACAAATATACGGGCTCAGGATGGGAAGGCTCTGTCGCTTTACGCTCTGGAATTCCACTGGGAAAAATAATGATTGGTGCCGAGGTTGGCGCTCCGTTCTTTAGAACGTCGAACACCACTCAATATACATTAGGAAGAACGTTGTGGTTTGCCTCTACCAGCGTGACAGCTACTTTCTAAGGTAAACTAAATGGAAAAAATAATTGCAGAAATCAAAGACGGTCAGTCGATAGAGCTACTTAAAGAGTTGCACATTTTAACCCGCGACGGAAAAATAAATCAAGACAGTCGACGTAAACTCAAGCAAGTTTATCACTTGTATAACTTTATCGAGCCATTACTTAGCGACCTCGTTAAATCTAATGCGAGTTTAAATTTGGTCGACCACGGTGCCGGTAAATCGTACTTGGGATTTATTCTTTATGATTTATTTTTTAAAAATCTACCGGATAGGGGTCATATTTACGGAATCGAATCGCGACAACCCCTTATTGAAAAGTCCTTAGAATTAAAACAGCGACTTGGATTTAAAAACATGTCGTTTTTGAATTTGTCAGTCACAGCTGCCATTCAATCAGCAGAAATTCCGAGCGCTGTAGATATGGTTACTGCTCTACATGCTTGTGATACAGCAACCGATGACGCCATTAAATTTGGCATAATGAGAAAGGCAAAATACCTCGTCCTTGTTCCTTGTTGTCAGGCCGAAGTAGCGACATGCCTAAAAAAGAATAAAGCGCAGGCTTTGGCGCATCCCATCACCGAAATCTGGCGTCATCCCCACCACACCCGAGAATTTGGCAGTCACCTTACCAACGTTTTACGCTGTCTTCAGCTTGAGGCTTATGGTTATCAGGTCAATGTGACTGAATTGGTAGGCCTCGAACATTCCTTAAAGAATGAATTGATTATTGCTACTAAAATTGAAGGCCCGCGCAAAAGGATTGCCGATAGACTCAAATTAGTATTACAAGATTTGGGTCTAAGCGAGTTAGAAACTAGGTTCTCTACGAATTTATGAAAGAGTAGTGATGAACAGATTGGTCATAGTATATTGGGTAGTAGCTTTTTTATTAATCCAAATTATCTGGAAGCTCGCAACGATTTACATGGCTTTTGCTGCACTCACTTACTTTATTTTACTATTCGGTTTAATAAATAAGAAAAACAAAATTCTGCACGTACGCCTTATGTCTATCGGGATGGTTTTTGATTTGGCTCTGGTTCTATTGTTAGAGGTTCAAAGGCAGGCCATTGAAACCACCCTACAAAATGATTTATCGGGGTTACATCGGGCGCATATTTATTGTTCTACACTTGCCGTACTCTTTTATATACCCGTTGCGATTTTGGGAGTCAGACTCTATAGAAATCTCAAGAGTTCGCGAAAATGGCACTTAGGCCTAGGCGCCTTGGCTTTTTTATTTCGCACCATAGGCTTCATTATGATGTTTTCATTAATAGATCTAGTAAAGAATTAATTAGCGAATTCGTTTTAAATTAAATCATTCGCAATAGTTTTCATTGTCAAAGGCTCCATTGTACTGCCGCGTGACCCAGTTGGGTAAAACATACTGCGACTCACTAATGAATTTATCACCCTCGCTAACATTCCCAGTCTTGCGCTTGGCAATTCCAAGACAGTACAGGGTTTCGCTAAAAATATTTTTTCCTAATACTTGAATATTTACTTTCCAATGGGGGTGTTTAGCAAAGGTATTTCGAAGAATTGACTCGAGCTTTGTGTCTGACTCGAGCTCTATGGTGGAATAATCTTGATGGGGATCATACACTTGGCGCAAACCCTCAAGTGCTATGCTGGGAAGGCGGGGTTTCTTGTGTTTAAGTTCCCACTTGGCTTTCCAAAGGTTCTTCTCGGCAATGTTTAACACTAAATAGGGCACTGTTTTGTATAATTCATAGGCTTCGCTTGAGCGATTGCCCGATTCCCAAAGTCCTGCGATTTCAGCCAGCCACTCATAGACTATATTATTGTCGCGATCCCTTCTGGGCAAATTCTCAATATCGATTTTTGGCATTTCAGAATTCTCCGCTTTCTTTTCACTCTCGCTAGCTGTGGTAACTGCCAATAGCGGTTCTTTTTTTAGGGTTTCATTTTTCTCAGCAAAAAAGCGGTAGAACTTTAAAAGGTCCCACATAACATACATGGCTTTTTGATCGCGGGTTCCCGTCTGGCCTTCGCCCGGACCAGAAAAATATCTGGTTCCATTAGGAGCGCCAAAATTAAAATCTTGTCCGTAGATGGGGACACCTACTCGAATACCCAACCCCTCGTGAGCGAGACCTGCATTAAATAAAATTGAATAATAACCGAAATTCATGTCGCGCATAAAAAGTCTATTTTGCATTCCAATTTCACCCTTGATTCCAGTCCAGTCGGTCAATTTGTAAATACCAAAGGGTTTATTGACGTTAATCGCCATAGCCCAATTGCGATTTAGATCAAGACTAGGAGCAGAAAAGTCAATTTGGTTACATCGGACGACCGCACAATAGCCAGAGGTTGGGTAATACAAACCAGAGATTGAAACATCAACCGACTTCTCAAGCGGGGTTCCAGCAAGAGGTCTAACTTCGATGCCCAAGCCCAACTGAAAAGTGCCGTTGTCGTGATTATCTGCATTGCTTTCGGCCACAATCCTCAGTTTTGGATTTAGCTCATACTTTACGGCAATTCGACCAGATTGATAACCTTCAACTTGGTTATCAAGTGCTGTATTTTTACCATTTACCTGAGTCAACATGACTTCATAAATAAAGCGTCCCCAGGCAGCTGCGATATCAACGCCTGTCTCTAAACCTCTTTGTTGTCTTTCGTCTTTATTAAAATGAATAGGAACCTCTGCCCCATATTTCTTGGTTACCAGTTCAACCTTTGTGATTTCAAATTTTTTATTGTATTCCTTGTCAGCAAAATCTTCGTCTACATAGTTTGGCTCTTTGAGCGGGATCGTAACAAATACCATGGCTGTGGTTTGGTTCCGACGGTTTTTAAAATGGTTGTCGGTGTCTCCGCCGATCTCAGCGCTATAGATAGTTTTAAGTCCTATCAATATTTGGTTGGCCCAGCGAAACTGAAACCCAAACTCTAAATCTAGAGAATCGGCATCATCAGTAAAGACCGTAGAGCCATATAGTCTAGCCTCAGATGTAATCTCAAGCTTGCCGAAACTTTTTTTAAGAAAGGGGATCAGCTGAGGTACTTTGTCAGCAATTTGTGCGGTAAATCCTGTGCGGACAATGTAGCCTAAAAGTAGCCCTGGATTTTCTTTCTCAGGTACACGGAGTCGCCGAAGAAGTGGCCAACTGGGATTAGCAGCGGAGGTTTGACTAATTACATCAGCCTCAAAATCTTTATTGCCAGACATTTTAATTAAATCGTATTCAAAATATACGTTGGAGCGGTATTTGAGTGGGTCTAGCGCGTTCCAGCGAAAGCCAAAGGACTTATACTTTGACTTTTCACAGTGAGTGCTTTGATTGCAGTCCTCAGGGGTCTTATCAGTGAAGTTAGAAATATTGTCCCGGTAAAATACATAGCCGTCGCCAACTTTAAATTTTAGGCTGGTTATCTGGTTTGTTGTCGTGTTGCCATTGTCAAAAAACGTGACGTCCGTATCGGTCTCTAGTAACAGTCTCTCTTTCCAAAACGCAGGAAGATTTTTTTCGCCAAAAAGAAGTGCCAACGTATCTATAATACCATTTATTTCTACGTGCGTACCAGGTGATACAGAACTGGGAGCGGGATTTTGCCACATACTTCCGCGGCCAACTGTACCACTGAACGCCTTGAGAGATTCCGTAAAACGTTTTTTGACGGTCTCAAAGACGCTTTCTGAATCAGGTGGGGTAGAGTTTAATTTAAAAAATCCAGTGGATAGAGCCGTTCGCCTCATTTTATTACCAATCAACTTCAGTTGGTGTCGCACGATTTTTGCGCGGGGATCATAGTTTAGTTTTGTTTCAAGGTATTCTTTTTCTATAGCCTTACGATCCTGAACTACTTTAAAAGTATTAAATTGTCTTTTAAACTTAATTTGCGCGGGCGCATTTATTTGGGCCATTATCTGGGAGTAGTGATAGGCCACCTTATAGCGAACTAGCCCCTCGAGGTCCAAATCATTTTCAGGAAGGCATAAGTCGCGTTTAATTAAAAATGTATATATACTGACGTTGTTATCATCTGCGGTGGCCACGAGTTTTGCTAGCGTTAGATCCCCAACCTCAGCCTCTGCCGGGACGTTGTCGACCACATAAGCTTTGGTTTTTCTTAGCTCAAATTTAGCCTTGTCATCCCAACCGTAGGTTGTACGGGCAAACTCGCTTTCAATACGAGCGACACAGTTTTCTTCAACATTGCCACCTTTAGCAATGGCTGGAAAAAAAGCCTGAGCCAAAATTAGTGACTGTAGCGCCAAAATGGAGCCTTTTCGTATCATAAAAATCCTCTTCTCAAACGTAACAGCTTCAGATCTTACGAAATTACTTAAAAGCAAGGGTTAGGCCTAAAAACGCACATCTATTGCATTTTTTTTACTACGTCAGACCTTATTCCGCATACGGCACCCCTGAACACCGATTTGAAAGGCATAGCGATTGCTATTAGATTGTTTGAATCATAACTAAATAGGGGTGCAACTTATGCTTTCTCAAAAAAATATATTTTCGCTTGTTGTCTGTCTAATGCTTCCGAGTTTGGCTTTCGCCCGCAGTACTTCAAGAATGGCGATGCCCCAACAGATGAGTGTAGGCGCTTTTTATGGGGGGCCTGTTGGCGCCACAGCAACCTATATATTATCTGAAGATAATGCTCTCGACGCTGCAGTAGCTATTGAGTTAGGTGGAAACCAAAACATTCATGGCTGGGCAGATTACCTTTGGCGCACTAACGATGCCTTTGAATTTATGGATTATCAATTTGGTTGGTACTTTGGTGGCGGAGCTAAGTTTCGTACCGAAAACGATCCCAATATCGAAGAATCGTATATGGCAGGGCCCAGGGGAGTAGTCGGTTTACTCCATGAGTTTAAGTCAATGTCTTTAGAAGTATTTGGCGAAAGTGCCTTTACCAAGCATCTGCTGGGTGGCTCAAAAACAGAGTTTGATGTAGCAGTGGGTGCTCGTTATTATTTTTGAGACGAAAGTTTTAAAGATCGACTAAATTATCAACCACACAGCCATCCAAAGATTCTTCAGTAGTGACTTTACGTGTACCGAGGTTGAAGGTGACAGAGGCTGACATCATCGTGCTATTGAAAGTGATCTGCATCTTTTCACTTACTTCACCAGATGTGTCTAGTCCTGCGAAGGTATATTCCAGCTGCGGAGGGTTACTCTCGAGACTTCTTACACTCACCAGCGGTATTGTGACGGTTGAGTCGTTATCGAAAAAACCGGCTAACTTTTTATCAAGGTCGACGTAAACAGTCCACTCGTCGGTTCCGCCAACATTGCCGCAACTAAACTTGCTATTCCTAGCAGCATGTACAGACAGACTTAGCCCCATAGCTAAAAGTACAATTAATGTCTTCATTTACTCTCCCTGATTAGATTTTTGTTTCGGTTCGGATAAATCTCTACCGAGGAAGCTTAAGCAGCACAATATTTATTTGGATAGTTTGAATAATTGAAAACATTTCTCGCATTACCTGTAGCACTCGGGACAAAATGGATAGCCCGGGGCAAATAGCACCAAACTTCTGATTAAAATCTAGCCGAATTTGCCAAAAATGAACCTTTCAAACCTGGTTTTTTGGTTGGCCAGATTATTGCTTCACTCGAGTAGCGATTGAACGCTAAGTTCAAAATTGCAAAACACAGGGGGATGAAAATGGTTTATCAAAAATATTTTTTGGCTATAGGATTTTTAGCATTGTTGACGGCTATGGGTTGCGCGGGCACTCCACACAAAGTGACGGAGGCCGGTAAACCTAAAGTAACCGAAGAACTTGCTGGGGGCTCACCCACGAATGCTGCGGCACGAGAAGTCAAGGCTCACAATTTTGTAGAAATTGAGTTTAAAGAAGGAAGCGCAACGCTTACTGAAAGTGCGCAGTCGTCAGTGATTGCAGTTATCGAACAAGCAAGACGAGATGGTGATATAGATGAGGTCATTGTACTTTCTTGGTCAGATGAAGAGTACCCTTCGAAGAACTTAAGTAAACTTCCGAAAAAACAAAGAGAACTGGCAGAAAAAAGAAACCGGGCCGTAGAAAGTTATGTAAAAAAACTCAAAAGTGTCGATGTTGATTCCTACAATATGGCCGAGCAACCTAATGCACTTTCTAAATGGTTTAATTCAACTGACAGTAGGTTGAAAGGTGCGTTTGTCGCGGCGGGACTTCCGACCACAGCCGATTCTCCTCAGTACATCAGCAAAGCATCTCACTCAGTTATATTGGTAAAAGTAGAATAACCTATGCAAGTCTCAAAGTTGGAGAGCCCACCAACTCTCCAACTCCTACCTTCCTCTTAATCTTAATCTCCGCGAAATTTAATTTATCGAGAATAATTTGACGTCTAGAAATAGAAATGTTGCAAAAAAGATGTTGATTTTTTTTGAAACCTGTCGGACTATGATTGTAAGCCAAATCGTAAAACAAAAGGGAGGTCAGCTTGAAATTTAATACTTATCAACAATGTCTGATGTCCCTTGCTTGTAGGGTCTGAATACAGACACTAAAAATCATTACAATCTAATAAGCATTTTCAATAGCTAATTCATTAATTTATCATTTCCTATATTTTTTGCCGAACTGGTTTTTCGGTTCAATGGGGAGGTGTTACCAAAACTATAAAAGGAAACTATATGTTACTAAAAAAAATAAGCAGAGTTAATCAGAGGATCAAATTAAAATTGATTAAAAGTAGGCGAACGAAGCAGCGTGCGCGTTTGCGCGATTATTTTGCAGTCTTTCGTCTTTCAGAGAGGCCCTTAGATATTAGCCGAAAGGAATGGTGGGATGATGTTAAACAAAAGCGCGCAAGAGAGATGGCTTTAAACCCACGTGGCTTCTAGTTTAATGGCGAATGGCGTTGGATCGGAAAGGGGAGTTCAGAGGGCGGGGAGGCAATTAATAACAGTTGACCCAATTTTAATAGTTCTATACTACTGAATGCTCAAATTTTGCCGTTGTCGCGGGGTGGAGCAGCCTGGTAGCTCGTCGGGCTCATAACCCGAAGGTCGTCGGTTCAAATCCGGCCCCCGCAACCAATTTCGCACCTGGAGAAATTGGCTAAATGATCGAATCCACAGGTAAAATCGAAAAATGAAATTCTGCCGACTGGCGCTCCTGGTGCGTTGGTGCGGCGGTTTTCCCAAAGGTTGAGGAGACCCGAAAATCCAATGAGCAAAGTCAGTCACATCGAAATTTACGTTTCCGATTATGCTAAGAGCATTCGGTTTTACGATGTCATTTTGCCATTCATCGGTTGGCGGCGTCTCGTTTGTCAAACCAGCCACACGACTTTTACCGACGGTGAATCGAAGATCGTTTTCTGCCCCGTTGAAGAAAAATACTTGGAGCAAGGATACCATCGCAAGCGGGCCGGCCTGAATCACCTCGCCTTCTATGCGGACTCGAAAGAACAAGTCGATAAGCTATTCAGCGAGATCCTCAGACCGCGAGAGATTCAATGTCTCTACGAAGGGAACCCAACGGGCGACCCCGAGTATTACGCTGTCTTTTTTGAAGACCCGGATCGTATCAAAATCGAAGTCGTCTACGCTCCTGGTTATTGCGAACCTCATCATTGGACAAATAAAATGGAAGACAACTTTGACCCATATGCTGGGGAGCTTGAGAAATGAAAAGGCTCCAAGGCGAAAGCCTCTTCCTTCCGAATCTGCACATAAAGTTGAGCGACGTTCAGATCGACGAAGTGACATTTGCTCTGAAGAAACTCGAAGGCGCCCATCATTCGCAAGTTGCGTGGGTTGGCCCGTATGCCCTCGATGGAAACTCATTGTCAATTCACGCTCTGGATCTCATCTCCGTATTGCTCCAATGCCGCCGCACGGCCGACATCGAACTTGAACTGTTTCGCCTTCGCAAGACTGCGGTCGATCAGATCGGGGCAATGCTCGAGCGTGCTAAGGAAGAAGTTAAAATCCGAAACCTTGAAATATGGCTCGACTCATACAAAAAGATTTGGCCCGGTGCTGAGTCCGATAGGAACCTGACTCAGCCGCCGCCGCAACCAGCTCGCTTCGATCTCTGTTGGGTGCAACGTAATTCCTTCCGGTTTGTAAGTTGAGCATAGGTTAAAAGATTGCCTCTCATAACGGCTTGAATGGTCAAGCAGGAGAGGTAGTAA
>JAWXAY010000110.1:0-18963 GCA_034439715.1 Pseudomonadota bacterium
AAAATCTAAAAAAGACTCTCTCAGGACCCTTTAAGACCTCTAAACGAATACAACTAGACTTAGGATCCAAAAAATATATGCTTTAAATTGCCTATGCTTTAAGTTTGTGAATGAGAGATTTAATATGCCTAGCGCCGCTCAATCGTTTTTAACTTCGCCAAAACAAGACCCTTTGTTCTCAGTGAGGTAATTTTATCACAGAAAACATAGGCTTTTTTCCAAGAAAATTTTTTAGGAATTTCTAGTTCAGGCAACTGCGTAAACTGTCTCGATTTAGAGGGTGCGAAATAAAAATAGTCGACCAGGGCCTTTTCGGGAGTAGCGAGCTTTAGGTAAGGTTTAAGGTACTCATATCCAGTAAAGAAACTAATATGGCAGTGATGAAATGAAAATGCTCCCACCGAAGAACGAAGTACCTTGGATCGAGCAAGCGTTACCGAATATGTTTGGGTCGGAATTTGTTCGATCATTCCATGAAAAAATAACGCTGAGTGAAGAGAGATATAGCTCTCCTTTGGAGCGGTAAGGAACTCGGCAACTTGAAGTGGGTCAAAGCTTACATCTCGCATAACCCATTTACCCTGCCCGACTTTTTCAAGGAAATCTTTGCCCCTTAATGTCTCAAGATACTTGCTCGCACGATCAGTTGAGATACCCAAGAGGTCGGCAATCTCTTTTGTTTGAAAAAGAGGAATTTGAATTTTACGAAGTTCACTTAAAAAATCAACGGCCGTCACGGCTTACTCCCGGGCAGTTTATCTATCAATTTAATGACCTCCTCTTGAAGTCGAATCCAGGTTTCTGGCATTCCATAATGTTCTTGATAGTTGGCCATTATATAAGGCCAAACTTGAGATTTGAATTGATCAAATGTGATCGACGCCAAAGTCTTTATGGCCTTCTGTTTATCCGCATTATTGATTTTAAATTGTAAGTCATTTTGAATAAGGTCTTTTAGAATTTTTAAGTCTATCACATCGCGAGCTTGCGTTTCTGTGCGATGAACAAGGGCCCCAATTTTTTGTTCTATGGCTTCTGAAAGTTGATAATGTTGTAATAAAATTGGTTGGAGCTTATACATTGATATGAGTTGAGAGGGAATCGGCTCAATTTTTCCGCCAACAACAGCTGCTCTACGACGAGAAAACTCTATTTTCGTAGGAATGGTTAAAGACTGCCCCCCCATTTTTAAATTTACTTTCCAGCGCTGCGTGGTTTCTGTCTGTTTTGGCGCGGACCAGTCAACTATTTCTATCGCCCGAGTGTTTTTTAATAAAAATCTAAAAGAATCATCTTTTAGTATTTTTTCGACGTTTTTTTTAAGTGTTTCAACAGAAGTTGTTTGCACATCAAAATCAATGTCTTCGGAGTATCTAAATGATTGGTAGTAAAAGCGAAGATTACATCCGCCCTTCAAACAAAAAAGTTTTCGATCGACTTTTAGAGTAAGTCGGTGGGAGAAAAACAGGTGGAAGTACTCAATGGCTTCTCGAATGTTCATAAATTAATAATACACTATATTGAATTTAAGTTCAATATAGTGTATTATTAGATATCGTAATATACTGATTTAACTAATTTATTATCAAATTATATATTCTAGTATTACACTGTTTATGGTGCAGTCGAAGTTTTGGTCGTTAGAAGTAGGGTTAAAGTATCTGTAACATTATCTAAAGATCATATGGTTTAACGTACCACTGTGAGATTATTTTTTATCTCAAAATTATAGACGTAGAAGTTATGCTCGGCTGTGCGGATGGTGTTCACTAAAAAGCGGTAAGATATTGAAAAAAATGGTTAAAGTTGGCATCTGACTTGCACGATAAGGGGTTTAGGCATTGGGGGATGAATGGCAGTTGTTAAGCGAAATCGAAAATATGAGTTAATATTTCTCAATATTGCTGCAGTAGTTTTATTTTTTCAAAACTGTAGCGAGAAGTTACTTCCAACTGATGTAGCGACAAATTCATCTAATACTACTACAGGAGATAATGCGGGGAATACACCTACGCCAGATCCCAACGCACCTCCTGTTGTGCCGCCACCCCCGCCAGGCGTGATTCTTCCACCCAAGGTTGTGTCGCTATTAGAAAACAAAGGTCCGCTTTCGGGCGATCATTTATTAAAAATAAAACTAGCGAATATTCCTGTTGGCAAAAAAGTGGAAATATTTTTAAGTGCACAGGCTTGTCTAAAAATGCAAATCATAAATATTACCGATGTGACATGCATTACTCCGGCTTCAGCAACAGCGCAAAAAACTGATGTGATACTTAAACTTGATAATGCCGCAGCAGATATGTTGGTGATGGGTTACGAATATACGCCGAGTGAGAGCTTAACGGCGATTGCTACCGACCCAAATACTGCATTGGGACGACGGGGCGCCTTACCAGTGGTGGAAGGAAGTAAATTTTATCTTTGGGGCGGATTTGCAGGTGTATATATTGTTCAGGGCAGAGCGTATAACAAGGATGTTAATACATGGGAGGACATGGCAACGGCAAATCAGCCTACGCCCAGGGGATCACATGTGGCGATATCAACTGGTAGAGAGCTTATAGTTTGGGGTGGTTTTAATGGCGCCAATTTAAATACAGGTGGCCGATATAATTATATGACTAAAACTTGGCTTCCTGTGAGTACAGTCGGCGCTCCCTCAGCACGAACTGGTTCTGCGGCGGTTTGGACGGGATCTAAAATGATTGTCTGGGGCGGCGGCGCTACTAACGCAGACCCATTGAATAATACTGGCGCCATATACGATCCTAATACAGATACCTGGGAGGCAATGCCTATCCCCCCGCCGAAATTCACGGTCGATATTACCATCACGCTTATTGGGACGGAAAAGAAATGTTAGTTTGGGCTGGATATTCAGCAGGAGCAGGCTTTAATTTAGTAGGAAACTATTTTGGCGCATTTAATCCAGTTACAAAACTATGGAGAAAAATCGACATAGCAAATCCCTTTCTCACAACCACTTTGCAATATTCTATTGCTATCAGTACCGACGCGTCGTGGGCAACATTTACGGGCACTAAGTTTCTTTGGCAGGGATCAGTTTCAGTTGCTCGAGGTTTTGATGGTTCAGCTCCGAGAGCTATAGGAGTGGATCAAACAACATGGACAACGTTACCGCAGGGTTTACTTCCAACGGTGAATTTTGACGCCCGCACTGGTGATAGGAGGGCTGTTTACGACGGAAGGAATTTATTTATATTTGTTAATGGTGTATCAGGGTTTAAATACAGTTTTCCATGAACCAAGCAACCAAAGAACTACTCAAGAGCAGCTGGCAAACGGAACTCTAAAGGCTTAACTAATATTTTCTCTGAATACCACTGCGCGAATAGCTGACCTAGGCGGGCATCGGCTGTGTAGACGTTATGAACAGAGAGGTAATCGCTAGCTTTCGAAAGCACGCCAGGGCCATAAGCGTTGATGACCATGAGGCGACTTTTTGTCGCTGGTGAGAGGGTATTTATAATATTAGCTAGGTTCTGGCTAGCTATGTAAACCACGCCCAAGGATTTGCCGTGAAGTTGAAACTTGCCGTTGATGTTAGTGCGAGACATTTCTGACAAGCCATAGTGCAGTGAGCGACGGGAATACTTTTGCTTAAAATAATTATGAAAAGCATTTCGAGAAGAGAATACTAAAAATGGATAATTTGAATACTTCGAAAGGTCTTTCGAAAAATCCTCAGTCGAGTGGGCAAATACGCTTTTGATTAGTTTATAACTCACATCCGCAATTGAACGGCTCAAAATTAGCGAACTGTAGGTTTTTAGATCAGGCACGTGAACGCCATCGAACTGCCCCAGCGCGTGTTTAGCCAAAAGAATTCTCTCGAGTGATTGATTCAGTCTTGTTTCGGAAATCTTTCCGGACTTTATGGCGGTGATCATTGCCTTAACGGCACTTTTTTGTGCTAAGCGATTCCAGGCAATCATGATCATGTCGGCGCCCGCTAAAAAGGAATGCACGGCGCGCTCGCCCAGAGGTGAGCGATCGTCGGCGCCTTTCATCTCTATCCATAGAGAATTTGGCCAACGGTGAGCATTCAATCAGTATACGCGCCACTGACTCAAACGGAATTAGTGCAGAAGCAACTCACCTTTGGAACGTTGATACCACTAATCCGACGATTTCATTAAACATGATTCCTGCTGCAGCTAATAATTTATCTAACACTCAAATCGTCTTTTCTAGTTTTGATAACATTGGTCTAAAAGCAACTGAATGTTCAGTAGACAATGGGGCATATGCATCATGTGTGAGTCCATTTCAAAGACAAAATATTTTAGAGGGTAATCATACGGTAGTTGTACGAGTTACAGACAAGGCTGGAAACTTAGCCACTGTCAATGCTCAATGGTTGACTGATCTCACGGTGCCCACAGTAATGCTTACCGCTATGCCGGCAGCCACCACAACTTTACAAACAGCGGCGTTTAGTTTTTTGGGCAATGATGCAAGTTCTTTAATTAAAAGTTATGAATGCCAAATTGATAACAGTGTTTTTTCAGCGTGTACGAGTCCAATGAATTTTGCCAACCTAGCAGTGGGTGCACACAGGTTTGGAGTTCGAGCCCTAGACAACGCTGGCAATACGTCACAAATTTCAAGTTATGCTTGGACCATCCTACTTGTGCCGCCGGCTATCACTACTCCATTAGTAAATGTTCTCGCCTATTATCCTACGCCGGTTAGGTTAATTGTAGCGGCTACTGGCAGCCAACTTGTTTACCAATGGCTAAAAGACAATGTCGTTCTCGCTGGTAGAACGGCTGCCAATTTAATGATAGCTCCTTTGAGTAGAACCGATTCTGGAGTATATAGAGTCAATGTGTCGAATGCCGCTGCTACTGTAAGTTCACAAGCGACGGTGGAAGTGAGAACTCTCCTTGGGACTTGGTCAAAACCTTGTATACCAGGCGATCTATATAGCTTCACTGGCCAGCAGATCTATAATGCCAACAATACATTTTCTATTTCATACGTCGTAAATGATACTCTGTGCACGCCAACTTTTCCTGGATTTTGGAGAGCTAGTTTTAGTGGTACATACACGCTGGGTAACATGATCACACTTGCAAACGGAAGGGAAGCGCAAGAGTACAATGGTTTTACTACATCCTATAATATGACACCGATAACTATAGAGGGTGTGCTTTACATGAATCAGAATGTGCTTTGCGGAATCAGCAATTGGGCGTTAAATGTAACTCGCAATACCTCGGCAATCGTTGGTTGCCAAGGTATTCCCGCGATATATAACAGTTATCGTCTAGACAAAAACGCCGCCGGAACCGACTTTTTTATCTTGGGTGACAGGGCGACTGGCGATCAAACAGCTCCAAATAGGCGACCGACTGCCATGAACCCAAGTTTGATTTATACAAGGGTTGCGGTAAAGGCTAAATCGTTGTCCAATAAGTATTGGGGAAGTGTCTGACCAAAGGGGCGCAGTTTAAACCTATTGGTTTTAATCAAAAAAATAGCCAATAAAGCGTTGAGATTGTGGACGGCTTCGGCCCCGTAGTCGTCCGTGAGTAAATGAATAACCCCAAATTAAATATGTGTGGTTTTTTCATGATCGTAGATAAGGCTTGTGTTGGTTCTTTGGCAATGTATCTATCACTCAAAATCTCAGGAGGTCTATTATGTCTCGTCTTGCTCACAAATTTTGCCTAGTTTTATTTGCGTTGAGCCTTGTTGGTTGCAAATGGATTAACATAGAAAATGGTCGAGTGCCCCAGGAGTTTCTGGTTAAGGCGCAGGAGTATTTGGGTGTGTATCATGGGGGATTTAACGGCCTGCCGGGCGCACTCATTATTGCTTTGGACGGCGACTATGTAAAAGTTAGTTTTGTTGATGGTAAGGGTAATGACATATTAGGCCTTGGATGTGAATCAAAAATTGGAGACTTGGATTATCTTAATGTTGAGGGCGATAGCCAAAATCCGACTTTGGGTAAGGCTATCTTTAAATTTGACTCCAATAAGTGCAGTCGTGAGGTCCATGGAAAAACATTGAACATTCACTTTAGCACGGATAATGCCAGTAGAAATCTGGGGGTATTGATTGTGGAGCGCTATTATTTTGAGGATGCTGGCCACACATATTTAGAAGGCATGTTCACCAGAGCCAATTAGTGTGTTGCTACTTTTTCCCCCTCGGTTTTCGATATGTAGCTATACTAGTACGATGATATGAGCCAGATGAGACAAAAAGTCCCATTACATAGATTGAAAGGTTCCCGTTTGGAACTCCACGAGTTCTAGGCGTTGAGTCAAGAAACGGAACAGAGTTTGCAGTCTTATTACGATGTTTCGATTGAAAGAAGGAGCATTATATTAAGGTGCCTCTGACCAAGAAACACGGGCTCGGTTCTGGAAAAAAGCTTGAAACGGATGGAGGAGATTGTTGATCGGTCGTTGACTGAAGTTAGATTCCGCGTGGATCCAGAAGGTCATATTGAATCTAGTTACTTGCTTCTGATCGTAGATCAAATTCTTGTGACCGCAAGGGTCGAGGCGGAATCAAAAAAACAAAAAATCGACATTGAAGTTGATCCGACTTTAGTAATTGAAGCTGACCAACAGGCCTTTCACTCAGCACTTTCCAATCTCATTCAGAACGCGCTCAAGTTCACTCCCGACGGGGGTAAAATTAAGGTGCGTGGCAAGGCAGTGGGAGACAAAATCGTAATTGAAGTAGAGGACGAATGCGGCGGTCTGTCTGGTACTCCGTCCGAACTTTTTAAGCCCTTCAAACAGACACATAAGAATCGGAAAGGTCTTGGCTTAGGCCTTACCATCGCTCAGCGAGCAATTGAACTCAATCATGGAACAATCGAGGCGCGCAACCTCCCTAAAAAAGGCTGTGTGTTCTAAATCACTCTGCCCAAAATGACAAGCCAAAAAAAATCGAATACGAAACCGTACTACGAAAGCAACACTTCACATTAATGCGGGATTGGCGAGCGAAAACATTTTTCACTCGCCAATCCCGCATTCCGCGGACTCTGCTTACGCGCGGCTGACGCTGGGACTCGATTTAACCGTTGAAAATAAAATTAAAACCGAGGTTATGAGTCTAAATAAATTTAAAGAGATGACAAAAGATTCGCCGTGGGCACGTGAGGCCGTTTGTATATCGAGGACAAATGACAGCACGGGGAATATTCTTTCTGGGAAACCCATGCGAGTTGAAACGTGGGTTCTTAAGAAATGGAATCAAACCAGCGACCAATGGACCGCCTTGGTTCTACAACGAGCCCAACAGGAACTATGAAACGATGAGGTAACCGCGAGGCTTAATGCCGTCCAAACCTGCCATGCTTTTTATAAGCAAGTTGATGTCGATCCAAAGCCACTTGCCACACATATTGACGTCAACAATGAGCGCCCTCCGAGAAGCAAGATCGAGTGCTCCGATCGGAGAAACGTGACCGCCACCGTTTAGTCCCCAAATTGCTCGATCAAAATTAGCGATAATGTACTGATCGGTACTACTTAGGGCGTGACAAATATTATCGAAATGACACTCGCTCAAAGGTTCAGTTACGTAGTTTAGCTTTGATGAAACGCCATGGCATAATAGCAACTCATGCATTTCACTAAGATTTAGTCCTGGAGAAAACAATTTATTTGAACATAAATTACCGTAGACTTCTGCTAAGGTTTTAACTCTCGAGTGATTATCAAATATGTTTTTTTGAGTGTAACGAGCAAAGGAGGCGCAATAATCTTGGGGCAAAGTAGAATTCATCTGCTGCGCGAATCTTTCGTGTTCTGAATCTAAGGGTAATTGATTTGGGGAGTCCATTTTTAGGGCGTTTAACACGATCGCAACCGTTGCCGGTCCACACATAAATTTATCGGCTTGGGCCTCATAGAATCTGACAATTTTAGCAAATGGCTTGTTGGCCATAGTTCGCGAAAGCCAGGTTAGGCTTCGCTCGTCCTCCCAATATACGATTTCCCTCCCGTCAAACGGTGTGACAAAAGGCCCGATAGACGGTAGGCGCAGACTCACTGACATTCATACTCCCATGGCAAAAAAAGTCACAGTGTCTATTGTTAAGATACTCGTAACTTACGTATTTCATTTAACGAACGCTCGGACTTAGACATTGCAGAATTTAGGCCACTTTGGAGGGTTTAAAAACGAAATGCTGCTAGGACAGAATGTTCCCCTTTTTTATTTTGCTGTAATTTTTTCCCTGATTTTTTCTAGTGTGTTGTTGCTAGAGAACATGTGGTAAATCCTGCAACCTAACAAGGAGCCACTTATGTTTTTAGAGCGAATTATTTTTGTTGCTGCAGTAACTTTCTCAGTATTTTCAATTTCAGCAGCCGAAAAAATTGGCGATCGCCTCAACTGTCCTAACGTTATCGATATTTCCGATTTTAGAGATCAAACCTTTTTGAGTTTCATGATTTCAACGGTTCGCCCCCAATTAAATAAATTAGCAACAAATGGCTACCCAGTTGCTGGCAGCGAAGTGGTGAAAGAAGTACTTCGAAACGTCAGCGAGAAAGTGAAAATGAAGGCTTTAAGAGGCGCCGGTGATGACAATAGACTTGTGGAACTCGCTGAATCCCTAAAGGGAGAAACTGCGACTCTTTACACAATGCCGGGAAAAATTGCGGCCGTTGATAAAAAATTTGATCGTTATGGCTTATCGACCTTTTTGGGTTTGGCAAGTTGTGGTGGAGCAGTGATCAAGCTTTATGATGATAACTACGCCTATAATATTCACTATGGTTCAGGTAAGGTTCAGAAGGATCCTCAAACCGGCAGAAGTTTTGGTGCAGGCCCCGCGCGTCCGGCAGATGATGCCTCAGATAAGGCGTATTTAACTGACCTCGAGAAATATGTAACAAGTGGTTCAAATATTTCGGAATTCTTTGAGACACTTATTCAAGCGCTGACCAATAGCGATACCTCAAATTACAAATCGTTAAATGCCCACGGCCAGACTTTGTTGACTGACTTTTTAGCGGTTTATACGGCTGAGCAGGCGCGAAACCTCATGGATGAAAAAATATCTCTTCACTGGGATGCCGCTTTGTTAGAGGTTACATTGCTTTCAGCCTTTCACTCGGGCCAAAGAGACGTCATGCTTTTCTTTAAAGACCCTGCCAGTAAATCAACATACTTTACAGAAAGTGTTTATAACCAAGCTCCCGGCGGCGAAAAGCGAGATAAAAAGAGAAAAGCTAAACTTATAGACTATTGGCAATTTAGCTCTCGCTCTGAACCTCAGTACAAAAACAGAAGTGGCATTAACGTTACTAAAGAGCAATTTAGGGAGCTCGGACTTGCTATCTCTGACTTCGAGAGAAAGAACAATCCTGACCTAGTAAAAAGAGTTGAGAAACATTTTGCAGGAGTAAAAACCGGAGAAAACCTGTTCGAGGAGTTGTCACAATTCTTAATCAATTCTAGGACGCCTAAGAAACTTGGTAAAGTCGGCTATGATTTGGCCCAAGACTTTACCGCCTTTTTAAAACAGGCGGCTAGGGATGCTGAAGAAATAACGTCTTTGCTTAAAAAGAAACACCCAAAACTTTTGTAAGGAGTTTTTATGAAAAAAAATATATTGTCTATTTTAATTTTTACTTTTTTGGCGCCGATTTCAGCGTCGGCAGAATCTAAAACACGCCTTGATTGTCGTGCGGCAAAGATTCTTAATGACAACGTCTTTGAAGAGGGACTTTCAACCCACGAGTATCCAGATGTTTATCTTTTCCAGGAAGGCAGTAATCTGAATTTCAGTGTTGGCGCCATGCAGGACTATGATACGGCTGACGGTGCCGTTGTCGAAGTTAAGAAAAGGGGAGCTAAGACTGTTATAAAGGCCAACTATAAAGGTGAAAAGGACTCAGTTGTTATCACTGTCAGTAACGACAGTGATGTCGATGGTAGTGGCAATAAATGGGCAAACCTAGATAAAATCGAAGGTGATGAGAGAATTCAAGTTGCTCTTTTAATCTGTAAAAAAGTTCCTTGAGGTTTTATTTACATTTTTTTAGTAAATATAGGTCTTTGGCCATCTGATAAAGTTTTTCATCATGAGAATTCAAGGCATCCTGAATACACACATCGATTTTTTCACATTGCTTTGCTTGAATTTCATGGGCGGGCAACTCAATTGTCTCCACACGAGTACCGGTAACGCAAATATGGGCTCGGAATACACCCTCTTCAGAACCTGGATACCTATCTCCGTCCATCCTGTCCTTTGAGACCGTACAGTCAATATGAGAAATTTCACATTCTTTTTTGAGCCTTGTCTTTATTTTTTCGCCTTCGTGGTTCGCTCCTTGCCTGAATTTAAAGACGCCTGTGTAGTCGCAGTCCTCGTCGGTAGTGGAGCCCCAAATGTCAGGGTCAACAACGGTTTTTGTTTTTTCAACAGTGATATTACAAATAGAGCTCGACTGTGCACCGGCATTTAGTGACAGAGCGAACACTCCAAAAATAATTAATAGATTTTTCATTTCAATTCTCCTTTTAGTTTAGTTCTCTTTCAAGCATGGCCTTGATTGCTTGGCGCGTGCCTTCCATAAACTTAGTTTGGTATAACAAGTCGTATTCCTTTTTATCTATTTCCGAGATACCGAAGACCGAATTTGCTTTAGCAAATATTTTTTCATAAAAATCATACAACTCAAATCTTTGGCTATTATACTCTTTCCAACTTTGTTCCGTTAGGCCGAGGAAAACGGCTGCTTCAGCGCTCAGTTCTGGAAAGGCACGAACGCTTGATTGATCGGTAGGGGGCACGATGCCGCCACCACTACTTGCTAAGTCGACAAGAGAAGGGGATGCCTCTAATTTTTGAGTGAGGGATAGGACTCCGATCAGGCAGGCTAGAGATATTACTAAGATTTTCGATATATAATTATTTTTCATAAATCCTACTTTCCAAAGGTTGAATTTACGCGAATTTTATAAAAGAGTAAGTTGCTAGGTATAGCTTGGAAGACTGCCAAAAAGCGGCCCTCTATAAATGACCTCAAACTGATACCCTTTAGTGGTATGGCTTCGATCTAGCGTCTCGAAAAACTCATAAATTTAAAGAGCTTATGTCCTCTCGTTGCTTTCCAAATACACTTAGGTGTATTTGGACCACAAGGAGTCCGAGATGCCTCTGAGTTTACTGAACTTTTCGACGCGTGAGAGAGTATCCATACCACTAAAGGGTATCAGTTTAAAACGCATAAGATAGTGAACACTCGACGTTAATTTTTAATTACGTCTTTTATTAGTTCTCGAGCCTCAGCTATATCGTCCGACGCCAGAGCTGTTGTACATCCGAAGTAAATGCTTTTTTCAATTTGAATTTGGTGGTTAGGATATGTTGCTATCATTTTGTCGAAATGAGCTCGCAATTGTGTCAATTGATTGGGATTCAAATTTAGTTCAAAGGCTGCATTAAAGGCGATTAGGCCAGATGCCAGACGAACTTCAGCTGATTTGTTTTCCGACACATCACTAAAATACTGATTACAGGCTTCGTCTTTGGGATGAGCCGCCAAAGCAGACGAAGTACTCATAACAATTGTTGTCACTAATAGGACTAAAGTTTTCATAAAGATTCCTTCGGTACGAGTTAATTGGTTTTAATCGTAAAGGAGAGATAAACTGCGATTTTCGTGCCATTCATTACCACTATTCCTGAGGCGAATATCCTCCCCTTACTTGAGTCAATTTTACTCTTCCTATTTTAAAATTGCGGCCGATGGGTCCCTTGCTCGTCTGCACCTTGGCATGCTTGTCGCAAAAGAGAAATTTGGAATATTCACAACAGGGGGATAAAAATGAAAAAATTTAATAAGATGAACTTACTCTTCACGATCGTCCTTGCGAGCTCATCAGCGTTTGCAGATGACATTTCGCTGGGAATACCGGGCTATGGTGGATCAGGTTGCCCAGCCGGGACCGTATCTGTCACTTTAAGTCCTGATGCTCAAAGTCTGAGCCTACTTTTTGATGCCTACATTGTAGAAGTTGGTGGATTTACTGGACGAAATTTTGATCGTAAAAGTTGCAACGTAGCTATTCCGGTCCATGTTCCACAAGGCTATAGTGTATCAATTCTCAAAGTTGATTATCGCGGATTTAACAATCTCCCGCGGTTCGCGTCGTCTCAATTTAACGTTGAGTACTTTTTCGCGGGAAGCCAGGGACCCAGTTTTAGAAGATCTTTTTATGGGCCACTTACAAATGACTACTTAATCGAAAATCAGCTGAGTGTTACGGCGTTAGTTTGGTCAGCCTGTGGAGCTGATGTAAATTTGCGAACAAATTCGAGCATCAGAGTGAGTACGAATAACAACCAAGAAGCCATGGCGACCGTCGACTCCGAAGATGTAAATGCGGCAATTATTTACCGGCTGCAATGGCGTCGATGCGGATAATAATAGATGTGGATGATAATAGATGCGGATGATAATATTATTTAGTTAACTGCGGGGCAAGCGCCCCGCGCTAATTTAAAGGAAGACATCAATGTTCTTATTATTAAAATTGTTTTTTGATGTTGTGTTTTCACTAACAGCGGTATTTGCGCAGGGAGCTAGTGGCTGCCCAAATGGAACATATTCGGTGGTAACTTCTCCTGATGGGGGCACCATCAGCATACTTTTTGATAGCTTCAAAGTAGAAGCGGGTGGAAGCACGGGCTTGGATATGGACCGGAAATCTTGCAACCTAAGCGTTCCTTTGGTTTTACCTGCTGGTTATAGTATTGGCGTCTACAAGGTAGATTATCGCGGTTTTGCCCAATTAAGTGAAAAGCAACATTCTGAATTATTAGTCGATTATGCTTTAGGCCCACATGACAACGGCCGCATCTACCGCAGAAAAGTAAAGGGAATCTTTTTGGGAGATTTTTTGTTCACAGAAACTTTGGGCGCAGGTGCAATGAAAAGGGTGGGTTGTGGCGCGACTGCCAATCTAAACGTTACCATTGCACTTAGTTTACAAGCGAGCGGCAGCTCTGAACAAGCCATCGCGTCACTAGATTCGGTGGATGGAGCTCCCAAAGGCGGACTAATCTACCACTTCAATTATAAAAAATGCCGCTGAAGAAATTGGAAGACGAGGCGAATTGGTTCTCACCGGATCAAATTGGTACATGATTTTGCCGAGGGCAGAGTATAATTCGTTTTCGCGTTTTGGTCCCGCATTTGCAGTTCGGCAATTATGTGAATAATATATTGGCGATTGAATCGCCAGAACAGGATTAATTTTATGCATAACCGTAAAACCATTCTTGGAATATCTTTGATAGTCATCCTCACAGCCTGTGATGGAAGCCGCCGCAGAAATGCCCCTGATGCAAAAAACTTAAAGCCACAGGGCGAGCAACTCGAAGAGGGCAAGCAAACTTTTCGCTTCGAAACTTTTGGTGATGAAACGTTGTGGAGCGATTCACTGCGCCTACACGAAGTGATTCGTACTTCAGTTGATCCATTAACGGCGTTTTCCGTTGGTCTTAAGATCGACTCCGAGGCGCTTCCGGAGGCGGTTGTACTGGGAATTCAGAATGGAGCCGTCAATCTTACAAGTCCTGACACCACAGTAGCTCTGTTAAAGCTTAATGCAATCGTTGGCCTTAAGGGTACTGTCCAAACAATTAATGGCAAAGATACACTGACTCGAGTGGGAGTTACCTGCGCCTTATGCCACTCAACAGTAGATAATTCAGTTGCTCCCGGCATCGGCAAGCGCCTGGACGGCTGGCCTAACCGTGATCTAAATCCTGGGGCCATTATCGCTCTCTCGCCAGCGCTAACGTCGGCACAGAAAGCGATTTACAATTCCTGGGGTAAAGGAAAATATGATCCGCGCTTCAATCAGGACGGCATTAATGGTCCCCAAGTTATTCCGCCAGCCTATGGACTCAAGGGAGTGAATCGCATCACTTCAACAGGCGATGGTGAAAACATCGCCTACTGGAATCGTTATGTTGGCGTTACCCAAATGGGTGGCCACGGAACATTTTCAGAACAAAGAACGGGATTGAACATCACTATCGGAACAAATGACCTGATCACCAATAAATTGGCGGCACTCCAGGCCTACCAGCTTTCTTTGGCGGCTCCATCAGCGCCCGTGGGAAGCTTCGATCCGACAGCGGCACTACGAGGTAAAGCGATCTTCGCAGGTACGGCAAAGTGCAACAGATGCCATAGCGGAGCCCAATTCACAGACGCCAACGAGCGCCTACATCCACCAAGTGAAGTAGTGAGTGAACCTGAGCTCAATGGTGTACCTAGTTACGCATCTCGCAGCGCCACCAAGCAATACAGAACAGCACCGTTAAAGGGTGTGTGGCAGCATGCGCCGTATTTTCACAATGGATCGGCCGCTACCCTGGATGAGGTCGTTGCGACTTACAACAGCCGACAGGCGCTGGGATTGAGTGAAGAAAATATGAGGGATCTGACTCAATATCTGAAATCCTTGTGATAACTTATTCTATGGGCGTTTCGAGATTATTTTTAAGAAAGCTAAAACGAGAATGGCTCCGACAACAGCCCCCATAAAACCTGCGGGTTCGCCAATCTGATAGATACCGAATACTTGTCCAAGATAAGATCCCAAAAAGGCTCCTGCAATTCCTAAAAGGGTTGTGAAAATGAAACCCATTTTATCGTCACCAGGTTTCAAAAATCGGGCAACTAAACCCACAAGAAACCCAATTACAATAGTTCCAATTATTCCCATTTCAAACCCCCACTGCTTACGATTCTCTGGTCAATCTTAGCGGTCGACCTCGGGGCTTGGCAAGGTGATTTTATCTGTCTCGTTTTTCCTTCGCGAACTGCAAAAACTGTTGTGCTGGTCTTGATAAAAGTTTGGGACTTTTGTAATAGGCGCAAAGCTTGTATTCAATATAAGGAATCTTGTCGAATCTTTCGAGATTAGAGTGGGTGGTAAGCATAAAATCGGGAACGAGGCCATAACCAAGACCACAGCTAACGAAGCTACAAATTACATTCCAGCTATCAACAGTCATGATTATGGGCGCCGGTTTTTTAAATCGTAATTGATATAATTTTTGAAGCTCACTTACTTCATTACGTGTTTCCGTCACAATAAACTGAGGTTCAGCAATTAACTTGCTATGCGATTTGCTTCTAATGGTAATAAAATTGCCCTTATGTATGGTGTCGATAGTGAGGCCCTGTGCACCACCTTTGTCAATAGCTAGTCCAATTTCAATAACTCCGTCCGCTACCCAATCTTTTATTGTTTCTGTTTTGCCCAATTTTAGAATGGGATGCACTTTAGGACTTATTTTTTTTATCTTAGCAAAAATCTCCGAAATTAAATGGATCGATATTGATTGACTCGATCCCAGTATTAAATCACCAGAAATTTCCTGGGCAGAATTTTTAATCTGATGTTCTAACGAAACCAGACTTTCAAAAATAGGTTTTGCATGTTTTAAAAGTAATTTGCCTTCAGCCGTTACATGAAACGCATTTTTTTGATGAAGAATCAATTCAACGCCCAGTTGATCTTCTAATTTTCTAATGCCTTGACTGATCGCTGGCTGAGAAACGTTATTGGAGCGCGCTGAGGCTGCGACGCTCCCGTATTGGGCAGCATCGCAGAAATACTTTAGAAGTGAGACGTTTGAAACCTTAAAAATAGATTACCTCCAAGTTACTAATGAAATACATTTTCCTTTAGCTTCATCAGTTGATTGTACCCATTAATGGCTTCTGCTTTGGTGCTTTTGTTAAATGTTTCTATGAGTTGGTCTTCAAACCCATAGCGCAGACTTACAACCTCTAAATCAGAACTACGGTACACGTCAGCCACCGCTTTGCAGTTGTGTTTTCGGTCGTCAATAAAGACAATGGCGCGATAGTTTGTGTGTTTGGCTTTTACACCCAAAAAAGACTTGAGTGCTACGCCCTTATGAAGCCCCGCGGTTAAAAACACACCCTGTTTGTAATTCACCTGCGGAACTTGTTTAGTGTTGGCTAATTCAACATCCTCTATTTCTAGCCCATAGTCAGAAGGGTGTGAGGGGTCATAGGGAATATAGTTGTACCCGGTATCACGTAAAACTGCGGGGCTAGTGGTTCCGATATTGTATTTGCTTTCCCTAAGGTGCTGTTCTGTGATGTCTCTAAAATTGGTCATCCTTGATGTGAGTACCATAACTGGAATTCGCTCGGCCTGAAGTTGTGAAACTAGGTGCGGAGTTTCTGGCTCGGGCGGGTGCATTCTCGAAAGCGTATATAATTGGAGTTGAACATCCAGAATACCGACGACATCATTGGCTACTCTGTCTGTTACATCGCCGCTTTTGAGTTTTTCACTTTGCCAAGTAAACCAGTAGTCACTGCCGAGACCCTGATTTAGTGAGAGAAGTGTACTGTCAATATCAAACACTACCAATACGTTTTTTGACCCGTACTTGCTCACTTGTTTTTTAATTTCTTGGTAGGCCTCACTCATTCTTAATATCTCTTTTATCTCTGATTTGGCCCTAACTTCATTAAGACCTGTAATGCTAATTAATAAAAATAATAAAAACTTCATTTAATCCCCCTTGGTTGAAGGGGAAACCTACATTAAATATGAATTAATTAAAAATTATATTATATTTATATAATAATAATAAAATATTAATATAGCAATTAAAATTAGTTAAATTGAGTTTATTTGGCGCCCAGACGCCAAAGCGAAGTGGTTTCGGCAGCTCGCGCCGTGTAAAGCGGATCGCTTTCGTCCCTGGTGCGAGGGTGAGCAGATGGGATGTCGGTTTTTCCTAAAATTTTGAGTCCTGCGTTTTCAATTGCCTTAAGAAGCTGATCTCGCGAACGCAGTCCTAGATGTTCCGCCAAATCTGAAAGTAGCAACCAACCTTCACCGTTTGGTTCTAAGTGGGAGGCAAGTCCATTTAGAAATCTCAACAACATTTGGCTATCGAGATCATAGATTGCATGTTCTAGAGGAGAGCTAGGCCGGGCCGGTATCCAAGGTGGGTTACAAACAATCAGAGGTGCACGCCCTTCAGGAAAAAGATCTGCCTGCACAACTGCGACTTGATTTTTAAAGCCAAGACGATCGAGATTTTCTATGGCGCAAGTCAGGGCGCGAGGGTCTTGATCACTGGCAATAATGCGCGCTACGCCCCGCTTGGCCAGCACTGCTGCCAGAACTCCTGTACCTGTTCCGACATCAAAGGCCAACGTTAGCGATGGCAGTGGCATTTCTGCAACCAAATTGACATACTCGCTTCGAACAGGCGCGAAGACACCATAGTGGGGATGGATGCGCTCGTTAAGTGCGGGGACAAACACGCCTTTTTTTCGCCATTCATGAGCGCCAATAATTCCCAACAATTCTCGTAGCGGTACTGTTGTCTGCTGCTGCTGTCCTTCCCTCAACCCGTAAGCCTCAGTGCAGGCTTTCTTAATATCGGGAGCGCGTGGCAAAAGAATTCGGTAATCGGCCTCGAGGGTTATCAGTAACTTATTTAAAATACGGGCGCGCTGAGATTGAAACTGACGATGAAGGTGAAAGACTTCAGCGAGCGACGAACCTTTTTTTGGGGACTTGCGATCTGTGCGCCGAGCCACTGCATTTAACAATTGTCGTGCGTTTTGAAAGTCACCCTGCCAAAGAAGTGCAGTGCCTTCGCTGGCCAGGCGATAGGCGGTGTCAGCAGGCATACTGTCGTCAGCCTCTACAATTTTTCCGCTCAATGGCAGCCGGGCCATCCTGGCATCCCATTAGTCCCACCCTCTGATTCGTCGACAATGCGGGCCCATGAATTTAGCAGGGTAGATCTCACCGATTTAGCATGGGAATTTAAAATAAAGGGAGCGTGGTAGGATTCGTGCACCATTTGAGGAAGTTCTTTTTTAACATCGTACTGATTCCAGTCTGTGCATAATACCGCGTCGGCGACCGCAACAGATTTCATAAAAGAACTGTTGGGATTGGCGACGTTGTAAAGTCGGCTCCACAGAGAGTCCTGATCGTTATCTTCGCCAATATCATTTAAGATTTTATTTCGTCGAAGTGCTTCGGGGTTTTTAGTACTTAGCTTTTCCCAGCTGCGATCAAGATTAAGAAGCCGTTTAGCGATGCCTTGTCCAAACAAAGATTCACCACCTTTTCGAGTTACATAAATAATATTTTCGCAGCCGGCCGCTTTTAGCACGAGAACGGGGTGAAGATCTGACCATCCCCCTGCAGAATAGGCGCCCTGATTGTTCACCTTCATAGGTTGAAAGGATGCCAAGCCCGGTTCGGCCGGTGACAAGCGGAGTACTTCGAGCCAAGTCGTTGAACCTAACCCCATAAACCGCGAACTTTTTTCGTCATTTTGATGATTCGATTTTAAATTACGCGAGATGGTTTGTAGAAGCTGATCTGGTCCCCAATAGCCGAATTTTAATTCTGAGGTGTTGCTGAGGACAAAGCGCTCTGCGACGCCGCGATCTAAATTTTTATGGTAACTTTTATAGGCAAGACGCGCTTGCTGGTAGGCAGAGCCCACCAGTACAGAAGTCGTAGGTAGCGATGTGATGTGTTGCCCTAGAGGACGTAGCGCCACATTATCACCTGCTGAAAGCTTTTGATTCAAAAATGCCTGGTAATTTTTATTTAATAATTCCTGGCAGTGGGGATTTTGTTCTGTTAACTCCGCCCACGTCAGTTTCTGGTGGAGGGGTTCACAAGTAAGGGTGAACTTGTTAAATGCCTCTTGGGTTGCGACATTAGCTTTTTGTCCAGAGATAAAAGTAGCGATCTGTCCGAGCCCAAGTCCCAATTTTTTAAAATCGACAATGCCGTCGCGAAAAAAAATACTAGGATCACTTTCGGCATCAAACGCGCCAATGGTTTTAAGGGCACGATTAAGTTCTTCAGTATAAAAATTTATTTTTTTATATAAAATTTATA
>JAWXAY010000111.1:0-12729 GCA_034439715.1 Pseudomonadota bacterium
AAAATCTAAAAAAGACTCTCTCAGGACCCTTTAAGACCTCTAAACGAATACAACTAGACTTAGGATCCAAAAAATATATGCTTTAAATTGCCTATGCTTAAATAAATTGTATCCTATTGATATTATGAATATTTTTGATTATGACGACTATAAGGTGTTCACAAAATCCAAAATAACGGCTATGCCTAAGCGTGGTCGGGGGCAGTGGCTGAACATGGCCAGAAGCCTTCGCTTACATACCTCATTAATAAGTCAGATATTTCAAGGAGACAAAAATTTAACTTTTGAACAAGCTTATTCTGTCGCAGAATTTTTGGGTCTAATAAATCTGGATTTAGAATATTATGTGGCATTAGTTCAGCTCGAGCGGGCCGGTACTCATAAAATTAAAAATTTACTTGAGAAGCAAATCCGTGAAATAAAATTGAAATCAACAAAACTTGTAAATCGAATTGGGCAGTCAAAGCAGTTAAATAAAAATGATCAAGCCACTTTTTACTCAAATTGGTTTTACAGTGCGACTCGTTTGTTAACGTCGATTCCTGGCATGAACTCATTGGAGGCCATATCACAGAGTTTGGATTTATCAAAAACTCAAATCGCAGAAACTTTAGAGTTTCTTTTATCTTGTGGTTTGGTTTTAGAAAAAAATGGCCTGCTAACTTATGGTCCGTTAAAAACACATCTACCTGCTACGTCGCCCCTAGTAGGTCGCCACCATATCAACTGGCGACTCAAGGCAATTGAAAGGGCCAATAAATTAACTGGGGACGAATTAATGTTTACGCTACCCGTAACCTTGTCAAAAAAAGACTTTACTAAATTAAGAAATATGATTTTACAGTTTATTGAAAACGCAGAAAAAATCTATTCTCCTTCAGATCCCGAAACCTTGGCATTTATGAATATCGACTGGCTTCTACTTAATAAGCCATCTTAAACTTGTTTGCGATTAAGAAATTTATCAGTTGAGGCGTCCTAAGCCAAATCTGCTATTCCGTTGCTATTGCCAAATGATGATCCAGCATAGCCCATTATCTTAAGCATTGCCATATAGACATTCGCAAATCTCACTTCAGTTTTTGGCATTATTGCTCTGCCTGATAAAATCTGACCACCGGCCTTACCAGCCAACAATAAAGTGAGACGATTTGTAGTGTGCGAGTTCGCACCCATTTGCATGCCCGATCCAAATAGCAGCATACTATTATCTAATAGGGTCTTACCATTTGGTTCCGTAATAGCTTTCATCCTCCCCAGCAGATACGCATACTGACCAACATACCACCGAATAATTTTTTTATACTTCTCGGCGTAAGACGGATCGAGTGAATAATGAGAAACAAGATGATGATTGTCGATCACTCCGAGAAAACTAAAATCACCCGAACTCATTCTATTTGTAATCACACGAGTCAGATCACATTGAAACGCAATTACCATCAAATCAAGCATCAATTTTGTATGGGTCGCAAAGACCGCTGAGTCTGTCCTAACGCCGCTATTGCATTGCTTTGTTGAGGTAGGAAGTGGAGTACTATTAATTTCTATTTCGACTTCGCGAATTGAAGTTAGATACTGGTCCATTTTTACTCTGTCTGATTTTCCTAATTCTCTCGTCAAACTACTTAATGATTCTTTTGTCGAATCAAGAATACTTTTTTTGTAAGCGCGAATTTTTGCGGCTTCAGCATTAGTTTGAGTTGTCGAAACAGCGCCACCAGCAAACAGAGCATCAAAGGCCTCTGCGGGGCTATTTACTCGAGGAGCCGCAGTAGTATTCGTGGCCCAAGATAATGTTTTGGTGTAATAAGAACTGTAGACGGAATCGCCTTTTCCACCATGATCACGATAAGTCATGTTGATTGATCTGACACGCGTCTGACTAGCCACTAAATTTGCAATATATTGATCAGCAGAAATTCCCGACCGAATATCGGTTAAAGATGGATTATTGACGGCACAACTTAAAAAAGTTCCAAATTCACGAGCATGAACGCCTGGTGCGTCGGGATTTAAAGTATTTTGTGTGAGATTTGAAAGCATGGTGATGTCACTCCGGTAAGCTTGGAGGCCCTGAAGCTCAGTTGGAAATTGATAAGCCGCACCCAAACCAACTGGAAGCCAGCTATCATAAAAACTGCCCCACGGAAAAACCAAGAATGCTGTTCTAATGGGAATGCCGGCGATAACAGAGGCTGCAGTTGCCCTTAGTGGAATCATGGCTTCCAAAAACGGGAGCATGATCATCGCACCACCTGCTTTAAGGAATGTTCTTCGATCCAAATGTGATTTCTTCATTAAATTCCCCCATCGCCTTTTTGCTTTAAGAAAATATCATTGGTGACAAGCGCATAGACTAAATCGGCAAATGTTTTTTTCGAATCTATATTAGCTAAGGCAAGGTTTTGAATTCGACAATTTTCAAATGGCTTAAGCTCGCGCCCGAGAGCAAAAGAGGTAATTTTTTTTGAGAAACAAGTTTTGAATTGTGGTCTCTCATCTAAAAGATCCGCAAGCCCGGTTGCACCGGCGAAGGATTTTCCGTCTGGAAGTTTTCCTGTATCATCAATTGTGTCACCCTCTAATGTCGTACGCCATTGCCCAATCGGGTTAAGTTTTTCTAAGCTAAAACCTATTGGGTCCATTACCGAATGACAAGAATAACAGGTGGGATTTTTACTGTGATATTCGATTCTCTGTCTGCGAGTACCGACAAAACCTTCGGGAGGGTTCCCAAGTGAAATATTACTTGGTGGTTCAGGGGGCGCGGAACACATAAGATTTTCCATAACCCATTTTCCGCGAATCACAGGAGACGTTTCATTTGCATGAGAGGTAATGGTGAGTAAAGACCCTTGAGTAATTAAACCTCTTCGCTCTGTTCCCACCAGAGAAACTTTACGAAATTGATCTGCCGTATAGGTTTTTCCATCAACTGCCTTAGCGCTTATGCCATAGTGGTTAGCTAAATTTTCATTTATAAATGTATAATCTGCCTTCACGAAGTCTGACACTGAAGCTGTTCCACGAAAAACACTGGCGATCATGGATTTAGTTTCGATCAACATATCATCTTTAAGTTTTGCAGTGAGTGCCGGAAAAAGTGCCATATCAGCGTCATGCGTACTGAGTGATGAAAGATCCAGCCACTGACTGGCAAAAATGTCGACAAGTGACTGTGCCTTACTATCCTTTAACATGCGATTAACTTGCTCTTTCAAAACACTACTATTTTTTAGACTTCCCGTTGCGGCTAAGGCGAACAAGGTATCGTCTGGCATTGAACTCCAAATGAAATAAGATAAACGCGTCGCCAATTCATAGTCGTTGATCTGAACCACCACATTAGGATTGTCCGGGGCGCTATGTTTCTCAATGCGAAACAAAAAATTTGGGGACATCAATATTTTTTGAATTCCCAAATAAATGGCTTTTTCAAACCCATCTCCCTGACTAGAAGCAACGTCCACTACCGTTTCCAGTTGGACCAACTCTAGTTCAGAAATGGGGCGACGATAAGCCCTTTTAGCAATGGCACCTAAAATTTTCCTGGCGCAAGCTTTAGCAGAGAGAGTGGCGCTCGGGCTACAAATCATAAATTTACTTGGGGTCTTAAAAACTTCATTCGCGATAGTTTGAGAAGCGTCCAAATATTTTCCCGCTAGAATCCCATCGATACTTAAGACATCTGAATTATTATCAAAATTTAATCCTGATGGATCAATACCAAATGTGTCTGCAGGTCTAATGGCAATGCCAAATAAATCACGGATGGTATTATTATATTCATTTTTATTGAGTCTCCTCACAGTCACTCGCATCGGATCGTCAACTATCTTACAGGCAATAGGCGTGGCTTCAAAAGGGTTATTTATACTCGACGCTGATGTGGATAGTGTCTTTGAATCAAAGGACTTATATCCAGCGCAATTCTGAAATAAAAAGGCATTAGCTAAGATAAATCCGAGCAAAATAGATAAGTAGAAATTATTTTTAATATTGCTCAAAATTACCCCGTACTGATAGTATGCGTTCAAAATACTTCGCAGGATATTGATATAATGCGTCCAATATTTCAATGTAATATCAATAAGATGGCGAAAAAAAATAGCAAACTTTATTTGATTAGGAAAATTTTAATTTTTACCCCAAAACGTGGGGCTTAATGGCCGAACGACCCATCACTAAAAAAACTACGAAGTCAGAGCAATCGCGCTCTCACCCCATGTTAGAAACAAGTGATTTAGACTGAGCCCCTTACATTGGACACTGCCTTAAATAGTTAATGAACAAGCGATTAGCATATCCGTCCATTTTAGCACGGGTCACATTTGTCGCTAACACCGCGCTTTAAATACTGTATGTTCGGTGAACATCAGGGCAATTCGCTGTTAGACGGTTCCGAACGACTGAAATCGGCTTGTAAGGATTCCAAAATATTTCTTGCTTCATCTTCACTGATATTTTTATGGTTCAGCAGAAAATTAGACAATCTTCTAGGAGATAAACCTAAAACAAACCACCTAGTCCCATCGACAATTTGGGATTTAACATTGTCTAGTTTC
Source organism: Pseudomonadota bacterium (assembly GCA_034439715.1). Lineage (GTDB taxonomy): Bacteria > Bdellovibrionota > Bdellovibrionia > Bdellovibrionales > SG-bin7 > JAWXAY01. The sequence goes on from JAWXAY010000111.1 coordinate 4,569, forward strand.
TCAAAACCGAATCGACGGTACAAGGCTATTCCCGCTTCATCATTGTAGGTGTAAAGATACTGGTTTTGCATTTCATCGATTGGTGAGCCTCGGCCAGAAAAAATCATTGCAAATAGCTGAAGTAGAATTTCCTTATGAGCAAATTGCCGCAACTCCTTATCCTTCGCAATCGCAAACTTTGTAGGTTCAAAAATTTGTCCCACTGAAAACTCTATAAGCTTGTCAAGGTCAGGCTCCGCACCTTTTGGCCACTTCCATATGAACTTTTCAGTGCCGCGGTAATCCGTGCGAAGAAATAACTCGCGTTGCTTAAGAATTGTATTGGCAGCTCCAAACTGCTGTTGCAAGTCTGGCTCCAGATCTTCCCGAGTGCTTGGCCGTGGAAGAAATGCTTTTTCAGAAAAAAGAGTTTCCATCGGTAAAAGTGGAATTGGTTTTCCCCACAAGCCAGGTAATGCATAGCCAACTCCATAGGTGTTGTCATAAAGCCCCTGATAGTTATCGTCAGAAAATCGTCTACCGAACGGGCCCGTTAGCTCTTCTACCTTTTGCGTAATTTTGTTATGAAATTTTACTTTTCCATAAGTGGCTCGAGATAACCCAAGTGTTGCAACAATGTTGCCGCTTTTGTCGCGAACAACAATATATCGAGTGTGGTCGATACTCTCATGAGCTTTACGTCGAAGATGGGTAATGAACTCTTCACTCCAACCACGGCGTTCTTTATAGAGTGGTAAAACAAAATCCAAAATTTCATTCAGCAACTGAGCCTGCCTATGACGACCATTTTTTATGGCCTTTTTTGAATATTTTTGACTTGAAAATTTATTATCGGTAATTGGATGATCCAAAATGTTCGTTGAATCGAGGACTTCAACATTAAACAGTTCTGCAGAGAAAATTTGATGGGTAAAAACCCGGTAATTTCCTTGGTGCAGAGGCCCAATCGACTGGTAGTCGACAGTGGGATGAACCTCTCGCGAGACCAGGGTGAGATGGGAGTCGTTCCAGATCGAGGTCACCTGATCAAATGCCACATTGAAGTTGGGCACTTGTTCTGAAAAAAGTTTCTGGCAGTCAAATCTCGCTATAGCATTGGACGAAAAAAGTAGGCTCACTGTCAAAAGTTTTGACAGAAAGCCAATGCGAAAGTGAATTTCAGACTTTTTCCAAGACGTTTCCATACTCTAAGGATAAATAGCAATATCTGGGCCAGCGAATTGCGTGAAACAATCTAATTGAAACGTTCGTGCTCACAAGTCATTTTTACTTCTGTCGTCGTACCCTGCATATTTAAATAACGGTACACACTCGAGCTTTTACCCCTTCGTACTACTTTACCAACAGAAAGAGACTGTGAGATGAATCCCTGCTTATAGTTATTGTATTCGGTTGAATTTGCGTTATTGACCACATTTACTGGGCTCGCTGAACCCACTGTGTCACCTTGCCAAAGTACGACTAAGAAATCTCCCAAATTTCCTCGGCATACACGGGCGCCAGACACGTATAAACCGTTTCCAAAGCCCTGTGCTTCACATTCAAGAGTCTTGCTTGTGCCTTCTGGACAATCCAAATAAGCTTCTGAAGCTAAAACATTAAGACCAAAAATCGACATACTAATTGCAGAAAAAAGACATAGCATTTTCATTTTATTTCTCCTAAATAATTTTATTTAAATCTTTTATTACCAGTTTGCTCTCACAAATTTGCAATCGTTAAAAACGAATTCCACTTTAGGCCGAGTAGCAATTCGTTGTGTTCTATATTTGAAAGTGAGTTTGCCTGGTCCACGATCTTCTTGAATTGTGATGCCAAACGCACTTGTAAAATTCAAAGCCTGACGAGGAACAGCTGAGGTCAAGTTATTGTCTTGGCCGCGAATCATCATCACACGCGCACCTGTCTGGGGGTAATGCCAAAACAGAAGAGCCTGCCCACTCCCATTTTCAATTGCCGACGAGATACGTGAGTCGTAGGTCACAAGCTGAATATACTGTTTAGCGTTTTGCTCAAGGTCGATAACGACATTGCCGCCTTCACAAACATAGACGGGCTTCCAATTGGCTTCACTAGCCGATGCACTGCTTAGACAGGCAAGGAACAAAACTAAAAACTTTTTCATAAAAACTCCTTTGTTACGCCGCATACTGGCATTTATTTACTATAAAGTAAATATAATTTACTTTATAGTAAATATTTCCGATCACCTTATCAGGAGGCCCTATGAAAGCTGACCAGAACATCGCTAAAACTATCTGGGGAGAATTTATGGGAGTTGGACACAGCAAAGCCCAACAAAGACAAATTCAAATTGTGCACGCGGCTTTAAAAATCATAGCCAAAGAAGGTGCCGATCGGATGACCTTTGATCTCCTAGCTAAAAAATGTAAGGTAACTCGCCAACTGATTATCCACTACTTTCCAAACCGAGAAGATCTTTTGAAATGGGGCGCACGTTTTGTACGAGCGCATATGCAACAATATGCCGTCGAGAGGCTGTCAAAGCACCCGTCTAGCAAAGATCAACTAATAGCTTATACGAGGTCGACTTTTGAATGGACCCGAGAAAACCCCAATTACGCAAAGTTTTGGGCTTACTATTATTACATTTGTGGTCTAAAAAAGGATTTTCAAAAATCTAATTCCGAGCTCGTGGCCATGGGACATCAGCGAATTTTCGCCCTATTAGAAGTGGCATACAAAAAAGGTGAATCTAAAATAAAACCTTCCGTTGTAAATTCAAAGCTCATTCAAAACATTATTACGGCGGGACTGTTGTCCCTCACCACCGAAAACTACGATGATATCCAAAAAAAGATAGAAGATTGGACCGTTCAAGGAGTATTGCGGATTGCATTTTAAGAAGGTCAGCAAAGCATTGGATTGTTGCCCTCATCTGCTTCTTTCTGATGATATCTAGATATGAAAGTTTACGTTTTCAAATCACCGCCACCATTTCTTTGGGATATACTCGAGATATTCGTGCTATGTGGCGCTTTAAGAGTGCAACGTTGCCTATGAAACGGTGGGACTCGGTTGCGGCCCGAATGGTTTGCAAAGCGAAAAACAACTGGATTGAATGATGGGAGCGCCAACAATCTTCAGTCAGAAGGGCGCAACATTTGATAACTGCTTGCCTGGTTACCAATGCCATTCAGAAATGGCATTCGACTTCACGTTCGAGAATTTTCTATTTCAAATTCATTTAGGTCACTGCGGGTATTAAAAAGCAGTGATTAACGACTGTGAAGCTCGGTTAAGAAAATTTGCGGGCCTTCAGAAGAGACTATATTCCATGCCCTTACGTAGTCAGCCCCATAGCTTTCATCCATTTTCCGAGCCGTGGAACCGAGTTTACCGGTGGGATCCAATGTCCTATAAACTGACTCTTCAATTGCAAAAACATGCAGATGGTTTCGAACCAATAGAGGTTCATTTCGATATTTTACCAACATCGACGTGGCACCGATACTGGACAAAATGTCGTTGACGTAGAGATGAAGAATTTTCAGATCTTTGCCTTGAAGTACCTATGCCCTCCAATCATATTGCTGGAATACCCCGTTTGGTGATAAATGGGTTAACTATGTCTAACCAATTTTCTTGTAGTCACCCTCTGACTTCTGCATGACTTCATCAAGTCAGGGGGTAGTAGGCTAAGCGACTGAATTTACTGGACCTAGCCTAGAATCTTCTGGCAGGGGTCACGAGAAATAGTGCTAAGCATTTTATTATTGATAATAAATACCAATTTAGGTATATTAAATCGAGATGAAGCAACTTGTTTTTTACTCCACTAGTTCAGGCAAAGAGCCTTGTCGGGATTGGCTCAATGACCTTCAGTTGACAGAGCAAGCTGCTATCTACGCTTATATTGATAGAATAGCTATGGGTGCTGCCAAGAAAAACATAAAGCCCGTTGGTGGCGGAGTATTTGAGATTAAAATTGATCGTGGTCCTGGCTATAGAGTTTATTTCGGCCAAATTGGCCAAAAGATTATTTTACTTTTACTTGGTGGAGATAAGGGCTCACAAAACAGAGATATTCGTTTAGCAAAAGACTTTTGGAGGGATTATGAAACGCGGTAAATCGTATGATGAAGAACTTAGTCACAAATTTAAAAGTATAAAGTTTGCCCAAGCTTATATTCTTGCACTCATGGAAGGCGACGAAGGCTTAAGCGTTGAAGCCGCGCTCAAGCACACCATTGAGCGAATGGGCATTAAAGAATTTGTTCAGCTAGCAAAAGTACCGCAACCAAATGTTTCTGAATTTTTAAAGGGCAAACGAAAATTAAAACCCGAAACATTGAATGAGTATCTCAAACCATTTAAGTTAAAAGCAAAACTGATGCTAGAAAAGGCCTCGTGAGGGGTTCACCCGGTCGGGTGTTCTTACCGATTTGAGCGTACCGACTAAAGGGTAACACCTTATACCGGACACATAGGTTACACTTTCTGGCATAGGAGGAAAGTCTTATGCCTTGGAAGGTGTGTAGCATCATGGACGAGAAGCTTAAATTTATTGCAAAAATAATAGATGGCGAGAAAATGGCTTCGCTATGTAGAGAGTTCGGGATTTCGCGGAAGACAGGTTACAAGATTTGGGAAAATTACAAGGAATGCGGTTTGGTGGCTTTTACTGACCGTAGTCGTAGACCCTACAAACAAGCCAATCAACTGCCATTTCAAATCGAAAAATTAATTGTTCAATTAAAAAAAGAGAAACCAAGTTGGGGTGCACCCAAAATTAGAGAAAAAATTAGAAGAAAGTATCCAAATTTAAAGCTCCCTGCAAAAAGTACAGTCCATGCTGTTCTGGATCGAAATGGGTTAGTGAATGTGAGAAGGAGAAGAAGATATAAGGCGGAAGGAACAAATTTATCTCACACGAACATTCCAAACGATTTATGGTGTGCCGATTACAAAGGAGAATTTCTAATGGGTAATCAAACTTACTGTTACCCACTTACGATTACTGATTTTAGCTCGAGATATTTATTATCTTGCGAGGCTTTAGAAACTACGAAAGAAAAATTTGCATTTACAGTTTTTGAGAGAGCATTTAAGGAGTTTGGATTGCCAAAAGCCATTCGCACTGACAATGGCAATCCATTTTCAAGTGTACACGCAATGTTTGGCCTAAGTCGTTTATCAGTGTGTTGGTTACGACTCGGAATTGAGCTTGAACGAATAAAACCAGGTCACCCTGAGCAAAACGGTAGACATGAAAGAATGCACCTTACTTTAAAAAACGAAGCCACCAGACCAGCAGGACAAAACCTTTTTCAACAACAAGAAAAATTTGATAATTTTATTCAAGAATATAACTTTGAAAGACCACATCAAGCTCTTGAAATGAAATATCCTGGCGAAATCTACAAGCCTTCTCCACGACTTTATGAAGGCCTGCCAGATGTTGAATATCCTATGCACGACAAAACTCTGACTGTAACTGATTGCGGAAGAATTTGCTTAGATGGACGAAAGATTAATTTTAGTAGAGTTTTTGCAGGACAGAATGTCGGAATCAAACAAGTTGATGATAGAATCTGGTTAGTGAGTTTTATGAATTATGACTTGGGATACTTTGATGAAGAAGCAGCGAGGGTGGAGCCTGGAGAAAACCCTTTCGGCGCGAAAGTGTTACCTATGTCATCGGTATAATGTGTAACCTATGTGTCCGGTACGGACCGATTTGAAGTTGGTCGGGGCGACAGGATTCGAACCTGCGACCTCTTGCTCCCGAAGCAAGCGCGCTACCAGGCTGCGCTACGCCCCGACTCTATAAGACATGTGTTTTAATACTTGTAGGTAACTTAGCAATAGCTTCTGCGACACTCTCAACCTGTCCACGCGCAAAATCCATTACTAAATAACCAATTTGTGGGTCCGTTGCCAAGTGCTGACTCTCAATATTCGCTCCCGCCTTCGAAACAATACTATTTACTTCTCCCAAAACGCCCGGCACGTTTTTGTGGACGTTAATAATTCGCTGACAGTTTGGTTTTTTTGCCTGCACGTCTACATTTGGAAAATTAACCGCACCGTAAGTAGAACCTAATTTAAGAAACCTTACCATACTCTCAGCAACCTCACGTCCAATGGCCTCTTGGGCCTCTTCGGTACTGCCACCAATATGAGGAGTGAGAATTACATTGGGAAGAGTTTGAAGTTCAGTTTTAAATTTTTCGTCATTACTTTCTGGTTCATGCGGGTAAACATCAACGGCTGCGCCATGCAGGTGATTTGATTTTAAAACACTGACCAGATCTTCGATCGCCACCACACTACCGCGACTGGCATTGATGAGATAGCTGCCAGCTTTCATTTTGAGAAATTGTTTTTTGGTCATCATGTTTTTGGTGTTTTCAGTTTCTGGTACATGCAGAGTTACAAAATCAGAAATCTTTAAAAGTTCATCCAGAGAACCTAGCGAAGTGGAGTTTCCCAGAGGTAATTTTTTAATAGTATCGTAGTAAACAACATTAAGACCCATTGATTCCGCCAGCACACTCACCTGGCTGCCAATATGGCCATAACCCACAATACCCAAAGTCTTGCCGCGAATCGTATAACAATTTTTTGCAGATTTATCCCACATTCCTTCATGTGCCTTTTGACTGACGTCGAAAAGTCTACGTGCGAGTGCAATGATTTCACCAATCACAAGTTCAGCCACGCTGCGAGTACTGCTGTAGGGCGCATTAAAAACTGGGAGCCCCATTTTATTTGCCTGAATAAGATTGATTTGATTGGTCCCAATACAAAATGCGCCAATGACGGAAACATTTTTTATTTTTTCTAGTACATCTTCGCTCAAATGGGTTTTTGAACGAATCCCAAGCGCAAGATATTCGGTGGTCGACATAGCCTTGATAATTTCATTTTCTGTGAGCGCTTTACTGAGAGTTTCGACGGCAAAGCCACCTGATTTTAGTAGATCAGCTGCGGCTGGGTGGATATTCTCTAAGAGAAGAATCTTATTAGATCTCACGGTTTAGATCATTCCCGAATGTCCTTAAATTGTCACCCCATTTGAAATCATTACCGAGGACGGCCTGCTTAAATAATGATATATTTATGGGTTTAATGCGGAGAATCTATTGGCCACGTTTAAAGTTCTCTTAGTTGATGATGATCCTTTGATTCACGAAGCTGTGGATCTTGTACTCCCAAAAACTTGGCGGGTAACTCATGCTTACTCAGCGGGCGAGCTCGCAGGTTTTGATTTTCATGCGGCCCTTGTTGATATGCATTTAGAAGGTAATCAATCCGAAGCCCAAGGGCTAAAGGTTATCGAAAACCTACATCAAAAAAATCCCCATATCGAAATCATCGCCATTTCTGGAAATCTCAATCAAGAACTTCTTGAAAATTGCTTGTTGGCAGGCGCCTATCGCTTTCTGCCTAAACCTTTGAGCCCCGAGGAACTGGCTTTAACTCTCGATAAAGTTGAAGCGCTCTGGCTTTTAAAAGAGGCCGCCTTTAGTCGTCCACATTCTCAAAAAATTGGTTGGATAGGTGATGGCAAAACGTCACAAGATATTCGACGGCAAATTGCTTCTCTTAAAGGTGAAGATGGCCCAGTATTAATTGAAGGTGATTCTGGAACTGGTAAAGAAGTTGTGGCTCAACTTTTACACGATCAAGAACCGACGCGCCCCTGGATTCAAATAAATGCGGCCGCCATTCCCACTCACCTTTTCGAATCAGAATTTTTTGGGCACACACGAGGCTCGTTTACGGGAGCGAATCAAAATAAAATGGGACTTGCTGAGGCGGCTCATGGTGGCGATTTATTTATTGATGAAATTGAAGCTCTCCCTATTGACCAGCAAGCCAAACTTTTGCGATTTTTAGAGACTGGAGAAGTGCGCCGCATTGGCGCACAAAATTCGATTCGGGTAAAAGTAAGAGTCATCGCCGCGACCAACCGTAGTTTGCAGCAAATGGCTAAGGTCGGCGAGTTCCGAGAAGATTTATTGTGGCGAATTTGCGGTAAAAAAATAAATCTGCCAAAACTTTCTGAACATCCTGAAGATATCGCACAACTGGCTAATTTCTCCAAAATCGCAAATCTGTGCTTCTATCACAGGGTTGCGGTAAAGGCTAAATCGTTGTCCAATAAGTATTGGGGAAGTGTCTGACCAAAGGG